>JBGTJE010000109.1:0-2007 GCA_041745295.1 Pirellulaceae bacterium | reverse complement strand
GTACGTCGCTTCCTCATTAGAAAATCCTTTCTGCCCTCGAAAAGGGTTCTAGGATTCTCTCACATCCCCCGGTTCAATTTTTGGGGAGGGGGTCAACGGCCGCACCTACCGCTGCCGCGATCCAGAATTGACTTTTTAGTCTAGTGAAATCGACTCCAAGTCCGGCCTAATCTTTGGCTGCGAGTTCCTCTCCATGGGCGGCTATGTCGGCCCAGCGCATCGACTACTCAATGGTCGACTCAGCAACGAAACAGAATCGCCGCGGGACTTGGTTGCGGAGGATTCCGGCGACAAGAAATAAAAAACGGTCGCACCGATTTCCGATGCGACCGTGAATTTATTTGTGATGCAGGTATGCGTTAAACAATTACTTTCTTCCGCCGGCGTAACAGTACCCATCCGAAGCCAAGGGCTGCACATAACGCCATTGATCCCGGTTCCGGAATGGCAGTCTGCTGGACAGTCCACTGTCCGAAGCCGGTGCCGGTAAAGTTTGGGGCGTCCCCGACTCGGACGTATGGCTGCGACCCCGTTCCCGTGACAAAGGTGGAGGCCTCGAATGGAAACGGCGCGTCGGCATCGGTTTCGAACAACGTGAGAGCGCCGACATTTTGCAATGCCCCAGTCGTCGAATCTACGAGGACGCTCGCAGCGAACACGCCCGGAGGAGGTGCAAAAGTGTAGATTAAATCAGCGAATGAGTACGTCGTGATCTCGGCAGCGTCGATGACGCCGTCACTGATCGCGCTATCCAACACGGTGAACGAACCGCTCATCGCCCCGAAGCCCGGCGCGGCAGTTGTGCTGGCGAAGGAGTATATGAAATCTGCCCGTGCTGGGTTTGATCCCAACAAAGCGAAAACAGCCAACGAAACCAAAACGATGACTCTTCTCATGGCATGTACTCCTGGAGATTGGTTGCGGCGAGAGACGCATCCTAGCGGAATCAAAAGCAATTAAAAACCCCCGCGACAGAAAAAAACGACTTGTAGGTTGAACAAACTTGCAGACACTCACTAAGTGGATGAATCGCGAGCTGCCAAGTCGGTTGATTACGCGCCACCATCGCGGGGAAAATCAGCGTTGCGACTTTATTTTTTCAAACGCTAGCCACTCCCACGGCGCTACCGGTTTCGGATCGGCCCACAATCCGCGCTTTGCTGCTTGCGCCTCGATCTCAGCTTTGGCCAGTATCCGGTCATCGCTGAATCGTTTGAAGTGCCAAGCCATCCCGTCGCGAACCTTTTCCAGATTCAATGGTTTGTCGCCGCTGTAGACGTCGCCAATCGTTCGCCCGTATTGATCCAGCCCAAGATCAAATACGCGAACGGGTTGCTCGCCAATCAGCTCGCTAAGGTGCTCTTTGGACTTTGTGCTAAATGCCTGCTTGCGTTCCGGCGCGTCGATTCCATTCAACCGCACTCGCGTCGTGATTTTGTCCCCATTCAGCACGTCGATGGTATCGCCGTCGATGACTTTGACGACCGGGCCAGTGACCTCTGCGAGGGGTTGCACCTGAATCGGTCTTGGGCTTTGTTCGCAGCCCGCCGCGATGAAAATCAACAGAATTATTAGAACCGTTCGCATGGAGGGCAGTTTACCAACTTTGATTCAGCGTGCCTTAAATGGACGACTCCGATTCAGCTTGGCGTCAAAGCACTCTCGGCGCGTGCTTGAATAGCGAAAAACGCCCCCGCGAATCTATTCGGCGTTTCAACTAGTCAAATGTGTTCGTCGCCGTTGTAAACGCATCAAGCATTTCATTGAATCGTCGCCGTGCCCCGGCAGCGCGGTATTCGAGCGCGTTGAGCTGTCGGGCGTATGAAAACCACCGCGGGGAATCGGGCGCAGATTCCTTCATGGCGTTGAGGCTCCCCAAGTTGAGTAGACAGTGAACGACCCGATGTCATGATAAATGACGGAGGGTGGTTCATGAAGTCGAAGCGAACGTTTAGCCGCGAGTACAAGTTGGCGGCGGTGAAGAAGATTGTCGAGCAAGGCCAGTCC
>JBGTJE010000108.1:0-38485 GCA_041745295.1 Pirellulaceae bacterium | reverse complement strand
GGACTGGCCTTGCTCGACAATCTTCTTCACCGCCGCCAACTTGTACTCGCGGCTAAACGTTCGCTTCGACTTCATGAACCACCCTCCGTCATTTATCATGACATCGGGTCGTTCACTGTCTACTCAACTTGGGGAGCCTCACTAAGACTTGCAGGACGTGATCCGCCTGCAACGAGCGATCAGCTTTGCCCGCCTCGGACGGCAGGTAACGAAAGCACCAGTTTCTCGACAATTCGAGCGGCGTAATTCAACTCCGGGACATCGCGAGGCGAGTAGGCATCTCGAAGCAAGGCGAAGCCGTAGGGCGGAGGAGGAGGAATGTCGATTACTTAGGCTGGGGGAGAAAAATTAGGGCGTTCTCGGCGAAGGTTGCAGCGCCTGATTTGCCGTCGATTCGATATTGGATCTTCAATTCTTTGGGGAGTCCGGGAGCGGGATCGCCGCCGAACGTGGCGTTGTAGTTGGACGACGGAAGCATAATAAGTTGAAAATCAGCGACTTGCTTTTGCAGCGTCTCGGTCACGTCGACTAGAGTCGTTCCGGCGCCATACTCGGCTTTGACAATTTCTAACTTGACCTTGGCAAGTCCGTCCTTGGAGAATAGTTTTGCCAATTCGTCCGGAGTGCTGCCGAGATTCTCGGCGATCGCAAGCGTCGCCTGAGTTGCGTCTTCTTTCAATTCGGGAACTGATCGGATTTGGAGGGCAAGCTTCAGCGTTTCGGGATTCGGATTGCGCTTGAGAACGTCCAACACCAGCTTCTTCTCGGCGGGCTGACGCGAAACATCGAGCGCGTTCTTACACATCTCGACGCGTTCCTCGTCGGGCATGGTGAACTGTCGCGCAATGCGGATGTATCCGCGCAGCGCTCGGCCTTGGTACTTGTCGGCGGGACCGGTTTTCGCCAGATCCAACAGCACCGGTGCTGCGTCGATGGTCATCCATTCGCCAAGCAAACGACTGCTGATGTCCTTAAGTTGCACGTCGGAGCTCCTAGCGGCAGCGCCAATCGTCGCCAGCGCATTAGAGCCACCAACGGCGCCCAAGATCTCCAGCAGCGCGATCTTGGTTTCCAGCGGCGAGCGGTCGATTGCCATCGCGAGCTCCGCGGCGCACTTTTCGCGGTCGGGCAAGCGGATTGAAGCTGCTTTCAGCGCCCGCACGGCCACGGGTTGGTCCTCCGCATGTTGGGGAGCGACGACCTGCGAGATGAGCAAAGAGATTCGCTCAGCGGGAACTGTGTTGCCCAAAGACGTCAGCGCCGCGCTGCGGACGGTTTTGTCAGAATGATCGAGTGCCTTCACCAGCGCGTCGACCGCTTCGATTCGCCGCCGCCCGACTAACTCAAGCAACAAGACATAGGCAGCCCCCTGGGCTTTGGGGAGGCCGACGATGATCTCCTGGCCCACCTTTTCATCCGGAAGTTCGGCCAGGGCTGCTTTGGCTGGATCAGCCAATTCTGCGTCGGGATCAAGCCCGATCTTTAGCAACGCGGGAACACAGGAAACGTCTCCGACGCGACCGAGTGCGGTAATGGCCGCGATACGAACTTGCTTAGGTCCGCGTCCAGCCGCCACGAGCAAAGCGGGCAAAGCGACGGTGTCCTTTCGGTCGGCCATCGCTTGAACTAAGAGCGCCGCACGATCTGGCGCGGCGCGATCCAACTCATTCGCCAAGGCTTGATCGAAATCGCGTCCTGGAAACTCTCGGGCCGTGGTCAACGCGATCTGAAATAATTTCTCGTCGGGAGATCGCAATTGTTCGAGCAGCACTGGAATTCCATCCTGGCCACGGGCAAGGATCGCGCCCCGAGTCGCCTCCAAAATTCGGGGTTGCGGCACATCCGCTTTCCGGACTTCATCGTAAATCTCAGTTGCCTCGCCCGATTTGCCTTCGGATAAGAAGCGTTCCGCACAGAGCACACAACCTTCAGCCACCGCGGCACGTACTTTGACCGGTGCCGAGGCTAGCGCGTTGCGGAGCGATTTGACTGCTGCCGAATTGCCAATGCGACCCAGCGCTACGGCTGCGGCCGATGCAACGTCGATATCCGGGTTTTGCAAGCGTTCGACAAGTGAATCGACGGCACCGAGATCGCGGCGGACGCCAATCGAATTAATCACGCCGACCAGTAGTTTGCCTTGGAGCGAATCGGTCGCCTTGCGCAATGCCTCGTCGGCGGCGGGGCCAGGGATCGCTTCGAGGGCGATTCTCGCCCACGACGCGAGTTGCTCGTCGGCCAACAACGGAGCCAACTCCGGCACGGATTCGCTCGAACCGTACACCGCTAAGAATTTACAAGCCATTGCCTTATTTGCCGCGGGAGTGTCTGAGCGGAGCACGGCTAACAAAGAGGCTTCGTCCCTTGCGTTGGGATCTTGGCCGCGAACGGATGTCGGAACGACGAGCAAGGCCGCGGCGAGAATCAAAAAAATGTTTCGCATGATTTCGAACCTATTTGTGATGGTGATTCAACAGCCGGGACAACCCCTCACCCTGACCCTCTCCCCGTGAAGCACGGGGAGAGGGAACAAGATTAGAGCCTCCATGGTTCTCGCAATGCTTCGGATCGCAGGCGATTGGCCTGTTCGTCGTTGATGAATTCGTGTTTCGCGAGGTCGTATTTCACTTGGCGATTGAGAAAGATCGCGATGTTCGCGGCGTGACAGGCGATGTGTGCGTTGCACGCCGCATCAGCATTTCCTTTTGGTAGGCTGCGCGATTTCACGCAATCGAGAAAGTCGCGCACGTGAAAAGTCGCCGGATAGCCATCGATTTCTTCGACCGTTCGTCCGGCGAGCAACGCTGGGGAACTCAACACGAGCTTGCCGCTGTCGCCCGCTTCGACCCAGCCGGTCTCTCCTTCGAATCGGACCGGGCAGGAGCCCAGCGGAATCCAACCGTCCTCGCGGAAGATCAGCTCCACGCCATTCTCGTAGCGGGCCACCAATTGGCCGTTGGCGGGCGCGTCGTATTCGATCGGCGGTGGACAATCGCCGACGGCCCATTGGCAGAGATCGGCGCAATGAGAGCCCCATTCGAGCACGCCACCTCCCGAAAATGCCCCCACAAAGCCACCTCCCTTTTCGAAATTGAAGCCGTCGAGAAGTTGTGCGTTAAACGGCCGCCAAGCAGCCGGCCCGAGGTACATGTCCCAGTCAACGACTTCCTTGTTCGGTTCGGGCTCGGGATTCAACCAGCCGCTCGTGATGGTTTTCATACCCGCTGGGTGGGCAAACACTTTTTTCAGTTTGCCGAGCTTTCCAGTTCGGGCCAGCGCGCAAGCAAACGCAAAATGCGGCAAGTTTCGCCGCTGGGTGCCAGCCTGAAATACTCGGCCGGTGCGCCGCATCGTTTCCGCCAACGCAAGACTTTGAGCAATGTTCTTCGTGCAAGGTTTTTCGCAATACATGTCCTTGCCCGCTTTCGCCGCATGGATCGCCGCGGTCGCATGCCAGTTCGGTCCCGTTGCGATCAACACCGCATCGATATCGCTGCGATCCAGCAGCTCACGAAAGTCGCGAACCATGTCGCAGTTCGAATTGCCATACTTTTCATCGACCAACTTCTTGACGGCGGTGCGGCGAGCTTCCTTGATGTCACACACCGAGACGAACTGGACATCTTTTTGCTCGAGGAAGCAACCAAGGTCGTACGTCCCCCGGTTTCCAATGCCGATTCCGCCGACGACGATCCGCTCGCTGGGAGCGACGGCTCCGTCGAGGCCTAAGGCTGAACTGGGGATGATCGTTGGCGCCAATACCGCGGCGCCGGCAGCCGAAATAGTCGACTTCAAAAATCGACGGCGATTGAATTGCGATACCTTTTTCGACATGGCTTCTCCCGAACGCGTTGGCTGCGGCCGTCAAACAGCTCCCGAAAGCGCGAGCATGCCGCGGGCGCACCGTCAGCTTACATCCGCGGCAAGCACATTTCTACCATCCACCGGCTGGTCGCCCTGCAGGAAATATCGCAAAATTCTGGCCTATCTCGTTCCGTTTCCGATCGATTCAATCACCCATCGATTAGACAACCCTCGCGGGGACGACCTATGTCAGCCACTCAGCGCCCAATTGCGTGGGAAGACGATTTCAGCCGCAACAATTCTGACATTGCTCCGTTCCCCAAGCAAATCGAAATCGCAAGTCTGCGGCTCGAGAAAATTCAGGAACTTTTCGCGCGCCGAGTCGCCAAATCAATTCAGGAAACGGTTGACCTGCCGGCTGCGTTTGCTGCGGATCGGTATCCGATCCCCCAAGATGACGAACGGGAAGGATACTCAGTTGGCCAACACGAATGGTATTGGTTGAGCGGCCTCGTCGACTGGCTCAAGATTCGGCTCGTGCTCAAAAAGTACGATTTCCGGCCCGATCGAGTTCTGGAAATGGGTGCGGCCACGGGGCGAGTCTTGCGACATATTGCCGTTCAAGGGAAGTTTCCAGAAATCTGGGCAACCGACCTCAATCAGCGACATGTCCGCTGGGTGAACGAATTCCTCGATCCCTCGATTCGCTGTTTTCACAACCACGCTTTGCCGCATCTGCCGATTGCCGATAACCGATTGGATTTTTTCTGCGCCTTTTCGGTGTTCACTCATATCGACACCTTTGAAACTGCGTGGATCGCCGAAATGTATCGCGTACTGCGTCCCGGTGGCTTAGCGTACGTGACGTTTCAGACCGAGCACTCATGGGATGTGCTAAAGGAACTGGAACCGAACGACAGACAACTGCTTGTCCTGCGCAAGACAGACTGGTTTCGCGACGACTTACTGCAAGCTCCCCTGTCAGCAGAACGATTGGTGGCTCGGCATTCGCAAGTTGGACCGTATCGCGGCATGGTCTTTCACCACACCAGTCTGATTCGGAAAAATTGGGGCAAGTATTTTGAAATCCTCGACCTGATCCCGATGTATCATGGCATGAACCAGTCGGTCGCGATTATTCGAAAGCCGCCAAATTGAGAACGCCAAGCGACAGAGCATGGAGACGATTTGCGGAGCCCTTTTTCGCTCCGATGATCGCTGAAACTTGCGACGAGCAGCGGCAAATTAACCTCGACAGGCCTTTGCTGATCTCGTAATCTACGAGTTGATTTTGCGGGGGGAGTTGTTCGCCATTTTGCATGACGGTTGCAAGTAAACCAAGACCGCAAGTTGTTCCATTGGACGCATTGACCGGACTCCGGTTCGTCGCGGCACTTTTTGTTTTCTTGGAACATGCCCAACTTCATTTCCCATCGGAGGGAATGAAATTAAGAGCCGTCGGCGGCACGGCGGTGGCTTTTTTTTACGTCCTGTCCGGGTTTATTCTGACGTATGTCTACAGCGGCCGACTAACGCGACAGGGAATCTGGAAATTCTATTACACGCGTTGGGCTCGGATTTGGCCTCTGCATATCGTTTGCCTTTTGCTTTTTTTTCTTCTCATCTCTCGAAATCCCCTGTCAGGATCTTGGGAACAACAGCTCAAGCTCGTATCACACGTTCTGTTGCTGCAAAGCTGGATCCCCAATACCAGTTGGGTCCTCGATTTCAATGGAGTCGCGTGGAGCATCTCAACAGAAATGGCGTTCTATTCGGCGTTCCCGCTGCTGCTGTTGGCCGGCAGGCGTCGGTTTGGAATACTCTACGCTCTGATCGGACTCTCCACCGCAGTCGGCGCGTTCATCGCCAACGGATTCTATCGCGCCGACCCGACGCAAATGGAAGCGGTCCATGCCCTGATGCACTTTAACCCTTTGTTTCGGATTTTTGAATTTGCGACCGGGATGCTCGTCTGCCATCTGTTTCTCGGCGGCTTGCATATTCGATGGAACGTACGCAGCGTTGGATTGCAAACGCTACTCGAAGTACTTGCGCTCAGCGGCATCGTTCTGCTTAACTTGTTTTTCCAAGGCTCCGGATTGATCCACAAATGGATCAACGTCGACGATTATCGCCCGCTAGTGTATTGGTTGGCCAAGGGAACAGGTTCGGTCGTCGGTTTTGCATTCGTCGTCTGGGTATTTTCTTGGTCCCGCGGATTGGTCTCGAAGCTGCTCGCCAGGCGTTGGTTTGTCTACCTCGGCGAAATTAGTTTTGCATTTTATTTGGTGCATCAACTTATCCAGGTGAAGATCAAGTCGTTGGCGCAAGGGTTGCCCCTAACGCCACTCATCGCGATCTCGATAAGCCTCGTGCTGACACTAGCCGTTTCGGCGTTGCTGTACGCGGTCGTTGAAGTCCCCTGCAAAGAGTCGCTGCTGTCGTTGTCGGACCGAAAGTGGTCCAAGGCATTTCGGACCATCGGACGAATCCCAGCAAATGTCTGGAGGAGCGGCGTGCTCCCTGTCTCCATAGCGATTGGCGTGTGTTGCGCCTTCGTGTTGACGTGGGAAATTCAATCCTCGTTCGAATCGTGCGTCGATCCTGCAGCGGTCCGAAAGATCATTGCCCGCTCGCGACCCGAATTTAGGGGCGTTGTCTTCGAGGACGAAGCCTTATTGCATGGTTTGTCGTATGAACAGGTTGAAAACGGGACACGCATTTACATGGTTTGGCAGGTGTTCCCGAGCTGCGCCCGCTCGCGCTTCATTCACATTTGCGATCAGAATGGCCAAGTCCTTCGGCAATGCAATTCCAAAGGGGACCAGTTTATTCGGGCCGTTCCCGATCAGTTGTGGGTCGATGAAGTTTTTGTTGAACAGTCCAAATTGAACGACGCGACGTTTATCGGGCTCGGGTTTTACAGTCCCGAACTCAAGGCGGCTCGCGTTAAAAAAGGCCCGCGAAGCATGAGCAACCACCGACTCGACATCGTGCAACTGCGCGATGCGCGGGCCCCGGGCACGAGCAAGGCCTTGCGCTAGCTTTCTCAAGTCAACGGGCGTGCCAGCATGCTTTCGATCACTCGAACTGGTCCGGTCTCACTACTGCGGATGTCGCATGGCAAGGTCAACGCCATGGACATTGAGTTTTGTTGCGCATTCATCGATGCTTTGCGGCGGCTGGCCGACGACGATTGCAGCGGAGTCGTGCTCGTGGGAAACGATCGCGTCTTTTCGGCGGGCGTTGACTTGAAGCGGTGGTTGCGCGAGGGCCCCGACTACGTCGAGCCGTTTTTGCAATCGCTGGAAAATTCCTTCACGGCAATCTTTCGATTTCCCAAACCCATCGTTGCGGCGATTCAGGGGCACGCGATCGCCGGAGGTTGCATGATCGCCTGCGCCTGCGACTATCGCCTCATTGCACCTGAGGCGAGAATCGGAATTCCTGAATTGCGAATCGGCGTGCCCTTGCCGATGACGGCGATCGAAATTGTTCGGTTTGTCGCCGCTCCCCAAGCCTTTCAACGGATCGTCAACGTCGGCGCCATCTACATTGGAAAGTTGGCGGTCGAGGTCGGACTGGCCGATGTCGTCGCGTCACCCGAGTCGATTCTCGAATCGGCGATGCAAGTCGCGCGCGAGTACGCTACCGTTCCCTTGGCGACATTTCAGTTCACCAAACAACAAGTTCGAGAGCCGATTCTGCGGCAGATTGAGGCAAATCGAGAGGCGTTATTCCAGTCGTATCTCCAATTGTGGAAATCGCCAGCGACGCGAGATTCCGTTGCTCGCTATGTGCAAGAGCGCCTAACAACCCATTGAAATAACAGGCCGTGTCTCAAAACACGAGTCGCGAGTTTTCTCATCAGCCGCAACGCGCTAGCGTCCGGTTGTTGGATTGTTGTTCTGGTCAAAGCCGGGGGCTTGCGCCCTTCAGCTTATGTTTTGCGACACAGCCTAAGCCGAAGCTCAAGTTTTGGTGTTGCGATATTTCTGTTCCTACTCTTCTAAATTCAGCAAACGAATGAGCCGGAGAATTTAAAGAACATGATTGAGGTGAATTTGCGGAAGAAGGTCAGGATGAGGGGGAGGATCGTTGCAAATGCAGCCCCCTCACCCTACCCTCTCCCCCAATGACTTCACGATCACCGCCGGCTTCTGTCCAATCGTTTGCGAAGTCATTGGGGAGAGGGAACAAAATAAATGTGTTGTGCGGCATACCCAAGGTCAACCACTTTTGTATTCGACCTACCATGAAAAATCCAATCCTTTTCGTTTTTGCGTTGTGCGCGACGATGGCGGCCAGGTGTTCGGCCGATGACACGCTCGACAAGATTCGGCAACGCGGGACGCTCATTTGGGGCGCGGATCAAGAAGGAGGTGGCCCGTTTGTCTTGCCTTCTGCGGACGATCCCAATCGCTTGATCGGATTTGAAGTCGAGTTGGCCGACTACATTGCCGCTCAATTGGGAGTGAAAGCCGAATTCTATCAAGGGCAATGGGACAAATTGCCCGACTTGCTCGGGCGCGGCGACATCGACATCGTCCTCAACGGGTACGAGTGGACGCCGCAGCGCGCCACCGAGCTGGGGACGTCGATTCCCTACTACATCTACGAACTGCAATTGCTCGGTCGTAAAGGCGATGCGAGCCTGCGGTCGTGGACGGACGTCGAAACTCCGCCCGACGGTCGGAAAAAAAGGATTGCCGTCTTGGGCGGATCGGCGGCTCAACAGTATTTGGAGGAACATTTTCCGACTCAAGTTGAGATTGTCAATTTCGACGGTGCGACCGATGCGATGCGCGGCGTCGAGTTATCGCTGGACGGACTCGATGGCAATCTGCAAGACGGACCGGTGTGGACTTATTTTCAAGATGGATTTCCCGAATTGGTCGGCGTCGGTGACCCCGTGGGGCGAGGCTATTACGTCGCACTCATGCGAAAGGAGGATCAACGGCTGTTGAGCGAAATAAATCGCGCAATCCTAAGTGCTCTTCAAGACGGTAGTCTGCGACAAATCCTGGCGAAGTATCGGATTTGGAACGCGGTCCAATCCCGGCGTGCGTTGGAAGTTGGCTCCGATGGCAGCTTCGTGGGAGACGACGTTCGAACGGACGCCTCGGGCGCAACCCAACCCCTGGAAACATATAAGGCCGTGCGTGGCTGGAAAGTCATACGGCAGCGCGGCGGATTTTTGATTGCGGCTGCGGCCGTGACCGTGGCGTTAGCCATTGTGGCAATGCCGTTGGCGGTTTTTGTGGGCCTGCTGATTTCGTTGGTTCGCTTGTACGGACCGCGGTGGTTGTCCTGGCTTGCCGTCGGCTACATCGAACTCGTCCGCGGTACGCCGCTGGTGCTGCAGTTGTACGTCATTTTCTTTTTGTTGCCCGAGATCGGACTGTCGATCCATGCGTTTTGGGCTGGCGTATTGGGCTTGGCATTGAATTATTCCGCGTACGAGGCGGAGATCTATCGTGCCGGACTCCAAGCCATTCCGCGCGGACAAATGGAAGCTGCCCTGTCACTGGGTATGTCGCGCTGGATGGCCCTGCGCCGCGTGATCCTCCCGCAAGCCACGCGGCTCGTCATTCCACCCGTGACCAATGACTTTATCGCCTTGTTCAAAGACACCGCGGTTTGTTCGGTGATCACCGTCGTCGAGCTAAGCAAACAGTATTACATTCACGCTCGAAGCACGGGTGCTGTCATCGAACTGGGAATATTGACGGCGATTCTGTATCTGGCCATGAGCTATCCTCTGTCGCTCTTGGCCGGTCGATTGGAGCGGCGGATGAAACAGGAACGACACACATGATTGAAATGCAGGACGTCAAGAAACGGTTTGCCGAGCAGGAGATCTTGCGCGGCATTACGCTTTCCGTCGCCAAGGGAGAAGTCTGCGTATTGCTCGGCTCCTCGGGAAGCGGCAAAAGCACACTCCTACGGACCATCAATGGTTTGGAGTCGTTTGACGAAGGCCGAATCGTTGTCGATGGCATCGTGTTGGGGCCGGCCAGCAAACCCGACCGAGAACTTGCCCTCGCCCAAATTCGCCGACGGGTTGGAATGGTCTTTCAACAATTCCACCTATTCCCTCATCGCACAGCGATCGAAAATGTGATCGAAGCGCCGATTCACGTCCTCAAGCAACCGCGCGATGAGGCTATTGAGAACGCCAAACAACTGTTGCATCGGGTCGGATTGGGGGATAAGTGCCAGGCACGGCCCGCACATCTGTCCGGTGGTCAGCAGCAGCGAGTCGCGATTGCGCGAACGCTGGCGATGAACCCCGCTGCGATCTTGTTCGACGAACCCACGAGTGCGCTGGACCCACGGATGACGGTCGAAGTCACAAGCGTGATGGCCGACTTGGCGGCCGACGGCCAGACGATGATCGTCGTCACGCACGCGATGGGTTTTGCGCGCAAGGTCGCCCATCGCGTCCATGTGTTGCACCTTGGTCAAATCGCGGAATCGGGTACGCCCCAGCAGATTTTCGAATCGCCTCGCCACCCCGCGACGCGCGAACTCTTGGCACAAACCGAACTCGCCGACGTCAAATCAATCTAGAAAATATTGTTGGGCGCGTCACACCCCCCGACGTCATTCCGGGCTGAGACCCGGAATCCAAATTCCATGGATGGGAGAAGTGCATGAAGGTGCGATACTAACGCCGAATTTGTGCCAGGCCGGCAATCCCGATTCGAATTTACACATCACCGAGGGTTCGCCATCCATGGAGATAGATTCCGGGTCTCAGCCCGGAATGACGTGTGGTAGGTTCAGTCCAGGTGCTCTTTGATTCGGCCTCATCGTCGGCCGAGATCGCATGCTCCACAAACGGAAGACTACACGAGGAATTCTTGCGGCAATGCGAAAACATCAGCCATATTTCTCTGTGGTACCTAAGATCCGCGGAATCGCCTCGAACTAACCTGTGGGAGCAGTTTGCCGCGAAGATTGCCCCCGCCCGATGTAATAGTCGTGTGTGCCACTGGCCCTGCCAGTGTGTTGGGCAACGGTTTGGGCTTGACCGGGCACTGGCAGAGCCAGTGGCACACATGTCGACCGAGATTGCATACGATTTGCAAAACGGCGCTGGCAAGATACTTCGTGGCTCGCCGGCATTCGAACCACGCGATTGAACAAAGGGGTCACGCATGAGTCGCACATTTTCCAGTGGTACGATTGTGTTTGCGTGCCTCGTCAGCGCATTGATGACTCCAGCGACGGTCGGCCAATCGCTGGTCGATTCATCCTCGGCCCGTTATTTGCCGCCCGAGGTATCGATCGTGCTTACGGCGCGCGACTTGGGCACGCGCTGGAATGAGATTGAATCGTCTGACGTATTCCAGCGCGTGATGGACATTCCTCGCGTGAAACAAGCGCTGGCGGACGACAAATCCCGCGATCTTCGCACCGGCCAAAAATTTATTGAAAGCATATTTGGCAAGCCGATCGTCGAACTCATTCAGGATTTCACCGATCATGGCGCCACCCTGGGTTGGAAGAGCGAACGCGAAATCGTTCTCCTTTGCCAACCGGCTCCCCTAGCCTTTGACCAGCTTAAGCAAACGCTCAAAGAATTCGCCAGCGCGGCAGCTCTGGGTACCGCCCAACAATATAGGGGCCAGTTATTCTCGACGACTTATCGCGGAACGGATGCATACGGAATCGACAACGCCCGGATTGGCTTTTGCAACGGTTGGGTCGTCGTCTGCTCGACTAGCGACATCGGGAAAGCGGTCCTCGATCGATTACTTGGCGACAAAGTCACGTCCGTGGCTGACCAGACTTGGTTTCAACAAGCCCACAATTTGATGCAATCGTCTGCACAGGAATTCCAACCGACGATCGTGGCGATGGCGAATCTGGACGATATTCGGGCCGGCGGGAAGTTCAAGATCCCAAGGGGCGCCGATCCCGGTCAAGAGATTCTATTCGGCGGGATACTCGATGCCTTGGAGACTGCGCCGATCGCCGTCGCGACGGTGGAGATTAACGGGCAAGCGGCCCAGGTTCAATTGGCAACTCCGCGAACGAAACGAGCGGACGATCATTTGGAGTATTTTTTTGGCGGCGATCAATTGCAGCCCGCGCCGCATTCGATCGACATCCCAAACCGAATTTTCTCGGGCCGGTGGCACCGGGACATCGGACTGTTTTGGAAAATGGCCCCGCAAATTATTCACGATGAAAACGCTTTGGCCGGAATTGCCAAGTCGGAAAGCGATATTTCCACGCTGCTGGGGGGCATGGTGACCGTGAGCGAACTTTTTCAATACCTTGGACCGGATGTCGAACTAGTTGCGGTTCAACCCATCGCCGGCGCCCATGACAAGCAGCCGACCCTACAGATTCCTGCGTTCTGCATCACCGGAACGCTTCGCAACGCAGCGAAGGCCCAACCCGCCCTTCGATTGGCGTTTCAACAAGTGGTTAGCTTTGCAAACTTGAACGCCAGTGCGGGCGAGTATCCGCCGTTGGAAGTAACGACCGAAAAGGACGCTGGCAAGACGCTGATTTCGGGCAGCTATTTTGCGATGGAGCAAACGTCGATGAATGACCAGCCCGGTGCGGATCTGTATAAGAATTTTTCGCCCACGCTTGGATTTGAGGGCGATCAATTCGTTCTTGCCAGCCATCGCGCACTCGCGGAACAAGTCTTGGCAGCGACCGAAAGCAAGGCGGTCGATTCGAATTCGGCGGCGCAAGTCGACAACACGATTGTAGAACTTTGGCCCGCGGAGTTGGCGGCAGCCGGCGATCTGAATCGAGAACCGCTGATCGCGCAACGCATGCTCTCTTCTGGTCTTGACCGGGCGAACGCGACGATGGACATCGACTCGGCGATTGCGTTGCTCAAGCAATTCGCATCGGTTAGGTTCTGCCTCCGGGCTGCCGACGATTCTCTGATCCTCGAATTGGAAACTCGATTGGCAACGGGCTCCACCGCAACCAAATAACGGTCACTGCCATGAAAACCGCAACGCGCGTCTTAGCCAAAGATCTCTGGTTGCCCTACGAAACGGATCGACTCACGCCGCGGGAAGCCGCCCACTTGGCTCGTCGCGCCGGATTTGGAGCGGATTGGTCCGAGATCCAAGCGGCCGTCGACTTAGCCTTCTTCGACGTCGTCGATGGCCTGCTGACCGCCGGCGAGAACGCCGAACTGGACCAACAATCGCAGGCGATGAAAGCCGTGATTCAAGCCGGCAATTTGCCCGTCCAGTTGCCCGCCTGGTGGCTCTACCGCTTGCAGCAGACGGCCAGCCAAGCCCGGGAAAAGTTGGTCATCTTTTGGCATGGACACTTTGCAACGAGTGCCGCCAAAGTCAATTCGGCTTTCCCCATGCTCGCCCAAAACGAAACGATCCGCCAATTTGCCTTGGAACCGTTTGAACAGATGGTCATTGCGATCAGTCGCGACCCTGCGATGCTGCTGTACTTGGATAGTGCGACCAATCGGCGCAACAATCCCAACGAAAATTACGCGCGCGAACTGATGGAGTTGTTTTGCCTGGGAATCGGGAACTACACCGAGCACGACGTACGCGAACTGTCGCGCGCATTTACCGGTTGGGAGATCGTTCGAGGTCAGTTTACTTTCAACCAATTTCAGCACGATCCAACCCCCAAAAACCTTTTGGGAAAAGCTGGCATCGAGAGCGGCGAAGAAGCCATCGCATGGATCGTCACGCGACCTGCCGCGGCGCGGTTTGTCGCCCAAAAGCTCTATCGCTTTTATGTCAGCGACCTTGCCCCCGACCCTAGGCTCCTCGAACCATTGGCCAACTGCCTGCGCGAAAATCAATTTGCGATTCGGCCGGTGTTGCGGATGATATTCACCAGCCGGCTCTTTTTTAGCGACTTGGCGTACGCAAAAAAAATCCGCTCTCCGGTCGAACTGGCAATCGGCCTGTTGCGCTGCATCGGCGGGTCGACAAGCCCCACGCAGTTGTCGTCGTCGCTGGCCGAATTGGGACAATCGCTGTTCTATCCGCCCAACGTCAAAGGCTGGGACGGAGGAATGCGCTGGATCAATTCCACGACGATGATTGGGCGGATAAACCTCGTCACAGAGATTTTGACCAATGCCCAAACGAATTTCGTGGGAGGACGGAATCGACTCGATCGGCGGTTTGATGTATCCAGTGCAGCGGACGCCGTGCAGCGGGTGGAAATGATTTGGTGTGCTCAGCCGCTTGAGGATTCCCATCGTCGCAAACTGATCGATATCGTCGAACGAACCGTAACGCGGCGCGATGGCAAATTGCTGTGTGCCTTCAAAGCTTTGGCGACAACTGCAGAATTCCAATTGGGGTAGGTGAAACTCATGTTTGTAAACCGACGAAGATTTCTCGCAGGATCCGCGGCGGCCGTCGTCGCGTCGACCTCCGTGGTACCTCGCATCTGGGGCGCCGCCAACCGGCGTGCGACGCGATCGGCTGGCGACCGTGTCTTGGTTGTGATTCAGCTCTCCGGCGGCAATGACGGATTGAACACGGTAATTCCCTACGGCGATGACGCTTATCACCGCAATCGATTTGCCGTGCGGATCGGCCAACGAGAAGTGCTAAAAATCGACGATTATTTGGGTTGGCACCCTTCGCTGCGCGGATTCGAAAATATGCAGCAGGCGGGCAATCTGTGTGTAGTCCAAGGTGTTGGTTATCCAAATCCGAATCGATCACATTTTGAATCGATGGACATCTGGCATAGCGCGCTGTTGACTCCGCCCCACCGAACGGGCTGGATCGGCCGCTGCTTTGATGGCCAAGCCGATCAGACATCGGCGAACCTAGCGCCAGGACTTCACCTCGGCGACGAGCCCTTGCCATTGGCGATGACCGGGCTCAATATCATGGTCCCTAGCCTCAAGTCCATCGAGAGCTTGCGGGTCGCTGCCGATGAGACGGTTCGCACGGCGTTAGATGAGATCGATGAAACTCTGGAAACCAAGGACGAATTGATCGATTTTCTCATCCAGGCTCGTCGGACGGCGCTCGCCGCCAATCGCCGACTTGAGGCGCTCGGCGGGGCGCAAGACGTCCCGCGAGTTTACCCTCGCACCGAGCTCGCCCGCAAACTTGCCTTGGTCAGCAAGCTCATCGGAATCGATTTCGGGCCGCGCGTGTACTACGTTTCACTGGGAAGTTTTGACACGCACAGTCAACAAGCCAACGCGCACGCCGCGCTGCTGGCAGAACTCGCCGGCGCGGTCGCCGCTTTTCATGGTGACCTTGAGTCCAGCGGTCGACACGATCAAGTGCGCACCATTTGCTTTAGCGAATTCGGCCGGCGAGTCAAAGAAAACGGCAGCGCCGGGACCGATCACGGAACGGCTGCACCGCTGTTTGTCGCCGGGTCGAATTTGGCAAAAACCGCCGGAAAATACCCGAGCTTGACGGATTTGGTCGACGGCGATTTGGTGTTCAATGTCGATTTTCGTTCGGTCTACGCGACGCTTCTCGAACAATGGCTCGAAATCGACAGCCAACCCATCCTAGGAGCAAAGTTTGACACGCTCGGACTATTGTCATAGTCCATTCGATTTTGCTCAGTAGGTCTCGCGAGCCGAGCGAGACCTTGTGCCGTCACGGTTATGCCAACTCAATTGGCGTTCCCCGTCAGTAACTCTGCCGAATTTTATTTGAGCGGCGATCAACAGGTTACGCGATTGGGACTGGCGAGTTTAATGGCAGGACAAAGTCTCGCTCGGCTCGCGAGACCTACCTAACGAAATCTTGCCCAAAAAAACGAGAAGTCAATTTTGGTCTCACCGTAGCATGCGTCGCGGAATAATCCGGCCCGTGCGGAGGGCGTATTCTTGGTATGCGGGTCCAAACCTTGCCCGCATCATTCTTTCCTCGCGCGGCAAGCGAACGACGCACAAGATTGCGAACGAAACTAAGGCCGACCAACCAGCCAACCAATTCGGCAACAGCAGCGCTTGAGCCAGTCCAAACAACAGAATGGCTGCGTACATCGGATGTCGGACCCGCCGATAGACTCCGTGCGTGATCAATTCGTGGCCATTGCGAATCTCGAGACTCACCGACCAATTGTCGCCGAGGTCGACGTGCGACCGCCAAAAAAGCCAAAGGGCTATCGCCAGCAATGGCGCACCACACCAGGGAGCCGCTGCGGGCAATTGATAGTCGGCGAATCGCAACAGCGGCGTGAATAAGTAGGTGAGCGGCAGCAGGAGATTGCCCGCGAAGACAACTGCGAACAAGACGAACTCGATCCAATCCACCTGGCGGTGAATCCGTTCAATCGACTTGGCCCGTTCGATAAACCGATGACGGATCGCAATGTACGCCCCGAAGCCAATTGCGAACACGATTTCGGACCACTGATAATGCATGGTGGCTCGATTCAGCCGATGAACCCAGTGGTACGCGAGTCTGGAGCAAATGGGCAGTTACAAAATACCCAGTCTTGCCCTTTAATAGCGTATCAATGTTTGACCGCGCTGCCAGTTTCCGTGGGATTGTACCCGACCTTTTGGCCAAGACAGCTTGCCTCGGCGTTCCCTCGGAACGACAACCTGCTCGTAGTTTCAGAACTCCATCCCATGAATCGCCCGAACGCCGCACGAACGTTCGCCCTTGAAGTCGTCCAGCGGCTTCAAGCGGCCGGTTTTGAAGCGTTGTTTGCGGGCGGATGCGTGCGCGATCAACTGATGGGAAATCCCCCCAAAGATTTTGACGTCGCCACCAATGCGACCCCCCCGCAAATCCGCGAACTTTTCGGCAAAGGCCGGACCTTGACGATCGGAGAGTCGTTTGGCGTGATCTGCGTGCTCGGCCCCAAGTCCGCGGGACAAATTGATGTTGCAACCTTTCGCCAAGATGAAGTCTATTCGGATGGGCGGCATCCCGATTCTGTTCAATTCACCACTGCCGAAAACGACGCCCAGCGAAGGGATTTTACCATCAATGGACTGTTCTACGATCCGCTTGCCGATCGCGTGTTGGATTACGTGGGCGGCGAGCGCGACCTGGGTGCCAAAACGATTCGAGCGATCGGCAATGCGAGTGCGCGAATTGCCGAGGATCGGTTGCGCATGTTGCGCGCCGTGCGCTTCGCCGCACGGTTTGAATTCCAGATCGAATCGGAAACGTTGGCCGCGATTCGTCAATCCGCGGAGGGGATCACGCTGGTCAGCAGCGAGCGAATCGCCAACGAGCTGCGGCTGATGCTCGGTCACAAGCATCGCCATTTGGCCTTTGAAGGCTTGCGGCAAACCGGATTACTCAGCCACCTGTTACCCGAACGGACGAATGGCGCTCCCGGCGACGAATCTCGTCTTCGGCTCATCGCGCAAGCGTTACAGCAACTCAACAGCCATCGTTTTGAGGCGGCGCTCGCCGTGATCCTTTACGATGTGCCCGATCGTTCGCAGTTCATCGACGACATTGCGCAACGCTGGCGGTTGTCCAACGAAGAATCCGCCGCTGTTGGTTGGATTTTGAAACACGCTGATTCGGCGCTCGAAGCCGACCTTCAACCCTGGCCGGCGATTCAACGTTTGCTCGTTCAACCTTGGATGGCCGAAACGCTCGCGGTCGCCGTGGCAGTCGCAGCGACTTGGAAGAAACGAACCGAGGGAATCGAATTCTGTCAACAGCGACTGTCCTGGCCGAGCGAACGCCTGAATCCCAAGCCGCTGATCGACGGCAACGATCTGCGTTTGCTCAACATCGCGCCGGGCCCGATCATTCGTGAAATCTTGAACGCAGTTCGCGACCGACAATTGTCCGGCGAAGTTTCCGACAAAGAACAAGCGCTGGCTTTTGCCCGCACGATGGTTCCCTAATTGCTCAAAGTCGCGCCCCAATCCAATTTGCACAGTTCTTTTTGAGCCGGGATTTGGTATCTTTTATTGAAGAGTTGCGGTTGGGGTCCGCTGGTTGCGATGGGGAACAGCAATGGCATCAGTCTTGGTTGTCGATGATTCTGCCGTCGATCGGCGCTTGGCGGGCGGATTATTGGAGAAAGGGACCTACCTCGAGGTCCGTTACGCCGAAAACGGTATCGCCGCGATCAAGGAAATGGATCGCGAGGCTCCCGATGTCGTGGTCACGGATTTGCAAATGCCGGAAATGGATGGCCTGCAGCTCGTGCTGAAGATTGCACAAGACAATCCTGATATTCCGGTCGTCCTCATGACGGCTCATGGTAGTGAATCGATTGCCGCCCAAGCTCTCGCCAATGGCGCCGCATCCTACGTGGCGAAATCCGATTTGGCGGAGTCGCTGGTGAACACCGTCATGCTCATCCTGGCGATGAACGAAACTGACTTGCGATACCGCCGCTTAATACAGTGTTCGACGCGGACCCAGTTCGATTTCGAATTGGAGAGTGACACCCAGCTCATCGAACCGCTGATCGACTTGGTGCAACAGGTCATCGCCAGCATGAACGTTTGTGACACCAGTCAACGAGTACGGTTGGGAGTTGCCCTAGAGAATGCGTTGACCAACGCCATGATTCGCGGCAATTTGGAGATCGCAGCCAGTGCAAATCAAATCGTCGATCGCGAATTGGTCAACACGCGCCGGACCCAAAAGCCTTTCAAAGATCGCCGCGTCATCGTCAACGCCTCGATCGACCGCAACCGAGTCGAATTTACCGTGCGCGATCAAGGCCCTGGATTCGACATCCGCCAAGTCCCCGAATCCGGCGACCCGGCTGCGTTCAAAAACGCCTCGCGCCGCGGCCTGGTGTTGATCAAGACCTTTATGGATGAGGTAAAGTTCGACGCCAAAGGGAATGAGGTCCGGATGGTCAAGTACTTCAACGGAAGAGCGTCTTAGCGATTGACCCCGACGCCGAACGTCAACCCATAGATTCCAAAGTCCGACACGGGGTCGGTGGCTGTTCCGCCCCCGATCCAATGTTGGGCTTCCAACGCCGTTCGCGCAAAGATCGTGCGGTGCTCTGTAAGATGGTGCATGTATTGCACACCCAATTGGCCCGTCAAGCCAGACAACAATTCGTCCGCCGAAAAACGGTTGAAGTCGAGCGTCGCCGTATTTTGGACCAATTGGTCGCGCTCGCCGAACAGCAAAGAGACTTGCAACCCGCCGAGCATTTCTAATTTGGTGTGCCCGATTGGGCGAAAGTACTCGATTGAGACCATTGGGCCAAAGCCCTCGAATTCCGACGCCCCGAGCAACTCCCCGACGAGACCGCCGCCGGCGTCGCTGACACTGGCCCGCAGGAGGTGGCTTAGCGTTGCATAATGCAACCCCAGCTCACCATTGATTCGCGAGACTTTGAATTCTACTTCTTTGAAAAAGGCAATATTGAACGATTGAGCTTCTAGTTCATGTTCTACGGACAAGCTTTCGCCGGCAGCATCCGCCGAAATGCGAGTCCAGCGTTCGGGGCCCAACAAATACAAACTAGTTTGACCGGTCGTGACACCATCGCTCGTAAAACTTGAAGTGTCGGATTCACCATTAAAGTTCCAATATTTGAATTCGAGCCCCGGACCCATCTCGGATTCAAATCCGGCGGTAAAGCGCGGCGAAAAGCTAAACCCAAAATCAAATGGCACTGCGACAATGCTCGTTCCCGTGGTTTGCGTCAGAGCCGTACTGCCGAGAAAGTGTGGCTCCATCCACAAGGCCTCGATCGCGGCAAAGTAGCGACCTTTGTTGAGAATCTCGGGTAAGCCCGGGCTGCGTTTTTTTTCGTTTTTTCTCAGTTCGTACGGTGTCGGCTCGGGCTCAAACGCGGGAGGATCGGCCATCCATTGGGCCCGATCATTCACTGCGTTCGATTGGTTTTCCGAGTGGCCGATTCCATCAAGGTGATCACCCCAATGCGCCGGTGAAATTCCGTCCCCGTTATCGTCGGCAGCCTGCGACGATCTCAAGCCTTCATTGCTCGGGGAACTCGAGATTACCGATTGGGAGAGATTTGAGCCATCGGATTGCAATGGTCTTGCGACGTACGGTTTGGCGAGAACTTCCTTTAGCGGGTAAGCGCCCGCCCCGGGTGCAGATGTCGCCTGCTGGGCAATCAGCATGACTGGTGGGGCAAGTTGAACCGTCGCCGCACAAACGCAAGCCACGAAACCGAGTCTGATGTTGAAACAGCCTGACATGGGAACGCGAGCTCAGTGGCAAAGTTGCGCAATCATTCCAAAGAATCGGCCCCTCAGCCCAGCGCGGCTCAGCAATACCGGCAACCACGGACGAGTCCCCTGAACACTTAGAGCCTTTTTTACCGGCAAAGTTTCGCTAGGCTCAACGGAGCTTTGCCCAAAAACAACATGGGCATGGCCCGTGGCACAAGACAAAAGCGATATTCCGTGTGCCACTGGCTCCGCCAGTGTTTAGAAATCACTTTTTAGGCAAAGCCGCTCAACGGTCCGCCGCAGGTTCCGACCGAAGCCATTCGATTCCTGCGTTCGTCGCGCGAAATCGCTTCGTGCGAATGCTCGATCCTGCCCCTTCCTCGTAATACACAACTCGAACCGTTCCGTCATTGAGGTTGACCAGCGACGGATACGCGCCGATGACCTCGTCAATCACAACATTTTCGCTCCACGTTTTGCATTCATCCAAGCTATAGCGGAGGCTGGTGTTTGGCAGTCGATAGGCGAGCAAGATGATGTCCCCCGGGGCACGGAGGAAAAAGGGACAATGCCCTTCGAAGCCGATCGGCTTCGAAATCGTCCAACTCGATCCTTTATCCGCAGAAGTCGAGTAGCTCATGTGCGGCCTTTGCACGGCGAACAGCGTGCCGTCTTTCCGTTCGATGATATCCGTCTCGGCATCGAGTTGAATACCGCCGTTATCGACGTCGACTTCCTTGGCCCAGGTTTGGCCGTCGTCGTCGCTGATCGTGACGGCACCATGAGAGTTTTTCCCGTCTTCAGCGTAAAGCCCGAGGATCAATCGACCCGTCGAGAGAACTCGAATCGGCGAACTGCAGTAATAATTCTTGGAGATTTGCAGAGGCGCCGACCAGGTCGTTCCTCCGTCGTCCGAGTTGACGATCCACGACCCGAGGCCATCAAACGGGCGATCCGATGCGGGTGCCTTGCGGAGCGAAAAAAAATTGCAGATCAATCGGCCGTTCTTTAGTTGAACGATCGATGGATCTCGGTCGTCATCCGGTCCGTCAAAAAGCGTTTCAGCCGCTGACCAGGTTTTGCCCTCATCGCTCGAAACGCAGAACGAAATGCGGCCGCCTAGGGTATGTACGTCATTGGGCAACGAGACGTGGCCATAGCCGGCGTAAAACACGCACATCAGCCTTCCGTCGTGCAAGCGGCAAATGTCGGGAAACGCTTCGTATCCGCCGGCGCCGGCGTCCTCGCAAACATAGGTGAAATCTTGAAGGTCAACGCGGGCTTCCTGCCGCGAATTTGAATAGGCGACTTCATCCACGCGCGGTCCAAAGGCAACGAAAGACTCCAGGCCAGCCACCAGGAATAGCAATTTGAGCGACATGTCAATCCATTTTCGGTTCTGTCCGGTAAGGCAATTCGTCCGTCCTTGGAATTTGGATTCCGGGACTCAACCCGGAGTGACACAATGTCAGTGTTTCTTAGGTAAATCCCTCCGACGTCGACCTGGAATCGCTCGTCTCAGTAGATGCCATTGTCGGCTTCAATAAGCGGACCATCGGCGATGTCAGCACCGTTGTTACGAGGGCCATCACGACCATCATAGAAAAGAGCGTGGGTGAGATAACGCCTAATTCCAAACCGACGTTGAGCACAATAAGCTCCATGAGTCCGCGTGTGTTCAGGAGCGTTCCCAAAACCGCAGCATCGCGCCAGCCAAAACCGGTCAGGCGCGCCGCCACCAACGTGCCGCCGAACTTTCCGACCACGGCGGTTAGAATGATCAACCCGCAAATCATCCAATGACTCGAGTCGGACAGTAGATCGATCCGCGTGCGCATTCCCGTAAAGGCGAAAAAGGCCGGCAGCAAAAGGATCGTGACAATGTGCTCGAGCTGTCGGGTGAGGGCTCTGGCCAAAGCGCTATCGTGGGGAATCATCGTCCCGAGCAAAAAGGCTCCGAAAATGGCGTGGATGCCAATCGCCTCGGCGGTGAGAGCCGATAAGAGCAGCGCTACAAAAACCACGACCGCCGCGCCATGAGTCTGCTGCTCGCTGTCCCATCGCTTGGCCACCCATTTCAGCGCCGGGCGACCCACGACGAACATGACCGTAATAAAAGTTAGTGCCCCAGCGGCGACGAAAAACCCCTGCCCAACTTCGGCCTTTGCGACACCCACCACAAACGCGAGCAAGCACCAAGCGATGACGTCATTGACGGCCGCACAACTCAACGCCATCGCGCCAAGCCTGGTCTTGCTTTGCCGATAGTCGCTCAGGATCCGGGCGAGCACCGGAAAGGCAGTGATTGACATTGCCACACCCATGAACAGGGCAAAGCTGGTAAACGACACATTGTTGTTGGAAAGCCGCGGGTACAAGAGAAGCGCGAGCAGCGCCCCCAAGAAAAAAGGGGCAATGATGCTCGCGTGTGACACGACCATGATTGCGTGCGCGCGGTGTTTGATTAACGCAGGATTAAGTTCCAGCCCGACGAGAAACATGTACAGCACGACGCCCAATTGCGCAATGACGCCCAGGTACGGTGCGACCGATGGTGGAAGCACAAGCGCGGAAACTTCGGGGCCCAACAACGACGGTCCGAGCAGAATACCGGCGACCACTTCGCCGATCACCGGCGGTTGGCTCAAGAAGGCAAATGCTTTGGCCAACAGTTGACCGGTGACAATGATCGCGGCAAGCGCAATGAGGATGCGCAAAAATACGTCGCCGGCTTGGACCGCGGAAGCAGCGGGCACTACTTGAGGAGGAGTCGGTGCGACAAGCGTTTCCCCGTAACTTCGAATCAGCAAGAATGCGACGATCGTGACGAACACCGCCGCGCCGAAGCCGACGGCCCCTAGGAATATCGACCGGGAACGCCGTGGCACTGCCCGGGAATCATTTTTCACCCTAGAGTCCCCGAACGCTTAGTAGCCATGCAAACATAAACAGTTATTTGCCTTTTTCGCCAGAATGTCATTCGTGGGGCGCGAAACTGGGATCGCGGTTTGGTTCAGTCCTAGCGCCGGGTTCCGCAACGCCTTTCCCAAGCGCCGCCCCGTAACAACTCTCGAGCTCGGATTCCCGCGCCACGCACATACCAAGATCGCGAAGCAATCCGTCCGTTAGCTTGTAAATCCAGCCGTGTACGGTGAGCGATTGGCCTCGTTCCCAGGCCTCCCTCACGACAGTTGTCTGGCTGATATTGACGGCTTGCTCAATGACGTTTAATTCGCACAAGCGATCGTGCTGTTGCGCTTCGCTTGTCAGACTGACGAGTTCAATCCGGTGCTTCGATCGCACATCCTGGACGTGCCGCAGCCAATTGTCGATTAATCCCAATTTCTCGTCCCGCAAAGCGGACAAAACTCCCCCGCAACCGTAATGCCCGCACACGATGATATTTTTGACGTGCAGTACATCCACCGCGAATTGGATCGTGGAAAGGCAGTTCAGGTCACTATGGACAACCACGTTTGCCACGTTGCGGTGAACGAACATTTCGCCTGGCAGCAAGCCGACAATTTGGTTTGCGGGGACGCGGCTGTCCGAACACCCGATCCACAAATATTCCGGCGCCTGTTGGCTTGAAAGCCGGCCGAAAAAATCGGGCTCGTGCCGGGTCATCTCGTGAGCCCAGGCTCGATTGTTTGCGAATAGGTGTTCCAGTACGCGCATTACATTCGCAATTGAAAAGTTCAGTGAATCCCAGGAAGGACAGTCACGATTGATTTTCTGATTGTCGTAGCCAAGATTGATGCGTCAAGTCTGGATCGAGAAAATGTTAGGTGCTTTCCCAATTGCGATAACGGAATGTTCCTGGAGGTGCGGACGATGCGCGGTCTAGTCGCTCCTCCGTGCCACGGCTATTCTTAGGCTGTTCACCTCGTCCGTCATCGTTCAACGAATGGCGGCGCCCGGCGCTCATTAACAATTCGCGTTGGCAACGGAAGGGCGCAATGCTCCACCTTCTTCCAACACTCATGTCGATTTCGATATTGATTTGCCTGATTGCGATCGGCTGGGCGGCGGCGTTGTTATTCAAGTTCCGCGATTGACGGATCGGCTTTTTGGCGGCGGTATTGCTGGCATTAACGGCGCCTCAGATCGTTACTTTCGCCCACGTCATTGGCCTCCCCTCGATGGCGGTACCGGAAGTGTTGCTGTTGCGAATGCCGATCAGCCTCCTGGCGCTTTTGGCAGTCGTGTTTTTGGGGCAGTTTCTCGCCGATCGTCGCCAGGTGGAGCGAACGCTGGCCGAGCGCGAACAATTCTTGAGGTCGATCATCGACAACGAACCGGAATGCGTAAAACTGTTGGCCGCCGATGGCACAGTGCTCGAAATGAACCGCGCGGGGTTGGAGATGATCGAGGCCGAGTCGGGCAAGCAAGTCGTCGGCCATTGCGTGTATCTGATCGTCGCGCCGGAGTATCGCCAGCATTTCCGCATTCTTACCGAAAGCGTATTTCGCGGCGAATCGCGCAAGCTGGAATTTGAAATCGTGGGACTCAAGGGGTCGCGCCGCTGGTTGGAGACGCACGCCAGCCCGTTGCGCGATGCGGCGGGCGCTGTCACGGCGCTGCTCAGCATCACGCGAGACGTTACCAAACGGAGGCAGGCCGAAGAGGCGTTGGTCGAGAGCGAGCGGCGATTCCGTGAAGTATATGAAAACTCGCGGGACGCAATTTTTGTGGAGGCGTTCGACGGACAATTGCTCGACGTCAATCCGGCCGCCTGTCGACTGCACGGATTCACGAGGGAACAGCTTCTGAGCAAAAACGTGCGGGACTTGGTTCCAGCGGATCAGCGAGAAGTCATTGATCGCGATTTCGCGAAACTATCCCGCGGCGAGTTGACACAGACGGTGGGCGTGAGCCTGCGGGCCGACGGAACAACGGTGCTGGTAGAACTCAGTGTGAGCCGCATTGTTTATAACGGTCAACCGGCGTTGTTATTGCACGTGCGTGACATTACCGAGCGTAAGCGATCCGAGGCCGCTTTACACGAAAGTGAGCGGCGTTACCGTCAGATCGTCGAGACCGCGAGCGAGGGAATTTGGCAGATCGACGGCGAAAGTCGTACTTCATTCGTCAACCAGCGCATGGCCGAGATGCTCGGTTACACACTGGCCGAGATGCAGGGCGCATCGATGTTTGAATTCATGGACGAGGAAGGAAAGGCCATTGCCGCTGACAACGTCGAACGTCGTCGGCGAGGCATCAAGGAGCAACATGATTTCAAGTTCCGCTGTAAAGACGGCAGCGATCGTTGGGCGATTGTGTCGGCCGACCCCATCTTCGACTCCGCGGGCTGCTATGCCGGCGCGTTGGGCTTAATCACCGACATCACGGAGCGCAAGCGGCTGGAGCGGGAAATCCAAGAGAAACAGACGTTACTCACGTCAATCCTCGACGCGTCGCGCGACGGCATAGCGGTCGAAGAGGACGATCGGATTGTGTTTGCGAACCGTGCCATGGCGGAACTCCACGGCTGGACCGCGCCCGGAGAGTTAATCGGCCAACATATCTCCGCGCTAAACTCGGCGCAAGACAACCAACGGATGGTGCAATACAGCCGGCGTCGATTGCGCGGCGAGCCGGCACCCGACGTGTATGAGTTCAAAGGCCAACGGCGCGATGGTTCGCTCGTCGATATGGAGGCATCTGTTGCCACGTGTGAGCTGGTCGGTCGCGCCTGCATCGTGGCCATCGTGCGAAATATCACCGATCGCAAGCGCGCGCAGGACGCGTTGAGCGCCAGCGAGGAGCGGTATCGACTTCTCTTTGAGCGAAACTTGGCCGGAGTCTTCCAATCCACGCTGGAGGGTCATATCCTCGACTGCAACGAGGCATTTGTACGTATGTTCGGCTATGACTCCAAGGATGAACTACTTCGGTGCAGCGCCGAGGATCTCTATCCCCCGGAGCGCAGGATTTGTTATTTAGAAAATCTCTTGGCCGAGCGGACGCTGACGGGCTACGAGTTGCAACTCAAACGGAAGGACGGCAGTCTAATCTGGGGTTACGAGAATGTCGCACTGCTGCCATTGGGACCTCATGGAGAAGAGATCATCCAGGGGACGATTATGGACTTTACCGAACTCAAGCGGGCGGGGCAGGAACGGGAACAATTGAATCGCGAAGTAGAAGCCAGCCGCCAGCGATTCGAAGACCTGTCACGGCGGCTGCTTGAAGTGCAGGAGAATGAGCGACGGTACTTGGCCCGCGAGCTGCACGACGAGATCGGCCAAGTCCTTAGCGCCATCAGCGTCAATCTGAAAATCGTAAGCAGCAAAGTCGATTCTAGCTCTCTGACTCGGATCGACGATTGCATTGACATGGTCGACCGGGCGGTGGAACAAGTGCGCAATCTCTCGCTGGATTTGCGACCGGCCGTGCTGGATGATTTCGGCCTCGAAGAGGCGTTGCGCTGGTACGCCCAAAGCCAGGCAAAGCGAGCCGGGCTCGTGATGCATCTAAAGTTCGCGCCCTTGATGATGGATCTGTCGAACAACTTGCGGAATGCCTGTTTCCGGATTGCCCAGGAGGCGTTGACGAACGTCGTGCGGCATGCAATCGCCCGCCAGGTTTGGATCGATCTCCGGCAGGACGATCTGCAACTTCGACTTTTGATCCGCGACGATGGTAAAGGCTTTGATGCGATCGCAGCCCAACAACGCGTCTCTCGTAGCAGTAGCCTGGGCCTGCTCAGTATGCGCGAGCGCGCCGAGCTTTTGGGCGGTAAGGTCAATATCCTCAGCGAACCCGGCCGTGGGACAACGGTCGACGTCCGCTTCCCCGTTCAGTCGCTGGACGACGCCGTTGTGTAGGATCCGTGCGAGAAAAGGAACCGCGATGATGCCCATTCGAATTCTCTTGGTCGACGACCACGATTTGATGCGGGCCGGACTTCGCGCCCTGATCCAGGAACTGAAGGGAATTGAAGTTGTTGGCGAGGCGGGCAACGGCCGTGACGCGCTTCGATTGGTGGAATCGCACCACCCAGACGTCGTCTTGATGGATATCATGATGCCCGAAATGAACGGCTTGGATGCGACCGCCCGCGTGGTCGGGAAGTTCCCCAAGGTTCGTGTGATCATGCTCTCGATGAACGCCAGCGAAGAACACGTGCTGCAATCGCTGCGCGCCGGAGCATCCGGCTATCTGCTGAAAAACATCAGCCCCGCGGAAATGGAACAAGCAATTCGACAAGTGGCCCAGGGCGAAAAACACATCACGGCCGCGGTCATGAAGCATCTCATTGTCGGACTCTTGGAAGGAAACAAACCCACGGCTCTGGATCGGCTGACTTCCCGCCAACGCGAAGTGTTACAGCTTGTCGCCGAAGGCGGTACCGCCAAAGTCATCGCCAAGAAACTGGGTATCAGCGTGAAAACGGCGGAGTCTCATCGCACCGAACTGATGCAAACACTCGATATTCATAACACCGCGGGCTTGGTGCGATACGCGATTCGCACCGGCGTAATCAGCGGCGATCTTTGAATTTGGTGGCAAGCCAGCCGTTGCCGTAGCCTATTTAGGCTATCGGCTCCAGTGTTTTCCTAGTCGGATCCACAGGATTCTCCCTCCTTACGGTGCTCCTCTTTCCTGTTTGGCGTCTCTGGCCCTCTAACCGATACTCTTGAGACGGCGTGTTCGCTGCGGCTGTATCACGATCATTGACGACGGACCCCCCGTCGTTGATGCATCGAGGCGAACTCCAATCCGCCCCAACTGAAATTCGCTATTAGGAACAGTGGCGATGGCAATGGGAGCGATGTTAATGACGGCGACGAAATGGATTAAAGACGACGACATGAACGAGCGGAGTTTCTTGAATCCGGTTCCTAAGCGAATTGGATTCGGCATGAAGCGACAGCACTTCGTGGTGGGCTTGTGGCTGGCATGCGCGGTCTTGAGTGCGCTGGGCTGTACGAAGCGTGAGCGAAGCGATTCAAGTGCCCGCGCGCCGGAACTATTTTCGGTTCAAATTGACCATCCCTCTTGTCGGAAGATCTATTCTGATCATCCGGTCATCACGGCGCAGCTGAAAAACAACTCCCACTTCCTACTGCTACGACTGGACATTGAAATTATTATGTCCCGCTATGGCCAATTAAAGCCGCTCGCTCAAATGGAACACTCCTTACTGTTTCCGTCCGGGATCGGGCAAGATGAATCCGACGAAATCCAAATTCGCATCGAACACGACCCGATCATTTCACTCCTCGAGCGAGCGGATCTCGAACTCTTGCTTCGCCCCACTCGGATTCACGTCTCGGACCGAAGCGGCAACGTGCATATATCCGATATGCGTGGCTTGGCAACGGTCGTCATTCGCGATTGGATGGAACTCTCCGGCAAGCTGGACAACAGTCCACGCCTAGCCTACGAGAAAGAGTAGCGATCGGCGCTTTCACACCCATGCCATTTCTCCGTCGGGTGCTACAGCGAGCGTGACGATTGTTGCCATCGCTCGGTGCTCAGTTGGATAAAGCAGCAGTTTCCTAAGCGGAATTTGCACTCTTGACTGTGCGTTTTTCTCTTTTTTCGTGAATGGAAAGCCATCGAAATCTCTTGCAAATAGTGGCCGAAAGGTTACGGGGAAACCCGCTGAAGTCGCTTAGAAATAATAAAATGGCGATTCTACCCGCCTTCGGACTGTGCGAGAATTGTTGGAACGGACAGCAAGCGCGAGGACGATATGACCAAACTCGAACTTTTTCACGTCGTGGGAACCGCGGCGTTGGTCGTTCCGATGGTGCTCGCGTTGGTGGTCTGGGGCATTCAATCTAAACGTGCCAGAGGTTCACATCGTTGGGGCTACGCTATGGCAGTGGATGTCACAGCGCACAAGCATGCGCTGGTTTGCCCTCACTGCAAATCGAACAACGTCAGGAAAGCTAAAGTCCTCGAAACAAGCCTAAATGACGGCGCGCAAAAACTTGCCGGGATACGGATTCGCTGTCGCGTTTGTGAAGAAGTCAGTTATTTACCTGAAACCTCGAGAATGACTAATTAGAATTACGCCAATGCCAAAAAACGATTCGGTATCAAAAGGATGGCTTTGGAATGGCGTAGTGACGCTGCTAATTGTCGCCGTGCTGCTCGCCAGTCTCGTCTACGTTTTGATGCCGGAAGAGCGGATCAATGGATGGAAAACGTACTTCCACAATATAACGGGTTGGCATTGACGATGATGTCCGCGCGGGCGGGCGTGGTTCCCAATAGGGCCATCGCCGTTAACGCGATCGTCGCGCAACGCATTCGTACATGATTGGTTTAGGTGGGCAATGATTCAGTTAATCGCAGCTCCGCGCAACAAAATTGGAATCCCGCGAGAGGACAAGCCGAACCGGTTCGCGCAAAGAATGCACGTGAATACAATTTTCACAACGTTCCGCGCTCGTAGCTCAGTTGGATAGAGCAGCGGTTTCCTAAACCGCAGGTCGGAGGTTCGAGTCCTCTCGGGCGCATTTTTGATCTTGAATGGGTCATCCACGGAACCGAAAAAGTTGCGAAGCATGCAACATTTTTCTTTGACTAATCGAGGAGGTCCCTTGAACGTCGATTCGATACTGCAAACTGCGATCGAGGCGGCACAAACGGCGGGTCGGGTGCTTCAGCAACACGGCGAAGTGACCGAGATCCAAGAAAAGTCGGCGTATCACTTCGTAACGGAAGCCGATTTACGAGCTGAGAAAGCGATCTTGGACATCATCGGCGAGCGATTTCCCGATCACCGCATCGTGTCGGAGGAAAGCCACGCCGCTGAAAACGTGCTGCAACCAGCGGTCTGGATCATTGACCCGCTGGACGGAACGAATAACTTCTCACACTCCATTCCGCTTTATTGCGTGTCGATTGCCTTCGCCACGCATGGCCAAGTTCAAGTCGCGGTCGTGTTCGATCCGAATCGCAACGAAATGTATTCGGCTATCCGCGGAAAAGGGGCCTGGCTCAATGGTAAACCAATTCACGTCTCACGGCGCGACGAATTGAAGCAGTCCATCATCTGTACGGGATTCTATTACGATCGGGGACAAGTGATGCGCTCGACGCTCAAGGCCATCGAAACGCTGTTTACGCACGGCGTTCGCGGGATCCGTCGGTTCGGGAGCGCGGCACTCGATCTGTGCTGGGTCGCCGATGGCCGACTCGATGGCTTTTTTGAGTACCAACTTGCTCCTTGGGATTACGCCGCTGGTTGGCTGCTTGTGACGGAAGCGGGCGGCACGTGTTCCGAACGCGACGGACGGCCGATGTCGCTCGACGCAGGAAACGTCATGGCCGCCAATACACCGATTCATCGGAAGCTTGCCGAGCTCGTGTGTTGGTCGAAAATGCAATCGCTTGCCGATTGATCAATGGATTGTCAGGGATGAAGGACGATTAACTTCGAATAGCCAACGCGAGAGTGCGCGATTAGAACGCATGCAGCGAATCGGTAGCGGAACTCGCCAGAGTTCCGGCCCGAATTCTGGCGAATTCGGCTACCTAAATTGCTATTCGTTCAAGTCGCGCCTTAGTCGGCTTTGGCCAACACTTTTTCCATGCCTTTTGCATCAAAAGCGGACATCGTTTCAGTTTGGACATTGCCGCGCGCCGCCAAACTAAGCAAGAGTCCTGCGGCAGTTTCCCGATCCGGTGCATCAAACGAGACCATTCCGTCAAATCGCCCTTGGGTCCACAAAAACTCATTGATCTCGACGCCGGCGGCTTTGGCAACTTTTGTAAAGTCCTTGGCGCGTTTTGTCGTTTGCTTAAAATTGGCAACTCCCTGGCTCGTAAATCGGAATAGCGTAACGAATTTCATGATTCAACTCCTCAAAGTTAACGACTTAAGGCCTTGGTCCCAAATGGATTAACGCGTTCCATTTTGATTGTTCGATCTCGTTGGGACAACAATGCCTGGCGATGGGAGAACGCTAGCGCAAACCTTGCTGGAGGCGATAGTGATTGTCCGCATTGCGACGCCGCGACAAAGTAACAATTGCGTAGCGAACGCATTTTGGGCTTGTCCCAGAGCTACTTTCTGCTACTCTATACATACCACGAGGACGCGACACGGCGGATAAGAAGCCGCCCTATTGATCTGCTTCAAACCAAGATGCACTGTGGAAAGCCCGAATATAGGCTTTTCCGTCTTTTTCGTTCGACCGCGATTGGAAATCGTCTAGTTCTTGGGCAACATCCGCTGGGCGGCCGCAACAGGCCGCACTTCTGACGGCGGAAAGGTCGGATCTTATGGTCGTCGATCGGCGTTTGCCGGCGCTACATGTCAAAGCGCAAGTGGTTATTACATGACGACCTCGCGCGTCGATAGAACTACGCGCACTTTTTCCCACGAGAGACGAAATGAGTTTTCAGGATTTAGGTTTACATTCCGAGTTGCTGCGCGCTGTTGAAAAGCGAGGATACGCCAACGCAACTCCCATTCAACTTCAGGCAATTCCAATCGCCATGCAAGGCCGCGATGTCTTGGGCTGCGCCCAAACGGGCACCGGCAAGACAGCGGCGTTTGCCTTGCCGATTCTACATCGAATGAACGAGGCGAAATTGGCTAGCCTCACCGCCGAGCCGACGGAAACTGCGTGCGAAACAGCGGACGAGCGAAAGCGTCCCCCGCGCAGGCATCGACCGATCCGCGCCTTGATTTTGGTTCCCACCCGAGAGTTAGCCGTCCAAGTGGCCGGAAGTTTTTCGGCCTACGGCAAGTGCTTGGGAATGCGGCAGACCATGATTTTCGGGGGCGTCAGTGCGCGACCCCAACTGGAGGACTTGCGCCGAGGCGTCGACATCGTCGTCGCCACGCCCGGCCGGTTTCTGGACTTATGGTCCCAAGGCTACGTGAATTTAGATCACGTTCAAGCGCTGGTCTTGGACGAAGCCGACCAAATGTTCGATATGGGGTTCATTCGCGACGTGCGAAAGATCATTCGCGCTCTTCCGCGCCAGCGGCAGACGATGTTGTTCTCGGCGACCCTGCCGAGTCAAATTCGCGATTTGGCCAAGGAATGCTTGACGCAGCCCGTCTACATTTCGGCCAGTCCCGAAGCAGTGACGCCGGACAAGATCGAACAGCAGGTCTGTTATGTGCACGCCGCCGACAAACCCGCGGTCTTAATTGACTTTTTGCAACAGCACGCCGGGCAACGGACGCTGGTGTTCTGCCGCACCAAACACGGCGCTGACAAAGTGGTTCGCAAATTGCTCGATGCCGATATCGAGGCGGTGGCAATTCATGGCAACAAGAGTCAAAACGCTCGGCAAGCTGCGCTGAAAGCGTTTAATACGCCGCAGCCGCCTATCCTAGTCGCGACCGACGTCGCGGCTCGAGGTTTGCACATGCCGGACGTGAAGATCATCGTCAACTACGAATTGTCCGATACGCCGGAAACTTATATTCACCGCATTGGGCGAACGGCGCGAGCCGAGGCCTCCGGTCGCGCGGTGACTTTGTGCGCACCGGACGAGCGATCGCTGATGCAGCGCATCGAGTATTTGACCAAGGTCCGCTTGGGCGTCATGCCCGCTCCAGGCGGATACGCAAACGACGACCAAGCCGAGGGCAGCCGAACGCAGTCGAAAGCTCCTCGAGCCAGTACTTTTGGCGAACGGCGAAATCGCAAGCCGCAGTACGGGGCGAAATCCTCGGGCGCGGTACGCTACGGTGCGAAACCTTCGGGGGGCGCACCGCGGTTTGGCGGCGGGAGTCGCTTCGGTGGCAGTAAAGGGGGCGCAAAACCGCGTCGCTTTGCCGCGCGCTCGCGAAGCCTTTAACCGACGCGGATCCGTCGACGTTTTTGCGTAAGCTGTAATTCTCCAAGCGTGACAACAAAAACTGTTGCCACGCTTTTTTATTGCGGACACAGTTAGCATCACTCGAACGCGGATGCCAGCAGGTTTCATTGGTACAATGACATGGGCGCGGTTTCACAGATCCGGTGACAGGTCATGGACGTCTGATTCGCTCATGAACGACAACGATATTTTTCTCGCGGCAGCCCAAATCGAGGATCCGCAAGTTCGTGCGGCTTTCCTGGATTCTGTTTGCCACGACGACCCTGCGCGTCGCCAGCGGATCGAATCGCTGTTTGCGGCCTTCCAGGCTTGGGAGGGTTCTTGGGATCAATTCGCGGACAAAGTTGCCGTGCGACTCGCCAATTTCGACGTGCTGAAACAAGTAGATCGGGCGCTTGCAGGAACACAGGAATCGGGGCAACCGCGGGACTCGCAAGCTGATCGGCAAGAGTCCGATCAGACAGGCTCCGTGGCGCCTTCACCGGCGGCACCGCTATCGCCAAGGCGAGGATCGTTTTCCCCCGGGACCAAAATCGGCCGTTATGACCTCGGCATGTGCCTGGGTGTGGGCGGAATGGGTGAAGTGTATTTGGCTTTTGACAGCCAATTGGACCGCAAAGTCGCGTTAAAAATGTTGCCGGTTGAGTTCACGGGCAATCCCAAGTGGATCCAGCGATTTCGACGCGAAGCGAAAACCGTGAGTGGCTTGAATCATCCCAACATTTTGACGATCCATGAAATCGGCCAGCTCGAACAATTCCATTTCATGGCCACCGAGTTTGTCGACGGAGTGACGTTGCGACGGCTGATGTCGAATCGGCTACTCGATTTGCCGCAGGCTCTGGATATTGCCACGCAAATTGCCAGTGCGCTCGCGGCAGCCCACGCTGCGAATATCGTGCATCGCGATATCAAGCCCGAAAACATCATTGTGCGACACGATGGTTTGGTTAAAGTACTCGATTTTGGCTTGGCCAAGCAAATCGAATCCACTGCGGCTCACGACGCAACCACCATTACAAATCCCAACCCCGACACGCGACGCTTTGAAACCGAGCCCGGAGTCATGATGGGTACGGTCCGTTATATGTCGCCCGAGCAAACCAAGGGTTTACACGTCGATGCGCGAACCGACATTTTTAGTTTCGGAATCTTGTTATACGAAGCCCTGGCGGGTCAACTGCCGTTCGATGGTCCGACGATGAGCCATGCAATTGTGGGCATTCTGGAGCATGAACCAAAGCCTCTGCACAGTTTTCGACAGGACGTACCCACGGAACTTGAACGAATTGTGAAAAAATCGTTGCAAAAAAACCGAGAGGAACGATACCAAACCGCCAAAGATTTGCATCTCGATCTCAAACATCTGCAACGCGAATTGCAGCATCATGTCCACAGCAAGAACGCCAGTCTGGAAAGCGCGGTACGCGCCGGGGCCGTTCATCTCAGCCGTTCCGCCGAATGGCAAATTGGATTCCCGGCCGAGGCGGAATCTCAAGTTCCCGAGGTCCGCTATACCCAAAGCGGCGAAGTCAATATCGCCTTTCAAGTTTTCGGCCAAGGCGAGTTTGATTTGGTGTTTGTGATGGGTTGGGTCTCGCATCTCGATTGGTTTTGGAAAGAGCGAACCTTTTCGCGTTTCCTGCGACGACTCGCCTCGTTTGCCCGGGTCATTTTGTTCGATAAGCGCGGGACAGGACTTTCCGACCGCGTTCCCGAGGATGAATTGCCGACCTTGGAGCAACGGATGGACGATGTGCGAGCTGTGATGGACGCCGTTGGGTCGGAACGAGCCGTGTTATGCGGCGTCTCGGAAGGAGGTCCCCTGTGCAGTTTGTTTGCGGCGACGTACCCCGGAAAAACCATCGCCTTGGTCATGATCGGGAGTTACGCGCGTCGCTTGCGATCGGCCGACTATCCGTGGGGCCCCAGCGACGAACAGCGCGAGCAGTTTTTTGAGGAAATTCGCCACCAATGGGGCGGTCCCGTTGGGATCGAGGCCCGAGCACCCAGTCTGGCTAATGATCCCGATTTTCGGCGCTGGTGGGCAACTTACCTCCGCATGGGTGCCAGCCCCGGTGCGGCACTCGCGCTGACTCGAATGAACGCGCAAATCGACGTCCGAGGGATTTTGCAGACCATTCAGGTACCGACCCTTGTGATCCACCGCAGCGGCGACCGCTGTTTATTGGTCGAGGAGGGAAAGTTCTTGGCCGCACAGATTCCAGGCGCAAAATTTGTTGAACTGCCGGGCAGCGACCACCTCCCATTCGTCGGCAATCAAGACGAATTGCTTGACGAAATCGAAGATTTTCTCACGGGAGTGCGTCACCAACCGCTCGTCAATCGAGTCCTTGCAACCGTGTTGTATGCGCGAATTCTACTCGGCGCTTGCGGCGGCATCGATCGATCACATCCGTCCCAGTCAATCGCCATGCATCAGGCCCACGTGGCTCGCGAAATTCAACTGTTTCGAGGCCGCACGGTTCAAAGTCAAAACGATTCGATGCTCGCGACGTTTGACGGTCCAGCGCGGGCCATTCGGGCCGCATCGGCGATCCGCGATTCAGCACGGCGGCTGGGCTTGCAACTGCAAATCGGAGTGCACACCGGCGAGTGCGACGTCGTGGGAGATCGCGTTGAGGGTGCCGCGGTCGACCTTGCGGCTTCGATTGCCAACGTCGCCGATGTGGGTACTGTTCTGGTTTCGAACACGGTCAAAGATCTCGTCGCGGGTTCCGGAATTCGCTTTCACGAACGTTTATCGAGCTCATTGCCTGACCCATTGGGGGAATGGAGGTTATTCATCGCCGAGCGATAATGGACAGGTTGGAAATCACTTTTTAGGCAAGACCCGTGCCAGGGCTAAACGGTCGCACGATATCATGGAACAAGTCACTCACATCTTAAACTTGATTCGCCAAGGAGATGCGCGCGCGAGCGAAGAACTTTTTCCGTTGGTATACGACGAACTGCGCAAATTGGCTGCGGCGCGGTTGGAAAACGAACGACCAGGCCAGACCCTCCAACCAACGGCCTTAGTCCACGAAGTCTACATGCGCTTAGTTATTCCGGAACAACAAAAGCAATGGGATTCCGTGGGCCATTTCTTTGCCGCAGCTGCCGAGGCCATGCGGCGAATTTTGGTGGACAATGCCCGTCGCAAAGGCCGCCAGAAGCGGGGAGGTGATGTTCATCGCGTTGCGTTGGATGTTGATCAAGCCTCGGCGACGATGCTCGACGACGAGTTGATGGCACTCGATGAGGCGTTGAACGATTTTGCCCGCGAAGAGCCCGTCAAAGCCCAATTGGTCGTCCTCCGTTTTTTCGGCGGGATGACCATCGACCAGTGCGCCGAGATCCTTGGTATGTCGCGGACCACTGCCACCCGCCATTGGACGTACGCGCGAGCGTGGCTATTTCGTCATATGTCGGACACCTCCGATGGGCTCGATCCGCGTTGATTGTGTCTCGGGCTTGAATGCCTCACGTTCCTTCGTTCGAGGAACTTTGCCCGAAAACAGCACTGGCAGAGCCAGTGGCAAACAAGACAGAAACGAATTTCCGTGTGCCAGTGGCTCTGCCAGTGCTTTGAAGTCATTTTTTGGGCAAAGGCGGGATTTTTCCCCCCTTTGGGGGCGGCGACCCACCAGATCGCGGAATTCGGAAAACTCTTGGGAATTCGTGAAGCGCGCATCAGGGAAACGACGCTTTGGATTCTGAAGCCGAAGTTGGGTGTATTTTCAGCGATCGGCCCCAGTTCATTTGCCGAGAGGAAAAGTACATGATTGAAATCAAACACAAGGACAAGGCGGTTTACCTGATTTCGTTTAGCGAATTTCGAAGATGCTGGACGGTTGTTTGCATTGCCACCAAAAAAGTCATTCGCTGCAACTCGGTGTCCGAGGCCTTTGCGTTTTGCGCCAAGGCGCTGTAGTACACCCAACCATATCCATCGTTCGTCTGTTCGGCGATATACTGTTCGGACGGCAATCGGCGATGATGGACAGAAACTCACGATAACCCTGCCTTTGATACTGGGGGATCATCATGCGGCTGTTCTGGGTTTGTTGTGCTTGTCCGCTATTTGCTTTATTGGGGTCGGTAGCGGCCGACGACCTTCCGCTGGTCTCCGGCGTCGAAGCCCAACCGTTGAAAGCCCAAGCGAAACGGGTTGCGGAGGCACTCAAGTTTCTAGGTGAGCCGCTCGGCCAATCGCGTCAGCAGGCACTCGACGACGCCATCCAGGAGGCCGACGAGGCAAAGGCCGTCTTGAAGATTCAAGAGGCGCTCGATCCGTTGTGTCTCGCGGGGGTCAACATCAATCCAGAGAGCCGCGTCAAAGTGAAGACCGGTCCGGCGGCTAAGGTCCTGGACGAACAGGGTTGGCGAGTATTTCTGATCAAAGTGCACAACCAAGCGGGGATCACGGCAAAAATTCGCGCGTTCAGCCCCAACGCCGGTCCACTCCAAAAGACGTCGACGTCGGCCAAGAATCCTCCCAACGAAATCTCCCAGCAAGACGTCGCCGATCGCTGGCTCGACCTCGAGACCTTTGACCAGCAACCGCTGCAACCGGAGTTGTCGGGACTAGGTTTGGAGTACCGTATTGTGCAACTTTTCTGCCGCGACGCTGGTGAGCGGGAGGCAACGCTTGCCTTCGATGTCGGACAAGGAACCCAGGATCTCGGTTTTCGCAACGAAATCGCCGTTTTGTTCGAATGTCGGCCTTCCAATCAAGTCGAGTTGCGCGTGGTCGATACCGATGGCCAGCCGACCACTGGCCAGTTTGTCTTTCGCGATCCGGTGGGCCGAGTGTATCCGACGCTCTCGCGGCGACTGGCCCCGGATTTGTTTTTTCACGACCAAATCTATCGGGCCTCCGGCGAAAGCGTCACGCTGCCGGCCGGCAAGTACGATGTCATGTTTACCCGTGGACCCGAATACGTCATCGAACATCGACCGCTGGAAGTCACGAACGAGGAAGGTCAAATCGCCGCGTTCCAGTTGCGGCGCTGGATAAAGTTAGCCGACCACGGCTGGTACTCGGGAGACCACCACGTCCATGCCGCGGGCTGCGCTCATTATGAATCTCCAACACAAGGGATCACGCCGCAGGACATGATGCGGCACATTGTCGGCGAAGACTTGAATGTCGGCTGCGTCTTGTCGTGGGGACCTTGCTGGTATTACCAGAAGGATTTCTTTGATGGGCAAGTCAGCGAGCTTTCCACGAAGAATCATCTCATGCGTTATGACGTCGAGGTTTCCGGATTTCCCAGCTCGCACGCCGGACACCTCTGTTTGCTGAATCTCAAGGAAGACGATTATCGTTATCCTTCCGACGCCGGTTTCGATTGGAATTTCGAAGGCGAATCGGGGCGCTTTGAGGGCCAGGATACGAAACTGATCGGCCAATGGCCCAGTTGGACTCTGCCGGTTTTGCAATGGGGCAAACAGCAGGGCGGCGTCGTGGGCTTTTCTCATAGCGGTTGGGGATTGCAGGTCGAAGGGGATCATTTACCAAATTACAACATGCCGGCGTTCGATGGCATTGGGGCCAATGAATACATCGTCGACGTGGCGCACGGGGCTTGCGATTTCATCTCGGCGGTCGACACGCCCAGCGTGTGGGAGTTGAACATTTGGTACCACACGCTGAATTGCGGCTACACGTGCCGAATCAGCGGCGAGACCGATTTTCCGTGCATCTACGGCGACCGCGTCGGGCTCGGCCGCGTCTACGTGAAGCTCGACGACGACCAGCCGCTTACCTAC
>JBGTJE010000107.1:0-50371 GCA_041745295.1 Pirellulaceae bacterium | reverse complement strand
AAGGAATCCCGTGGACAAGCTCATCGGCTGGACTCTCAACGGACTCTATCTCGCGGCACTCGTCGTGCTCTCGCCGGCGATTGCGTGGTCGAGCCTCCGCACGGGCAAGTATCGTGAAGGGTGGGGCAGCAAGCTGTTTGGACTGGTTCCCCAGCGGCAGGGCAGGGGGGGGTGTTACTGGCTCCACGCCGTGAGCGTGGGCGAAGTGAACTTGCTAGTCCATTTGCTCCCCCGCCTGCAGCAGCGATGGCCCAATCGAGAATTTGTCGTCTCGTCCACGACCCAAACCGGGCACGAATTGGCTTCGCGAACCTTCGGCGCCAGCAACACTTGTTTCTTGCCGTTTGACTTCACCTGGAGCGTCGACAAAACGCTCGATCGGATCCAACCCAATCTGATCGTACTCGCGGAACTGGAAATCTGGCCGAATCTTTTGCGGATCGCCCACCGCCGAAACATTCCGATCGCGGTCGTTAACGGGCGACTTAGCCAAGAAAGTTTTTGCAACTACCGTCGCTTGCGCTGGCTCCTTCGATCCTCGTTTGCCAAGCTCTCCTGGGTTGGCGCACAGAATCGCGAATACGCCCAGCGTTTTGCCACACTTGGGGTTGATGCATCGCGCGTCGAGGTGACGGGAAATATGAAATTCGATGGAGCCCAAAGCTGCCGCGGCAACCCTAGGACCACCCTATTCAGAAAACTATTGGACGGAGCCTCCCAGCAAATCGTTTGGCTCGCGGGTAGCACCCAAGATCCAGAAGAACGGCTCGCGATCCAATGTTATCAAACGCTGCGCAAGGATTTTCCTCAACTGCGATTGATCGTGGCGCCGCGACATCCCCAGCGATGCGAGTCAGTTATTCAAGAGATTCGTGCCCAAGGCTTGGTCGCAATCCGCCGAACGACGATGCAGCGTCCGCACCGGCTGGACGGCAACGAAGTTCTGATCATCGATACGGTCGGCGAGTTGAGCGCTTGGTGGGGACTGAGCCAGATTGCCTTCGTCGGCGGAAGTATGGGGGATCGTGGGGGGCAAAACATGATCGAGCCCGCGGCCTACGGGTGCGCGGTGTCATTCGGACCCAATACGAAAAACTTTCGCGATGTCGTGGCGCTGTTGTTGGAGAACGATGCGGCGATTGTCGTCAACGATGCGCGCGACTTGGATCGCTTCGTGCGACGCTGTTTGCAAGACCAAGCCTGGCGCGAGCAATTGGGATTACATGCCCAGCGATTGGTTTTGGTGCAAGCCGGAGCGACCGAGCGCACCGTCGAGCGATTGTCGGCGCTCCTGGCGTCCCCCATTCAAACCGGCGAAAAGGCCGCATAGCCGCTGACTGAAATCCAAGCCCAACGCGAGAATAATACGTTTGCGCGGATATACAGCAGATCGCGCATACACTGGCAATTGAAGCCTGACGCGCAAGCTTTGATGTTGCGCTGTTCTGGTTCCCTCTCCCCGAATTTGCACGCGCATATGGGCGAAACGATACGTCAGAGATAATCGCGTGCAGATTTGGGGAGAGGGTTAGGGTGAGGGGCCGAACCCTGGAGATCACCCCCTCATCCTAACCTTCTCCCCCATATTCAACGCGGAATAGTCTTTCGTGATCGTAAGATTTGTTCCGCGTTGAATTCGAGGGAGAAGGAACAAGAAAATCGCAACATCAAAACGCGCCAGTGATGGAATCCCTTCTTACGACCACTTTTCTGATCAGCTTTTCCCAATAATTCTCGCTAACGCTTCGGGTTGATGGCGGTTTCAAGCCAGGCCGCGCCTGTCCTCCCGACGTCGTTTGAGTTTTCGCCCCAGTTTGATTAGAATGCCGGCTTCTGGACGTAAAATCCAAATGGCTTTTCAATATCTCCGGCGTGTCCGATTTCGTCCGCAAGCTGGACGAAACTTGCCTGACACTGGCCGGCGACCAAGTTTCTATTGTCCGAATCGAATTCGGGCAATCATACTTTCCATATACCGGCGACGGCGATCCGCTATGTCCGCCGGCCCAAGCAACCCCCAAGGAGCAATTTCGTGGCATCAGGCAAGTATTTGTTTACCAGCGAATCGGTCAGCATGGGGCATCCCGACAAATTGGCGGACCAAATCTCGGATGGTATTTTGGACGCCCTGTTAGCTCAAGACCCGCTCAGCCGTGTCGCCTGCGAAACGCTCGTCACGACCGATTTCTGTTGCGTCGCCGGTGAAATCACGTCGAAGGCGAAAGTCGATTATGAAGCCGCCGCTCGAAAAGTCATTCGCGAAGTGGGCTACACCCACGACGACATCGGCTTCAACGCAGACACATGCCAAGTCGTGATGAAACTGCACTGTCAAAGCCCCGATATCGCCATGGGCGTCGATCGAGAAGGGGCCGGCGATCAAGGGCTTATGTTCGGATACGCCTGCGACGAAACGCCCGAGTTCATGCCTCTCCCGATCGCGCTGGCCCACCGCATTTTGAATCGTCTGACCGAGGCGCGGCAGCGCGGCGAAGTGAATTGGCTGCGGCCCGACAGCAAAAGCCAAGTCACGGTCGAATACGATGCGGATCGCGCGGTCCGAATCGATTCGGTCGTGGTCAGCACACAGCACGCCCCGACCGTCACGCAGGACCAGATCTATGACTTTGTCGTCCATCAAATCGTTGAGCCTGAGTTGCCGACGGCCCTAGTCAACGGCGATATCAAGTATTTTATCAACCCCACGGGGCAGTTCATTGTGGGCGGTCCGCACGGCGATTGCGGCTTGACCGGCCGCAAGATCATCGTCGACACCTACGGCGGTTGGGGTCGGCACGGGGGTGGTGCTTTCAGCGGAAAAGACCCGACCAAAGTCGATCGGAGCGCGGCGTACATGGCGAGGCATGTTGCCAAAAACATCGTCGCCGCCGGATTGGCCGATCGTTGCGAAGTGCAATTGGCGTATGCGATTGGCGTCAAGGAGCCGGTCAGCGTCTACGTCGATACGCAGGGAACGGGCCGAATCGATGACCAACGGTTGTGCGAAATGGTGCGTGACGTTTTTCCGCTGACCCCCTTGGGGATCATCGAGTACCTCGAGCTGCGCCGCCCGATCTATCGCAAGACTGCCTACGGTGGGCACTTCGGTCGCAGCGAAAAGGAATTCACCTGGGAGTCGACCAAGAAGGCCGCCACCCTCGCCGAAAAAGCCGGCATCACCCTCGCCGCCGCAGCTCGTTAGTTTTCAGTTTTCAGGGTTCAGTTTTCAGTACAAGATTTCCGTTTTGAGATTTCCGAAGTAGTTTTTTTTATTCCCTCCCCCAGCGCTTCGACATGGGGAGGGCTAGGGAGGGGGTTCTTTACTCCCGTGCCCGGTCCACGCAGTGAGGTGGGTTTCTCGGCATGCGCCTCCCGACCGGCATCCTCGCCGACTGAAGATCTCCAGCGGGTGCGCGAGTGCGTGAAGGGAGAATCCGTACCAATTCCGCTCTTGTGTGCCACTGGCTCTGCCAGTGCGGCGTAATCACTTGGCCGGTCGATCCATCTCACGCCAGCGAACGCGAATGTTCGGGGATACCGCAGGCGTCGGCAATGGCGGCGCAGAGTCGTTCGACATTGTCCGCTCGAATGCCAGCGATATTGACTCGACCGTTGTTCAGCGCGTAGATCGAATACTTTTCGCGTAGGACTTGGACTTGCTGGGGACTGAGCCCCGAGTAACTGAACATGCCGCGCTGCAACTGGATAAAGCCAAAATCTAGACTCGGCGCGATTTCGCGGAGCGTCGCAATCCACAACTCGCGTAAATGCTCGAGCCGAACTCGCATTCCGTTCAATTCAGCCACCCAAGCTGATTGCAAATCGGGGCTGCCCAAGACCATTGCCGCCAACTGGGCGCCGTGGCGAACGGGATTCGAGTAGCTGCAGCGGGCGTGCAGTTTCAAATGGCTCAGCAGTGTCGCTGCCGTGGACTTCCCCTCGACGACAACAGTGCAGCCGCCGATTCGTTCGCCGTAAAGGCCCATGTTCTTCGAAAACGAGTTGCAAATAAACAGCGGCAATCGCCGCTCGCAGAACAGCCGAATCGGCCACGCATCGCGTTCAATCGACTCGCCCAGACCTTGGTAGGCAAAGTCAAAGACGGTGATCAACCGATGCTTGGCCACCAGTTCCGCCAGTTCCTCCCATTGCGGGCTACTCAGGTCAACTCCCGTCGGGTTATGGCAGACCGTATGCACCAGAAACGCAGATCCTTCGGGAACTTGTTGCAAATCTCCCATCATTCCTGCAAAATCCAACCCGGTCCCGCGCGAATCGAGGTAGCGATAGGTCTGCGGATTTAGTCCGGCCGCGCGGAAAATCCCCAAATGGTTGGGCCAGGTTGGGTCGCTGCACCAAATCTTGCTGTGGCCGAGCGATTTCGCCAGCAGGTCAGCCGTCAAACGTAGAGCTCCAGTTCCTCCCAGCGTTTGCAGTGTGGCGACGCTGGGCGATTTAACGAGCGGATTATTCGCACCAAGCACCAATTCCGCAACGGCGTGGTTAAAGTCGGCCAAGCCATCCATCGAGAGATAATCTTTCGTCGTTTCTGTGCTCAACAGTCGCGATTCCGCCTCGTGGATGCAGCCCAGAATCGGCGTGTGGCCGAGCTCGTCCTGATATACGCCGACCGTCAGGTTGATCTTGTTCGGATTCGGGTCGCGTAGAAACTGCTCGTTCATGCCAAAAATTGAATCGGCTGGCGCGGGCTCCAAATGGTCAAACATAGTTCTTACTCGGGGGTGTGTGGCAACGCGCGAAAACTTGGATTCGCATCGATAGTCTACGACTGGTAGTGTCGTCGTTTGCTCCGCAAACAAACGTCCTTTCGCGGAGCGACGGGTGAATAGCAAAGCGAATGACTCCGGTACATTCCGACTCGGACCCTTGACGCATAAAAAAACGGCGTGCGAGAATTAATGTAGCCCGCGCCGTTACGCCTCGAAAGGCCCCAACCGGTTGCCAGAACGCCACGGCTTTGTCAGAGTTGATTCTTCCGATTGTGTGCCAGTGATCGGTGAGCAGACTTGCTGGCGCGGGACGCTGGCCAAGCCATTGGCACACAGAATCATAAGATGTTTCTTGCTCAGGGTTCCATCGCCAAAACGCAAGCCGCCATCGCGTCCGACCTGAATAACGAAAGGTTTTAATGGGAAAACGACAACTCGGTCTCTGGCTCATCGGCGCTCATGGAGGAGTCGCGACCACGGTCGCGCTTGGGCTTTCGGCGCTCCGGCAGAATCTTTGTGGGAATTGGGGATTGGTCAGCGAACTGGCCACGTTTAGTTTTTTGGAATTGGCACCTTGGGACCGGATTGTCCTAGGTGGGCACGAAATTCGCCAGTCTTCGGCGATCGACGAAGCCCGAGAAATGCACGTGGCGAATCGCGTTTTTGAGGCATCGGTGCTGGCGGCGGCCACCGACGACTTGCGGGTTTTCGACAATCGAGTGCGGCCTGGCGTCTTGTTCAAGTCGGGAACTGCAATTGAGACGCTCGCCACAGCCGGATTTCCCAAAGCGGCGGCTACGCCCCGGCAATGCATCGAATTGATCAAGGCGGACCTTGTCGAATTCGCCAGCGCCAACCAACTCGAACGCGTCATCGTGATCAACCTAGCGTCGACCGAACCGGGAATCGACGCAGCTCAATTTCCGTCGAACTGGGATGAACTTGATCAAGAACTAAACAATGACGGATGTCCGCTGCCGGCCAGCAGTTTGTACGCGATCGCCGCGATGGAAGCAGGCGCGGCTTACGTGAACTTCACTCCATCCGTCGGCAGCAATTTGCCGGCGCTCGAAGAACTGGCCAACGTCCAGCGCGTTTGCCATATGGGCCGCGATGGCAAGACGGGCGAGACCTTGCTCAAAAGCGTGTTGGCACCAATGTTTGCCGAGCGGAATTTGGAAGTCATGAGTTGGGTCGGCCATAACATCTTTGGCAACCTCGACGGAAAAATACTCGACGACCCCGCCAATAAGCAAACGAAGGTCGCCAGCAAAGATCAATTGCTGAGACAGATATTGGAATATGAGCCGCAGACGTTGGTAACAATCGAATACATCCGCAGCTTGGGAGATTGGAAGACTGCCTGGGACCACATTCACTTCCGCGGCTTCTTGTCCACTCCGATGACCTTGCAGTTCACTTGGCAAGGCTGCGATTCGTTGCTTGCTGCGCCGCTTGTGCTTGACTTGTTTCGATTCTCCGAATTCGCACTCCGCTTCAAGATCGTTGGACTAATGCCGTGGCTCGCGTGTTTCTTCAAGTCGCCAATGTCGGTTTCAGAACACAATTTTCAAATCCAGTTCCAGATGCTCGAGGAATGGACTCGTCAATTTCAGAGCCTGTAATATACTGAAGTCCGGTTTTTTTATCGGCGGGTGATAAATGACTGAAAGATCAAACTGACGCGCGCGTTTTGGAATTGCCGTCTCGAGGTTGATCCGAGAAATCGTAACCCGAAGCGCAAGCATAATCGGGCGAGCCGAAATCGTCGCTTACGCATCGGGTTGCAAGCAGGTTTGTCCGTCGGGCCGCAGGATTATCTTGTCCCGTCGAGCCTTCGCCGATTCACGTTTCCCGAGCAAGAATCCAGTGGATTGGGAAACAATTCACAGCAATTGCATTCAAGCCTTTTGTGGGAGTTTTAAACTATGACCAAAATCGCGAGCCTATCGTTTTGTTTTTCGGCGTGTGTGCTATCGAGCATGTTCGCTCAAGAGGAACCCCCTCCAGCAGCCACTGAGGCCCGCGCGGCCGTGATTGTTCGCGCCGAGGCGAGTGGCGACGGTCAAGGCGTTCAAACGATCGAATTGGCCACGAGCGACGGTGGCGGCGACTTCTTTACGTTTGCCTCGGGCCCCGGCGGCGGCTTCATGTTCGGCGGCGGAAACCCAATGGAAGCATCCGAGTTCTTGCTCAATAACGCAGCCGTGCAAAAGGACCTGGAGATTTTGGATGAACAGCGCGAGCAACTACGGCAAATGCAAAGCGAATTTGGGAACGAGCTCAAGTCGGCAATCGATAACGACATGAAAAACGGTGGTCCGGGCAAAGCTCGTATTGGCGAGCTCATTCAAGAGATCAATAAACGAAAGAAAGATCGCTTGGCGGAAATCCTCCTCCCCCACCAAGTCGATCGGCTAAAACAAATCTCCTTGCAAAATAGCGTCAACCAGGCGGGCCTGGGTCACGCATTAGCCTCCAAGGCCTTGGCCGAGGAACTGGGGATCGACAAGGAGCAGCAGGAGGCGTTGGCGAAAAAGGCCGAAGAGCTCGCCAAGGAATTCGAAGAGAAAGTCGCCAAAATCAAGGCCGACATGCGCGAGGAATTGATGGAACAACTCAAGCCCGAGCAGCGCGAGAAAGTCAAGGCACTATTGGGCCAAAAATTTGAATTCGAAAATCAACCCGGCCACATGATGCTCCCACCACGCGCCCTGCGCAATCCGCCGCGGGAAGCCACGTCTTCGGATAATTAGCCAAGTAGGTCTCGCGAGCCGAGCGAGACCTACTGATTCGCGTTGTCGGGATGGACGATCGTTCGCAAGTACTCGGACAACCGCGACTGGATGTCCAGCAGATACTGCCACTGGCGCAGGTCCAATTGATACCATTGGCCGCGGGCATCTCCTTCGGCCTGGCTGATGAGGTTTCGGATCCGCATGTGGATGTATTCGATCACTTCCGATAGTTGAGCCGCTTGGGCCGGGCTGAGGCGGGTCGGCAATTCCGGCGGCGCCAATTCGAGCAAATCGAGTTGGTAGTTGGAATTGTCCTTCCAGTGCGCGGGCAAAGCCACCGGGCTGCTTTCGGGTCGCACGCGTTCTTGTTGAGGTACGGTTCGCGGTAGTTCTTGAAGCGGTCCCAATCGGCGGTTGATTTCTTCGCGCGTACCATAGAGGAGGGTACTGCGACCCACCGAAATCACGTCGCCGTGTCGCAGAATCCGCAGATGAGTTTCTTCGCCGTTGATTTTGGTGCCGTTGGTGCTTTCCAAATCAGTGAGAACAAGCTGTCCTTGATCGAATTGAATGCGAATGTGAAATCGGCTGACGCGCTCGTCGTTCAATTGAATGGAATTGCCTTCTTCGCGGCCAATCGTTACGGGAGCTGCAAGACTTTTGTAAACGCGACCTCGATCGGAGCCCTCCACAACGCGTAAAGTGATCTGTTGCATCGTTTGATTAGACGAGGAGGGGATTGGAATCAAGCGTTTGCCGCCCTAGCGTGTAGCTTAAATATTATCACGGATCGGGCGTGCCGATGCAGACTCGGAACAGAAAAGTCAGCCAAAAAGGTCGGAAACTAAACCGGAGGGCGGAATCCTATCGCCGGCGGTAAATGGGCAAATCTTGGCGATTTTCCAAGTGAAAACGACAGTTGTGTTATTCCGAAACACTCGCCGGATCGAAGCCGTGGACTGGGAGTCGTCCGTCCACATTGAACAGCCCTGTTCTCTTTTCTCCATGCCAGAATGCGGTGGCAGAGGCAGGCCCAACCGACTTCGACTAGTCCTCGTGGAAGATCTTGCTCTGTATTCACTTCGTACTCGTGCTCGTACTCAGCGAAGCGGTACTCGTGCTCGAAGCAACGTTCACGCCATTTTAATTCGATTACGAGTACGAGCACGAAGGAAACGTCGAAACAACACGTCATTCGGTGAAACGGCAAGGATGTGTCGTCAGCCCCGAAAAAACATTCTGGTGACGATTTTTTAGCCTGCACAAAAGCCCGGAATGTCGAATGTCCCGTCAGTGATTCGCGGAACGTGATTCGCTTGGCTTGCGATATGGCGGCATTTCGCATAGATTTTTTCAGCGGATTGGACCGGCAAATGCGGGAGCGGTCGATCGTTTTCGATCCCGCGTTTCATCGGACCGTTCGCGTCCCATGCGTCCGTAGCTCAATTGGATAGAGCATCGGTCTTCGGAACCGAGGGTTGCAGGTTCGAGTCCTGCCGGGCGTACTTAGTTAAAGCGAAGTCAGGTGAGGAGTTACGTCGCATCGAGCAAAACAACGTCTGAACGGCTCGCGGAAATTCCCCCCACTAATCCCCCCACAAATTCAACTACTTGTCTTGGAGTTCGAGTCCTTTTCGGTTGACCGGCAATCCGTCCCAACGGGCTTCGAACCTGAGGGCCTTTGTTTTGCAAGCGCGCGACTTTGAGCGTTAAATTTCTGATCATTTTTCTGTAGCTGCGGAAGCCGGAGTTGGCCACAGCTCAAGAATCGAGCACCGCGACTCTATCCATTCTGCGGCGACGACACGAGCGATCGTTCTTCAGGGGTCAGCGGTTCGGTGGAGGCGATTTGGCGGCGGAGGACGTCATGCGTCGCATCCGACGGGTCGGGACCGCGCGCAGTCAATCGCCGTTCGAGTTCAGCAACGGATGCCGCACAGTCGATGATCCGCAAGGGAACTCCCAGTCTCCGCGCTCGCTCAGCAAACGCATCGCGCTGCGCCCGTTTGAGAAACGTCGCATCGGCAATCACGCCGTAGCCCGACGCCAACACTTGCTCGCATCGCGCTCCCATCCGCTCGTATACCTGAGCCGAGACAACCGCCGAGTAGGTCTCGCCCAAGCGCGCATCCGGTGTCTTGGCGAGCGGCTCGATCCCCAGCATTTGTTTGCGAATCACGTCGGAACGCACGCGGAACAACCCGCGTTGCTCGACGAGCCGCAGGGCGACCGTTGATTTGCCGCTCCCCGAAAGCCCATGCGTGATCCATAGCGCGGGTGTAGGTCGAGCGACGATGTGCTGAGCATATTCGACGTATCGCCAACTGGCGGGGGAAAGCAAGCTGGTACGACCGTCTCGGGTCTGTTCGGCACGGATCAAATCGACTTTGGCTCGGACCATCGCCCGATACACCAAGTAAAAAGGGAGGCCTCGCAATCCTCCGTAGTCGTCGATCGATTCGACGAAATGGTTAATCAACCGTCGCGAGTGCTCTGGGAAGCCGTGTTCGCGCAGCTCCATCATCAAGAACGCGATTTCGTTCATGGTGTCGATTTGGCTCAAACGTTCGTTGAACTCAATCGGATCAAATGCCAAGTAGCGTCCACTGACTCGCAACACGTTATTCAAGTGCAGATCGCCGTGGCAATCACGAACCGCCCCACTTGCGGCACGGCGATCGAACCAACCGTTAAGATTTTTCGCTTCGTTGGAGCTCCAATCGGCGAGTCGACGAAGGGCGCTGCGTTGGTCCTGGTCGCCGATGTGTTTTGACAGGTATTCAAAATTCTCCACTGCAGGCCGAACCGAACGGGCCGCGACTTCGTCCGCTGACAACACGACGGGTCGAGCCGCGAAGTGATAACACACTAATTGCTCGGCCAGCGCATCCATCTCGCCGGTCGGGACAAGTCCCGCGCGGAGTTGATGTTCGAGCAAACAGGATTGGTCGAACTGCCGCATTTTCAAGGCGTATTCGACGACTTCACCGTCGCCGCCGCCGACCGCGAGGCCGTCGTTTGCCGCCCAGATGGATACAACTTCGAGATAGATCTCCGGCGCATAGCGCCGACCGATTTCCAGTTCGCGCCGACATTGCTGCTCGCGCAGCTCGAGTGTCGAGTAATCCAAGAAGTCGAATCGAACCGGCTTCTTGACTTTATAGGCGTAGTCGCCTGTGAGCACGATCCAGGAAATATGCGTTTCGATCAGTTGCGCGGAGTGCACCGCGTGCGGAAACTTCGCCGACTTCAGTCGATGGCCGAATTCGGGAATCAACGGAGCTGACCTCCACCCGGTTTTTTGGTCCACGTGGGATGTAAGGGGTGTTGATGCCTTACATTTTCTAGAATTCGATATTTCTGCTGCCAAAACGTCATTTTTTGAGCTTCGCTATCGCTTTCTCGCGAATGAAAAATCTGTGCAAATGCTCCAAGATTTATCCTGCTTGCGGGCAAACCGCCCACAGCTTTGTCTTTAAAACCGACTCAATTCGATTTGCACGCTGTGTGGGGGCAAGCATTTGATTAAATCGTCTCGGCATCGTGTTGATCTCGAGGTCGCAGCTAAACGCGGACGGGGTGATTTGGACTTCCTTGCAAGACCTCGCTCGCCTTGACCTCATTGACGAGCGGCTCGGCACGTTCAAAGGCCTGGACATTGGCCAATGTAGTATCGGCGATATTTGCGAGGGCCTCGTGCGTGAGAAATCCCTGGTGCGATGTGATCAGGACATTCGGAAACGTTAACAACCGCGCGAGTACATCATCCTTGAGCACTTTGTCTGACAAATCTTGAAAGAAGATGCCTTCTTCCTCTTCATAGACGTCTAATCCCGCCGCGCCTACGTGGCCGGTCTTCAAGCCCGCGATTAGCGCGCGACTATCCACCAATGCTCCCCGGCCAGTGTTAATAATCATGACGCCTCGCTTCATTCGTGCTAAAGCCGTCTCGTCAATGAGATGATGCGTCTTTGGGTTTAGAGGCACGTGCAAGGAAATGATGTCGGAACAACCATAAAGTTCCGCTGCATCGACATACCGAATACCAAATTGTCGCGTCAGACTTTCGTCGGGCTTCATGTCGTAACCCAATAGATTGCAACCAAACCCATGCATGATTTTGACCATCACCGAGCCAATTTTGCCTGTACCGATGACGCCGATGGTCTTCCCGTGCAGATCGAACCCGACCAATCCTTCGAGCGAAAAGTTGGCTTCCCGAACGCGAATAAAGGCGCGATGAATTTTTCGATTGAGGGCTAGGATCAAGCCGACGGCATGTTCTGCCACGGCATATGGCGAATACACAGGCACGCGTACGACGGGTAACCCTAGACGTGCCGCGGCAGAGAGATCCACATGGTTGTAGCCAGCGGAACGCAAGGCTACCAAGCGCACCCCTTCGCTTTGGAGCGAGTGCAGGGTTTCCGCGTCGAGTCGATCATTGACGAATGGGCACACGACATCGAAACCTGCCGCAAGTCGAGCCGTATGCTGCATGAGGCGAGGCTCGAAAAAAGCCAACTCGTATTTGAAATGGCTATTGGCAGCCTCAAAGGTCTCTCGCTCAAACCGGTGAGCGTCAAAGATGGCGATCTTCATGGGTTGTCCTCTCATTTCAATATCGACGCCAATCCGCCTGGAACGCCGAGTAGGCATGAGTCGGGGATGGCATTCTTTGAGCGCTACGACACGTCAACAATCCTTGACTTTACTGAGATTCGGTCAATGTGGATTTGGCGCGAAGCAACGACAAGATTCACACCGCCTTCATTGCGCCGATTCGATTATCGCCCAGGACTTCCACGACAGTATCGTCGCAACTAGTTCGCACACAGCGGCTCAAGTCAAATCATGGCTTGTTTTACCCCTTTTTCATTTAAACGTCATTTGGATAAGCGCGCTCCGGGCAGGTTAGGCCAATTTGAGTCTTTGACGATGTCCCGCGAGCAAGCGTTGGAAGTATGGCCCGTTGTCCGTGAATTTCCGGCGAATGCAATTCGTATTTCAAATTTACGATTTTACTGGAACCGGAGCCTGGGATTTGAGAAGCAAGACAGCGCATTTCGCTTTGCGCAACACTGCTTCGGCGATACTTCCCATTAACAGTCGAAGGAGCCCAGTGCGGCCGTGAGTCGCTAAGACAATTAGTTCTGCACGTTCGGTTTCGGCGAGATTGACAATTGCCTCTGCGGGATCGCCAGCCAACAGGCGATGCTCGTAGCGAACCGCCGGATCAGCCGGACGTCCGGCTTGAAGCATCGTTTCTAGTTCCTTGCGATTGAGCAAGTCCATTCCGTAGTAAACCTCGCCCTGCAAAACTGCGATCGGTGGCTTCTGGACGTGCACGATCAACAACTTCGCATCACGATCTCTAGCGAGCGACGTGGCCGTTTCAATCGCGGATTCACTGAAAGTCGAAAAATCAACTGGACAGATTATTGTGCGAGTGCCCATTACGTTATCCATGTGTTATCTCATTACTTGTGGTTCGGCTAACTCGTGTCAAGTTTCGTATGTGGTACTTTCGGGGACTATGGAACTCGAAGCACGAGCGCGAATCGGCATCGGTAATTCTCGAACATCCAAACACTAGAAAAATTCGTGTCGAATACGTACCAAGCGAAAAGACTCGCCGCGTCGCTCCAATGTGTCGATCCACTGTGCGCCGTCCCAGCGGTAACGAATTTGAATGCGATTCACCTGTCCTGACTGTAATGCGGCCGCTGCGGCGAGCAATTGCTCGCGGGCGTGGGCCCGGCTAGCGGTTTTTTCAGCGCTTCGCATCAGGGTAATTTCATCGGTCAGGTTGCGGATATCGTCGATGAGTTGATGCACTTCGTCCCAATCCAGTTCGGCTTCGCTGAGAGGCGGAAGTTTTGATAAATCCAGGCCGCTGTGATTGGGGGGTTGCGTGACCTCTTGAAATGTGTTGATCGGCGACGGCGATCCAGTGCTCGCCTTGGATAGCATCCGGTTTTCAGCCGGAGCGCGAAGGCGGAACCAATCGCGTCGGGATACTGTTTTGTCGCTCATAGGCTAGTTCACCCTGATCGGCGGTAGAAACGCGGGGACTGGGTCCATTTGCATCTGGTCAAGCACCGACGATGGTGCATGACATTGTTGACAATTCTGCCGCCACGGGTGAGTGGTTCGAATACCATGAGCGCCGGTGAAACCATGACAGCTCATGCAATCAACTCGCATCCAAGTTGAATGGGGGATTTGCGGCGGGGCGCCATCATAGGCCCGCGAGCCACCGATAGGGGCAGGCAATCCGACAAACGTCGACTCGCGAAATTCGAACGATGCTTTATCACGAAGGTCATTTTCAACATGGCACTGCGTGCAATTCAATAAGTATTGGTGCGGCATCTTCGATACGCGCAGCGTTTCGGTACTGATCCCATCGCCGTGGCACGCCATGCACGACTCTAGGGACATCTCCTCTACGGGGTGAGGGACGGTTGGCGGTGCACCATTAAAGGCTCGGTTGCGCTGGCGTAACTGAAGGGCAAACAACTTCTCCGCCACGGTAACCGTGAATTCCTTAAGCGGATCCAAGTTCTGCTTAAGGTCGGAAAGCTTTGTCTTGTGCGTCGCCATTCGCGATCGAGTCGCCGTTCCCATTTCGCTATACGACGTCGCGAGAATCACCGGGGAGTTTGCAAGCGGGGCGAGCGGAGTTTCCTTGCCTAATTCACCTTCGGCGGGATGAGTCGGTTCGACATGCCGATCCATGTTCGAGGCCCTGGAATTCTCCGCCCTGGAAACCCGATCCGGCATCGGCGCTTGCAGTCCGACGAAATATCCAACGACGGCGATGGAAATCACGATGCAGGCGGCAATGAGGCCAAGTTTCCTGTTGGTTTTGTGGATCATCGAACGACCTTTTGAATTCTCACCGCAGCCTTTTTGTAGTCCGGTTGTTTTGAAAAAGGATCGACGGCGTCCAAAGTCAAATCGTTGACCAGCATCGATTCGTCAAAAAATGGTACGAAGACCGTTCCTTGCGGCGGCTCTCCTCGTCCCCCGACCCATGCCGGAAAATCTATGGAGCCGCGACGGGATTCGACACGAACGATATCGCCGTTGCGGATATTAGCGGTGCGAGCGTCCAATTCATTGAGTTCGATGTAGGCGGACGGCATCGCGCGACTCAATTCATGCACTCGTCGCGTCATCGTGCCGCTATGCCAATGTTCGAGAACTCGGCCAGTGCAGAGCATCAGCGGATAGTCGACGTCAGGAACTTCGGCGGGAGGTTCCCAAGGATGGAACCAAATTTGCGCGCGATCATCCTTGGTGCTGGAATGATAAAACTGGATCACTTTGCCAGGCACGACGTAAGGATCGAAGCCCTCGGCAAACCGTAGTCGAGTCTCGCGCCAAACGCCATCTTTTTCGACAACCGGCCAGCGTAAGCCGCGAGCCTTGACGTACTCTTGATAGGGGGCCAAGTCCTTGTGTTTCATGCGCGTGAATTGGCGGTATTCCTCGAACAAATGTTCGTCGACGTTGACGTCGTAGTAGTGTTCCCACTGCCAGATTGGCACGACCTTGCCATTGACGTCGCGAGCCTCAAAGAGGAAGCGGCCCTCGGCGTTTTTCATCCCCGCAAAGCCTCGTTCAAACAGTCGATGCGCAACGGCGATGGTCTGCCAGCAGTCATCACGCGCCTCACCTGGAGGTTCCACCATTTTGAACCATTGTTGTGTCCGGCGCTCGGAATTTCCAAACATACCGTTTTTTTCGACCCACATGGCGGATGGAAGAATCAAATCAGCCAATCGCGTTGTCGCCGTAGGATAAACATCGCTGACGATCAAGAACTTGTCATCGAGTTTCGATTTCGGGTTGAATAACTTGTTCAAGTTGGGCAGCGTCTGGCCGGGGTTGGTGACCTGAACCCAGATCGTGCCGATGTCGCCGCCTTCCCCCGTGGGACTACAAAAGCTCTCCCACATCTTGACCGTGTGGTAGCCGGGCTCGGGATTGATGCGACCCTCCGGCACGTTCCAGAACTTTTCGGCCTGCGTTCGATGTTCAGCGTTTTCAATCAGTCGCCCTCCGGGAAGCGCATGAGCCAAGGTGCCAACCTCCCGAACCGTACCACACGCCGATGGTTGACCGGTCAAACTCGTGGGCGCGTCACCCGGGCGACCGAAATGTCCGCTGAGCAAGTGAATTCCGTGAACGAGGCTGTTGATGGCGGTCCCACGCGTGTGCTGGTTCATTCCCATGCACCACAGTGAGGTAATTTTCAGATTCGGGTCGCCAAACAGCCCGGCAAGAAACTCGATTTGTTCGGCCGAAACGCCGGACATCTCATGCACACGGTCTGGAGAGTAAGCCGCAAGTGAAGCCTGGTATTCGTCGAACGAAATCGACTTGCCGTGAAGATTGGGATTGGCTTCGTCGGGAGCTTTGAAATTGCAATATGCTGCTACGAAATCCTTATCGTACGTTCCGTTATTGATCAGCAAGTGAGCAATACCGTTTGCGATCGCAAGGTCGCCGTGCCCTTTCATTTCAAGATAGTGTTGACACTGCGCTGTCGTTCTTGTTCGACGTGTGCCGATGTCGATCAGAAGGACGTGTTCACCGCGGCTACGACGATCGACCACACGAGAAAATAGAACGGGATGCATTTCCGCGGGATTGTTGCCCCACATGATCAATACATCACAGTTGTCGAGGTCGTCGTAGCAGCCGGCCGGTTCATCGACCCCATACGTTGCCAGAAAACCCGTCACTGCTGATGCCATGCACAACCTGGCGTTAGGGTCGATATGGTTATTCGACAAGCCACCTTTCATGAACTTTTGTGCGGCGTAGCCTTCCGGGATCGTCCACTGACCGGAGCCGTAAAAGGCAAAGCGCTCGGGCGCGGCCTCGATCCGATCGGCGATAATATCAATCGCCTTTTCCCAGGAGATCGCATCGTACCGATCCCCTTGGCGGAGCAGTGGTTGGGTCAAGCGGTCTTTTCCGTACAAGATGCCGCCGACATGATAGCCTTTGACGCACAATAACCCCTTGTTGACTTCCGCGTTTTTGTCACCAGCAATCGCGACAACTTTGCCCGCCTGAACGCCAACCTGCACGTGGCAACCGGTGCCACAGAAACGACAGGGAGCCTTGTTCCACTCCACATCGCCCACCAACGACTCCTCCATCGACCACGGCAAAACCGGGAGCAGGAACGACGTTCGTCCGGCGGCTGCCGTCGCCAAAGCCATCGCCGAAGCCTTGATGAATTGGCGACGTTCAAGTGCCGTTTGCAATTGTGGATTGACTAGAGTCATGCTGGGTCCTATCCCGTAAACTCGGTGGCATCGGAACGCGCTCTGCTGCTTTCCTCGCAAAAGAAAACCGAAACGACGTCGACGAATTCGACACCAGGTAAGTCCCGGATCCATTGGTGCGCGCATTCCAACGCGTCCGCATCGACAGTTTCGATGATTATTGGCAAGGAATGATGCCCGACGAGTTCACCGACTTCGATTCCGGAGTGGGTAATCAAGCGATCCTTCAATTTAGCGGGATTGCTATCACGCGAAAGCCGCGCAATGACGCTCGAAATCACAATAAATCTCCCATGAACCCGATCAAGGCGCGTTCAAGCAGATAAGTTGGGGAAAACCTGCGCCAACGATGAACGTAAATGGTGCGAAACCCAATTACCGCCGATTCAGTATAGAAAAAGACGTCTTGGTCTACAATTAAGGGATGGGGAATGGCTGCTACATCCTTGGCAGGAACTGGAAATCGTCAGCCCCGCTGCCATAGCCGATGGCAGTGCTGGGCATTGTGCACTTTACTGCCAGTCGCACTGGCCTTCATGGGCAGCCCTAAAACCGCGACTGGCCAGACCCGCACGCGCGTTTTGGACTCAACGGCTTCTCATGGCGTCATTGTGCAGCTCGGCGACAATGCGCGCCTGATCGATGAGGAAACGCCAACTGCGGAATCCCCTCAACCTAACTCGCTTACCGTCTGCGATGGCATAACGAATCAAGCACCCGATGCTCAGTCCGGAAACGAAAAAAAGGAATCCAGCGAGGAGGCCCAGAAAAAGAAGCAGAAAGAATTGGCTCGAAGAGTGGCAAATGCCCACAAGCCCGTTTTCTACGACAACGATTTTTCCTATTTGTGTGACCCGGATTATTGCGGCTGGCAATTGGGAGATGCGTTCAAGAGACGTTGTCTCGCGGGGGCCGGCTGGTACGACATGGGCGGCGAATACCGCATGCGATATCAAGGCGAGCGAAATTTTCGCGGACTTGGACTGACCGGAATCGATGACGACTTTTTGTTGAACCGGACTCGACTCTACGGCGATTTCCATTTTGGTCCCGACATCCGAGTTTTTGCGGAGATGATAGACGCCGAGAGCAACTACGAGAACTTTCCCCTCCGCGCGATAGAAGTAAATCGCACGGACATGCTGAACCTGTTTGTGGATGCCGTATTGATTAGAAACGGCGACGATGCGATCACCGCCCGAGTGGGCCGACAAGAGTTGCTTTATGGTGCGCAGCGACTGATTTCTCCACTCGACTGGGCGAACACGCGGCGGACCTTTGATGGAATCCGAATCCTGGGAAAAGGAAAAGATTATTCGATCGATGGCTTTTGGACCCATCCCGTTCGCCCGGATCCGGACACATTTGATGCTCCGGATCGAGATCAGGAATTCATGGGTGTGTACTCGAGTTTTACCGGAGAGCCGAATGTGGTGACGGATCTGTACGCCTTACGGTATTTGAACGGTGCGGGCGCGAATGATTTTGAGATAAATACGACTGGCTTGCGGCGCCAAGGGAGCCGTGGCGAACTTTTGTGGGAGGTTGAAGGGGCGTATCAGTTCGGTGAAAACACGGATGGTTCGGACAAAGCGGCGGGAATGGTGACCATGGGCCTGGGGCGAAAATTTGCGGCGAGTCCCTGGACCCCGACGTTGTGGGCCTACTACGACTTCGCATCCGGCGATAGCGATTTGGGCGCGGGCAACGGGTTCAATCAACTGTTCCCATTGGCTCACAAGTACTTCGGCTTTATGGACCTTTTTGGCCGCAGCAATATCGAGGACATCAACTTGCTTTTGACGGTATCGCCTGGAAAAAAGCTGACGTTTCTGGCGTGGTATCACAACTTATTCCTCGCGACCGCATCGGACACGCCCTACTCAGTCGTGATGACGCCGTTTAATCCTGGCAATGAACCGGGAAGCACTCATCTTGGGCAGGAAATCGATTTATTGGCCACCTACAATGTTTCCGCAAGACAGCAGTTGCTGCTCGGCTACTCGCATTTCTTCTCCGGCGCGTATTATTCGACGACTGCCGGAGTCCCCTTCGCGGGCGACGCCGATTTCTTCTATTCACAATGGTTGATAGCGTTCTAGTCGCTGCCATTGCCCTGTAGAAAAAGTAGATAACGCAGTCTACCATTGTGTGAAATGATCTCACAAACAGCCGAGTATGCGTTGCGGGCCGCGATCTACCTCGCCAATCAAAATCGCAAACTGGTTGGGCGAATCGAGATTGCAAAGGCAACGCGAGTGCCAGCGGAATACTTACTCAAGGTTTTGAACGCTTTGGATGCGAGAGGGATTGTGGAGTCTAAACGAGGACCCAACGGCGGCTACCGGCTGACTCGTGAGCCGGGGGATATTTCGGTTCTCGATGTCGTCGAAGTTGTCAGCGCGGTTCAACGAATCAAGCATTGCCCGTTGGGGCTCGCGGACCACATCAGGCTCTGTCCACTGCACAAACTGCTTGACGACGCAGCGGAAAAAATAGAACACGCTTTTCGACAAGTGACGATTGGTGAGTTGGCGGCGACGACAAGGAATACCAAGTCATGCAGCTTTCCCCAGTTGGCGAAATGAAAAACGCTGGCTGCGTCTCCAATGCAACGCCGCCATACGATCGCATTGCGCAAGGCGTTCGCTGGCAAAAATCCGTTCCTCTCCACCGCGGCGCAGCCACGTTTCAAATCATTGCAGTAATAGCAATTTCGATTGTTGGAGCTTGGCTTGCTCGAAGCTTTATTGCTCGAGAAGGTCCAAACGCGGGTCTAGCATCGGTTTCGCTTGCGCATGTGCAATCTTCGCCAATAATCCATCCAGTCATGGTCAATCCTGGCCCGCCCACGCCCCGTGTCGATACGGGCGTGCGACACCCGGATGGCTCAGCGGTGACGGTTTCTTGTTCGACCTGTCACTCCGGCCGAGCACCCAACCCGGAAAATCGTACGTCTGCAGACTTAAATGAGTTCCATCAGGCGAGTCACGTCGAGCACGGTTCGATCACTTGCCTAAGTTGCCACAATGGCGACAACTACGACCAACTCAAACTTGCCGATGGGACTGGAGTAGAGTTTCCCGACGTGATGAGGATTTGTGCCCAGTGCCATGGCGTGCAAACGAAGGATTACGAACACGGCGTCCACGGCGGTATGAACGGTTATTGGGATTTGAGTCGCGGTCCGCGTGTCCGCAACAACTGCATCGATTGCCACCATCCACATCAGCCGCATTTCCCGCCCATGCGACCGACGTTCAAGCCGCACGACCGGTTCTTGTCTCCACAACGCGACACCAATTCAAGGGACGACAACCATGATCCGTAAGGACGACCGGTCCAGTGCACAATTGCCGGTAATCAATCCACCTTCGACGCGGCGGACGATGTTCAAGGTGGCAGGAGCGACACTCGGTTTAGGCGCATTCGCCAAAGCGGTCTCCCCGCTGTGGACGATTCCCGAAAATGTGTCGGTGGATGAGTTCCTGCAGCAGCACTACAAAGAACTGACGGACGAGGACAAAAAGAAGATTTTTTCTCGACTCGAAGACGAGACGCATGCCGCTACCGGCGCCCATGTAACGATTGGCGATCCCCAGCCGATCCCGGGCGTCAAGTTCGCTTATGCGATCAACTTAAGCAAGTGCAATGGCAACGGCAAATGCATGGAAGCGTGCAACAAAGAGAACAATCACCACCGGGACGTTAATCAATCCTATATCCGAGTCTTGGAGATGACCAAGGGCTCCATGGACATGGAGCAGGGCACGACGACTTACGATCACACGGTTCCGCAGGAAGACAAATTCTACATGCCGGTTCAATGTCAACAATGCGACAACCCGCCTTGTGTCACTGTTTGCCCGGTCGAAGCAACGTGGAAAGAAGCGGACGGGATTGTGGTCGTGGACTACAACTGGTGCATTGGGTGTCGCTATTGCGAAGCCGCATGTCCTTATCACGCGCGGCGGTTCAACTGGGAGCAGCCAGAAATCCCGGCGGATGAAATCAACCCCGAACAAGGCTACCTTTCGAACCGGATTCGTCCGCAAGGGACGATGGAGAAGTGCCACTTTTGTCTTCATCGAACCCGCGAAGGTCGATTGCCAGCTTGCCTTGAGGCTTGTCCGACCGGCGCCCGCGTCTTTGGTGATTTGAACGATCCAAATTCCGACATCAATTGGATCCTGAAGAAAAAGCGGGTTTTTGTGCTTAAGGAGGAACTAGGGACAAGGCCAAGCTTTTTTTACTTCTTTGATTGATTCCTATGACATCGATCCCCGAACGATCGGAATTCGATCCGGCGAACACGATTCGCAGCTACCCAAAGTTTCTCTGGTGGGGCCTGGGAGAAGCGACGAACGGAAACGTTTTGTTTTACGTGTGGATGTTTGTGTTGACGGCCGTGGCCCTGGTTGGCGCGAATGCATGGGCGACACAGGTGCGCGATGGAATGATTCTTACAAACATGACTGATCATGTGAGTTGGGGTTTGTATATCGCGAACTTCACATTCATGGTTGGCGTTGCCGCCGGCGGAGTCATGATGGTCATCCCGGCCTACTTGTACCACGACAAGAAAATGCATGAAGTGGTCATCGTCGGTGAAATTCTGGCGATCTCGGCGATTGTAATGTGTCTGATGTTTGTGACCGTCGACCTAGGACGCCCAGAACGGTTTTGGCATCTGATCCCAGGTCTTGGGCGATTCAACTGGCCGATGTCGATGTTGACCTGGGACGTCATTGTGTTGAACGGCTACTTGCTGCTCAACTTGCACATCTGCGGTTACTTGATGTACATGCGATTTCTTGGCCGCCAACCCAGCAAAAGTTGGTATGTTCCGTTTGTCATGATTTCAATTTTCTGGGCGATTTCGATCCACACGGTGACGGCATTTTTATACTGCGGCTTAGGTGGAAGACCGTTCTGGAATACGGCGTTGTTGGCACCGCGTTTTTTGGCTAGTGCCTTCGTCGCCGGGCCGTCGTTGATCATTGTCATTTTTGTAGTCGCGAAACACTTAGCGGGCATCCGGCTGGATGATTCACCGTCGAGGATGCTTCTCAACATTCTGCGGGTCACGGTACTGGTGAACTTACTGATGGTGGCCTCCGAAGTTTTTACTGAGTTTTATACGGGTGGTACGCACACGGCTTCGGCTCGATACCTGTTCTTTGGATTGCATGGACGCAACGCCTTGGTTCCATGGATTTGGACCGCCGTCGCGCTCAACGTCGTTGCCGCGATCCTGATTCTAAGTCCCTTGGTGTTTTCTTCCGATCTCGTGCGCACAGCAGCCTGCCTAATGGCATTTGTTGGAGCATGGATCGAAAAAGGCATGGGACTTGTCGTGCCCGGTTTTATTCCTAGCACCCTGCATGAAATTGTTGAGTACTCGCCTAGTCTGGTCGAATGGAAAGTCAGCGTGGGCATTTGGGCCTTTGGAATGATCATCCTCACCGTCTTGTTGAAACTTGCGGTGACTTTATTCAGACAGCCGATGACGAGCGAACCTGGCATGTCGGCGTCAGCATAGTTAACCTCAATTCAACCAGATCATGTAGCGACGGCGGTTTGGTTGCTTGTCCCAGAAGGACCCACTCGGAATTCCATCCAGCATCCATGCCTCGCACTCCAGCTTGGGATAGCGCCCCCGTATGGCCCGGGTAATGTCGCCGCCCCAATCGTTAACGATCACGTACCGTGATTCTGCGCGAAATGTCCGCGCTGAATTCCAAACCAGTCGGTCGGTCGGCGATAACCAAGGTGCTTGCACAGCCATTTCAGAAATGCGATCCGATGCGCTGGGTCCTTCCAGTAGTTGTGCTCGAGATGCCAACGAGCCAAGCGTGCCAAATACGATTTGGGTACAGTTCGGACCCGGGCTGATGCGGTCGCTTCTTGGCTATAGGGAGTATCGCGCCACCGGCGCTACAGGCGATTGCGGCGCAAGTATTCGTGACAATCGATGCACTTGAGCGTGACGTCAAAGAACCGCAAGGCGCTTCCCTCCAGATTTTTCTCCTCCGCCGCGCGGATCAGTTCTTCAACGGATCGTTTCATTTCGTCACTATAGCGGTTGTACTCCGGCGTTTTGTGGACCAACCACATCTCTCCTTCGGTTACATTGCGAATCTCGGTGGCTGCCGTGTTGATCGTATCAAAATTCTTAACCGCCAAGCCTTCGACAATTGCCTGCGAAAATGTCAACTTGGTCCGCATGTAATCGCGGCGTGCAACACTATCTTGGTCTTGCGGGAGAGTCTCTTGTTGCGAGCCGGCCCACACGGAACCAATCAATAATCCGGCGGCAGATAGTACCCAAATCGTCGGTTTTAACATGCGATGCTCCTTCGATGGATTGTGTAATCTTGTCCAATGCGTCGTTTCAAGGGCGCCGACCTTCAAAGTCAGCAAGGGAAATCTAACCTTTGATTCCAAATTCTAACGATGACCAGTCGGTTCTGATCGGTGGTCCCTGCCAATTTGCGGCGCTATACCTGAAGCAAATGTCATACCAGGCTAGTAAAAGCGTCGAAAGCCGACCCGGTTGCCACAAACTCGATTTCGTGGCCGCGGATTCTCCCGCAGGGCACGGGCGAGCCCAACGCCAAGGGCCTGGACTTCTACAACCGCCTCGTGGATGAGCTGGTTGCGGCGGGTATCGAGCCGTTCCCAACGCTCTACCACTGGGACCGGCCGCTGGCGCTTCAGGACAAGGGCGGGTAACAGTCGCGCGACGCGGCCAAGGCGTTCGGAGACTACACCGGCAACACGGCCGAGAAGGTCTCCGACCGCGTGAAGCTTCGACTTTGCTCTCGCTCTCGTGTCCCTCATCAGTGTTCGATTGCGCTTCGAAATCTGAAATTGCCGTCCAAATCTGTCTATTGGTCAGTCAAACGCGAAGCTGTTGGCACTGAATTATTCACCCCCGAAATATATTGCCGCCAAATCTGCCTGACACCAAATCCTTTTCTTGAGTGGAAGTTCGTATTGGACCGCTTTTTTCTTGACCTTGCTGTCCGACAAAATTCTGCCTGATTGAACTTTCGCGCCGCGAAAAAATTCCCCCCACTAATCCCCCCACTAATGAACAAGAACTTACCTCAGGCAATGGTAGGTCAAAGATTGAGCGATGAGAAATACGTGGAAAATTGCTTGGTTCTTGAAGCGTGGTTAAAGCTCGGTACAATCGAGGACCGTCTTCGGAACCGAGGGTTGCAGGTTCGAGTCCTGCCGGGCGTACTTAGTTAAAGTGAAGTCAGGCGACGAGTTACGTCGCGTCGGGCAAAACGCCACCTGAAAGGTCAGCACCAATTCCCACCGCTAATCCCCCCATTAATGAACAGGAATCGACTTTAGTCGAAGCTAGGTAAAAGGTTGAGCGATCGTGAATCGGAGAATTACTTGGTTCTTGAAGCGTGTTTAGTGCTCTTTACATTCGAGGGCCGTCTTCGGAACCCAGGCTTCCTAAGTTGTAGGTCGCGGGTTCGAATCCCGTCACCCGCTTTTTCTTTTTGCAAAAATGGCCAAGGTGTGGCCGCAATCGCTACCCCGGTAGCAGCCGGCGCTCTGACCTAGATCACGTGCCAACCGAGTTTTCGATAAACCCAGCGGCGGCAGCGAAGATAGAGGTTGGTGCCGATCGATTCTCGCGACATCGGCAAAATGACGATGCCACGCTGGCCACTCTGCACGAGCTTACTCGACGTTGCATCCAAGTCGATCGTGGCGGCAAAGCAAGGAGTTAGTAGCTCGTATTGAGATTCGTCCGGCCGGCTGCGGTCGGCGATTTCATGCACAGCGAGCGGCCCTCCGTAACAAGCGCCCAGAGACATGTGCAAAGGGACGTCACTGGCGCGCGGGTCGAGACTCGACAGTGTCGCCCGGAAGGTTTTGATTCCCGGTAAGACGACGGCAACACGATGACCGACGTTGTGCTTGATGGACGCTAAATCCGATTGACTGACGGAAACGCGGATTTCCTTGGAGGAAAACGCGGAGACGATGGCGATCGGATCACCCTGATGGACAAAGCTGCCGACGAGGTCGTCCAATTGAACTCGATTGATAAAACCCTCGATCGGCGAACGGACTTGCATCTGATTGATCTGCTCGCGTTTTTCACCCAGTTGCAGTTCGAGACCCTCGAGCTCCGCTTGTGCCGATTGGCAATCCGTCAGCAAGCCAGCGGCCTGGTAAGACCGAATCTTGAGTTTGAGATGAGCGGCTTTCGATTCGAGGGCTCCAAGTTCCAATCGCAAATCTTGATTGTCCAACTCGAGAAGAATTTGACCGGGCTCGATCGATTGTCCATCGCGCAGGTGAATCGCCGTGATAAATCCATCGCATGGGGCACGAAGGACCTGTTCGTTTTTGAATTGGACGATGCACGCGGCCGATTTACGGGCCGGAGAAGCAAGGATTGCTGCAAGGGAAAGCGCCACGCCGGCTAATATCGCCGCGGACACTGCGACTCGAACAGGGCCTAATTGGTTAATCTGTTTGCGGTCGATCAGCAATTTTCGAATCGACAAGATCACGGGACCGTACCACATCAAGGCAGCGACGGTCGCCATCGCGATGCCAGCTCCTTGAAATAGGGTGGACGCCACCAACAAAATGCTAATGCTTAACACGAGGCGCCAAGTCAAAGACGCAAACCCATAGGCACTAATTAATATCGCGTCGCGGATCGATTCGAATTGCGGAGGTCGCCCGGCGCCGAGGAACAACCAAGCGGCCCAACGACGAACGGATTCTTGACCGCGCTGATAGAGATTCGGGACCTCAAGCAAATCGGAAACGATGTAATAACCGTCGAATTTCATGAGGGGATTGGCATTGAATAACAGCGTGGTCACACCCGAAATGACAAAGAGGTTGTAGCAAAGGTCGGCTACTAACCCGGCCGGTTGTTGGACCCAGACGATGATCGCCAAAAAAGTGATCGCCAATTCCACATACATTCCTGCAGCCGAGACAACGATCCGCTGCCAGCGATTGCGAAATCGCCATGACGAGGTTACGTCGACGAAAGGAAGAGGAACAAACAGGATGAACTGAACGCCGGAAGTCCCAATATCGCCACCGAACTTTCGACAAGCCACTGCATGCGCGGTCTCATGCACGAGCTTCAGCGCAAGTCCACCGACGATCATCCAAATCAAGCGATTCGGTGCGAATATTCCAAAGGAATTTTCACTGATGCGTTGCCAATGCTCGAACAAGCAATGGATAGCGACGCCGGCCAAAACCAACCACAGGACCAGAAACCATGAGCTAAAAAGCCAGTCAACCCAAGGAGTTAAGCGTTTGATGACCGCATTGGGCTGCGCGAAGGGTACTCGCAGAAACAACGGATTCAGACACGAGAGACGTCTATTCGTGGTCAGCTGATTGGCTTGAGCGATCAGCCGATGTGTCATGGCTGGCGAATCGCAATGTACCAAGTTGGATTGAATGAGCCATTGGCAAACGCCTACGGCCTGTTCGGAACCGAAGGTCTCGTTTGGAAACTGGGCCTTCGTAAGTTCGATGGCGTCGGCGACAGTTCGCCCTCCGTCCAGACGCCGGACGAAATGAAACTCGATCGTGCCGACGTGAAAATATTTCACGCGAATCGCGTCTTCGATCAAATACACGCACTTGCCGCGTCGTTGGGAAAGCCCAAATCGTAGGTCGCGGCGCACTTTCAAATTGCTGGCGAGCAACGGGGCGTCGCGCGCATCGTCTGGAGCGTGTGTATTCAAGACGGTTTCCATCGATGACAGACTAAAAATACAACCAGCGGCGCATGGATTCCCAAGCCCGATGGAACATAGTCCAGCCAAGCAAGGCATAGTCCGATTCCACGCGCGCTTGACCCTTCATACCAGGTCGCATCAGCTTTTGATCGTTACTGATGAGTAACTCGGCGACGAACACCGATGCGTTGTCGCGAATTTCGGCGCGAGGTCGGATGCTTTGAATCGGGGCGGACCAGGATTGGTAAGGGTATGCGTTGAGGAAAACTCGACTGGGCATTTCTGCTCGCACGAATCGAATCTCGGACTCTGGAATCGCCACCTCGACCCGCATTAGGTCTAAAGGAGCGACCTCGAACATGCTCTGGCCCATTTCTAACCGAGCGCCTTGGACTTTAGACAAGTCCCCATTGATAATCATTCCGTCGATGGGGCTGCAGATATTCAGCTCATTGAGGCGATTGTTGAACAGATCGATTTCGGTCAACAGGCGTTTGCACTCGGTTTGGGCGATTTGGGACTCGGCGATATCGTTGCGGGCAAGTGCCGACTTGTGGCGCTTGTTTTCGCCGCTCAGTTGAGCTTCGAGACCGGCAAGCTTCATGCGAATCGTTCGGCCGTCGATTCGCGCGAGAACTTGGCCACGTTGAACCAAATCGCCAGGCTGGACAAGCGCTTCGGCCAAAACGCCTTCAAAGGGAGCTGAAATAAAGCGGCGGGTCATCGGCTGCAACTGACAGTCGCAGTGAATTGGATAGGGTAGCGGCAACAACAAGGCGAACGCACATAAGCAGGCCACCCAGGCAATGATTTTCGTCCTTTTGTATTGGACGAAACGTCGGATCGATTTGTGGATCCGATGACCTAAAGGTGCTCGGGCAGCTAATGCGACGGACAAGCATTCGGCGAGGTAGCCAACGAGGCATTTCAATTGAGTGAGTCGTACGGAATCCGATATCAGCGCCGGGCTTCCACCAACCAAGATGGATCCAACAATGGTTCCGTCCTGAGCCCGAAGCATGGTTGCAAAGCACGATTCGACCGATGATTCAATACAGTACTGCCGCAATACGGGTTGAGGGTCGGTGTCGTTATTGGCCTGCAACACGAGGTATTCTTTTTCTGATTCCAATGGCAAGCAGGTGGCAAGTTCGATTTGCTTAACCAAGGGACTGGAAGCGTCAAATGTCTCGACGTCGGAAATGGCCACAATTCGGCGATTGGAACGGTCGGGTTCACAAAAGGCAATTGCGACCTGTTCCGCCTGTGCGATTTTTCGAATTCCAGTCGCCGCGAAGTAAAGACTTGCCCGCTGATCGGTGCCGGACAAAATCGCTTGCGACACAGTAAACCATTGCGACAGACTGATATTCTGCAGGCGAGTGGTTTCGGTGGTTCTATGGAATTCCCATATCTGCAGACCCGCCGCGAGAAATTGGAACCATGCGTCGTGAAACGAGGGGTTTGAGTCCCTGCTGGTCAATGCGCAAAAAAAAGCGGCATCATTGGATTGGTCCGGAATCGGGGTCAAATGAAGCGAGTAGTTCGGAAGGCTTGGCAGCGGCAACAAGATGGATTGTGTTGCCGCGACGACCTGGGAGATCGCGTTAGGAAGCTTTTCCTCAACGAACGGCCACAGGCGATGGGATTCGTCGTCCCCAAGCGTAGAGACTTGCACTTCGTTTCCGCCGCCGGGTTTGATTAAGTACCAGATGGCGGCGACTTGGCCGGACGAGAGGAGATGTTTAGCGGCGCAACGAAGGAAATCTCGCTTGGTCGCGGAGGTCCGGGCATATTCAATTAGCTGAAAAGTACTAGGCAGCGCCAGATTCGTCCGAACGCATGGCTCAAAACCCAGAGTGGGCAGGGGACTCGTTCGCTCGCGTAAATTCGCTCCTGACGCGGGTAGTGTAACGGGATGGGCCATGGCTTGTTTCAATAAACCTGCAAAGTCGCATGTGAAATCACGAGTCCCATTTGGGTGATTCGGCAAACACCCCGCCGCGAGTCCCGGGTCGCGTTTCGTTGAAGACTTTAGAGCTGGACATGGCAGCGTTGTCCGCTACGTAATAATCCCGGTGCGTTGTTGATCTTGATCTTGATTTGGACGGTATCGCTTTGCGCATCGGTTGTCGGGGCGATTGAATGAAGCGTTCCGAGCAACGATGGTCCGTCGTCGAAAATGACCCGGATCTCTTGCCCGAGCTTGAACGAATCGACTTGTGATGATGGAATTGGAAACGCGGCCAACAACAGATCGGTTTGAATGAGCAGTGCGACTTCGGGTTTGACCGGCGAAAGAAACTCGCCATCTTGACGATGAATCTTGGCGACGATGCCGTCAAACGGTGCAACAATCGTGCGGCGACTCAACTCCAGTTGGCTGCGACGCAGCTCGATTTCGCGCGTGACAGAGTCTTCTTCCGCCGCCAAGAATCTTGAATAGGCAATGGTCCGCTCTAAATCGGCTCGAATGATTTCACTTTCCGAGGCGTATCCCTTGTCGTGCATCAGACGCAAACGGCTTAACATTTGGTCGCGTTTTTCGAGTGTCTCACGCATCGCGTCGAGGCTACTATTTGATTTGGCTTGATGTTGGGCCAACTCGACCTTGATCCGTTGCGTGCGATCGTCCAACGAAGCAATGGGCGAACCGGCCTTTACGGTTTGGCCTTCGACGACGTAGATCTTGGCAATCGTGCCTGCCTCATCGCTGGCAAGCTCGCTCGATCGGAAGGGTTCAGTAAACCCTTCGATCTGAGCAGGGGCGCACGGGCAAAGCGCCGCGATCCCAAGCACTGTCAATCCCGTACAAACGACTGAAATGAATCTGCGATTCGGGAAAAATTTGGAGTTAGACATGGCTGCCACTAAGCTGCGCCAGCGGCCAGGACGTCAACCATTGACGAATTTCAATTTCGGCCACCGCTGAATGGAAAAGGGTAGCTCACGATTTGGCTCAGTTGCCACGTGCCCGCTGAGGATTCGAATCATTCCGAGTTTAGCGATTGTGTTGATCGAATCGCAACGCGGGAGTATCGTCGAGGTTGACGGGACTGTCGTTGATCGTGGCGTACTGCAACAAGACTCCCGAGGTCCGCTTGAGGGTAATTTCGGCCTTCTTGAATTCCAATTCTGCCTGTGAATAGATCGATTCAGCATTAGCGAGACGTTGTTGAGCGTCGAGGAGTTGGTCGAGCAACGTGACCGGCGTTTGCCCTTCGGCGAAGTCTCCCTCGACCAACGCAAACGACTCCCAGCGTTGATTCTGGTACTCAAGATCGGAAGTGGATGCCTCCATCGCGGTGCGCGACGCTTGCATCGTCTTGTATGCGGAGTCGAGCCGACGAACGGCGATTTGGGTTTCGGATACGACATTCAGCAAGACGACTGTGACTTCCGCGTTGATTTTTTCTAGCTGAAGCCTGCGTTGGTTGAATTGGCTAGTCGAGGCCCGGCGGCCATAGGGGACAGTGTACTCCAAGCCAGCGGCGTATCCGGGCGTTGAGTTGACGAACTGCTGTTGCCAAGCAAGACCAATGCCGGAATCAGGCTGCAGCCCCGCGACATAAGTCTTAAATACTAGGTTTAGCTCGGGAAGCATTTCGTTCCGGCTGATATCACGTTCAATGGCGGCGACTTTGGCGAGCTGCACGGCTTCGCGAATCTCGGGACGATTTTGGACCGCTTGTTGAACCAACTGATCGATAGGCTGCGGGTTGTAGTCATGGACGGGAGGTTCCACAGGGATTAACTCGACATCGATCGTGTTCAGCGCGATGCAGTCACCGGTCAGTTGCCGGATTACCGTTTGCGCGTTTTCGACATCTCTCAGGGCGTTAAACAATTCTGTTTGCCGCGATGACACGGCAGCTTGCGCTCGAAGGATTTGGCTAGGGACCGAATCCAAATCCGCTCGCCCCTGGAGTTTCGCCAGAATGTCCTCGCCGCGCTGTACGTTGCGTCGCTTCTGCAACAATATGCTCCGACGATACGCCAGGTTCCAATAGGCTTCGCCAATTTTGATCAATTCATCCTGAAAGCCGGTAAGGAAATTCTCCAAAGCGGCTCGTTGGTTGGCCTCGGCGATCATGATCTGGCTGCGGTTGTAGAGGCGTCCGCTCCCGCGCATCAACGGCTGATTGAGGCTGATCGCCAGCGTTGCCGTGCCTTGGTCCTGGGGACTGAAAAACCGAGAATTGCTGTTCTGAAAGCCAATTCGTTGGCTCATTTCAAAATCACCGCCCGATTGAAGTTGTCTTCGAACCCCGGCTGACCCCGTCCAAATGTTGTCTTTGAGGAATGGGAGGCCGCCCGTCGTCAAAAGGTTGCCCACCGGATCGACGCGATCATCGTAGAGAGACCTGGCAAAAAGCTCAGGGTCAAAAGCGGCCGCGGCTTCCAGAACCTCTTGCTCGCGGATCAGCGGATCGCGACTGATTGCCTGAATGAAAGGAGAATTCTCGAGCGCTGAATAGACTAGGGACTCTGGCGTGATTCGCTCAGTGGCCACGCTAAACATGGGCTCGACAACCAGCGGCGCCCACCATGGTTCGGTTAGCCGACCGGCCTGTTCCAACACCGGTTCGGTTGCATGAACGAGATGATCAGGTCCATCTAGCTTGAAATCTCCCAAGGTCAAGCTTGAATTTTCAAATTCAGCGGGCTCCTGGGCACTCAGATCAAAGTACGACGGAGAAATATGTTTTTGCACCAACGCCGTTGTTGAGTCCGCGCCGGGAAATTGAAGACTGGAGCTCTGAGCCGCCAGAGTTGGTGTGCTGCCTATCCGGCCCAACGACAAGAGCGAATACAGAGCCAGGGTCGCAGAGGCGACCAAAACCCAATGCCGCCACCCCCAAGCTGTGATTTGAACTTGATTCATTTTGGGCGGTAATTCGAGAACAACCAGTCGGCCGAGACTAATCATCAGTAAACGATTTATCGGACCATGGAGTAAACCAGTGCGCTTAAATTGCCTAAGGTCCTCCTTATGAGGCGCATGCCGAGTCTCTGCATTGAATCGAATGTAGCGAAGGGGCAAAAAACACCAGGAGATCCAGACGAAATCATCGAGATGCGCGATCATTGCACGCGATGTTTGTAAAAATCCGGTCGAAATGAGAGCGGCGGAATTCAGTTCGGATGTTGGTTTCTGCCGCGCTGGAGATATTACTATCGCGGGACGCGGGGTTCCAACGGCCACCCGAGCTCTCGACCTTCGGAGGGGTTGTTAAAACTGCCCACATGGCGACCGGCCGCCATATTCAATACGAGCGTTTTAACCGTTGCGGTCGTTATCGTTTACGAATGACCTTCAAATCTTCTTAATTGCGGAGAGTTTTGCGCCGCACATTGCCATCTAACTCGGCCCAAATCGTAGAGTTTCCAGTGCGGGCCCAACTGTTGATCCGCAGTTTGGGAATTGCAACGAAACGTTCTCTCAACGACATCTGGACGATTATGCGCAATCTCGGCCTGCACGACTTTTGGAAGATGTTGAATGCGCCTCTTGCGTCATTGGTGCAACGTGACATGGGGCATAGGCCCTTACAAATGATTGCCCTCGAGCAACGATTGCTGTTAGATGCCAATCCATTGATTGACGGCGGCGAGCCAAACGCTGCAATTCCCATCGAGGAGCTAAACGACCTTTTTGGAAATCACAGCGATTCAACATGGAGTGGTTTTTTTGACGCGATCGCGCTTCTTGAGCAACAAACGCAGAGTGACGTCAACCTCTCGGAATCAACAAGTTTTCTCAATAATGCTCTGCCCCCCTCGATGGGCGAACTTGATGCTGTTCCACAGGTTCCGATTTCCGTAAACGTGGACGATGATCGTCTTTCCGCCGAGGATTCGCCTACAACGATGCCAGGAGAATTGCTCGCTGCCTATCAGGAAGATTCATTCGGGAGTCTTGATGCATCCGCACGCTTCGCTTTGGAATTGGTCGTCATCGATGAGTCGGTTGGCGACTTCCAAGGAATCCTGAATGGACTATTGCAGCCGCTGCCCAATGGTCGTGAATACACCGTGTTGAAAATACAATCCGAACAGGACGGAATTGAGGCAATCACGAGGTTTCTCGAACAATCGGATCGCATCGATGCCATCCACATTATTTCGCACGGAGGAAGTGGCCAATTTCAACTGGGAAGCGTGAACCTTAACAATTCCACGATTGCTGATCGTGCGATGGAATTGATGAGTTGGCGCGCGCACCTCAGTTCCAATGCCGACGTCCTTATCTACGGCTGCGATTTGGCATCGAACGATGCTGGCATTCGGTTGATCGACCGTTTGGCAACGTTGATTGACACGGATATCGCCGCGAGCGACGACCTGACGGGTCACCAATCGCTCGGGGGCGATTGGGAACTTGAGCATCAGGTCGGGCAAATCGATTCGACGATTGCAGTTTCCGATTGGTCTCAGGAGCACTGGCACGGGTTGTTGGCGACAACAAGTGGCGACACGGCCATCTGGAGAGCGAATGTCGACACCAGCCCTAACGCCGCCGCATGGGATGGATCGAGTTTCGGACCCGCCACCAATACTGCAAACGTCGGTTCGTGGCGCATTATCGACGGGGCCGAATCTGCTACGCGCGACGAGAAAATCGTCGTGGGTGTGGACGGTAGCGGAGTTATCTCTGCGGAAATCTACTCGGGTGGCAGCTGGGCGGCGGTTCCATTTTCGCTGGCCACGGCCCAAACCTCGACCGACCATGGCTTCGACATCGCTTACGAGAGTCAGAGCGGCGATGCGATGCTCATTTGGAATAACGGTACTACAGGTTCGATGCCGATTTCCTATCGCGTTTGGAATGGCATCGCCTGGTCAGCCGAGCAAACTATCACGACTCCGATTTCCGGCGGTGTCGCTCAATTGGAATTGGCAAGCAGTCCGTCCGCCGACCAGATGGCTCTGGTCGCCAATGGGCAAGATTCGAAAGTTGACTTCGCGCTGGTGTGGAACGGTTCGAGCTGGGGCAATTCGGTCACGCTAGATGCGTTAGTCGGGGCCGATCATACCGATATCTCTGTGGCCTTTGAGTCGCTCAGTGGCCATGCCATTGCGACATACGATTCCAATGCTTCGACCAACGCGGTTCAGTATCGGATCTGGGACGGTTCGACATGGAGTGCCGAGCAGGAGTTTGCGGCGCCCGCCGGTGTCGGGGCCAGCAGTGATGTGAGTTGGGCGCAGATGGCATCCGACCCGAACAGCAACCGAATTGCATTGGGAATTCTGTCGGACGGCAATGAAGTTTGGTATGCAGTCTGGGACGGATCGACGTGGGGCTCAAAGCTTGCGGCCACCACAAATGTCGTTTCCGCAACGTCGATGAGCATGTCGCTGGCCTTTGAGGACAACTCCGGCGACTTACTGGCGACCTACAGCGAATTGGCGACAACGAGCGTGAGCTACCGGACCTGGACTAGCGGCGGCGGATGGTCCGCCGAACAGTCCACCCCGAATCTAGGAGCCGTGTCGAATGCAATGACGTTGTCTGCCGACCCCAATAGCATTCAGATTATGCTCTCGGTCCAGGACGCCAACAGCGATCTGCATTACCTGCAGTGGGACGGTTCGAGCTGGGGTGCCTGGAACACGCTCGAAACTAATTCCGGCGAGACCGCAAACCAGCCATTCCTGTTCCTCTACGACGCGTCGCCTAACACGGCTCCGACGATCACCAGCGACGGCGGTGGTGCGACGGCGACGATCTTTGTGCCAGAAAACTCCACGGCCGTGACCACCGTGACCGCCAGCGACGCCGATCTTCCGGTTCAGACGCTGACTTTCACGATTGTTGGCGGAGCGGACGCGGCCAAATTTGCGATCAACAGTTCCAGCGGCGCGCTGATGTTCGTCGCCGCGCCCAATTACGAAACCCCCACTGATGCCGGTGGTAACAACGTCTACGACGTGACGGTGCAAGTCAGCGATGGCCTGCTAAGCGACTCACAGGCGATTGCGGTTACGGTTACGCCGGCCAACGACAACACTCCGGTGATCACCTCCAATGGCGGCGGAGCGAACGCGACACTCGGCATTGCCGAGAACACCACCGCTGTCGCCACTATTACTGCCAGCGACACGGATTTACCCGCGGAAACTCTGATTTACTCCGTCAGCGGCGGTTTGGACTCGACGAAGTTTACAATCGACAGCTCGACGGGTGTGCTGAGTTTCGTTTCGGCACCCAATTTCGAGTTGCCGAGCGATGTCGGCGCCGACAACGATTACGAAGTGATCGTACAAGTTAGCGATGGCTTATTCACCGATTCCCAATCGATCGTGGTCACAGTGACCAACGTGAATGAGGCGCCGGTTAATGCTACGGTTGCGAATCAATCCACGCCGCAGGACACAGCGCTGCTGTTCAGCACGGCAAATGGCAATCTGATTTCAATCAACGACGTGGACGCGGGGGGTGGGCTCGTTCAGGTGACATTGACTGCGACCAACGGATGGTTAACCCTCGGTTGGCCAAGCGGAACGGTATCCACGAGCGGCGGCGAATTCCGCATCAATACCACAACCTCGGATCGCCAAGGGACTCTTGACTCCGAGTTCTTCGGCGGGACAACCAGCGATTTCGGTAGTCCGCGGGCCGTCGCAGCAGATTCCGGCGGAAATTACGTAGTGACTTGGTCGAGCAAAAATCAAGACGGTGACGGCTGGGGCGTTTACGCGCAACGTTACAACGCGTCCGGCGTGGCCCAGGGAGGCGAATTTCGCGTCAATACAGAAACGGATAACGACGAAGTTTACTCGTCGGTTGCCATGGACGATAACGGCAATTTCGTAATCGTCTGGTCCACAGATTTTGGATCGGGCAACTGGGGCATTAATGCACAACGCTACAATGCCGCTGGCGTCGCCCAAGGAGCTGAGCTTCATGTCAATACATATATAAACAAGGAACAACTTGCGCCCGCTGTCGCGATGGAAAGTAAGGGTGGTTTCGTCGTCACTTGGTCGAGCAAGGACCAGGACGGCGACAACTGGGGAGTCTATGCCCAACGTTACACCGCCGCAGGCGCAAAAACGGGGGGCGAGTTCCGCGTCAATAACACAACGGCCAACGAGCAGACCGCCTCGTCGGTGGCCATGGACGCCAACGGGGGCTTCGTCGTAACTTGGTCGAGCAAAGATCAGAACGGCGACAGTTGGAGCATATTTGCCAAACGCTACGATGCGGCTGGAATACCACAGGGATCTGAGTTCCAAGTCAACACCACCAGCGCCAAGGAACAGGAATTCCCGTCGGTTGCGATGGATGCCAAGGGCAACTTTATCGTAACGTGGTCGAGCAAGGACCAAGACGGCGACAACTGGGGCGTCTTTGCCCAACGCTACAATGCCGCAGGCGTCGCCCAAGGGGGCGAGTTCCAAGTGAACCTCACCACGGCGAGGGAACAAATGCATTCGTCGGTTTCAATGGATGCCGACGGCGACTTTGTGGTCACCTGGACGACCAAGGATCAAGACGGTAATGGGCAAGGAATCTATGCCCGCCAATACGACGCCTCAGGAACTGCCAAGGGCGGAGAAACGCTGGTTAACACAACGACGTCCGGCGACCAGGAATATTCGTCGGTCGCGATGGACGCGAGAGGGGATTTTATAGTCGTCTGGACTGGCAACGGCCCTGGCGACACCCAGGGTGTTTTTGGGCAAAGGTTTTCCGCACCAACCGGGCTCACCTTCGCGACCGGGGACGGCACGCGTGACAATACAATGACTTTTAGCGGAACGCTCTTGCGGGTCAACGCGGCGTTGGAAGGGCTCGTTTTCACTCCAAACAAAGGTTTTACCGGGCTCGCCACACTGACAATCGCGACCGACGACTTGGGGAATTCAGGCTCCGGCGGCCCGCAATCCGACACCGATACTATCAACATCAACGTTGGGACGGGCAATATAGCGCCGACCATCACCCTCACTGGCGGTTCGCTGAGTTACACAGAAAACGATCCCGCCACGGTGATCGACAGCGGCTTTGCCGTTAGCGACCCAGACGCGATTGATTTCGACGGCGGACAACTCACTGCGTATCTAAGTGCCAATAGCACAAGCTTTGATCGGCTATCGATTCGCAATCAAGGAACCGGAGTCGGCGAGATTGGTGTTTCCGGTAGTAATGTGACGTTCAACTTCGGCGGCGGGCCCCTCACCATCGGTAGTTTTGTGGGTGGCACGGACGGAATCACGCCATTAGTGATAAAACTGAATGCAAACGCAAACTTGGCGGCCGTTCAAGCGCTGGCTCAAAACATCACTTATGAAAACCTTTCTGATGATCCCGGCGTCGTTGCCCGCACCGTTGAGTTTCTGCTAACTGACGGCGATGGGGGTTCGAGTAACCTCGAAGCAATGACGATCAACGTCACCGCGGTCAATGACGGTCCCAGCATCAGCGCCCAATCATTGAGCGTCATGGAGAATTCGAGTATTGGGACGTCGGTTGGTTTTGCGGTGGCTAGTGATTTAGATTCTGGCGCTGACGGGACGTTGTCTTATTCGATCATCGGTGGCACAGGCGCGACGGCGTTTGCAATTAACGCCGCCACAGGCGAAATCACAGTCGCCGATCCAACGCAGCTGGATTTTGAAACGACGACGGCATTCACGTTGCAAGTACAAGTCACCGATGGCGGCGCTCCGGGCTTGAGTTCAACCGCTACGTTTACGATCAATCTGCTGAATGTCAACGAAGCGCCGACCAATGTGACACCGACAATTTTCAGCGTCGTAGAAGGCACCGATACGACGGCAGGCTTGAATCTCGGAGCGTTTGTCACGACCGATCCGGACGCCGGCGACTCAATAAGTTACGCCATTTTGCCCGGGGCCGATGCCGCCAATTTTTCGATCGGCGGCGTGGCCGCTGACGAGTTGATCCTGACCGATGGCGCACTGGACTTTGAAACCAAAAGCGTTTACACCTTCACGCTTCGAGCCACCGATTCTGTCGGAAATTTTATTGACCAAGTTTTCACGGTCAATGTCAATGACGTCAACGAATCGCCCCTGATCGCCAACCAGACGTTTGGCGTCAACGAAAACTCGCTCAACGGCGCCGTGGTGGGAACCGTTGTGGCAACAGATCCGGACGCCGCAGCCAATGGCGCGTTGAGCTTTACGATTACGGGTGGCACAGGCGCGACGGCGTTTGCAATTAATGCCGCCACAGGGGAAATCACAGTCGCCGATCCAACGCAGTTGGATTTTGAAACGACGACGTCGTTTACGTTGCAAGTACAAGTCACGGATGGCGGCGCTCCGGGCTTGAGTTCAACCGCGACGCTTACGATCAACGTGCTGAATGTCAACGAAGCGCCGACCAATCTCGCGCCGGACGGCATGACGGTGGCCGAAAATTCCAACACGGCCGGAGGGTTTTCAGTGGGTGTGTTGACGGCCGCCGATGCCGATGCGTTCGAGTCGTTTACATACTCGATTCGACCGGGCGGCGACGGTGCCCTGTTCTCGATTGGAGGAGTCGGCTCCGATGAGTTGGTGCTGGACGATGGCGTAATCAATTATGAACGGCAAAGCAGTTACAGCGTAACGATCCGAGTAATGGATTCCGCGGGCAATTTCTACGACGAGACGCTAACGATCAACGTCGTCGATCAAGATGAAGATCCAACCGCCGTGGCGGGGGGACCGTACCTCATCAATGAAGGTGCCGGCGTGCTGCTCGACGGTTTGGGGTCGTCCGACCCTGAAGGAAGCTCGTTGAGTTATCGCTGGGATCTAAACAACGACGGCGTATTTGGCGATGCAGTCGGGGCAACGCCGACGATAACCTGGGCAGTTCTCAATGCCTGGTCCATTACAAACCAGGGCAACCATTCGATCGGCTTGCAAGTTTCTGATGGGGCGGGCAATACCCACGCGGTTACCACGACGCTGACCGTGAACAACTTGTCGCCGACGGCTGGGAACGATGCCGGTGTCGGATTTGAAACAGACGAAGATCGTTCATTCATTACGGCCAATCTGCTGGTCAATGACACTGATCCCAATGACAACGACGTGCTGACGGTTGTGGGATTGGATCTCAATGGGACGCGCGGGTTGGTGGTCGACAACGGCGACGGCACGATTACCTATAACCCGAACGGCCAATTTGAAGATTTAAACGTTGGCGATACGGCCTTCGATACCTTTGTTTACATTCTGGCAGACGAAGCGGGGGCATCCGTTTTTGGCACGGTCACCGTAACGATCAGTGGCGTCAACGATGAACAACAGTTGATGACCAATAGCCCGCTAACGGTCAACGAAGGCGCGAATGGATCGATTACAGCTCTCGAATTAACCACAAGTGACTTGGATGATTCAGCAGGCAATATCGTCTATCGCGTCGCGCAGGCAACAGCGCAAGGCCGTTTGGAGCTGGTGTCGAACCCAGGCGTTAGCATCACGACCTTTACTCAAGCACAGGTAAATAGCGGCGAGGTTCGATACATTCACGACGGTAGCGAGACGCGAGGGGATAGTTTTGACTTCTCAGTCGATGACGGAAATGGCGTCGTATCACTGGGAAGGTTTTTGATCAATGTAAGGCCGGCGAACGACTCGCCGATAGCCGGCGATGACACCGTTTTTACAGCCCAAGGGAATTCCTTGACGATTTCTCGGTCGGAGCTTCTTGCGAACGACTCTGATGTCGACTCATCCAATTTGACGATCCAAGTTGTCACGGGTCCGGCCCACGGGATTTTGGTGACCAACGCCGACGGGTCGATTACTTTTCAACCATCGGTTGGGTTCAGTGGCATGGATTCATTCGAATATCAGTTGTCAGACGGTGCCGCAAGCAGCAATATTGCCAAGGTAACAATTCAAGTCGCCGCTGCCGGGATGACGTCGAATGGTCCTACCATTCCAAGCGTGTCGGTGCCCACAATCGCGTCCGTCGCACCGGAAACATTGCCTCCGTCACCGATCAACCTGGTTAATTCCGCGCCCGTGGAAACGGCCGATCAGTTGGCCAATGCGATCGAGCCCCAAGCGCCCCGACAGAATTCTGTGCGTGACGAGTTCGATTCCACCTCAATTCAAATCGAGGACCAACTGGACATCGACGGCGTTTCTTGGCTGAAGGTATTCGCAGGCTTAGGCGCGCGCGGAACGGATATTGAAGTCGTCGGGTTATTCCCTACCGCCGAACTGCAGTTTGTGACCCAAGCAGGTCTTTTCTGGAATGCGCTAGACGGATTTTCTCGCCAAGCAGAAAGCTTGACCGGGCTGCCGATGCTGATCACGGGCAGCGCGGCAGCATTGTCGACGTCCATCTCCGTTGGGTATGTGGTGTGGTTGATCCGCGGAGGTCAAGTCCTCGTGGCATTAATGGCGCATCTGCCGGCGTGGGCCTTGATCGATCCGCTTCCCATTTTGGGCTCGTTTGACAAGCGCGAAGAGGAAAGCGACGAATCACTGCAAACTTACTTGGCTGAGCCAAGGGTCACAAAGACGACAAGCAATGCCGAAGCAGAGCTTGCGTCGACGGAAGCGGTTTCTCCTTCGTAAAAGACGGCAAATCATATTTTTAAGTTTCGAGTCGATCCATGAAATCTCTGAGTGCAAAGGGCCGGATTACGATCGGCATCGTCTGCATGATGCTTAGCATCATGGGGATTGCCACGTTTATCGGCGCAGGTCCCAATCAACACAAAGTCGAAATGCTCGGCCGAATTAAACTGTGCGAATCGATTGCATTGGACTGCGCGATTCATTTGAATCGAGCTGACGTCCGCTCCGCGCGCGGTTTGTTGGAGTCGTTGGTGGCGCGGAACGAACAACTGGTCTCCGCGGCGATTCGCCGGAACAATCGCCGCGTGGAAGTCGAAGCCGGTCCACACAAATCCACTTGGAGCGAATCGGAGGGCCGCAGTGAGGAAACGCATCTGTCGATCCCCTTGCATGTGGGCACGGGCAAATGGGGCCAGCTAGAACTCGTATTCACCCCGCTCACCGAGGGAGGATTCTGGGGGTACTTTCATCGCCCATGGTCGCGATTCTTCTTGACCGTCGGAGCATTTGGATTCTTTGCAATTTATTTTTATTTGGGATTTGTCTTGAAGCAACTCGATCCGAATCAGGCGGTTCCCAAACGGGTGCGGGCAGCGCTCGATTCGTTGACGGGCGGGTTGTTGCTCACCGACCGCAAAGGTCGAGTTGTGTTGGCTAATGAAGCATTTGCCCAATGGATCGGCTGTACCTCGGACAAGTTAATTGGCAAGCCGTCCGAAACGTTTGCGTGGAAGTTCGAGCACCCTGAGGCTCCCCAAGGCTTGTCGGAACCTATTCACCTGTTTCCATGGACTTTGGCGATCCAAGAGGAGGCGCCGCAAACTCATTGGCTACTAAAGTTGATCGATCGGCAGGAACGGGAACTGACGTTGATCGCCAACTCATCGCCGATTGTGGGCCACGACGGCGAGTATCGCGGCGTGTTGACGTCATTTGAGGACGTCAGCGAACTTGAGCGACACAAAGTTGAGTTGTCGCTGGCGAAATCTGCAGCCGACCAAGCCAATCAAGCTAAGAGCAGGTTTTTGGCGAGTATGAGCCACGAGATTCGAACACCGATGAACGCGATTTTGGGCTACACCGAAGTCCTACGTAGTGGCGTTGCTGAAACCGAAGAAAATCGCCAAAAATTCTTGGCGACGATCCATTCCAGCGGTGAACATCTGCTGGCCCTGATCAACGACGTCCTCGACTTGTCGAAAATTGAAGCGGGCCGCATGCAGCTTGAAATGAAACGCTGTGCAACGCAAGAGATCCTGTCTTCAGCTATTGAAACGCTGCGGATCAAAGCCGAACAAAAGGGAATCAGTTTGACCTATCGGGCCGAAGGTTTGATTCCGGAGACGATCGTCACCGATAGGTTCCGATTGCAACAGGCGCTCCTAAATTTGATCGGCAATGCGATCAAATTTACGGAAAAAGGCGGCGTCGAGCTGATGGTGCGGATGGAGCGATGTGGCCCCGCTGAATTGTTGGCATTCGATGTCACGGATACGGGCATTGGAATTTCGCCCGAACAGATAGAGCGCATCTTCGATCCGTTTTCACAAGCGGACTCATCGATCACGCGTCGATTCGGCGGCACGGGTTTGGGATTGTCGATTAGTCGTCAAATTGCTCAAAAAATGGGTGGCAATATCACAGTAAAGTCCGAGCTCAATGTCGGAAGCACGTTTACCATCGTAATCGATCCGGGCTGCCTCGAGGGAATTTCGCGTGTTGCTTTCGATGCGCGCGAGTCCGGCGTTCGCGTCGTTACCCAGGCAAGCGAAACACAAATTCGTTTCCATAATCAACACGTCCTTGTTGTCGACGACGGCGATTCCAATCGTGATTTGGCAGCGCTCGTGTTACGTCGCGCGGGGGTCACGGTTTCGTTGGCCGAACATGGCCAGATCGCCTTGCAAATGGCTTCGGAAACGAACTATGACGCGATTCTTATGGACATGCAAATGCCGGTACTCGATGGGTTTTCGACAACGCGAGAACTGCGCCAGCGCGGGTATCGTGGGCCCATCGTCGCACTCACGGCAAATGTCATGCACGACGATGAAGTGAAATGCCGAAACGCTGGATGCGATGCGTTCCTGGGAAAGCCGATCAGCGTGTCTCGATTGCTGAAGACCTTAGCGGATTTACTCCCACACGAAATCGTTGCCGCGACTCGCCCTGCCGCCCCAGCCGTTGCAGTGTCTACGCCGTCGACAGCTTCCACGATCCAACCAGCCGGGGAACCACTCCAGGCCGACATGTTGGTACAAGTCGAATCAAACGGTGAACAGCCGCGCAAGGAACAACCAGTGACGTCCTTGCCGCCGGGCGGCGCGATTCTCCCTAGCTTGCCCATGGAGGATCCGGACTATCGACTAATCGTTGAAACGTTTGTCAGCCGTTTGCGGAAAAAAGTTTCCGAAATGCGGATGCACGCAGACCAATCCGATTACGATGCGCTCGCCGAATTGGCGCATTGGCTGAAGGGCGCCGGCGGTACAGCTGGATTCGAGGCGTTCACCGAACCAGCGGGAAATTTGCGAGCAAGTGCAAGGGCAGGCGATGGCAACGGCATTGAAATCTCGTTGGCCGAGATCGAATCGATTTGCCAACGAATATGGCTAGATTCGACAAGCGTGTCGCCGGAGTGCCCGTCCGTTTTTCCCTCCATACCGCAAAGTCTACCAGTATCGAATTCCATGGAATACCAAACGGGCTAACCGATAGGACGGGAAAGCATCAATTGTAAATCTTGCCAGGAAGTCCATGGAAGGGCGAATGACTTGGCCAAACTAGATCATAAGCTCTCAAAACATCATTTTCACTAAGGTTAGATTTATGGCAATTTCGTCTACCACTTCAATCGCGCAAACGTCCTTAAAGGCCGAAGAATTCGCTGCTCCTAATGGCGCGATTCGCCCGACCACTGTTTACCCTCAAGACAACCCGTTTGCTTACCATCGGCCTTCCGACGAGCAAGTCAGGAAGGCGCTCATTATGATCGTCGATGACGAGCCGACGGTAACTCTTGCCTTGCGAAAGCACTTATCCGAAGTCGGCTTTTCCAACTTTGTGTTAATCAACGACGGCAGCCAAGCCATCAAGGAAATCCAAAACACGAACCCCGACTTGGTCCTATTGGACATTCGGATGCAAGTCGATGGATTGGAGATCTTGCGCACGATGCGACGAATCGAATCGATGCAGCGGATTCCCGTCATTACTTTGACCAGTGACACCGATCGCGAGACTCGCATCCGAGCTCTGAGCTATGGAGCCGACGACTTTTTGACCAAGCCGGTTGAGCTTGGCGAGTTGGTCGCGCGGGTCCGCAACACGATCAGTGCAAAAGTTTATCGTGACGAATTGGCGAAGTACTCGTCGGCGTTGGAAAGCGATGTGCTGCGGGACCCTCTGACGAAAATCGCCAACCGCCGGGCATTTGAATACGAGATCAACCGACGCATGATCGAATGGGCACGTCAGGGAACACCCTTGTCGTTGTTGTTCATCGACATCGATGCGTTTAAAACGGTTAACGACAAGCACGGCCATCAGGCAGGTGATCATGTGTTGCGAGCGATCGCTACAGAAATCGAACGATCGCTTCGCGCGATGGACTTGGTTGTCCGCTATGGCGGCGATGAGTTTGCCGTCATTTTACCGGGCGGCAGCGCTGGGGATGCCCTCGCAGCAGCCAGACGTATCCGCGAAACGATCGAGGCCTTGGCGACACAAGTCGGTGAGGTAGTCATCCGTGCTACCGTGAGCCTGGGCATCGCTACGGCGCTCGATGCCGACACAGTCGAGTCCATCATTAGCCGAGCGGACAAAGCGCTTTACGAAGCCAAGCAAAATGGACGAAATCGTTGCCATTTCCACGACGGACATCAATCCGTGGCGGCCGGTGCGCCCAAAGAAGTTGAGGTAAGGCACGCGGCACGCGGCGAGCTAATATCCGATGGCGAATTGCTAAATCGAAGTATCGAGTCTGCAAAAATCTTGGTGATCGATGACGAGCCCTCCACCGTTCTCATGGTTCGCAAGTTGTTGAGTCAAGCGAATTACATGCACGTTCAAACTTTGACCGAACCAGAAAATGCGTTTGATCAAATAAGGTCGGATCTGCCCGATCTAGTGTTATGCGACATTCATATGCCCGGCGTAACTGGCTTGGACATCCTGAGTCAGGTACGGCAGAATGTGGAAACGAAACAAATCCCGATTGTGGTTTTGACTTCGTCCACCGAAGCGGATGTTAAAATCAAATGCCTGAACTTGGGAGCAACGGATTTCCTCAACAAGCCGGTCAATGCTTCGGAGTTGATCGCGCGCGTGCGAAACACACTATTGGCAAAAGCGCACGTGAACCGATTAGCGAGCCAATCGATTCAGCTTGAGCGGGAAGTCCGCCTGCGCACTGCGGAACTGTATGGCTCGCGTCGTGAAGCCATTCAATGTTTGGCCTGCGCGGCAGAAAACCGGGATGACCAGACCGGTCATCACGTTTTTCGCGTTGGCCGCTATGCCGCCATTATCGCCGCCGAGCTTGGCTTCAGCGAGGAACGCGTGCAATGGATGGAACACGCGGCTCAATTGCACGACGTGGGAAAGATTGGAATTCCGGATCATATCCTTAAGAAACCAGGCCGACTTACCGACGAAGAGTACGAGCTGATGAAAACGCATAGTATCGTTGGCCGAAAAATCATCCAGTGCGAAACCGCTTGCCATGTTGTCGAGCGTCAGAATCCAGATCGGGTTGGAAAAAAGTTGATTGAAGAATGTAATTCACCGATCATGCGCATGGCCGCTCTCGTCGCCGAATCGCATCATGAAAAATGGGATGGCTCAGGCTATCCATTCGGCCTAAAAGGTGAAGCGATTCCCATCGAAGGCCGTATCACGGCCGTCGCCGATGTGTTCGATGCAGTTGGTTCTGCGCGGCATTATAAGAATGCGATGCCTCTCGAGCAAAGTTTTGAGATTATTCAAAAAGGGAGCGGTACGCATTTTGACCCGGATGTGGTCGAGGCCTTCTTCAAGCGAAAGCAGGATATCACGGCGATTTACTTGCTCTATAACGACAGCACAAGGCAACGAACTGCTACAGAGTAGAAATCGACGAGAGCTTTCAATGCATCACAACTTCCCGGCGCCAGACTTCAATGCTTTTTAGTTAGCCAGAAACGAAAACGGCGCAGTCTCGAGGGAACGCGAGAGTTCGAGAAAAAAATTGGGGCTGCCAAACTGGCCGGCACGTCCGTTGCCTGTGTTGTCTTAGGTCCGGGGTCTCTTTTAGATACGCGGTCGACCCGATGCCCTTACATCTAACGGTGTGATTGTTGGGCCTGCATTTCGGACAAATTGTCAAGAACGCCGTTAGCCAGCCGTCGAAAGAGTTTCTCTAGACGCGACACATGTCAACGTGAGGGAGGGTAGGGGCGCTGCGGGAGTACAGCCAGCACGCTCTCAATCGCCTTTGGTTCCGGTGGTTTCACGAGATGGTGGTTGAATCCGGCTTCCGCAGTGCGGCGGCGGTCCTCTTGCTGTCCCCAGCCGGTCAGTGCTGCCAGCACTACCTTCTCCAAGCCGGGCTGCTGCCGCATCCGACGAGCCACTTCGTAGCCGTCCATCCCCGGCATCCCGATGTCGAGAAACACCACGTCCGGTGCATAGGCTTTCGTCATTTCCAACGCCGCCGCGCCACTATGGGCTACCCGGACCTCGTGACCTTGCAATCGCAGCAGCATGGCAAGACTAAACGCAGCATCTAGATTGTCATCAACTACGAGCAGACGATGACCTGTAGAACGAGCAGGTTCCTGTTGCAGTTCCCCGTTGTCTTTCTCCTTCGGCTGCCGCTCTTGAACCATGAGCGGCAAGCGGACGATGAACTCACTCCCCTTGCCCAGACCTTGGCTGCGGGCCTCAACCGTGCCGTCGTGCAACTCTACAAGGTTCTTCACTAGCGTCAGTCCGATGCCCAGCCCGCCCTGAGCTTTCGTGGAAGCATGATCCACCTGGACAAATAACTCGAAGACGTGAGGGAGCATGTCCGGGGCGATGCCGATACCGTCGTCCCGCACCCGCAAGACCGCTTGATCTCCCTCTCGTCGGGCCGTTAGCCAGATACGACCATTCGCCTCGGTGTATTTGGCTGAGTTGGTGAGCAGGTTGCCGACGACCTGTGTGAGCCGCACCGGGTCGGCGTCCAAGAGCAGCGAATCCGGTGGAACCGTGATGTCGAGTCGGTGTCCCTGGACTTCAATGAGTGGCTGGGCCGTCTCCACGGCACGGGCGACCACGGTGGCGAGTTCCACCGGCTCCTTGCGCAGTTCGATCTTGCCCCGCATCACACGGGATACGTCCAGCAGATCGTCCACGAGTCGGACGAGATGATGGACCTGACGCTCCATCATGTCCCTGGTCTGCTGGGCTGTCGCCGCATCCACTCGTGGCATTTTCAAGATTTGCAGCGAATTACGGATCGGAGCCAGCGGGTTGCGGAGTTCGTGGGCGAGGGTCGCCAGGAACTCGTCCTTGCGACGGTCGGCGTCTCGCAGCGCTCCTTCCATTCTCTTGATGTCGCTAATGTCGGTGTTCGTTCCGAACCAATAAAGGATGCGGCCTTCGTCGTCCCTTAGTGGATTAACCCGTGTGAGAAAGGGGCGGAATTGTTCGTCTGCGCCTTTGAGGGGGAATACCATGTCGAACGGCTCGCCGGTGGCAATTGACCTCTTCCACCGCTCCAGCACTTTCGGCAGCGTCTCCGGGTCATGCACCGATTGCCAGCCCCAACCTTCCATCTGCTCCGGCGTCGTTCCGGTATACTCGTACCAGCGCCGGTTGTACCAAAAAATGTACCCGTCTGGCTGGGCCATCCACGCCAACTGCGGGATGGTGTTCGCCAACAGCCGCAGTTTTTCTTCGCTCTCCTGCAGCGCAGCTTCGGCTCGCCTCTGGTCAGTAATGTCAATCGCCATGCCGCCGATCAGTGCCGCCTGACCGTCCGATCCCAGGATGGGGAACTTGTTCACAAGGGAGTAGTGAACAACGCCATCTTCATGCTCCAAAGCCTCGACCACCTGCACCCCACTCGACATCGCTTGCTGATCGTTCTGCTTGAATTGTGCCGCTATTGCCGGGGAGAAGACCTCATCATCGGTCCTGCCGTCGAGTTCCGCCCCTGGCGTGCGGAATGCTTCCTTGGCGGCGTCGTTGGCATAGATGTAGCGGCCCTGCAAGTCCTTGATCCACGCCAGACCGGGTAGGTGCTGCATGAACCGTGTGAACCTTTGCTCCGCTTGCTTTTGCTCAGTCATGTCACGGGTGAGGCAGCGGGTGTGGACGAACTCACCATCCTCTCGCAGCACGCTGGAGTTGATCACTACGTCCCGGATCGAACCGTCCTTGCACCGGAGGCGGGCCGGATACTCATCCAGATTCTCTCCGGCCTGCAACCTCTTTAGGATGTCGCAGATCACATCCTCGTCGGCGTGAAACTCGGCGATGTGTCGACCGACGTACTCCTCTCGGTTGTAGCCGAGCATGTTGAGTTCTGCTTGATTGGCGCGGAGGATTGTGCCATCCGGCCCAACCCAATGTAGACCGATGGTCGCATTGTCGAAAAAGTCAGCAAGCTCTCGCTCGCTTTGATGCAACTGGTCCTCTGCCAACTTGCGCTCCATGAACTGGCCGACCTGACCGCACACGGTAGTCATCATCTCTAGCAAATCGGCGTCGGGCTCACGAATGTCCCGACTGAAAAACTCGATGGTCCCTCTCGTCAAGTCGTCAACAACAATCGGGCAGGCGAACGCTCCGTGCAGCCCTTCCTTGGCGGCGATAGGCCCTCGTGGGAAGTTGGCGTCTTGCACAACATCAGGTATCCAGGCCGGTCTACCGCTCGACCATACACGCCCTGGCAGCCCCTCGCCTCGGGTAAACGTGCGCTGCCGACTGGTCGCCTCAAATTCCGGGGTCGTGATGTCAGGGCTGCGCCAGCTTTCGAGACAACGAAGTACCTCGGCTTCGGGGTCGAGCGTCCATAAGTATCCTTCGTCCCAACCCAAGACCTCGCAGATATTCTGCAATACACCGATGGCACACTTCCGCATCGATGCTGCTTGAGACAGCACTTGGGTCACAGCGAGACGGGCATTTCGATAACGATCTGCTTTTGTACGCTCGGTGATGTCCCGCAAGTAAGCTGTGAACAATGGCGGGCCTTCGGTCGAGATGCGGGTGATTGCCAATTCGACAGGAATCTCTTTCCCGTCCGCCCGCAGCGCGGGCATCTCGATCCGCTTGCCAAGCACCGGTCCCTCCCCGGTGGAAAGGTAAAGGGCAATGCCTTTGCGGTGGCGCTCCCGGAGGGCGGGAGGGATGATGAGGTCGCCAAGCTCTTGCCCAATCACGTCTGCCCGCGTGTAGCCGAACGTCTTCTCCGCTGCCGGGTTGAACTCGACCACCTTCCCCTCGTGGTCCATCGTAATGATGCAATCAAGCGCCGTTTCCAAAATCGCACTCTTGCGAGCCTCGCTCTGCCGCACTTCCTGTTGGATTCGTCGCTGTTCGGTCACGTCCCGAAAGGTCAGCACGACCCCGATCAACATGCCGGTCGCATCCCGGATCGGTGCGGCTGAGTCATCGATAGGCCGCTCGGTCCCACCTTTGGCGATCAGGACTGTGTGATTGGCCAAGCCGACGATGGTCCCGTCACGCAGTACCTTTTCCACCGGGTTCTCGACCGGCTGCCGGGTCTGTTCGTTGAGAATGACGAACACCGCCTCCAACGGTTGGTCCCTGGCGTCCTCTTGCGTCCAGCCCGTCAGTTCTTGAGCCACGCCGTTCAGATACGTCACACGCCCCTGCGTATCCGTAGCGATCACCGCATCGCCAATACTGGCGAGTGTCACCCTCAGCCACTCTTGCTGCTCCTGTATCAATCCGGCGTTTTGTTCGGCCACACGACGAGCAGTTGTCTGTTCCACAAGTCGGCGGGCGTGCTCCTCCGACCGCTTGCGCTCGGTCAAGTCCCTGGTGATCTTCGAGAAGCCGACGAAATTCCCACCCTCGTCGTGTAGCGCCGTGATGACGACGTTGGCCCAAAACTGTGTTCCGTCCCTGCGGACCCGCCAGCCCTCATCCTCGAACCGTCCCTCGGCTTTGGCGACCGTGAGTTCATGGGCGGGCCAACCACGGTCGATTGCCTCCTGGGGATAAAAGCGGGAGAAGTGCTGGCCGATAATCTCTTCGGCCCGGTATTGCTTGATGCGCTGGGCCCCCGCATTCCATGAGGCAACTTGGCCCTGCGGGTCAAGGAGGAAGATGGCATAGTCCGTGACACCGTGGACGAGCAGCCGAAGTTGTTCGGCCTCTTGCCTCGTTCGTTGCTTGTCCTGGAACAGTTGGACGAAGCCACGCACCTTGGCTCGCAGGGCTTCCGGTAGGAGCGGCTTCACCAGAAAGTCCACCGCTCCAAGCGCATACCCTTCCTCCAACTGCGGGCGGTCGATGTCGCGGGCCGTGAGGAAGATAATGGGCGTGTGGCGGGAGCGATCTTGACCACGAATGAGTTTGGCTGCCTCAAAGCCGCCCATCCCCGGCATCAGGACATCGAGCAGGACGACGGCGAACTCTTCCAATTGCAGGCGCTGCAATGCTTCTTCGCCGGAGCGGGCTTCCACAAAGTTTTGGCCGAGGTCTGCGAGAATCGCGCGCAACGAAAGAAGGTTGGCCGGTACGTCATCCACCAGAAGGATGCTGACCTTTTTAGCAGAGGAGTCTAAGGCTTTAGGAAATTCCGCCATCTATCGCCTTGTCGAACAAAATCATCGGTTGAACCAGCGCAAGCGAACGCGTCGGCCGTGGAAAAGCATGAGGATAATTCTACCAGCCGCAAGCATAGCCAACAGTCTGGACCAATCGCCCTGATACCTTGTCGAGCTGCTCGGTGATGGGCGCGGCCTAACCTTCATTCCGGAATAAACTATGACGATCGAGCTTGGGAAGTTTGTGTCTGCGTGACTCAGTAGAATTCAGCCGTTCCTCGACCTCATTCCTTACATGCTCACATGCTCCATTATCGTCTGGTAAGTCCTTTCGACGTTTTTTCAGTCGGTCCGGCCAGTTAGTCTTGCGATGTCTGAGGCTCCCCAAGTTGAGTAGACAGTGAACGACCCGATGTCATGATAAATGACGGAGGGTGGTTCATGAAGTCGAAGCGAACGTTTAGCCGCGAGTACAAGTTGGCGGCGGTGAAGAAGATTGTCGAGCAAGGCCAGTCC
>JBGTJE010000106.1:0-45354 GCA_041745295.1 Pirellulaceae bacterium | reverse complement strand
AAGTACATCGTCCAGGGCAATCAGGTCGATGCTTCCGCCGGGCGAGACAAACTGATCTTCGTCGAGAGCGACTCGTTCGAGTCGACCGCCGGCCTTGACGCTTTTTTTTCGTTTAGCGCTGTCAACCAAAATCCGCCGCATGGCTTCGGCGGCAGCGGAAAAAAAATGTCCCCGGCTATTCCAGTGCTGTGCCTTCTCCACGTCCACCAGTCGCACATAGGCCTCGTGCACCAGCGCCGTTGCCTGCAGAGTCTGCCCAGGTTTTTCTTTAGTCAGCTTGGCCGCCGCCAGTTTCCGCAATTCGTCATAGACGAGCGGCAACAGTTGCTCGGCCGCCGACGGATCGCCGGATTCAATTTGCGACAGAATGCGGGTGACGTCGGACATCGAGGAGCTCACAGGACTTGGGGGCGATCAACGCGATAACCGGTCCAAAATATTGTGTGTGATTTTCTCCACTATCGGGTCTTTGCCGGCCAAGCCATGCGACCAGTCGGTCGAGCCACAGGTGAACACCGTCCCGTTTTGGGTGTAGATTCCAAGGACGGAGGCACCCACACGATCCTTCGGGAACTGATCGTACCAAAAGCAATCGGCGGGAGCCCATTTAGCGGGACAGGTCCCCAGTATGGTGAACGACTTGGGCGTTCCGTCGTTGCAAGTCGGAAACGGCAGGCCGTCCCGCCAGCACATTTCACAACCATCGCATTCATATCCGACAATCGTGTCCTTGCCGCCCAAGCGATCTCCGCGTTTCAAAACCGTCCCAGTGAAGACCCAATGCTCGGGCCGATGGATCTCGTAGGCGCCTTCGCCGTCCATGAACTCTCCGTGACTGCGGTGGTAGCCTCCCCACAGAAAGCCGACGCCGGTGAGTTGATTTTCTGGTCGGCCAATCAAATGGTGGCTCCAAGCCGTGCTGAGCAGCTTGGGATCGCCGACGCGAAAAAGCGGATCAAACACATAGGCTTGCTTCCAGCAGGTTAGGGCTCGGCCGCCGTCTTCGCTACGAACTTGCCAACAACAAGTGTTTCCGCTGAAGAACGCCACGTTGCCGCCGTCGCGGATGAATGCCTCCAAATTATCTCGCATCGGCGAGGACCAATATTCGTCGTGGCCAACACTCAATACCAATCGATAGTGCTTGAGCATTTCCGGATGGAATTCCAAATCGGAATTCGCCGCATAATCCAGTCGATATCCGTTGGCCTCAGCCCAGCGCACAAAAGGGGCTTCCCATTGCGGAAATAGCGACGCTTGCGGGCGGTCGAACGAGACGCGGTGCCCTTGCAATCCATCGCGGTCGTGAAACGAATAGAGGCTGTGTCCGCCCCAATTCGTATAGGCGTTGTACGTATTCGTCGAAAGTTGCAGCAATATTTTTGTCGCGGTTCCCGGTTCTGCCGCGCGAACGATAAAAAAAAGTGTGTTGCCGCCGGCAGCGGCTTTCGCCGACTGATCATCTGAGGCTGGCGATTTGGGCTCCCCTTGCGGGGTTTGCGCAGAGTCTTCTACGGTGAGCGTCGCTTGGTAATATCCGCTGACCCAATCGGCAGGGACGCGCAATTGATACGCGACAGGCCAATTGCAGCCGTCGGACGAAGCCCGGTCGGGCACTTCCGTGAGCGTCACAGGGATGTCTGCTTGTCGCCAAACGGTCGCATCGATCGCGCCCAAGCGTTCGATTTTGATCTCGGCAAGCCTGGCATTGCTTGACAAGTGAAACGCAATCTCTTCGCCGGCCACGTAGCTGACTTGATTCACGTAGCCATCGATGAACAGCGGAACAGCACTTTCTTCTGCAGGCAAGAAGGGTGTGAACGGATTTTCGGTTGACACAAATCCAATGGCGGCAAGCAATATCGCTTGTCGAAAGACGGCGGCATTTCCACACATCGGCCGATATCCAAAGTAGTTTTTGAGGTTGCCTTGCCGCACTAAGTTTAGCGGACGTAACCAAACAAATGAAACCATTGGTCAGCTGGACAATTCCGACAACGACGAAATGCTGCGCCGTGCGCGGGTCTCCCAACTTCTTCCGTAGACTTTATTACGTGTAAATTTGTTCATTTAATACGTGTAAATCGCGGCGTGTGATTCATCCCACGCCCATCGAGGACTCAGGGACGTGCCTCCCGCGAAAACGCCGCATGTTCGGGGTGGCACGTCCCTGAGGCTTTACGAAGGGCGTGGTGAAGTTCCGCAAACTGCGCCCGGCGAAACACTAAGCCGCGTCGATTGATACGGTTACAATCTTCTTTCGTTGAAAATATATGGCCAGGCACCAACCAGGCCGAGCAGACTTCAACAGCCTCAACCAACGCGTTATCGTGAACAGCATGCAAGATGAGAATTGCCCGCGAACCATGATCTACGGCTTCCACGAAGCCAGTCTGGCGGCGGCCATCGATCAATTGCAAAGCGAGCATCGACTTGAAGTTGTCTATTGGATCGGCGTTTCGTCGCGTGAAAGATCGTTTGATGAGGACATTCATCAATGGCATCTCAACGGCGTCGAGGACCCCGGCCGTAGGACCGTCCAAGGTCAAGAATCCAGCCTTGCCACGGAAATCCTGACTCTCCATTTCGATCAAATCGTCGACCAGCTTTCGCGAAATGTCGTCTGCCAATGTATTGAACCTGCAAATTTCCCGGCATTCATTCTCAAACTGGCAAACCGCTTTGAACTGTTGTTGCGGGAGAAGTCGGTGCAATTTTTGCTGCTGCAAAACTTGCCCCACGAAGGCTTTGAATTGGTGTTGTACCTAGTGGCCAAACAGATGGGAATCGCAACGTTAATGACGTATCAGAGCGTGATTGGCAATCGCTTTTTTTATTGCTTTGACCTACAGGATTTTGGCTGGTTCAACCAAGTTCCAACGGCGGATTACGCCATTGAATTTGAATTGCCGCAAACATTCCGCAAAGATCTGTTTTATATGCGTGGAGTAAACGAATTGCTCGCGCATTCCAATCGACGATCGCTTCGCGACGCAATTAAGCGACGAATTCTGTTCGCCAAGATCACGTGGAAAGTCTTTAAGCAGCGAGTCGGTTGGTACGATTTCTGGAAGCTGCCGCAGCCGCGAATCCCTTACGAACAACGATATGCTTGGGAGTTGGAGCGCTCCACAGCCATGAACGCGTCGCTCGAAAGGTCGTTTGTGTACTTCCCGCTACATCTCCAACCCGAGTTAACGACTTCAGCAATTGGCGATCAGTACGCTGACCAACTAAGTGCGATCGAGAACCTTTCCGAATGGCTGCCGCGGAAATGGTGGCTCTATGTAAAGGAGAATCCGAAACAAACGCATCGCTATCGCGACCCGCAATTTTTTGAACGGTTGCGCAGATTACCCAACGTGAAGTTGATTAACCGCACAGCTGACACCTACTCGCTATTAGCCAAGTGCAAATTGGCGGCGACGGTAACTGGCACAGTCGGCTGGGAAGCGATTACGGGAGGCAAGCGCGTGATCGTATTTGGTCGCCCCTGGTATTTGACGCTTCCGGGTGTCCACAAGTGGCCGGTGGTCGAGACAGCGGAGAGCCTTGCTGCGACGGCGACCGATCACACCGCGCTGATGGAAGCGATTCGGCTTTTGCTTCGCAAGTCGGCGATTGGCGTGGTGGACAATGCGTATCGCGAGTCGGTTCCAGAATATTCTGCCCCGCGAAACACAAAATTCATATATGAATTTTTCAAGATGCAACTTGCCGAGCTTCCGAAACATTCGCCCGCGCGCGGCGCTTGAGTTGGCGAAATAATTATTGCGTTCGAATCGACTGGGTGCGGTGGAAAGGTGTGTTCGGATGATCGGTGTGCATATCGAGGCCGTTATCGAAAACGATCACAGCGTCGCTCGGTTCAAAATGGGGGGCGGTTTGGGGTGGGTGAAAACCTGCGGCTTTTTAGGGTTGGGATGGTTTTCTATCGATTGGTAGTTGACATGGGGTCCGCAAGCTCGCAACTTACTCGTTAGCGGATCAGGGAAAATCGACTGGCAATTCCTAGATTGCCATCCAGCAATCCATCGGCCACTGGGAAGCCAACGCCGATGGTTTGGTCCGCGGTCTGCTCGGCGGCAGGCGGCATTTGGAAGTCGGAGGCCAACAGAGATGTTTGGGCGAGTCACATTATCATAATTCGTTTATGGGAAGCGAGTGAACCATGGCAGAAAAAAATAACGATCAAGTAGCAGAACTTTCCGCGCAGCTCAGCGCGTTGGAGGGCGAATCGCAACGCTTGCTTTCGGCGTTGCAATGGTCCTCCACTGTGCGAAACATTTTGCTGTTGTGTCTCGTGGCGTTTGTCGTGGTATTCGGCATTTTTTATTACAACCTTTTCCGAGACATAAAGGAAAAAAGGGTCATCGAGTTTCAAAACATGTTGGCCGACCCGGCGCATCAGCAGGAATTGCTTGAGCCGCTCTCGAAAGAAGCGTTTCAGCTCGCCGAGGACGTCGGACCGGCGGTGCTGAACGCATTTCAGCGGCGCTTGGAATCCGACGGCAGGAAATACGTTCAGGCCTTTAATGTGCAGCGCGATACGTTGACGGACAACCTCGAAGTACATGTCGAGGGAGCGGCGAACAAAATCTACGAACGCCTACTCGACGATCATGAAAAAATATTGCGGGAGGAGTTTCCGCAGCTCGATACCGAGGGCAATCGCCTCAAACTGCATAGCAACATGGCGAAAACGTATCGCCAAATGGTGCAGCGATATTACATTGACTATTTCCACAAGGAGATTGAACGGATGGCTTTGGCCGTCGACAATTTCCCCGTGGCAGATCCCGATGAAACCAAAGGTCCTTTGGCCCAACAAATTCTTTACGAATTGATGGAAATGGTTCAGATGATGATGGTTGGACCGAGCGACGATTTGAACCTCAACGCGGCGCGCGAGTCGTTTTCAAACCCGCCGGCCGCCAGCGAACCAACACCGCCGGCGGAAGAACCCAAAAAGGATGCCGCCGCTACCAGCGGCGGAAACTAATTAATGCGATACCCCCTGCGATGGGTACGGGCCAGCCTACCAATCGCAGCTTATTCGTTCGGCATCACGGCCGCGCGCAAAACCACCACCAACAATCCCAATAAATCAAGGAATTAACCATGGCAGATACCAGCTCGACCGTCAATCGAATCGACAATCTCAATAGGCGCCTTGAACAACGAAGAAAACGGATGAATTTTGGAAGTACGGTAACCCTCTTGATTGGCTTAGCCGCGATTGGCTTGCTCTCCTGGTGGTTTTACATCGGTTATCAGTCGTTCCAAGAAGTCTCGGATCCGAAAACATTGATCAAGATTGGAACGGACTTAATCACCGAGAATTTGGCGGAAACTCGCGCTGCTGCCGCCGATCAAATTAAGGCATCAGCGCCGCAATGGGCTGAGGAAATGAGTAACGAATTGATCAAGAAGATGCCGGACGGCCGCGTCGAATTGGAAAACCAGATCCGGGCGTTTTTGGATTCTCAGTTGCTAGAAGCGAATGTGATCACCCGAGAGAAATTCCGCGAGATGATTGCACAGAACAGGGCGGAAGTTCAGGAAGCCGTTGACACCATCCTCAGCGATAAGGAATCCGAGGCGTTTGTTAACGAATTCATGCCGGTCGTGGAAAAATCTGTGGGTATCGATGTCCAGAATAATGCGGCAGAAGCCCTCGGTGCTTTTGGCGACTTGAACGATCGCTTGGAGCGGCTGGCAAAAGGCGAAAACCTGTCCGACTTGGAAAAGCAGCAGCGTTACGTCCTCGGCCTGGCCCAACGACTCCGAATCGAAGAAACCGATCTCAAGTAACCTGGCTGGCAGAGTTAAAACTGCCAAACGGCGTCGCAAGAACCAGTGAATTGCTGCCGATCCGATTGGTCGTCGTACGGAATCGCGCGATTGGCCCAATCCCAACGGATCTCGGGTCGGATCAAGAGGTTGGTGGTCGGCGTGTAGTTCACTCCCAAGGTCAGCCCAAACAAATCTCCGGGTCCCAAATTGTCGTCGCTGATGGGATCGAAGATCGTGACTCCGTCGTCGTCGCGATAATACTCAAAACGACATCCCACAGAGATTTCATCGTCGACAGCATAGAACAGAGCGTTGGTAAACGCGAACCATTGTCCATTCTTTGGATCGCCAGTCGAAGTGAACGCCACATCGCGGGCCGTATTGAAATCGTTCCAAAAGACATAGCGCCAGCGATCTGTGAGTTCATGGGTCAGCATGAACGAATAGGTAAATTGGTTGTCATCGAGGTCGGCGGTTTCGTCACCGCTATAAAAGACTCCGGTGACTGTCGTTTGTTCGTCTTGGCTTATCCAGCAGAGCGCGCCAAGCGCCGCTAACGAATCATTGTTGTCTTGCCAAACGTCCCAGCCTTGAACCACGCCCCCCTGAACCGTCCATTGTTCGGTCAGCGGATACTTGAGCAAAGCGCCGGTGTGCGTCGACGGTTCCGCCAACGTAAACGCGTTCGTGGCGGAATGAAAAAAGCGATCCAACGCAGGAACGCCTTCGTAGCCGATCGGTGTCCAAAAGCGGCCTAATCGCAACGAAGCGCCCTTGCCCCAGGGCAAGAATACATCGGCGTACAGTTCCGGCATGGCCAACGCAACGAAACGTCCCGAATTCCATTCATCGTCAAATCCAAAAGCCTGCACAAACCGGGCATCGGCGCCGTACATTAGGGTTGCTCGCCCGCCGAAACTCCAATTGCACGGGTCCTCGACGACCGGCTTCTCCAGGATGAGTCCCAGCTGATTGAACAAATAGTCATTGGCTCGATCATTCATGCCCATGACGCCATTGGACCGATTCTGCGGGCGGTCGGGATTCCACGTAAAGCCTTGGGCCAACCAGCCGCGAACGCGTACGCCATGTTGTTCCAAGCGTGGAAGCTGGAATAGCGTCCACGGCTCGGGGGCTTCAGCTTCTTCATCGTCTTCATCGGGTTCGTCCTTGCCGTCGTCGTCCCCGGCCTCGTCGGCCGCTTGCTCATTTCCCGATTCACCATTGAGAGCGGGACGATCATCGCTGCTAAGGAGACTTGGCGCGAGTTCGTCCAGGGGTCGCGCGAAGCCGCTGTTGATCGAATTGAGGATTGAGCCGGCTGGTTTATTCTTAGCAAACGAAGCCGCTTGGGCGTTGAGCTTTTGCTTGCTCGTTTGGCTAAAAGTCCCGGGCGACAGTGCGGGGCGCTGCATCGAGGCGGCCGTCGACAAATCGCTTGCGTTTTGGACATCCGGGTTTGCCTGAGCGGAGGCATTTTTTTGCGACGGATTGCCGGAAGGCGCTGGGGCCTTATCGTCGCTGTTCAACTTCGATGCATGAAGGCGATGATTGATGATTCTCCTCAAGCCGTTGTCGGTTTGGCCCAGCGAGATTTGGCCGCAGAATACACCAGCCAAGAATAGGCCGGCCGGAAACGACCCTGAGAGTTGGGAGCGCATGCCGCGAATCCTTCCGCGTTTTGTTGACCCGCGTCGATCCGGTGCTGGATCTCACTTGGAGGAATGCAACGGTTCAGCGGGATCGCACGGGGGCACGCCTTCAACTTCGTCGGTTCGCAACTCTTGCTTTGAGGAATTTACCCGAAAGTCGGAATGGAACGATTTAGATGCCGGTATGGATCGCGACCACCTGGCATGGTAACCGGAAATGTGCCGTTGGCGCAAGTAATTGAGCCGTGCATTGTCAGCGTTGACAGGTGGTATCCAGCACGACAAACAGAGTCCTATTGTGGCCCAAACAGTTAATCGCATGGTGATTTCTCAAAAAGCGTCGCCGCGGGGCAATCAACGTTTCCGATTGCAGCCTAATTGAGCCGCGGTCCAGTTGCAATCGCTTTTCGCACGGATCGACCCTTGCATCTCAGTCGGATCGCAGGCCATTCGGCGCTGCAATCGTCGCATTCGTAACGGTCGGCAAAGTCGCCAACCGGGCTCGCCAATTTGCCGCCGTTCGACATCGAGTGACCTAAATTTCGGTTAGCTGCTTTTTTGCAAGTATGCAGCATCGTGCGTTTTGGATAGATGTTGGCGCATCGATTCAGCGGGCGCGTTCCACGGCGTTTTAATCGTTACGCGAAGTAAAATAAAAATGAGTCCACGATGTCATTGAGAAGCATCCACGAACTTCCCGACAAGATTGAATCCACGGTGGACCGTCCCTGCCGTGTTTTGGTCGCGGATGACGAACTTGTCAATCGGGAAATTCTCACGCGCATGCTGGCCCGAAATGGCTACGCCTCCAGTTCCGTGGACAGTGGTCTGGCGCTCCTGCATAAACTCGACGTCGAATCGTTCGATTTGATTCTGTTAGACGTCATGATGCCGGAAATGGACGGGTTCGAATGCCTCCGGCGAATCCGGGAGCGATTTCCGATCGGAGAGTTGCCTGTCATTATGGTCACCGCCGAAGTTGAGCGCGAGCGCATAGTGTCCGCGTTCCGGGCGGGTGCCAACGACTATGTCACCAAGCCGATCGATCGCGAAATCACCTTGGCCAGGATCGAGACGCACACTCAGTTGCGCCGGACGTTGTCCGCACTGCGCGACAGCGAAGAACGCTATGCACTGGCTGCCCGCGGGGCGAACGATGGATTGTGGGACTGGGACTTGGTGCAAAACAAAGTGTTTTATTCGCCCCGCTGGAAATCGATGTTGGGTTTTCGAGATGAGGAAGTCGGCGCCTCGCCGAACGAATGGTCCGAGAGAATCCATGCGGATGATCGCGACAAGGTGCTTCGGTTCGCCAACCCGGACTACTCCGGCGCGGATACGAATCTGGAGTGTGAGATACGGATGATCCATCGCGATGGCGGTTACCGGTGGATGTTGTGCCGCGGAGTTTATGTTCGCAGTGAAAACGGCAAGATTTGCCGGATGGCGGGGTCGTTGACGGATATCACCGAAGGGAAGGTGGGCGATCCGTTGACCGGCCTGCCGAATCGCTTGTTGTTCGTAGATCGATTGGAACGAACGATTGAACGATATCAGCGAAATAAGCAAGCATTGTTCGCGGTGATGTTCCTCGATTTGGACAACTTCAAGCTCATTAACGACAGCCTCGGCCATCAAGCCGGGGATCGGTTGTTGATCACGATTGCCGAACGACTGGAAACATGCCTTCGCGCGTCGGACAGCGTTTGCCGGCTTGAGAACGGGGCAACGGTGGCACGTCATGCCGGCGACGAATTCACGATTCTGCTCGAGGAATTGAAATCACCCAATGACGTTACGCCGATCGCCGACCGAATCCTGAGAGCCATTTCGCGCCCCGTGCAACTAGATTCGCAGGAAATTGTGCCGACGCTCAGCATCGGTTGGGCCGTGGCTGATGATAACGTTGGGAGCGCCGAAGATATCCTGCGGGAGGCAGATACGGCGATGTATCAAGCCAAATCTGATGGCCGCAATTGCAGTCGGCGATTTGAATCCGGGATGCACCACCGCGCGAAGCTGCGACTCGAACTCGAAAAGGACTTGCGGCATGGGCTGGTGAATAACGAGTTCTTTCTGAACTATCAACCGATTATTTGCCTGGAAAGCAGTCGCACGATCGGCTTCGAAGCCCTCGTCCGCTGGCGGCATCCGCAAAGGGGGTGGATCTCACCGCTGGAGTTTATTCCGACCGCCGAGGAAATGGGGCTGATCATTCCCTTGGGCTGGTGGATTACCGAACAAGCCTGCCGACAAGCAGCGGCGTGGGACGCCCAATTCCCCGATCAGAACCTCTTTATGACGATCAATTGCACCGTCAAGCAAATGTATCAGCCGAATTGCCTCGAGCAATTTCGGGAAATCTTTGAGCGCACCGGAGTTGCGCCGCAACAAATTTGCATGGAAGTGACCGAGAGTACGCTCATGGATCGGCACGAATTAATTCGTCCGATCGTCGTGGGTTTGCGCGACCAGGGTGTGCGAATTGGCATCGATGATTTCGGAACGGGATACTCGTCGCTCTCATTTTTGCATCGGTTTCCGCTGGACTTACTCAAAATCGATCGCTCGTTTGTAAGTTCCATGCTCAGCAGTAACGAAAATCGGGAGATCGTGCGCACGATTATCGACTTGGGGCGAAATTTGAAATTAAAAATTGTAGCCGAGGGTGTGGAAGACGAAATGCAGCGTGCGATGCTCTGGAGTTTGGGTTGTGAAATGGCCCAAGGATATCTCTGGTCTCCGCCGGTTGTCGCGGCTCGCGCAGCCCAATTCTTGGCAGCCCCCATCCTGCCGTCGTGTGCGCTCCCGACGACACCTTCCGACACAATCTCACTCCGAGAATAACCCGGTCATGCTTAATTTTGTGCTCGCGAATAATCTGGATTTCGTCATCTTCTTGCTGCTGGGATTGGCCAGCATCCTCTACGCCGACCGAAGAGTGTTGGGCGCCATCGACAACTCGGGGCAGCGATTGATCGTCTGGGGCATTGGATTGTTGCTGCTGACGGTCAGCTGCATCGGCGCGTTCATCGTCGGTGATAACCAAAAGCAACAACTTCGGGCCAGGGTGGAAGCATTCGCGCCGACCTATGCCGCGGAAACAGAGTGTCTCGAGCACCATTTGCTCAACCTAAATACACCCCCGGATGATGAACGATATCTGCAGCTGATTGAACGGCAAATAAAATGGCTGGCAGTAAATCCAGCGATCAATGATGTTTACACGATGCGCTTGGTGGAGGGCGGGACGATTGCCTTGATCGTCGACTCGGAAACCGATTACGACCGCAACGGCGTTTTTCAAGACGATCGCGAACAGCGTACTGAGTTGGGAGAGATTTACCCCGACGCCCAGGAACCTATGCTTAAAGCGTTCCGAGGCACTTATGAATTTGATGACGTTCCCTACATAGACCGCTGGGGATGCTGGATCAGCGCGTATGCTCCGATTTTTCGACCCGACGGCAGAGTGGATGGCATCTTGGGCGTAGATTTCTCGGCTCAGCAATGGACGCAAACCATTCTGCTGGCCCGAGTCGTGGCGTTGGACGTCGGATTCGCGTTAAGCTTCGTGTGCGCGGTGTGCATTTCATTGGTGTTACGACGGGATTTCGACAAGCGAAGGCAGGCCGCCGATGAGTCGCAGCGTCGTGCGGCCACGTTGAAACTCGCGAACGACGAATTGAGCAAGGCCAATGACGCGGCACTTGCTGCGAATCGCGCCAAAAGCGAGTTCTTGGCCAACATGAGCCACGAAATTCGAACTCCAATGAACGGCATTATCGGCCTGACGGAGTTGTTGCTCAATTCGCAATTGCACACCGATCAACGACGTCACTTGGAGTTGATTCAATCATCGGCCAACGCCATGACGAAAGTGCTGAACGATATCTTGGATTTTTCCAAGATTGAAGCCAATAAACTGAGTTTGGACCCTCAGGCCTTTGATCTGCGCGACATGCTGGGAGACGCAATCAAACTGTTTGGCTTGCGGGCGCATGAAAAACAATTGGAACTGGTGCTTCGAATTCCGCCCGCGGTCCCCAATATCGTGGTCGGAGACGCGGGTCGAATCAGGCAAGTGCTAGTCAACTTGGTGGGGAACGCCATCAAGTTTACCCACCAAGGCGAAATTGTCGTCCTCGTGGACCGTGTCACGGAAACGGATACCGATTTGACGTTGAGCTTTACGGTCCGCGATACGGGCATCGGGATCGATGCGTCGAAAGTCGAAAAGATTTTCGAACCCTTCATCCAGGCAGATAACTCGACGACGCGAAAATACGGTGGTACGGGCCTGGGTTTGGCCATTTGCGGCCGGCTGGTCTCGATGATGGGCGGCGAAATTCAAGTGCACAGCGAACTCGCCGCTGGCACCTCGATCACCTTCACCGTGGTGTGCCAAAAGGCCACGGCCGAGATCGAAGCAGAGATGGACATGGGCCAAGTGGTTTTGGACAACCTGCGCGTTTTGATCGTCGACGACCACTCGACGAACCGACTCATTCTCGAAGAGATTCTGCAAGGCTGGCAAGTGGAGACCACTTCCTTGGATGGCGGAATCAACGTGGTGCCGGAACTGGAACGCGCGAAGTCAGATAACCGGCCCTATCAAATCGTATTACTGGATGTGCAAATGCCCGACATCGATGGGTTTGAAGTGACCCGCCGAATTCGCACCAGCGCTTGCGCGGCGAACACGAAGGTCGTAATGCTCAGCTCGTGCGATGCAACCGACTACGGAGACGTTTGCCACGAAATGAACCTGGAAGCCTATCTCACCAAGCCCGTCAAACAATCCGAACTGTTAGATACATGCGTCGCTGTTTTGCGGAAAGGCGCTTCGCCCGGCAACCGCCCGACGATGCTCACCGCGCCGAAAAAACGAGCGTTGAATTCTCAAACTGCGCGAAAATTGCGAATCATGGTTGCCGAAGACAACTATGTCAATCAACAACTGATGCTGCACGTGCTGCAAAAAAACGGTCATGAAGTCTTGCTCGCCAACGACGGCCAAGAAGCCGTTAACATGTTGGCTCGCGAAAGCGTCGACTTGGTTTTGATGGACGTGCACATGCCGAACTTGGATGGCTACGAAGCGACCGCCGCGGTGCGCGCGGCCGATCGCCGTTCGCGTTCGGGTGCCCGATTGCCCATCATCGCACTCACCGCGAATGCCATGTTCGGAGATCGCGAAAAATGCTTGGCCACCGGAATGGATGACTATGCTTCCAAACCCATTCATTTCGAATCGCTTTTTGAAACGATTTCGCGACACTTGCCCGATCAACCGGCGCCGAATGGTGGGCATCCCGATCCAGCGACCGAAGTCCGGGATGCGGTGGAGAATCGCAGCGGTTCACGAGAGCATCCAGCATCGGAGTGCATTGATTGGGAGCGACTGATGGATCGCATCGATGGCGATTTGGAGTTGTTGGCGATGTTGGCCGAATCATTCGCTCGAGATTCCGAGGAATCGACGGGTCAGTTGCGAGCGGCATTTGCTAATAAGGAATTTCTCCAAGCCAAGAAATTGGCGCACACGTTAAAAGGGACCGCCGGAAATCTGGGGGGGAATCAAGTTGCCTTGTTGGCGGCCCAGCTGGAAAATTGTGCGGTGCGCACCGACGGCGAGAAAGCGTCGTCCCTTTTGGGCGTTCTGGAGGAGGCACTGCAGCAGATGGGGAAAGAACTTCACAACGTTCCAGCGCACGCACCGGCTCATTGAACGGCCCCGAAGCCAACAATTCGGAGCGGCATGTGCAACGTCGAGCGTGATCGATTCTAATTCCCTCCCCCTTCGTGGGGAGGACTAGCGAGGGGGAGACAATGAACCCCACCTTGCACACGCTAGGAATTTATTTCTTCTGCCACTTATCGGCGGGTTCCAAAATTTTGCGAACTTCCTCGCCGTCGAGCCACGCTCGTGCGACGGAGTCCTCCTGCAAAAAGGCGTCCCAAAACGCAGTTGTGATGGCAAGAATCGCAACGTGATGGTTGGGATTTCGCGGTAGATTTGGGATGGGAATTTCACGTTCCGAGAACGCCATGTGGGTCGCTTTGTCGAGCACTAATTCGTACTTGTTTCCGGCGGGCAATGCCGGAAAAACGGCAAGCCGCGACTCCAAGTCCGCGTCGCCGATGATCGCTACGTCGTTGGTCCCCGTCATGAGCAGCCAGGGGATGGCGACCTTTCCAAAAGTCCTATTCGCATTGGCTCCCTTGGCCGCGCTGGGACTCATCGCCGCGGCGGCTTTGATCCGCGGATCGGTGAATGTCGTGCGACCGAGAAATAACTGGCCGCTCAGTGCTTGGGTTGTGACTGCGCCGAACGAGTGTCCCGATATGCCAATCCGCTTCAAATCCATACGCCCTTTCAGCGGATGTTCCTTTTCCTTGTTCCATCTCTCAAGTTGATCGATCACCGCCGGAACGTCCTTGGCACGCAGCATGAAATTCTCAGCGTTGGCGGCTTTCCGCATCGCGGGCAACCTCTCGAGCAGGGTAACGTCCTTCCACACGGAATCATCGCTGCCGGGGTGTTGCAAGAACACGGCCACGTAACCTCGGGCAGCCCAATGCTTGCCCAAATACGGCGAGCCATCGCGGTTTCCGCCCAATCCATGGCTGAAAAGCACCACGGGTGCGGTTCCCTTTTCCGTGGGCAAATAGACCCGAATCGGAATCTCGCGCGACCTGGATTTGTCGTCGACGCTGAGCACAACCTGTTCGATTTTGGAATCGTCAATGTCAAGCGGGTCGTAAGTGGCGGGAGTTTCAGACTTCGATTCTTGAAACGAAATGAAGCAACCGATGGCTTTCGTTTCGCGGGCCGCTATCGGTTTGCCATCCTCAATCGCTTGCAAGGCGTCGGCCAAGTCGTGGGTGGTAGCGGCAGGTCTTTTCTTCCCATAATCGGCGTATAAATCATCAATGCGACCAGCGTAGTCGGGTCGGCCTTCGTCGCACCGGTATACAAACACTTGCGGTGTGACCGTCGCACCCACGCGCCGTGCAATCGATTGATCGTGGTCGATCACGATCGGCGAATCGATTTGAAAGCGTCGGGCATGAACCGCGGCCTGCTCGGCTGTGGTGGCCGGGTCGGGATGAATCATGTACCAGCTTATGCCATTCGATTGATTTGAATGTGCAAGCTCGCGCAACAATGGATGGTACGAGTTCGCGATTGGGCAATCGGTGGAAATAAAAACCAGTACGATCGCCTTTATTGCCGAGCCATCAAATGGCTTGTGCTCGCGTCCGGTGATGTCCGTGAACCGCCAATTGGCGCCATTCGTCGCGTCGGTTTGCCGCGCTATGGCCGCGAGGTCAAAACAACCGATCGCAATCACGATCGCGAGAACCAATTTTTGCGTATTCATGCTATTTCCTTTCGCGCAGCTCGCGCAATTTCGCCAACTCGTCTCGATCCAACGCACCGTCGGCATCCCGGTCGAGCAAGTCAAAAACCCTGCCACTCAGGCGTGGAGGTGCTTCGGAGCGTTGAAGTTTCCCGTCGCGGTTTTCGTCGAGTTGCATAATCATCTCGCCTAGTCCAGCTGCTTGGGTAAAACGTGCCAAGATCGATTGCGAGAAATGCTTGCGCAACGAAGCCTGCAGTTCGGGACGCAGATTTTCGTCCGCCGCAACAACGGCCAACGTAATACTCCCCATTTCATCGTTCGATTGCCGACCCCAGCGAATTCGCTGCGGTGGGTTAAACGGATTCTCGGGATTGTCGGCTGAATTGTCATACACGATGTCCGTTCGCACCTTCGTTCCCGCCGGCAGTTCGACAGGTTCAGCAAACAGATAACGGTCTTGCCAGTCCAGATCCCAGTCGTCGATTTGAAGCAATACGATCGATTGACCGGCAGGAGTCGTGGCAATCATCTTCATTTCGCGACAGATGTAGTGCGCGTGGCCTCCAACGCTAATGGCTTGAACGTCGATCGGCAACGTGAACGAATCGCTCACTCGAAAGTTTTTTTCGCCCGGCGGAATATCGATATTGGCGCCAAAGCCAAACATCGGGGGAACTTGGACTGGCACCAGTTGTTTCGACGGCGGCTTGTCGGCAAAGTACAGCGCCAGTTCGGCTTGTTCTGTCTCCGGCGTTCCCGACGGGTGAAAGTGCGTCTGCATCACGATGTCCGAGCCCCGGGGCAGGGCCATCGCCAAGTCCCCTGGCAACAGCGAAGGGACAGCGCCGGGAACGTAACCGCCTAAACCACGGGCTAACGCGGCGTCGATCCGGCCGTCCTCAACCGCATTGGACTTAATCGTTCTCGATCGTCCAGCGAGCCGATTTAATACGTTCGATCCCTTACCAAGGATCCCCGCGTCCACGTTTGTTTCGCCGCCGAAATCCGATAAGAAGCCCATCCCGGAAATGCCGGCTTGGCCGTCGGAGCCATCCAACTTGCGTGCGTTGCCCGATGAATCGAGAAAGAACAACGCGTGGTGCATTGCGGATTTTGCCTGTGGGCGTACTTCAATGGCTTTTACCCATTTGTCCTCGGCAAGATCCAAGGGAAACACAAATGAACGATAGACATCGGGGCCCGAAGCGGGTATTTGGAATTGGCCGTTCATTCGTATAACACGATCCGGTTTGCCCAAACTCCACGCGTCCGGAAATTCAGGCGCCGGTGGAGTTGTTGCCCGGTCACCTTCGGGGCAGCCGTGCTCAAACCATGTCTGGAGCGTTTCTATTTGAATTTTGCTCAGACTTCGGTCGTTGGAGTACGTGAGATTTCGATGGATCGGCTTCCAGGGAGGCATGTAGCCGCGATCGACAACCGTCTGAATGGTCTTCGCGCGGCGAGCGACGTCGTCGTAGGACAAAAGCGAAAAAGGACCGACTTGGCCGGGCCGGTGGCAAGCCGAGCATTTTTCATAAATGATCGGCGCAATGTCGCTGGCGAAAGTAACCGGTGCTGTTCGCAATCCACGGTCGATTACTTCTTGCTGCGTCGCGGACGCAAAGCCGTCCGCTATTTCGGTCGTAAAAACGACCAGAGCCAAGATTATGCGTGTCATCGAGTTGTCCTTTGCATTTCTGATAGTCGCCTTTCGCACCGCGAAAAAAAGTTCATTTACGGAGCAAAAGGCGACACTGTCACCAGCCGGGGTGAATTCTTGCGAAGCTCATTCCTTGGCTTCAAACCGGAGTACTCGCCGCGGGGGCGCATAATGCCCTTCGGCGCGGAACCAATCCGCAGGAAGTTTTGGCTGTTCGGTGAACTCGAGCGTCATTTTTTCGCGCCCGGATTCACCAGCTGCCAAGTTCCAATTTGCTTCGATTCGCTGGGCAACTCCCGTATCGACATCAGCCCAAAGCTCGATCGTCGCAGGGAGTTTTTGGTTTGCGGCAAGCCTCAATCGCCCAATCACATTCCGGCATTCGACTTGAGTTCCGTTGGCCAAAACGATTTGTGCCTGTCCCAATTCCTCCAGCCGATAGCCGCGAGACATGCGATCCAAGACCGTGGTGATATGCAAATAGGGAGTCGGCAGGTCTTCATGGGCACTCAACCAACGGCTCAGCGCCAGATCATCCCCAGTCCGAACCGGGCCAATCGACGGAACTACCCAAGCCTCGGTTCCCTCCTTGCCGAGCCATAAATCCGTGCCGGGGATCAATGCAGGATGCCGCAAGGCGAATCGGTTGTTGCCCAAAACATACAAGTCATTTCTTATCGACAGCGTCTTGTTGTCGGAATCGCGATAGGAAACCGTGATCAGATATCGCCTGGCGATATCTTGACCAGCCGCGATGAGGCTTCGTTCGATCGCCGCAAGCGCGGTCGGCGACGGGCCGTACATCTGAAACACTATGACTAGTGCGACGACAATCGATGCCGCCATGGCAAGCGAGACCCATCGGTTCCAACGACGTCGCCGCGTTGGGATTTCGATTGCTGTCGGTTTCGTAACCGCAGGTTGCTCTGATTCGATTTGTTGCATGACCTGTTCGACCTGCGCGCGAACCGTCGATTGTTCATCCACGTACGCGGAGTGGAGCAGCGCGTCGATCAAGTCGCCGCGAGTCGATTCATTCGCTTCGTTCTCGTTGGTCATGGGCTTTGCCCAAAAAGTGGCTTCAATGCACTGGCAGAGCCAGTGGCACACGGAAATTCGCTTCCGTCTTGTGTGCCACTGGCTCTGCCAGTGCTGTTTTTGGGCAAAGCTTTAGTCATGAAACGGACTCCGCGGTTGCGAGCTTTCGTTCCAGGCAATCCGCCAATTGGCCTTTGGCTCGCGACAAGCGTTTTTTGAGCGTTTCCAACGCGATCTTGAGCGTCGTTCCGACTTCGTCGAGCGACCGAGATTCGGCGTAGCGCAATTGAACGGGCTGACGGTAATGGTCGGGGAGGGCATCGACGCATTCGCGCAGGGCCGCAAGTTTTTCCGCTAGCGTGTCCCCTTGGAGATTCTGCAGCTTGGAAAAGCGGGTTTCCAGCCAATCGAGCGCTGCTTGATCCAACGGCACGGCTTGTCCTGCGTGATTTCGGTAATAGGTCAATGTCAGCTTGCCGGCGATTCCGCGCAGCCACGGCCCAAAGGGTTTTTCACGGTCGAAATCATCCAATCGCCTCCACGCGGTCAACATCGTTTCCTGAAACAAATCGTCGACCGCGTGCGGGTCTCGAACGGTCGAGCGCAAAAATGCGAGCAGCATCTCCGCATTTTCCCGCATCAAGATTTCAAAAACCAGTTTCGGGTCCATGGCAAAAGTTTCGAGATTAATTGGCCTTTTCAGAGTATTGCGGCCAGCCTCATAAAAGTGGACAGCATTATGGCAATTTCGTTCTAAATCCTCTGCCACACGGGCGATTTCCGTCCAACGCCAACACAATTGTCTACAGCTGATCGCAATATAATTATTGGACGCTCTGGACGCGGTATTTGAGGAATGAAGATTTCGAAATCAATGCGTAATTGGAATGCGTCCTTAGCTGAAATTGAAAAACAAAATGCCACGACAGGATGGATTTAAATCCAAAGACAAGCCATTCCGCGCGTTGCCCAAAATGCAGAAGTTTTGAGACGTCGATCAATGGCGAATTTGTCGAATGCATTACTTATAACGATCCAGCGGATGCACACAAATGGTGGAAACAATTAAGGAATTTCGCTGATGGGTGAGGTTGCCAATCAACTGTAGCCCTCTCGCTCTGCGAGAGGAAAGCGATTTCAGCTTAAGCTCGTGATCACCCAGCGGGGCGGCTTTCATCACGCGGAGCGTGATGGCTACAAAGAGACGGATCCACAACCCAACGCTTATCTCTCAACTTGCATCTTCACCCAATCGACGTCGTAGCCAGGGAGGGTGAACTCGCGGGGGAGGGGCGTCCAGGTTTCGCGGCCGAGATAGCGCAGCGGCTTGCGGTCGGGATAGGCCAATAAAAATGCCTTGTAGCGTGCGCGGAGTTTTTTGACGCGCGCCTTATTGATCGGCAATGGATCGTGCGGATAGTCGATCAAAAACTGTTCCGATTTCCAAATGTTTTTTTCCGACAATCGCCAATCGTAGTTGCCAAGTCCCGAGTTCAAATCCACCACGGCGAACGCCGTGAGGCAGCCGGTTTGGTCGACATAGGGATCGCCATAACTTTTGGCCAGCGCTCGAGGATTTGCGAAGACGGGCTTGCGGCCGTGAAGCCCCGGATCTCGGGACCGCGCGATCGATCCCCAGCGACCCGCCTGCCGATAGGCAAAGATCACGTGTTCGAGCTTGTCGATCGACTCGAAGCTGAGGACGAGCGGCGGAAAGCCATGCTGTTCCAAAACGACCGCAGCGAACAAGGCGGCTTCGAGACAATGCACGGTCGCATGCTGCAGCACGCCGCGAAAGCTGCGTAGCGTTTCGCCGGCAAGTTCGTCGTTATACGGCAAGCCGTTCAAATAATTTTGAACGCGACTTGGAGTCGACAAGCGGCGAATGACGCGCCGCTCGGCCGGAGAAAACACTGAAAGCGGCGGCGAAGAATGACCAGAGTCCATAGTGGGGCTTTGCCTAAATCGTGATTTCAAAACACTGGCAGAGCCAGTGGCACACAGAACATCAATTTTGTCTTGTGTGCCGGTGCTGTTCTCGGGTTGGTGTGCCACTGGCTCTGCCAGTGCTCTTTTTGGGCAAAGCGGCCGGTGCGAAACAGTCACTCGGCGAAGATTTCGCTGATCGACTGGTGATAGTGAATTCGCTTGATCGCTTCCCCGAGCAGCGAAGCCACCGGTAGGCGGAGGATTTGCGGCAGGGCTTTTTCCGGTGGGAGCGGAATCGTGTCCGTGACGACGATGCTGTCAATCGGACTGGAATCCAGCTTCTCAATCGCTTGAGCAGAAAACAGGCCGTGCGTTGCGGCGACGTGGATTGCGCTAGCGCCGAGCGACTTGATCAGCTTGGCGGCGCCGCAAATCGAGCCGGCCGTGCTGATCATATCGTCGAACATCAAACAGACCTTGCCGTCGACGGGGCCGCCAATGAGATTTTCTTGCGCGGTGCTCGTCGCGCTTTGCCGCCGCTTGTCGATAATCGCCAGCGTCCCTCCCAAGCGTTTACAGTGCCCCACGGCACGCTTGATGCTTCCTTCGTCCGGACTAACGATCACCAAATCTTCTTGCGGGATGTTCAAGGTGCGAAAGTGGGAATTGAGGACGCGACCCGCGTAAAGGTGATCGACCGGAACGTCAAAAAAACCTTGTATTTGTGCGGCGTGCAAGTCCATCGCGAGCACGCGATCGGCGCCAGCGCGGGTAATCATGTTCGCGACCAGCTTGGCGGTGATCGGAACGCGCCCTTCGTCCTTGCGATCTTGGCGGGCATAGCCGAAGTAGGGAATGACCGCTGTGACACGCTCGGCGCTGGCCCGCTTGCACGTGTCGATCATAATCAACAATTCCATCAAGTTGTCGTTTACGGGCGGGCAGGTGGGTTGCACCAAGAACACGTCGCGACCGCGGACGTCTTCGATCTTGCAATGGAATTCGCCATCGGGAAACGTCACTAGATTGCAATCGCCAAGTTCCAATCCCAGAAACTGGCAGATTTTTTCGCTCAGTTCGGGATTGGCGCGGCCGCCGAAGACTTTCAACTCGCGCATTCGCCTTGCTGCCTCCGCATGATTTCGCGTTCAACGATTTCCAGGTCTTCAACGGTGTTGACGCTGAATGCTTCGCAGGGTTGGAGCACCGGTCCGGCGCGCACCTCAAGACCTCGCGAAAGCATGAGCCCCGGCACGTCGGTAATGTAGTACTCGCCTTGACGATTGTTGTTAGTGAGCAGGCCCAAACATTCAATCAACGGCTGGCAATCGAAGACGTACGTACTCATGTTAACTTCGCGAATCCTTCGCTGCTCAGCGGTGGCGTCCTTTTCCTCGACAATTCCCCGAAAATTGCCCTCGGAATCCCGAATAATCCGGCCCAATCCGGCGGGTTGTTCGTGAACCAGTGTGCCCAACACGCAGGCCGCTCCCGATTGGCTAAACTCGGCGAGTAACTGTCGGAGCGAGTCGGCTTGGAGCATCGGCGAGTCGCCGGTGACGATAATCACGGGACCGTGGAACTTATCGATTTGGTCTCGACAGATCATCACAGCGTGGCCCGTGCCGCGCCGCTCGGTTTGCAATGCGAATTCCACGCCGCGGTAATGTCCGATCGCGTCTTTGATATCGTCGGCTCGATATCCGACGACGACAATGGTTCGATGAACGCCGACCTCGCGGAGCGTTTCCAAGACGTAGGCGATCAGCGGCCGGCCGCAGGCGCTGGCGAGAACCTTGGGTAAATCGCTCTTCATGCGCGTACCCATGCCAGCTGCCAGCACAATCGCAATCGGATCCGCCGCGTTGTTTTGATTGGGGTTCATGAGAATGGATTCGTGTAAGCGCGGAGGCGGGAAATCAATCTCGGCTTTGCGCGGCAAGGCAATTCCCCCGTCCTTGGAATTGGATTCCGGGTCTCAGCCCGGAATGACGCAAGTTGTGTTTCCTCGTTCCCATGCTCTTGCGTGGGACAGGTCGAGTTCGAGTCTCTAAAACAAATTCCACAATGCTTGGTTGTAGATCTCGTGATGGTATTGAACTTCTTGAGCCTTGACAAAAGTCCCGAGCAGTCTCGGGCAACGATCGGCACTGGCTTGCTTGAGATCTGCGAAGCGGCCCTTGACATCGGCCCCGATTAGCTTTGAGGTCCATTCGGATCCGCGGAAGTACTGGATCGCATCGTAAATATTGTCGGGAAGATAGCGCCGCGCCCGCCGCAGTTCTTTATCGCTGTTGATCGACCCCTCGATTCCCGTGCGGAATAGCGAGAGCATGACCAAATAGGGATTGGCGTCGGGGCCAACCGAGCGGACTTCGACGCGAGAACTCTTCTCATTTCCAATCGGAATTCGCACCATGGATCCCCGATCGACCGGCGAAGCGATGATCTGGTTGGGCGCCTCGAAATGGGGATCGAGTCGACGATAGGCGTTGACGCTGCTGTTCAACAGGAGGCAGAGGTCGTTGGCGTGAGTCAGGACGCGATCGACGAATTGCCAAGCCATTGTGCTGAGTTTTTCCTCGCCGTTGGCGTCGAAGAACAGGTTCTTGCCATCCTTGCTGATCGATACGTTGGTGTGCATGCCGTTGCCGTTGACGCCCACGACTGGTTTGGGCAGGAAGCATGCCGTCATCCCAAATTTCCCCGCGACTTGCCGGCAGATCAGTTTGTAGAGTTGAATCGTATCCGCGGCAACGACGGCTTCGCTATAGCCGTAATTGATTTCGAACTGCGACGGCGCGACCTCGGGGTGGTCCTTTTCGTTTTCAAAGCCCATCGCTCGTTGAACTTCCGCGGACGTATCGATGAACGTGCGCAGCGGATCGCCAGGAAGCGAGTGGTAATAGCCGCCCGTATTGACGAATTCGAACTTGCCCAGCCGATGAAATTCTCGTTCGGCGTTCGATCCTTCGAACAAAAAGCCTTCGATTTCGTTCGCCGCGTTGAGCGTAAATCCTTGCTCCGCGTGCAATCGGTTTGCATAGGCTTTCAAGATGCCCCGCATATCGGCGGCGTAGGGCGAGCCGTCCTTGTCGATGACTTCGCCAAACACTAGCACTTTGCCCGGACCAAAAATGTCGGAGGGTGCCCAGTAAAACGCCGGCCAATCGATGCCCAATCGCAGATCGGATTCTCGCTGCGCGGTAAACCCGCGAATCGAAGAGCCGTCAAAGGTCAGATTATCGGCGCTCTTGATCAGGAATTTTTTGTCGTAATCGAGCATGTGCAGGCGGCCTTCCAAATCGGAAAACAAGACCGTCACTGCTTTGACGCGTTTCTCATCGGTTAGATATTTGATTCTTTGGTCGCGAATTTTTTCGGGCGGAACGCGGTCCACGCGTTGCTTCTTGGCCGCCAAATTCATCTCCTCCAATTCCCCATACGACAATTCGAGAAAATCCCGCAACTGACTCATGGACGACTCCCCCCAATCCTGGCAAATAGACTCCCTGATGACTTCGGCCCCCGCGCGACCACCGCGCATCGCAGCCGGATAACAAACAGAACCGGCGTGCCACGAGTTTTCCAAAGTTCCCTCAGGCCACGATTCTACGATTTGTGGCTTTTCGCTGACAACGGGGTGCGGCAAAATGTCGTCGTCGCACGTTTCATTTCGGCTCGATCCGACGCACAATACCGAAGGTAACGGACGAGCCGGGCTCCCTCGTTCGGATAACAAAGACATCGCAACCAAAGCAGACGTTTTATGGCGCTTTTTTGCGCGGTATTGAAGGCGAACGACATGAGCCGTGCGTAAAATGAGCGGTCAGGAAAGCATCTTTCTTTGTTAAACCCGCGCAGCGGCTGCGCCGGTTAAACAAGATCGGAGAAACGAAATATGGGCACCACTCTTTCGCGACGATCATTTGCGGCCACCGCGAGTGGCTGGCTATTGGGGGCAACGTACGCGGTTTCCCGACAAGAAACGCAGCCGCCAGATAAGCAAGAACCCGCCGCAAGTAATCCCGGGCCTGTCGAGTCTCCGTTTGAACGCGACTTTCCGCCGCCTGAATTCAAGCCTTCTTGGAAAAATCAACAGCTCAATCGCGAGTTGGTCCAAGACTTTGTCATTTACGCCCACTCCGATTTGGAGATGGTCAAACGATTGTTGGAAAAGCAACCGACGCTTTTAAATGGAACGATGGATTGGGGCGCCGGCGATTGGGAGTCGGGCTTGAATGGTGCAGCCCACATGGGCCGTCACGACATCGTGGAGTTTCTTTTGCAGAGCGGAGCGCGAATCGACCTGTTTTGCGCGGCGATGATGGGGCAATTGGAAGTCGTCAAGTCACTCTTGACGCTCGAACCACGATTAATCGATGCCCGCGGCCCGCACGGATTTACATTGCATTTTCACGCCCAAGTAGGCGCAGAAAAATCGGCAGCCGTGCTCGAGTACCTTCAGTCCATCAAGCAAATCGAACTGAAACCGATCCCGTTTCTTAAAAAGTAGCGGCAGTCAATCACGACATTATCGAACGCAATTCATTCCGTTTCCCGTGTCAATAAACGGAATGAATTCCGTTCTACGTAACGTCAATTTGCAGGATTCAATACTGCATAGACGCTCCATCGACGCCATCGAGGCATTGTTTAACCGGCGCAGCCGCTGCGCGGGTTAAACGAAGAAAGACATTTACGTCGGTCGATTACAATCCCGCGACCCGCGGCTGGGCGCTGCGATGATAAAGGACGGGCTCGTCGCGACCGTCGCCGTCAAAATCTCCCACGACCGGCAAGTCGTCGGCGTCGCCCAATTGGAACACGAGGTCCTGCGCGTCCAACTCGCGATTGTTATTGGTATCAATGGTCCACGTGCCTTCATGGAACACGCCTACTTCGTCGATGCCGTCGCCGTTGAAATCTCCAATGACGGGCAGATCCCCTTTGCCACCGAACACGAATTGCGTGTCCTCACTGTCACCTCGGCCATTGCCGTTGGTATCGAGTTTCCACGATCCATCGCGGAAGATACCGATGCCGCGAATTCCGCTTCCATTCCAGTCCCCGGCGATTGCGATGTCGGCGGCGTTGCCATAGCGAAACACGTGATCAATGAGATCCGCGCGGGATTTCCCGGCACTGGTCAATCGCATGATCCGAGCGCCTTCGGTGGCGTCTTCAAGTCGCGGCGGCGTGTTCTTGGGTCGGATCGTCATGCGATTCGCAGGATTGGGCAGCCCAGGGTCCTCGTCGATCGCTTTTTCATCGTTGGGCCAAATGGGGCCAAAGATGCCGATGTCGTCCTTGCCGTCTCCGTCCCAATCGCCGACCACGGCCTGATCGTCGCCGTTTCCTAGTTTGGCGACCAAGTCATTTCGGTCCCACATGCGGTTCCCGTCCACGTCGATGAACCAGAATCCGTTCCAAAAGACACCGACTTCGTCGATGCCGTCCCCGTTCCAGTCGCCCGCCAACGGAAAACCGTCGAGCATTCCGAAGCGAATTCCGTCGGCCTTCAAGGCGTAACGATCTCCGTCAAGCGAAGAGAATGACCAAGCCGATTGGTCCATGTCGGTTCGATTCCATTGCGAGTCGTCGGAGAAGCTTGCATTCATCCATACGCTTTCCCGAGCTTGAGCAACTTGGCCGTCCCCGCGCGGATCGCCGGAGTTCACCACACTCAGATGCCACGTGAACTCGGGCGCTGGGTTGGCGTCGATGCCTGTCACAACGCCGGTACCGGCGATTTCGAATTCGCTCAAGAATTGGGCGCCGGCCAAGAACCAGCCAAGCCCACTCGGCGGCAACGGTGGCAGCGGAGGGTTTTGTGGCGGCGTTGGCGGTGGGGGCGGCAAGTGCGGAATGTCCGGCGACTCAATGACGCGGACTTCGGTAAAGTTATTCTGCGACGAAATACCGCCGGCGCTGACTTGGATGCCGTTGACTGCGTCGAGCAATTGTTGTGTCGTGAAAGTCTCCGTCAAGATGGTTGGAGCCAATAAGACCTCGACCTCCGAGTTGAATGTGAAACCAGTCGTCGTGCCGGGGCGATCGTTCGCGTCAGAGAATCCAGTTGGATGCGCTTGCAAGACGATATAGTTGCCGGCTTTGAGTCCAGCAAAGGAATAGGCTCCACTACCGTCCGTCAACAAATAGATCGGAGTGTTTGCCGGCTGTCCCGAGAGGTGGGGATAAAAACCTGGCAACACATCGGCCAAGGTCACCGGGCGTGGATTCAGCGACCCGCCTTCAATGTCGTTGTAGTACCACAACGTCATACGCACACCGGCGATCGGATGATCTGAGCCGGCTTGGTAGATGCCATCGCGCAAGAATCGATAATTGGCCGGCAACACGCCCGTATCGGTGCTGAAGACTGGTCCGTCTTCCCAGACTCGGCCTTGGATTTTTGCAGGCGCCTGCTCGCAGAAATTGTATTGCGAAAGGGCCGCGCCCGATCCAACTTGGATCCCGGTGATCTTGTTGACAACCGAAGCGTCGCCTGTTCCAGGCGCTCCGCTTTCCGTGACGCCTACATTTTGATCAATCGTAAAATACCCATTCGGCTGCACCTGGCGGACTGAATACGTGCCGGGCAACAATTGTTCGAATTTGTAAAAGCCGGTGGCATCGGTGGTAGTCGTGCCGATGACTTGGCCTTGCCCGTTGACCAATTGCATCGTCACTGCGCGCAGTGGTATTTCGCCCTGCGACGTATCCAACACGCAATTGCCGTTATTGTCGGTGCGCACGAAGCCACTGATTCGCCCGAGTTTGAATTCGCCAAAGTCGTAATTGTCTCCGTGTTCGCCGAATTTCAATTCGATGGAACGGAATTGATCGTTGAACTTTTGGCCCGCAACGACGCCTTCGACATCTCCCAGCGAATCTTTGCCGTCGGCATAGTCCGCGGGTTGCGTCTCGACAATTTTGTATACGCCAGCGTACAAGTCTTCGAAGCAATACTCGCCGGTCGCATCGGTTCGTACCTCGGCAATCTTAACACCTTGGGCATCAAAAAGCTCGATCCGGACGTCGGCAATACCCTCTTCGCCGCTGTCGCGGATGCCGTCGTCGTCGCGGTCGTGCCAGACATGGCCACACAAGGACGCCGGTTCGTGTTCGCAGAACTCGTAGTTGACACCCGCGTCCCCCGATTGCAGCACGATCTGCGAGATGCGATCGTTGACCGCGCTATTGCCGGTCGCAACGCTATTGACCGTGCCCGCTTCGTCGTGCCCGTCGAGGTACCCGGCCGGTTGAACTTCCACGATGGAATAGGTGCCGGGCGCTAGATTCTCAAAGAAAAAACGTCCGTTCACGTTCGTGAGAGTCGACGCGATCATCTCGCCACTCGCGTTAAACAACTGAATCGTTACGCCGGCGATCGGTCGGTATCCCGGCTGACCTGGAGCGATGCATTCGCCCTCGGGGTTGGTGACGCTCACGAAGCCGTCGATCGAAACGGGCTTCAGTTCACCAAAGTTGTATTGCACACCCGCATTTTCCGGACGCAGCGTGATCTGATTGAATTGATCGTTGGTCAATGTGCCATTGGTTGTGCCGTTGACCGTTCCCAACGAGTCCTTGCCGTCGATGTAACCCGCCAGCGGATTTGATCCGGGCGGATAAGTATTGACTTCAACGACTTCGTATACCCCTGGAGGCAAGCCGGTCGCTTGATAAAAGCCGTTGCCATCGGTACTCGCAAAAATGGGCGCCGTACTGGCAAACGGATCGTCCTGGCCGGGCTCGCTGCCGATCCGCGTGATTTTCACGAGCACATTGACGATGCGGTTTTCGCCGCTGTCCATGATGCCGTCGTTGTTGCGATCGTGCCAAACGTGGCCACTAATCGACGCCGGCCGAACTTCGCAAAAGTCGTAGTTGACCGCGGCGTTATTTCCAAGCGGAATCACAACCTCGGAAAGGACATTCGGCTGTCCCGCAAGCATCGCGACTTCGCCGGAAGCCATTCCTTCGACCGTCCCGGGCATTGCGCCGACGTTGAGGTAGCCGCTGGGTTGCGTTTCGACGAGCCGGAATTTGCCGGGATGGATATTCAAATCGGTCCCAAAACGATATTGGCCGTTTGCGTCAGTCGTCGTCGTGGCGATCTGTTCGTATTGCCCGGTCTGGGTGTTGAACTTTTGCAAGGCGATTTGGACGCCGGCGATGCCTTGTTCATTTGCGTCACGGAGGCAATCGAGATCTTTGTCGTGATAAACTTGGCCCGAAATAGTTACCGGTTTCGGGATTAGATTGTAAACGTCGACGGCGCCATCGCTCCGGTTGGGCGCTTGTTGACCCGCGTCCGAGTACAGTTGCAAGGTCGCTCCCGCCAATTCATTTCCGCGAGCGAAGAGCTGATCGTATTCGTCGTAGAAGATGCCGCTATGTTGGAGTTGGTTTACGCCCCCTTCCAGCAAATGTTGCACGGCAATGTCGCGCGGCTGAAACGTGTAATGGGCGTCTTGAAACGTGGCATGGAACAGCGACCGTTCGAACTCCACGCCGGAAGCGATCTTGTCCACGCGATCTCGTTCGATTTCGTCGACGTCAAGTGAAAACGCCAAGCGGTCGCCGGCCACAAAATTGCGGACGTTGACCGTCAGTTGCAGCCCGTTACTAGACACATCAAACGATACTATATCGCTCGCCGAAACGCCCAGACTGCGGGCGGCGTTGAATTGGAAGGGGTGAAAGGCGCCGGTCCCCGGGCTGGACGCCGAAACGTCAAAGAACATGTCGCCGTCGTTGAGCGTCCCAGAATGATCTTGATCGCCGCTGACGACAAATTGGGTCATCGTCGTGGTCGCGGAGCCGCCCTGAAAAGAAACTTCAAAATAGTCGGGCGAATCGTCAGATCCGCTGTCCCCTTCGAGATAGGTAATCCCGGCGACGACTGGATTGGCGTCGAGCATCCGCCGCGACTCCAAGGACTCAAATCGACAAGTTCGCAGTGGTTGGTTTTGTTTGGCGTGCTGCTTTTCGGCTCGACGTGATCCAAAGATTCGCAGGCTATTGAAGAATCCCAATTTCGCATCCTCCCTGACAGAAATCTCGGCCGACGTCCGACGCTCGGCGTCCCGTGCCTAGCTCGAAGATTCGATGGCGATCACTTGATTTGATTTTTCGAGTTCCAATTCACATCCAAGTCGCCGCCGGCCGCCGCCGATCGCTCGCGCGAATCCCAGATCCGAATCTGCGTATCGTAGCTGCCGGACACCAGAAGCGTGTCTAAACTATCCAGGCACGAGACGGTTCCCACATGCCCAGAAAGCCTTTCGATGTGTTCCAATGTGTTGAGATCCCAAAGGTGGATCGCATCGTCGCTGCCGCCGGTCGCCAAGCGGTTTTGCGAAAGCAGTTTGACGGCGTACAGCTTGCTGCCAAGCCGAGCGAGGGTCCGTGTTGTTTCCGGGTGGCTTGGATCCGTGATTTTCACTGCGCAATCGTTGCCTGCCGACACGATTTGTCCGTCGCTCGTGAATTCGATACTGCGAATGCGCGATCGCTGGGCTTGAAATTCGGTGCGAATCGCGGCGGACAAGCTATCCCAAATGCGAATCATTCCGTTGCGGCCGCCGGCAGCAATCCAGTTTCCGTCCGCGGAAAAGGCAGTGGCATCCATGTCGTTACAGGGACATTCCGCCGACCATTCGCGTCGGCCATTTGCCACGCTGTAAACGCGCAATTGGTCGTCAAAGCCGACCGTTGCAATTCGCTTGCCGTCGGGACTGACATCCACTTCGATGATCGCCTGAGGATGGCTGGCCAGCTCCCGGACTTGACCTGGGTTTTCCATGTCCCAGATCAGCAGCCGTGCATCGTTGCCAGCTGTCGCCAAGAACTTTCCGTCCGGTGAAAACTTGGCCGAGCGCACCCAATCGCGGTGCCGCGCGAAATGGCTGACAAATTCCATACGGGCTAGGTCCAGCAAGCTGACCGTATGATCGTCACCGACGACCGCCAACCAGTTCCCCGATGGCTGAATCGAAACGCCCGTGACGACCGGTGGCTGACTGGCGTTTTCGCGGGCAACTGTTTGAATCGCTCGACACGTCCATGAATCCGTGTACTTGCGGGTCGACGCAAGTGCCCTGGCAAGTAATCGAGACACCGGCGTAAACGTGCAAAATGCCGCGGCCGCGCCAACAAAATGACGACGATGCATCATGGGAATTGGACCCTATGTCGTTAGAAATGGACTAAGCCCACGTTACGCGGCGCATCCAAATTGGATTGCTATAACCAGTATCCAAACGATCGTCAGACTTCGGGAAATGCCTGGAAATGGCGACGCAAGGCGACGTCGAGCGGGCAGTCGAACTCATCTCCCAGTATCGGAAAATCGACCTACCGCCGTTATCGATTTTTCCGGTTTCATCGATCATGCCGGAAACGAGGGCCGATATTCCCTCTGCTGGCGAGATCGCGAAGGCAGGGCGAAACGCGGATTTCTTAGCGATACTGAAGCCGTTTGCCATCAGATTCGTTGGACTCTGCAAAAGAGAAAAATTCTCCGTCATTCCGGGCTGAGACCCGGAATCCAGCTGCATGGATGCGTGAAGTCTCGAGTTGGATTAAGCGGCAATTCATCTGGATTCCCGCCTCCGCGGGAATGACTAACGACGCGTGAGTGCCTTGCAAAGTCGGCAACCTCTGCCTACTTGCCCGCTGCCTTGCCGGCAGTCCGCGGGTCATGCACCCCCGTAAAAAGTCCGGTCGCCATGTCGAACCGAATCGCTTGGCCAACCGCGATGCTCCGCGCGCTCGTGATCTCATGACCCATTGCTTGCAGTCCTTCGCGAATCTTTGAGTCCACGGCGGCTTCGCACAGAACTCGATCGGGCGACCATTGATGGTGCATTCGCGGCAACGCCACCGCATCCGCGACTCCCATTTCCAAATCAACGCTGCGGATGATTCCCCAGATGACTTGGTTGATGATTGTCGGCCCGCCCGCCGCGCCAAGCGTCAGGATGGGCTCGCCGTCTTTGAGCACAATTGTCGGGCTCATACTAGAAAGTGGCCGTTTACCCGGCGCAATCGCGTTGGCCTCCGCTCCTACTAAACCAAACGCGTTGGGGATCCCTGGAGCAATCGCAAAATCGTCCATCTGGTTGTTGAGCATAACCCCGGTCCCTGGGACGACAACTTTGGAGCCAAACGTGGTATTGATCGTCGTCGTTATGGCCACCCAATTCCCTTCGGCATCAGCCGTCGCGATGTGCGTGGTGTGTTTGCGAAAATATTGGTCATCAAATGGCAGCGGGTCGCCGTGTCGAGCCCCTGGATTGGCTTTTTTCAAATCAATCTGCGCGGCGAGTTTTTTGCCGTAATCTTTGTTGATCAAACCCCGCGGCACTGAAACAAAGTCCGGATCCCCAAGCCAAAAAGCTCGGTCGGCAAAAGCCAACTTCATCGCCTCGACGACAACGTGATGAAAGGTCACAGGCTGCTCGCGATACATTTTCGCAAGATCAAAGTTTTCCAGGATGTTTAGGATTTGGGCGACGTGCACGCCCCCGGAGCTGGGCGGGGGAAAGCCTACAATTTGCAGGCCCCGGTATTCCGTCACCAGTGGCTCGCGCGTCACCGCGCGGTAATTAGCAAAGTCCGCTTCGGTCAGCAAGCCGCCGTTTTCTGCAAACCATTTTGCACACGTCCTGGAAAACGGACCCCGATAAAACCAGTCGATTCCTTGTTCAGCAATGCCCCGGTACGTTTTTGCGAGATCGGGTTGAACCAGACTTTCGCCCGCGGAGTACAGCGAGCCATCGCTTTTCAACAAACTCCCCCAGTTGCCGCGAAACTGCCGCAAAACCTTTTCCTCAGATCGCAAGTTGCCAGCAAATGGACGATTGATGACGAATCCATTTTGCGCGACGTCCGCCGCGCGCGAGATGAGATCCGAAAACGAAGATTTTCCGAATTCACGCACGGCTTGTTCGTAACCCGCCAAAGCGCCGGGGACCGCGACCGCCAAAGGTCCGTTTTGCGACAAAGAACCATCGGGCTTTCCATCCCTCAAATACATATCGCGGTTGGCGGATTGTGGGGCTAATTCGCGGCCGTCGATCGCGTGCAGAGAACCATCCGCATGGCGAATCAAAATGAAACAGCCCCCGCCGATGCCCGAATTGAATCCGTCCACAACGCCCAAGGTGAGCCCTGCAGCAATCGCAGCATCGACCGCGTTGCCACCTGCTTCGAACGCTTCCAGCGCCGCGTCGGTTGCGACCGGATGAACGGTTGCCACCATGCATTTCTTGCCGGTTGCGGAATAAGTTTGAGCCGCTTGCTGCGCAAACAGCGATCCGGCAAGCAATAAAAAGACAGCCCAACACCCCAACAGTCGTAAATTAATTCTCATGGCGATTCCCTGGTTCCCTCTCCCCCAATCTATACGCGGCAAGCCCTAACATATCGTTTCGCTCTTACTCGCGTATAGATTAGGGGAGAGGGAACTAATTTCCCTCGTTCCCAGGCTCTGCCTGGGAACGCACTGTCTTCGAGGCTCCGCCTCGGTTTCCGCCAGGAGAACTAACAATCATGTTGATTCACAACCTGGCGACTGGGAACCATGACCTTGCCTCGCTTTTCCGCTTGCCACAAACCGCTTTTGTCCCTTACGTTGTGGCTATGTCCATTAACGACAACGACAGCCCGGACCGCGACCCTGTCGAGCCCGATATCGAAATCGATGCCTCGGAAGACCATTCGCTGGAGATGCTTGGCCGAGTCTATTCCCAAGCGGTCAGTCGCCGTGAAGCCGAACCGCCGGCCGAGCGCCTGCAATTGGACTCGGATCACGCGTCCTCCAGTGAGACCGAACCGGCGGTCGAAGTTCCGCTTCAGGATCCAAGCGACGATGCGTGCCCGATCAGTCCCTGGACCATCTTGGAAGCGATGCTGTTCGTCGGCATGAAAGAATCCGGACTAACGTCGCGCAAAGCCGCCAGTTTGATCCGCGGAGTCTCTCCCCAAGAAATCGAGCGGATGGTTGACGAACTTAATGAGTCGTACGAAGCCAATCATTCCGCGTTTCGAATCCGGCTCGATTCCGACGGTTATCGGCTCGTGCTGGAGCAAGACCTAGAATCGATTCGCCAATTGTTTTTTGGTCGGATCCGTGAAGCCCGTCTCGGCAGTGCCGCGATCGAAGCCCTCGCCGTCGTCGCTTATCATCAGCCGGTCACGATGGACGACGTCGATCGCTTGCGCAACCGGCAGAGCGGCCCGGTGCTCAATTTATTAGTGCGGCGCGAGTTGCTTGCCGTCGAGCGCGATTCCGAAAACCGCCGCGTCCGCCGCTACCGCACCACGCCTCGTTTCCTGGAACTCTTCGGGATGGACACCATTGAAGACCTTCCCCAAGCCCATTCGCCCAACGGCACCGATTTCTTGGATGAGTAGCCGAGCACTTCGACAGCGCGGCAATTGGTGGGATTCGAAGACTCGTCCCACCCTTCAAGAATTTCCGTATTCAAACTTGCGAATCATACTACGGCCCCTGGCCGCTCTAGAATTCTTGCCCCGTCGCTCGGCCGCGAGAAGAACAACTCCGGACGAATTCCCGTGCGGCGAAAATATTCCGCCGACAATCGTCGCTCGACGTCTTGAGCCTGTTGTGCCTGGACAAGGCTGACCGTGCACCCGCCGAATCCTCCACCCGTCATCCGCGATCCCAGCACTCCGTCGAGCGACCATGCAATTTCCACCATCGCGTCTAGTTCCGGGCAACTCACTTCAAAAAGATCGCGCAGCGATTGATGACTGGCATTCATCAACTTGCCAAACTCGCGCCACTGCCGTTGCTTGAGCGTTTCTGCTGCATGCTCGACTCGTCCGATTTCCTCGACCACATGTTTGGCTCGACGATACAGCACATCGTCCATTTCGCCCGCCAACATAGTGTTTTCACCCATGCCACTCTTGTTCCCTCTCCGCCCGCTTCGGGGGAGAGGGTAGCGTGAGGGGGATTTCATGTTTTCAGGCACGCTTTGACCCAATTTTTCCAGCGTCACTTCACGAAGCGATTTTGCCCCGCAGGCAGTCGCCGCTGCCTCGCATTCTCGTCGCCGCAGCGCATATGACCCGCTAGCCAATTCCCGATTCGCCGTTGTGTCGGCGATCAGTATGACGACCTCAGAATCGTCCAGCGGCAGCAATTGAAACTCATCCGATTGGCAATCGAGCAACATGCAATGCCCCTCCTTGCAAGCCGCAATGCACAGCGGGTCCATCAAGCCGCACGGGACTCCCGCATATTCATGTTCCGCCGCTCGGCACAATCGAGCAACTTCGGTCACCGAAAGCCGCAGCTCCAACAGTTCATTCAGCACCGTCGCCAGACCCACCGTCAATGCGGCGCTCGACGAAAGCCCGCTGCCGATCGGCACGTCCGAAGCAATCGCAATGTCCATTCCTGGCATGGCCTGCGACGGATTTGCTTCCTGCGACGATCCCAACTCCCTTGCTTCACCAAGTCGCGCCTCAATTTGCGCAATCACACCAGCCACATACGACCGCCACGATGGATTGGTGCTCGGCTGCAGTTGATCAATCCGAAACTCCGCGCTCTCGCGCAGGTTCTCCGAGTAAACCCGCACCGTCCCTGGTTGTCCCTGCCCGCGATGAGCCGCTTGGCCTTCGTTCGCTCTCCTCCCGTTTCGGGGGAGAGGGTAGGGTGAGGGGGTTCTTATTTGATCTGTAGTTCTGCCAATCGCTACCACTGTATTCCGCTCGATTCCCATCGGCAGTACCAAGCCGCCGTTGTAGTCGACATGTTCGCCCAACAAGTTGACTCGGCCCGGCGCACGGGCGGTCCACTCGGGGTCGTAGCCGAAAGCTTCGACAAAGCACTTCCGCACGCGTTCGATCAACTTACTAATCAATTCTCAGTCCGATGAACAACGTATCAGTGGCAATCGCTTTGCGAGGTTTGTGCGTCGTAAAAAAACGCGCCAAAACCTTGGGTCTTGGGGTACGGTGCGAGTGTTTTCGGCCGTCAACAAAACTGACTCTTCGGTTGGAAAGGCAAAACGATCCGCTGAGTTTTCTCTGGAAAGGTGAAGGCAGTCGCTGATGCTGGGAACTTCGCTAGTACTCCAGCGACGAATTCAATGACTTCGCTCGGATCGGCATGAAACTGACAACTAAATCCCGACATGTATTTAATGAGCCTTTAACGCAAAATCAAGAAGACGATGGAGGACATTCATTGCAATTTAATATCCCGGAAACAAGCGACGCCAATGTCTACGCACTTGCCTTATCGCGCTTGCTTGGCCAATCCGGAGTTTGTTGCGGGCTTCAGGTCTCGCTCGGCTCGCGAGACCTACATGAAAAATGGCGGAAGTGTATGGGAATCGAACCCACCAAAGACAAGCTTGTCTTGCCTCCCAACGGTTTTGAAGACCGCGGCCGCCACCAGACGTGCAAACACTTCCATCGCCATTCAGATTGTAACGTGCCGCTTCGCGGTCGCCGATTGCCTGCAAGCGGACTTACACCAAAAACTGGCAGTGGAAGTTTGACGCACGCTCTTTGTTTAACCCGCGCAGCGGCTGTCGACGTATCCCTGGCGATGCTGCAGCGGTTGCGGCGGTTAAACGAGGTTGCGGACGGTGCAAGTCTTTAGAACTTCGCCTGAACTCTGGCGAGTTCAGCTACGATTTGTAATTTTGATTCGTCATTGCGGACGAAGGTAGCCGTCGACCCAGAAACGCGAACCTTCGGGCGGTATGGTGTCCGCCGGATCGGATCCGTTTGCGAGTTGAAACGAAACGGCTAACGGAAATTTTCCTTCGGGCGCGCCGCCGGTGTATTGCCCGTGCCCCCAATAGTCTCCCCGAGCAACGCAATCAAACTGAGTGACTCGGCCGTTTTCGACCCGGACGAGGCCGTGCAACTCGGCATTGAACCCGCGCGATCCTGTCGCCGTCTTGAGTTCAACTTGGCCGGAGATTTTTCCGTCAGCCATTGTAATGTCCAATTTGCGCACTTCGTCCTTGGTCCACATCGGCGGCTCGCCGCGCGTGTTGTCGATCAAATGGAACCGGGCCAATCGCTCGGCCAAAACAGGCGGGAATTCGCCCGCGACTAAAGCCTCGTGTTCCGTCTTTGTGATCCACAAATTATCCCGGGCAACCGCCGATTGAAAGATCTTCTCCCATTCGTCTTTGGGAGATGCATATCCACCTAGAATTTTCGCGTGGACGCGGACGACCAAGCCCCCCTCAGGAGGTTCCGGATGAAACTTCGCGTCGAGTATTTCGGCCGTCAGCGGGGTTGCCTTGGGCGGCGTGTACTCAGCGAGAGCCTTCTCCATCAGTTTGCGGATCCGCTCGGCGCCGCGGTTATTGTTGTAGGCGATCAAATGACCGGCGGGGTCGGCGATGTACAACCCTTGAGTCGTTTTCTTGAAATCCGCTCGCGGGCCTGCGCCGGCGATTCGGCGATAAAAGTCCCCTTCGGTGTCCTGCTGCCGCCGCTGGTAGGCTTGGTCGATAGCCACCGGGACGAATTTCGACTTGAGCATCTCAATGATTTCGGGATCGGCAAAGGTCGACGCACGGTCGAGCACGCCGTTGTTTCACGTACAGCCAAGCGGATGGCCGTCCATCGCCCAAATAAAGATCGGCTTCGATTCGGCGAGCGACAACCGTTGTGCTTCGAGAAGATCGGTCTTCCATGGAATCGTTCGCCAAGCCTCATCGGGGCACTGGCAGACTTCTTTGAGCAGATCCGCAAACAGCGTATCGTCCCATTCTTGCGCCCCGCGCAATTCGAGGGTCGGCACGATCGCTAGGGCCAGAGCGAAGACAAACCATCGATTCCAAGTCATCGAGAGCACTCCGAAGGACAGGAAAGTAGACATTGTAGTCTAGCTTTATTCTCAACATCAGCCGCAGGGCGCTAGCCCCCGGTTTTTTGCCTTGAAAAACAAATCAAGAAACCGGACGCTAGCGCGTTGCGGCTGATGGGCTGAGGTAGAAAATTCCTTCGGCATAGTCGTCTTTCGCTCCGCGAAAGATCGTTCTTTCGCGGAGCGAAAGTCGACTATGACAACGAAAGGCGACATTCAAGGACCCGTTTGGCCTAGGGCGTGCGACGACTAGAATGGTTTGCGGAGGCGATGATGAAAATACTGTTGGCTAGTCCGCGCGGGTTTTGTGCGGGCGTGAATATGGCCGTGGAAAGCTTGGAATTGGCCCTGGCCCGCTTGGGGACGCCGATCTACGTCTACCACGAGATCGTCCACAATCGCTACGTCGTCGAGTCGTTCCGCGACAAGGGAGCCGTTTTTGTAGACGATCTGACCGAAGTCCCGCACGGCGCGAACCTTCTATTCTCAGCGCATGGGGTCTCCCCCGAAATCCGCCGGATCGCCCGCGAACGGAATCTGCACGCGATCGACGCGACGTGCCCGCTGGTCACCAAAGTACACTTGGAAGCGGTCAAATACGCTCGCGAAGGCTACACGATCTTTCAGATCGGCCACGAAGGGCACGACGACGTCGTCGGGACGTTAGGCGAAGCCCCCCACGCCATGATCTTGGTCGAGAGCAGCGACGACGTCGATCGATTGGATTTGCCAGCGGACACCAAAGTCGCTTACTTGACTCAAACCACGCTATCCGTGGACGACGCGAACAAGATCATCGCAAGACTGCGGCAGCGATTTCCGCAAATTGCAAATCCGCCCAAAGAGGACATCTGCTACGCGACTCAGAACCGTCAAGAAGCCGTTCGCGTTTTGGTCCCCGAGGTTGACGTTTGTTTGGTTTTGGGTAGCCAAAACAGTTCCAACAGTTTGCGGCTACGCGAAATCGCCGCCGATGTCGGCGTACGAGCGCATTTGATCGACGGAGCGCAGGATTTGAAGGCTGAATGGTTTAAACCTGAGGACACAGTATTGGTCACGGCCGGGGCGAGCGCTCCCGAGAATGTCGTCAACGAATGCTTGGATTGGCTCGTAACACGATTCCAAGCCACGATCGAGCCGCGCATCATTCGCTCCGAAGAAGTCCGGTTTCAACTGCCCAAAGCGCTTCGGCAGCTCGAGCGAGCGTAGCAACGGCAGCAAACGCTTGTCAGTGCAGCATAGGCGCCCAAGAAACTAACAATGCCTGTAAGTCGTTGCCCCATTGGAAATCCGGAAGTGTCGCCACGTGGAAACATCCTCTCATTCAAGCTTTTATTGAGGATGTCCTGGAATTCAATCATTGCCATTTCAGACTGCGCGGTTTGCAATGCCAATGTGCCCTAAGCCGCGCATCCGTCATTCCGGGCTGAGACCCGGAATCCATCTTCCACGGATGGGAATTAGCCGATGTTGAGACGATTCGTGAGCCAAGGCCTTGAAGGGAAAGCGTGCCTAGGGCGGAATCTCGGCACAAGTAAGATACGTCAAATCAATGATTGCTTGGCAATTCTCCTTCCGTGAGACTGGATTCCGGGTCTCAGCCCGGAATGACGAAAAGCACGTGGCGGCACGCGTCGAATTCCAGGACACGCTCAAGCTTTTATTGGCAAATCGCCTCGCTTCAATGCCCGCCAGCGCTGACACAGATCGGCTGCGGCAGATTGCCAATCGGGGAACTCGAACTTAAAACCCGCGGCCAAAAGCCGCCCGGGAACCACGCGGCGGCTTTTCAAAACCAGTTCCGATTCGGTTCGCATGAAAAACGTTGCGACCTCCAGCAGCAACGCCGGCGAGGGAACGCCGAAACCGATGCCCCAAACCTCGCGCAGTTTCCGCATGAACTCCGCGTTCGGGATCGGATTCGGTGCCGCCAAATTGACCGGCCCTTCCACTTCATTTTCGATCAACCAATAAACTGAGCGAATAAAATCCCGATCGTGAATCCATGACATGTATTGCCGACCGTCGCCGACTGTCCCGCCCAGACCTTTACGCACGAGTCCGAGCAATACATCGAAGACACCGCCCGGATCGGGGCTCATTGTCATGGCCGAGCGCAAAAGCACTTTGCGCGTGTGCGGCACGATCGTTTCATTGGCGATTCGCTCCCAAGTCGTCGCCACGTCGATACTAAACCGCCAAGTATCCGGCGCATACGGTTCGTTGCCGCCGATAATCCCGGTCGCTTCATCGTTCGGCGCATCGTAGCGATGGGCGTAAATCGTGGCGGTGCTCGCTTGCAACCAAACACGTGGCGGGTTTCTTGCCTGGCCGATGGCTTGGCCGAGGATTTGAGTCGACTTCGTGCGCGAATCCATCATTTCGCGACGGTTCGCCGAGTGGTACCTGCAGTTAACGCTTCGGCCCGTCAGGTTGATCAGGACGTCGGCCCCTTCGATTTCGTTCGTCCAAGTGCCGAGCGATTGCCCATCCCAAACGACAGTGCGCCAAGCCGATTGTTTCGCGCGGCGACTGAGCACGACGACTTCGTGGCCATCCGCGGCGAACGCCCGTGACAATACCGTACCGACTTGGCCGCTGCCGCCTGGAATTACGATTTTCATTGCGGCGAAGCTCCTTCACGGACGCCGTCCCAAGACTTAGGTAGGGTGGGACAAGTCTTCGCGTCCCACCAGAGCCGGGTTGGTGGGACGCACTCGAGGCGAGTTTGTCCTACCCTACATTTCTTTGGCTGGATCGCACCATCGCACAATTGGTAAGAATTGTTGGCTATTTCTTCTTCAACAGCGCCAGGACGCAGTTCGACATAGCGACGATGCCAGTTTCGAGCGTGGGTTCCAAGTCTGGGGCAAAAGTTGCCGTGTGCAAAGATGGCGGCGGGATCTGCTGCTGTTTGTAATATTCAATCTTGCGCGGATCGACGGCGCCAAGTTCAAACATGACCGCCGGAATGCCTTGCCGACCGAATTGACCGAAATCTTCGCCGCCCATGACCGGTTCGGGTTCGGAGACTCGTTCAGCACCAAACGTCGCAATGAAAATTTCGCGGACTTGGGCGGCAAGTTTAGCGTCGTTCTCCAATGCCGGCGTTCCTTCGGAAACTTTAAATTCGGGTTTCTCCGCTCCCGCACTCATCGCTGCCGCCTCGGCTTTGCGCTGAATCGAAGCCAAGACTTTTTGTCGGACATCGTCACGGTACGTGCGGACGGTAATCTGCAGATGACAGCGATCGGGAGTGATATTGTGCTTGGTGCCGCCGCTAATCGCGCCGACGGTTACGACGGTTGGATCGATCGGCTTCATTTCGCGAGAAACGATCGTTTGCAAATCGACAATGAGCTTGGCCGCAATAACAATCGGGTCGATCGTGGTGTGGGGATAGGCTCCGTGGCCGCCGCGCCCGACGATCTCGATGTCGACGCTATCGACGTTGGCCATAGAAAATCCTGCTCGCACGCCGACGCGACCACTGGCCAAGACAGAACTGCAATGCAGGGCCAGGGCATAATCGGGCTTTCCAAATCGCTCAAAAAGTTTGTCATTGATCATCGCCATCGCCCCCGAACCGCGTTCCTCGGCTGGCTGGCCAATGAACATGATTCGGCCGCTCCAGGCGTCTTTGTTCTCGGCGAAGAATCTAGCGACGCCGATCAAATTGGCCATATGAACGTCGTGGCCACAAGCGTGCATCGTCCCGACTTGCTTGCCCTCAGAGTCCGTCACCATTTTTTTCGACGCGAACGGCAGCTCCGTCTTTTCAATAATCGGCAAGCCATCCAAATCCGAACGGACCATTACCGTTGGTCCCTCGCCGTTGGCGAGAATCCCGACGACGCCAAAACCGCCAACGTTGCGGGTGACTTCACAGCCGGCTGCTTCAAGTTTGTCGGCGACAAACGCGGAGGTCTCTTTTTCTTGAAAGCTAAGTTCCGGGTTTTGGTGGAGGTGCACGTAAGCTTCCATTAGCGGCGCAAGATTAGACTTGATCCATTCCTTGGGGTCTTGGGCTGACGAATGCGCGCAGGTCAGTAGGACTAATCCCAAACACATTCCGATCGACCAACGATTCACCATGATTCAAGACTCCGAAAAATGTTTTGGGTAAGTTCGCGCAGACGCCACAACGACAAGAAGGGACACCACGTTGAGACAAGTGTCAAGGCATGGAGTGCGTTACTGGAATCTCCTTCTTGTGTGCCACTGGCTCTGCCAGTGCTCTTCGTGAACGCGAATCGCCAAAGAACACTGGCAGAGCCAGTGGCACACAAGAAGCTGAGTTGGTCGGATCGAATCTTATTTGTCGTTTACGGGAGCCGCATCTCCTTTTTCGCGGCGATTTAATTCCGCAACGAAAATGTCGGCAAACAGGATGTCAGTCGTTTCATCGTGGGCCTGCAGCATCATCGTTCCCCGTTCCAAACGCAGTCCGTTGCGCGGATTTGAATGTTTCGCGCGGTCGTCCTTCCAATCGGTGACTTGGCACCCGTTGACCCAAGCCGAAAAATGGGGACCGACGGCGATCAGCGTGACGGCACACCACTCGCGATCGCTGGCGACTACGCGATTTGCGACCGTGCGGTGCATGATTGCGCCGGTCCCAGCGTTTTTCGGTTTTGTCCGATCCCCGTCAACCATTGAGTTATCAACTTGCACTTCATAGCCATTCATTTTCTCGCCGGGAATGCAGCGCACAAAAATACCAGAATTAAGTTCTTCGGCATTGGTTCGGCACTTGAACTGTAAAGCGAAATCCGCGTATTGATCGTTGGATTCTAGTTGCCCGGGCCCGCCTCGCGCGAGCAGTGTTCCTTCCGCATTCACCGAAAAGCGTCCCGGCATCAGGTCATAAGCCTTCCAATTTTGCAAATTTCGGCCGTTAAAAATTGGCTTGAGGCCGGCGGGCTTGAGGCGAATGTTGCGAAAGCGAGCTGCACCCGAGTTGAATTGCAGTCCGACAAAACCGCGGCCAAAGGGGGGCGAGTCTTTTGCCGCGGCCGCTTCTCTGTCATCGATCCGGACGACGACTTGACGATCCGAGACAGTAATCGACATTCGGTGCCAATCGTCGCCGGTAATTGCCTCCGCCGTTTTTACACGCTCCACGATGGAACCGGTTGGAAAAGGATTGGAGATCGGCGCGATGTTGATCTCGAAACACTGGGACTTGGGATCGCTCGGTCGAGGACTGGTGCGTACAAAGACACCGCTGTTCGCCTCAGTGTCAGCCCGAAATTCCAGTTGAAGCACGTATTCGTCAAACTGTGTGGTCGTGCGAAGCAAACCGGGTGTGGTGCCCTGCTCGACCGCAATGCAGCCGTCATCGACACGCCAATTGGCGTCAGATTCGGCTTGCCAACCTAACAATGTCTCGCCGTCGAACAGTGAAATCCAACCCTCGTTGACTTCGTCGACCGATAGGCCGGTCCCCCGCTCGGCCGTGTTTGGTACTTCCGGTCGATCTTGGCCCAGCGCAACGTCGACGCAAGCCGCAAAAACCAATCCGCCAATAAGTGCGACGAGTGTCAGCCGATGCATTGCGATATCTTTCGAAAGTTTTATCGGGACGCGATCCGCCGTGGCGGACGGCCAAGCCGCACGAATTATAGTTGACGCGCGATGCCTTGTTGATTGGACGGATTTGCCGATAATCCAACGGCGAAAAAAAGTGGGCCCTGTCGCATTTTTTGGTTTGAGAAACTATCTCGTTTAGTTGGGAGTCAAATTCGTGATGATCGACCGCCCTTTTGACGTGTTTGGGATCGGCAACGCGATGGTCGACATCCTGGCGTTTGTCGATGACGCAGTGATTTCGGACCTCAAGCTCAATCGTGGCACGATGACGCTGATGTCGTCAAAACAACAAGCGGATGTGCTACAGAGAATCGAGGGGCATTCGGTTAAGTTGGCCTCGGGCGGTTCTGCCGCGAATACGATGATCGCGATTTCGCAAAGCGGTGGATCGGGTTATTACACGGGCAAGGTCTCACACGATCCACACGGCGAATTCTATCGCAAAGACATGAAGTCGTCGGGGATCGGTTTCGAAGTGCCCTTGGCACCGGAGAATGGAATTCCGACTGGCAGTTGCGTCGTGCTGACAACGTCCGATGCCGAGCGGACGATGTGCACGCATTTGGGAGTTTCAGCGACGTTGTCAGCGGGCGACGTTCACGTCGATCATTTGCAGACGTGCAAGTTTGCTTATATCGAAGGCTATTTGTGGGACGCCGACGAGCCACGGGCGGCTTGTTTGGAAGCAATGCGCCATGCCAAAAAACTGGGAATTCCAGTTGCCTTCACGTTTTCGGATCCCTTTCTGATCGATCGATTTGCGGGAGATTTTGCGGCGATGACCGCCGAGTTTTGCGACATCTTGTTTTGCAATGCGGACGAGGCCCGCCAGTTTTGCCAAAGCGATTCGCTAGAAGCTTGTGGAAGTTATTTGGGACGCAATGTGCCGCTGGTGTTTTTAACCAACAGCGAAGACGGCTGTTATGTTATCGAGCAAGGAAAATCGACTCACGTTCAAGGCTTTCGCGTCAACGCGATCGACACGGTCGGCGCCGGAGACGCGTTTGCTGGCGGAACGTTGTTTGGATTGGCTCGCGGCTGGGCTTCTGCTCAAGCCGCTCGCTGGGGCAATTTTCTCGCCTCGCGCGTTGTCTCGATTAACGGCCCGCGATTGCCGACTTCGCTGCGCGATCAAATGAAGAATGTGCTCGGCGGATAAAAGTCGTGAGGACAGGCCTCGAATCACCACACATTGCGGGTGAGTGTTCGTACCGGGTGAACGTCCTGTTTCGGGTGGCACGTCCCTGAGTCTTCGAAGGGCGTGGTGCGATATGGGACGGCTCACCACGCCTTTCAAAGCAAATTAATGCATGGTTGATAGCCATGGTTTGTTCTGGTTCCCAGGCTTCTGCCTGGGAATCCACTACATTGCTGGCCCTGTCAGCCCAAGACGAGGCAGAGCCTCGAAGACAGTGCGTTCCCAGGCAGGAGTCTGGGAACGAAGAATCATTGCCTTTTCAGACTGTGCGGTTTGCAATGCCATTGTTCCATAAGCCGCGCAGCCGTCATTCCGGGTCTCAGCCCGGAATGACGAAAAGCACGCGGCGGCACGCCCGAATTCCAGGACACCCTGCGGTAGAGCCAGGGAAAGTCAATATTGTGTCAAGCAATCACTAACGCGTCGCTTTGGCCTTTGCTCTATGTTCCTTGAGCGTCACGGTTCGATTAAAGACGGGATGGCCTGGTCGACTATCGATTGGGTCGACGTAGAAATAACCGGTTCGCTCGAACTGAAAGCGGTCGCCGGATTTGGCTGCGGCAAGTGCTGGCTCGATTTTGCAATCCTTGAGCACAATCAGCGATTCGGAATTGAGCAGGCTCTTCCAATCGGTGCCGGCGGAGACGTCTTCAGGATGTTCCTGAGTAAATAGCACGTCGTACAAGCGGACTTCGGCGCTCGCCGCGTGCGCGGCGGAAACCCAATGTATCGTCCCTTTGACTTTGCGGCCGTCCGGGGCCTGGCCACCGGCGGTTGCGGGATCATACGTGCAGCGCAATTCGACGATTTCGCCAGTCGCCGGATTCTTAATGACGTCATGGCATTTTAGGAAATAGGCGTACCGCAAACGGACTTCGCGGCCGGGAGCCAACCGAAAGAAATCCTTGGGAGGACTTTCCATAAAGTCGTCGCGCTCGATGTAGATTTCGCGACCGAACGGGATCGGACGCGTTCCTGAAGCGGGGTCTTCCGGGTTGTTAATCGCGTCGCGATTCTCCGATTGGCCTTCGGGATAATTTTCGATGACGACTTTGAGCGGTCGCAAGACGGCCATCATTCGCAGGGCGACTGCGTTGAGATGTTCGCGAATGCTTTGCTCCAAAACGGCTAAGTCCGTGGTGCTGTTGGTTTTGGTGACCCCGATTCGCGTACAAAAATTGCGAATCGATTCGGGAGTGTACCCGCGCCGCCGCAGTCCGCAAATCGTCGGCATCCGCGGGTCATCCCAGCCGGATACGAGGTTTCCTTTGACTAATTCCAGCAATTTCCGCTTGCTCATCACGGTGTAGGTCAGATTCAAGCGAGCAAATTCGATTTGTTGCGGGTGATGGAGCCCCAATTGTTCGATGAACCAGTCGTAGAGAGGTCGATGGTCTTCGAACTCCAACGTGCAGATTGAATGAGTTATTCCTTCGAACGAATCGTTCTGCCCGTGCATCCAATCGTACGTCGGGTAGACGCACCATTTGTCTCCCGTACGGTGGTGGTGAGCGCGGCGAATGCGATACATCGCCGGGTCGCGCAGGTTCATATTTGGCGATGCCATATCGATTTTGGCGCGGAGTGTGTACGCCCCGTCGGGAAACTCGCCGGCCGTCATTCGGGCAAACAAGTCGACATTATCGGCCACGGGGCGATCGCGGTCGGGACTATTGCGTCCCGGTTCGTTCCACTTGCCTCGGTATTCGCTGACTTTTTCCGACGGCAAGCTGCACACGTAGGCTTTGCCCTTTTTGATCACCTCGATCGCAAGACTGTGCAGCCGGTCAAAAAAATCCGAGGCGTAGAACAGGCGATCGCCCCAATCGAAACCGAGCCAACGGACATCGTCTTGGATCGCTTCGACGTATTCGGTGTCTTCGGTCGTCGGGTTCGTGTCATCGAAGCGGAGATTACACAAGCCGCCGAATTCTTGAGCGATTCCAAAATTGAGACAGATCGATTTGGCGTGCCCGATGTGCAAGTAGCCGTTGGGCTCGGGTGGAAATCGCGTGTGGACTCGTCCGTCGTGTTTTCCGGCGGCGCGATCGTCGGTGACAATTTGGCGGATGAAGTCCAGGGAACTACGTTCGGCGGTGCTCATAGATAAACCAGAAATGAATTCGAATTGCTCAGCTTTTTCGACAAAACCCCATCCAGCTTGTCTGGATGGTGAATGAGATTGGAGGCTAAACCATAACGAAAAACATCTCACTTCCGGGCAGCCGTCCCGCCGC
>JBGTJE010000105.1:0-38662 GCA_041745295.1 Pirellulaceae bacterium | reverse complement strand
GCCCTCCCGGCGAAGGCGGTCGGGGCGAAGGCGGTCGGGGTGAAGGCGGCGGCGGCGAAGGAGGTCGTGGCGAAGGTCGCCGAAATGGCAGTCGCGGCGGCGGCACTCCCGAACAAATGGTCGACAGCATGATGGAACGCGTGGATACCAACTCGGATCAAGTCATCGATGATGCCGAACTCGGCGCGTTGCCCGAGGGCTTTCGCGATCGAATCAAGGGGAGCGATGCCGACGGCGATGGCAAGATCACGCGCGAGGAATTGATGAGCGGGATGCGAGAGATGATGGAGCGGATGCAACAAGGTGGCGGCGGCCCGCCGGGTGGATAGTCCGCATTCGGGGTGTCAATCCAACAAGCGACACCGCGCAAATCAAAGGCCTCGCATGACATTTGCCGCCGAAATCATCGATCTGAAGAAAGACTACGTGCTCAAAGGGGAGACCGTACGCGCACTTCGGGGCGTGTCGTTTACGATCCCCGCAGGGGATTACGTGGCAATCATGGGACCATCGGGCTCGGGCAAAAGCACCCTCCTCAATTTGCTCGGCTGCCTCGATCGCCCCACCGCCGGCGTCTATCGCTTGGGCGACGACGACGTTGCCCGGATGACCGACGATCAACTCTCCACGATTCGGGCAACCCGAATTGGATTTGTCTTTCAATCATACAACTTGATTCCCCAATTGACTGTCGTCGAAAACATTGAAGTGCCCTTGTATTATCAAGGACGGATCGGAAAACAATCCAGAAAGCGATCGACCGAGTTGGCCGGGCTGGTTGGATTGGGTGATCGCTTGGGACATCGCCCCACCCAGTTGTCCGGTGGCCAGCAACAGCGCGTCGCCATCGCCCGTTCACTGGTCAACGAACCCTACTTTATTCTCGCCGACGAGCCCACCGGAAACTTGGATTCGGTGACGACCGGCGAAATCCTTGCGTTGTTCGAGCGACTGAACGACGAAGGCCGCACCATCATCATGGTCACGCACGAAGACGAAGTGGTCGCGCACGCCAAACGCGTGATTAGGCTCCGCGACGGCTTGATCCAATCCGACGTCCGCCAAGCCAACTGCAAACGATTCGCCCCGATGAACGGCCAAGCGAACGGCCGCGGAGTCGGCGGTGCTCCGGCCGCTCTGGCTACGCAGGAGGGCTAGGCACAATGCTCATCCTGCGCGCGTTTATCCTGGGTTGCAAAAGCCTGCTCTTGCATCCGATGCGGTCGATCCTAACCGTCCTGGGCATTTTCATCGGCGTCGCCAGCGTGATTATTCTATTGGCGGTCGGTGAAGGCATTAGCGTCGAAGCTCAGCGGCAACTTGAAAGCTTGGGCGCCGACAACATCATGATCCGCTCAATCAAACCTCCCGACGAAGCGGCGGCGGGCATGCGTGAGGTCAAGGCCTACGGGATTACCCGCGCCGAAATGGAAATGTTGCAATCCATTCCCACGATCTCGCTCATGATTCCGATTCGGGAACTTCCCATGAAATTCACCTACACCGGGAATCCCAATGTCGCGCCGATCGATGGCCGTTTAGTGGGTTGCACGCCTGATTACGCGGACATCAATCGGCTGGAAGTCGACGATCCCGCCCGCAGTCATTTCCTTACGCCCATGGAAACGGAATCTTCTGCCAATGTTTGCGTGATCGCAGCGGAATTGGCCAAGCGGCTATTTCCCTCGGAGGACCCGATCAAGAAACAACTTTACCTCACCGAAAAAAAGCTGTACTTCGAAATCGTCGGTGTACTCAAGCATCGCGACCCCAGCGCCGCCATCGGCGGTTCGCTAGCCGCCCAAGACTTTTCGCTAGACGTTTATATTCCGGTCACGACGATGCGCAAGCGCCTGAGCGATCAAGAGGCAAAACGCACGCCCGGTTCGTTCAGCTTGCAAATCTTTGAACTCTCCCAGGTCACAGCCAAGATCGACAGCGTCGACAACGTGCGAATGACTGCCGAACTCATCGAAAACTCGTTGAAATTGAACGACGCCGACCGGCAAGATATCGCCGTCGTCGTTCCCTACGAATTGATCAAACAACTGCGGGATCAAAAGATGATGTTTTTGGTTGCTTTGGCCTTGATCGCGGGGGTCGTATTGGTGGTCGGCGGCATCGGCATCATGAACATCATGCTGGCGACGGTCACCGAGCGGACCCGCGAAATCGGTATCCGGCGGGCTCTGGGAGCCAAGCGCGGCGACATCGTCCGACAATTCCTGGTCGAGACGATCGTCCTCTCGGTCATTGGCGGACTCACCGGCATTGTGATCGGACTTTTGTGCCCGGCCGTCATTTATTATTCGCGTGAATTGCTCAGAAATTTCTCGCCACGGGCTTACGCGAGCTTGCCCGATGTCGTCAAACAAATGACACCGATCATTGTCGGCTACTCCGTGCCGCTGGCGTTTGGCATTTCAGTGGCTGTCGGCGTCATCTTTGGAACCTATCCTGCGATCCGCGCCGCGCAAATGGACCCGATCGAAGCCCTGCGGCACGAATAAGCCCGCAAAACGCTCATTCGAAAGTAGTCAAAACCTGAAGCCCAGCCGACGGTATCATCACGGATCAATTTTGGGGTGCTGGCTTTGTTGGAGTTCACGCTTTAGCGTGGGTCCCGCAGCGTAAACGCTGCACTCCAACAATTGAGGTATCCCTGTTTCTGTGTTGGGATAAAGCACGACCCGCGAATTCCGATTCGTCGACATGTCCTAGCGCCACGTGCCATCGGACGGATCACGGTTTCGCGACCGTATTTCGGCTATTGTTGGATTGAAACCCTCCCTTAATCGCGGGCAATCGCCAATCAATTGACGTTGGTTTGGAGACGTCTACAATCGCGTGCTTGGCCAAACGCAACACCCAGCCAATCGAACATCTGCGACGATTCAAACTAATTTTTTTCTCGAGCCATCAACCTGGAGACCATTATGGGATCAGCAACCGCGTTTACGGATGCCAACTTTGAGACCGAGGTGCTGAAATCCAGCCAGCCGGTGCTCGTCGATTTTTGGGCCACCTGGTGCGGCCCTTGCCGGCAGATTGCCCCGATCATCGATCAACTCGCAACGGAGAACACGGCGGCGAAAGTTGGCAAGCTGGACGTCGATATCAACCAGCGGACCGCGTCGCAATACGGCGTCGAGAGTATTCCCACGCTACTCCTGTTCAAGGGTGGTCAAGTCGTCGAGCGGGTCATTGGGGCGCAACCCAAGAGTCAGCTGCAGAAATTGATCGACCGCCATTTGGTTTGAGTTCATCGACTCGACCGAAGTTTTTTGTAGGGTGGGACGAGTTTTCGAGTCCCACCAAATGCCCGAAGTCGAGTGCGTCGCCCCCTAGGCCGTGTCCAGGATCGCCAAATCGGGCGCCAGGTGCTCGAGTCGGCGGCTCATGAACATCTGCACTTGTTTGGTCGTTCTAAACGCCAGCGCGGTATCCGCAATCTGCCGGGCTTCCGCGACGCTGACGGTGCTCGCGAGCTGTTTGATCGAAGGGATGAACGCGGGGCTCATGCTAAAGCGGCGCAGGCCCATGCCCAGCAACAGCAAAAAGGCCTTGGGTTGTCCCGCCATTTCGCCGCACAGCGTCACCGGCTTGTTGGCTTGATTGCACGCCGTAATGACTTGCTGCAAAACGCAGAGCACGGCCGGGGCCAGCGGCTGGCACAAATGGCTGACCTTGGGGTTGTCGCGATCGGCCGCCATTAAGTATTGAATCAAGTCATTCGAGCCGATCGAGACGAAATCGACGGATTCCAACATCGCGCCGATCGTCACCGCCGCGGCGGGAACTTCCAGCATCATTCCGGTGGGAACCTCGGGGTATTTGCTCGGCTTCTTGCCGCGGGCCATGAGCTGTTTGGTCGCCCGGCGGACCATGCCACGAAGTTTGGTGATTTCCTCGATGGTGGTCACCATCGGGAACATCAGCCGCACGGTTCCGTCCGGAAATTCGGCCGCCGCCCGAATGACCGCGCGGACTTGAGTGTAGAAGAACTCGGGGTGTTCGAAGGAAAGTCGAATGCTGCGCCAGCCCATGAACGGGTTGGCTTCTTGGTGATGGTGGCCCAAGTAGGGCACGGTTTTATCGCCGCCGATGTCCAGGGTGCGGATCGTGACGTGTTTGTTGGGGCTGCTCTCGATGATTTGTGAGTAGACCTCGAATTGTTCGTCCTCGTCGGGAATGCTGGGATGGGTTAAGTATAAATACTCGGTGCGAAACAATCCGACGCCCGATGCCCCCATCGCGCAGGCGGCCTTCGTATCGGCCAAGGTATTGATGTTGGCTTGCAGCCGTAGCTCGACTCCGTCGGCGGTCACGGCTAACAAGTGCCGATTCTCGGCCAAGCGATCTTGGAGGTTGAAAAACTCACGCTCCAATTTGCGAAACGCGGAAAGCGACTCCGGATTCGGATTGATTTCGACGTGCCCATCGCGGCCATCGACGACGATCGTGTCGCCTGTTTTTACCGACTTGAGCAAGCCCTTGATTCCCGAGACCGCCGGGATGCCGCGGCTGCGGGCGATGATCGCCGCGTGGCTGGTCTGGCTGCCGCTTTGTGTGACAATCCCGTGCAAATCGATCCCCTCGAATGAGACCGATTGAGACGGCAGCAATTCGTCGGCGACGAGAATCACCGGGCCGTGCAATTCGTCTTGATGAGGATCTGCGATCGGTGACAAGTGGGTGCCGATCCGTACGACCACGTCGCGAACGTCGTTGAGCCGTTCGCGCAAGTATTGGTCCTTGGTGTGGCTGAGAATCGTGGTGTACTCTTCGAGCAATCGCTGCAAAGCGATTTGCGCGGTGACGCGATCATCGACGATCCAGTTGCGTATCTTGTTGGTGAACGCCGCGTCGCGCATGATCATTTGATGGACGCCAAAGATCGAGGCTTCCTCGCGGCCCACTTGGTGGGCGACTTTTTTTTCGAGGGCCTTGAGGTCGTTGGCCGACTTGTCGCGCGCGGTTTCGTAACGGGCAAGTTCCGCGGTGACTTCCGAGTCTTCCAGCCGTTTGGTGTCCGGATCGACGAAGATCTCGTGGATCACGTACGCCGAGCCGATGGCGACTCCCGGAGAGACAGCAATTCCTTTGGGCATGAATGAAATGTAGCGATCGCGGGAACGGCTGACAAACGCGGCGACCGGGCGGGTGGAGATTCGGAAGCAACTCCGACCCCAAAATCGGTCGCAATTCGCCCGCTTCACGACGACCTGGAAAGGCCGTTCTACAAAAAATTCACTCTCGCTTCGCGAAAGGACCGGCTTTCGCGGAGCAAACGACGACAGTTCCCTGCGGGGGCCGATGTTGAGGAAAACCGCCTGGGCTGGTATACTTTTCCCCTTTCCATGGGATGAATCCAGCCGCCCCAACCAACGGATGTCAAACGGGGAAAATCCGCATGGCGGTCCATTGAATCCAGTTGTTCCAGTATGCGATTTTCCCAAATTGATCGAATCACTCAGTTGATCGATGGACAGAGCTTGACCGCCGTCAAATGCTTATCCCTATCGGAAGAGTATCTGCAGGATCACTTTCCGCGGTGTCCGCTCATGCCGGGTGTCATCATGATCGAAGCAATGTTCCAAGCCAGCATGTGGCTCATGCGAACCACCGACCATTTCCAGCATCCGATGGTGGCCTTGCGGAGTGCCCGCAACATTCGTTTTCGTGAATTGGTCGAACCAGGCGATCCATTGACGATTGAGACAAAGCTCGGCAAATTTGACGGTGACCGGGCCGAGTTTATGGCGTCCGGATCGGTCCATGGCCAGACGGCGGTGAGCGGCCGGCTTACACTAGAACAGTATTTTATTCACGATCGGTTGGACCCAGCGGCTGTGTACGAACCTTACATGCTTTCTGAGTTTAAACGAAAGTTCCGGTTGTTGGTCCGGCCGGATCTCGAATTGAGCTTGTCCGTGCGCCAGTCGCTCGGAATGGCCTGAACCAGGGCGATCGCTGCGGGCCCGATTCGTTCGGCGCCAACTCGACATCCCTTCCGCAAATTGAACCCTTCCTTGTCACAACGATTAACCGGGAGATCCTGAGCGATGCCGCCATCCGCAGAGGTTTTTAGCAAACTAAAGAAAATTCTGGTCGACGCCTTGGGCGTCGACGATGATGAAGTGATTCCAACCGCCACGATCATCGGCGATTTGGGGGCAGAATCCATCGACTTTTTGGATATCATCTTCAACCTCGAAAAGACCTTTGGCATCGAAATTTCCCGCGATCAATTGTTTCCCGACGATATTTTTTCTAAAGCCGAATATGTGCAGCAGGGCCGCGTAACCCCTACGGGACTACAGGCGATGAAGGACCGAATGCCCTATATCGACCTGTCGAAATTCGAACAAGACCCCAAAGTGCAGAGTTTCGGCGGACTTTTGACCGTCCAGGACTTGTGCCGGTACGTAGAATCTAAACTCAAGTAACTCCTGTTCGAGTTCGCCTTGCCGACACCCCCATGCGCTGGTTTTGGATCGATCGCTTTACCGAATTCGTGAGTGGCAAATATGCCACCGCCGTGAAAAACGTCTCGCTTTCCGAGGAGCCGCTCGATGAATACGCGCCCGGCGCCACCGTCCTCCCGGCACCGTTGATCATCGAGGGCTTTGCTCAAATGGGTGGCCTGCTGATCGGCCAAACCAGCGATTGGATCGAACGCGTCGTCTTGGCGAAAGTCAATCGCGCGGATTTCCTCGACGAAGCCCGCCCTGGCGACCAACTGAAAATGCGAGTCGACCTCGTCTCGCTCCAAGAACTCGGCGGTCATATTCACGGCACCGCCCACGTAAACGATAAGAAATTGTGCGACGTCGAACTGACCTTCGCCTACTTAAATACCGATCGATTTAGGGACCAGCAGATGTTCGAACCAGCCGGTTTTTGTCGGATGCTCCGCTTGATGCGCTTGTTCGAGGTCGGCCGCTATGAAGACGGGCGGCGAATCCTCGTCCCCGAACACCTGCAGGCCGCCGAACGCGCTTCCGGGATCACCGTGAGAGAACAACCATGACACGTCGAGTAGTCGTCACCGGCTTGGGCGCTATCAACCCGCTGGGTCATGACGTCGAATCGGTTTGGGCCAAACTCAGGGAAGGCCAATCTGGCGTCGCGTTCACGACCGTGTTTGACGCGACCAACTTTCCCACCCGGATCGCCGCCGAAATCAAGAAATGGGATATCGCCGACTCCGGCGAAGACCCGGCCGCCTGGAAATTTCGCGGCCGACATACCAAATTCGCCGCCGGCGCAGCCAAACAAGCCGTGGTGCAATCCGGTGTGCTCGACCATCTTCGCGACCCGCGCCGCTTCGGCGTCTACTTGGGCAGCGGCGAAGGAAACCAAGACTTCATGGCGTTTGCCGCGATGATGGCCGCCAGCTTGGATGCCGAAGGAAATTTGGATTTGGTCAAATTCACTAAAGCCGGCATGGAGATGCTCAACCCGTTGATGGAATTGGAACAAGAACCCAACATGCCCGTCGGACATATGGCCAGCATGTTCAACGCCCAAGGCCCCAACGCGAACTGCCTCACCGCTTGCGCCGCGAGCAGCCAAGCGATCGGTGAAGCCAGCGAAATCATTCGACGCGGCGAAGCCGACGTGATGCTCTCCGGCGGTACACACAGCATGATTCATCCGTTTGGTGTCACGGGCTTTAATCTGTTGACCGCACTCTCCACCAATAATGAAAATCCAACCGGCGCCTCACGACCCTTTGACCGGTTCCGCGATGGGTTCGTGCTCGGCGAAGGAGCTGCGATGGTCATTCTGGAAGAGCTCGAACACGCCAAGCGTCGCGGCGCCCAAATCTTTGGCGAAGTCCTCGGTTATGGCTCCACCGCCGACGCGTACCGAATCACCGATATTCATCCCGAAGGCCGCGGTGCGATCGGTTGCATGCGGATGGCGATAAAAGATGCCCAGCTCAATCCCGAGCAGATCCACTACGTCAACGCACACGGAACGAGCACCGCCGTAAACGATCGAGTCGAAACTCGGGCCTGCCGCGAGGTCTTTGGCGAACACGCCCCCAACGTCCCGATCTCCAGCACCAAGAGCATGATGGGCCATTTGATCGCGGCTGCGGGCGTCACCGAGTTTATTATTTGCTTGATGGCTATTCGCGACAACGTCTTGCCACCGACGATCAACTACGAGAATCCCGATCCCGATTGCGATTTGGATTACGTCCCGAACGTCGCCCGCGAAGCCCGGTGCGACTACGCCCTCAATAACAGCTTCGGCTTCGGCGGCCAAAACATCTCGCTCGTCGTGGGGCGGTTCAATTCTTAAGCAAAACCGTCAATGGAACATCCACGTGCAGAGTTCACGGAGCAAGCCTTCGTCTTCTCGTTCCAAGACATGGCCGGCAATTGAAGTCTGAAGCGCAACATCAAAACTCGCAAGCGAAGGGCGTTAGGCCGGAAGGGCGATCCGCAGATGAAAACAGATTCACGCAGAGAAGCACGCTTCGCAATCTGTGTTCATCGGCGTTCAGCTGCGGATATTTCTTACTGTTTTAGCGCGAATACCGGATCGGATTCGCCAGCCCGCGCAGTGGCGAGCGACGTATCCAGCTTGAGTCGCATCACGGTCGACCAACGGCCCTGCGCGTCGCCACGGATCTCCCAGTGCGGGATTACGACCACGGATTGATGAACTAATTCAAACCCTCCCTCGGATTGGCTGACGGTTTCGATCGGAAATGTCCAAACCGAGGTCAGGCGATCCCAGCTCAGTCCGACATCGATTCCCAGCCATTGATCGCACAAGTGCAATCGGCGCATGTCGTGGAGGTCGAGGCGCGTTTGTAGTTGGCCGAGTCGGTGGGAAGATAAGACCCCTCCCTGGCCCTCCCCAGCGGCGGGGCTTTGCCTCGAGGATGATTTCAACACACTGGCTCTGCCAGTGCTGTTTTTGGGTAAAGCCTCAGAGGCCGGGAGGGAAAGAGCGTGAAAAAACCGGTCGTCGATTCCCGAGGGGAGACCGGCGAAGTTGAACTCGACCCCAAAGTGCAGCGGCCGGTCGATGGGCAACCCTTCGATCAAATAGGCGATTTCCAGCGCGTCGCTTCCCGCGCTCAGCGTTAAACCTTTGGTGATCGTCAGCGGCCGTCCGTCGCAATGCCCTTGCCGGATCAACTGCACTTGAACCCGATCGGGGTTGCGGCGAATCTTGCTTTGATAGACCCCGTCGGCAAAATCCCCGAGCTCGCGGGCTTGGCCCGTCGCGACTTGATCCGCACGCGCATCCAAATCCCAAAAATGGTCGAGCAGACTCTTGCGCAATCGTCGATCGTATTGCAATCGCTGATCGAGGTTCGCCTGCTTAAAGACGACCCGCTCGTGAATGCTGGAAGCGCCGGCGTCGCGCCGGTGCTCTCCAGCGCGGACTTTTTCGTGATACGCCTCGGGACGACGGCAAAGCGTCGCCAGCAAATTGTGCTCAATCGCTCGAACGTCCAATTCGTACAGCCGCCCGCCAACCGCCGGTTCCACCCAAGCAATCAAACGATCGCCGGCCAAACGGATCTCCGTCCGCGCGTCAAAATTATAGTCGTCGGCGGTTCCTTCCACCCAAGCTCCCGCGCGGCCCGTTCCTCGGTCGAGCAAATTCTCGGCCGCGATCAGCTCGCGATACACTGCGTTCCGTAGATGGGGCAAATAAAGTCCGCCAAAAGCGCCATGCCAATACGCGCAGTTGCATTGGCCTCGATAAAGATGTTGGCGGGCCTGCTCGTTGAGGGGCTGGTCCAGCCCTTCTTGTTCTGCTTGGCGCAATAACGCGCTGACGAACATCATCCGCGCGTACATCTCATTGGCTTCATCGTATTTGACTTTATAGTTGCGCCAAAAGCCGCCGCGCACAAACGGCTTGATCGACTCCCAACGATCGTCGCGCTGCAATTGCGACACGGCCTCGTGATAGGCAATTTGTCGCGGGACCGGCAGGACCCATTCGGTCATCTCGCGATAACTGGCGTCGGGCAAATAAATCCGTCCGGCCGGCAGGACATGGTCCACGGTTTCCGCCAACGTGGTCGTGGTGAGCCAATCCCCATTGGCCTGCAAGGCATCAAAAAATCGCCGCAACCAGCCATGCTCGTATACGTGGGCTTTGGTTTCGGGCCAAGTCCCGAATTTTTCGCCGTCGTCGCCAAAGGTTACGACCGATCCCGGCTGTCGTTCGGCAATGCCGCGCAACAAATCGATTGTTTGTTGGGGCTCGCCAAACGGAATCAAGTAGCGCAGCCGCTCGCTGCCGGGAAAGACCTTCAGCAGACTGCCGCTGTCCTCGGTCATAAAGTAACCGTTCAATTGTCCGTCGACCAAGCCCGCATTGCGAAAATGAAAATCGTCCAAGACGGTATATTCGATTTCGGCGCTGGCCAGATCGCCCGTCAGGTTTGCTTCCCAAACCCGTTCTGGGATCCACGCTCCGCGAATCGCCGCCCCCAGTCGATCGCGCAGCCATTGGCTGTAGCGCACGATTTGGCCCACCCGATCACGCGACGAGAGCATCGTCAGGATCGGCTCGTAAAAAGCGCCGCCCACGATTTCGATGCGGCCCCTTTCCACCAGTACGGCCAAGCGATCCACGTACTCGGGGTGCCGTCGATCGAGCCATTCCATCAGCGAGCCGCTCGTGTGCAACGACAGTCGCAGATCCGCATACGACTCAAAAACTTCCAAAAACGGCAAATAGCTATCGCGAAAAGCCATTTCGAAAACGCTGTCAAAATTGCCGATTGGCTGGTGATTGTGGAGCACCAAACAAAGTCGGAGGTGGTTGTCGAACATGGGATGAGAAAAAGCAATCGCGATATTTCTTTGGTACAAACACGCTCAGCACCGCCGTCATTCCCGCGCAAACGGGAATCCAGGCATCCATGCAAAACTGGATTCCGGGTCTCAGCCCGGAATGACGGCGGGGCCACGATCAATTATTGATCCGGCACCTTCGGCACTTCGTCAATGATAACGACGGATTCTACGAAACTTGTTCCTCCAAGGGAAAGTCAAATTCGCCGAGTCGGCCATCCTGATTCGACTTTGCCGTCCGAACGTAGTCCTCTCGATCCGCAAGAGGGAAACGATTGCAACCGCCACGCTTCGGCCTTCCTTAAACCGATTCGCCGCGCAGCTTGGCCGCTGCAAACTCGGGGGGCCAGTCGATGATCCAGCCCCCGTCGGCAAGTTCAAATCCGGCCCATCGCCCCACGCGCGGGATAATCTCGATAAACCAGGGAAACATTTCCTGCGCCGGTGTCTGTGCCGACAAGGGGGGAGGCAAATGTAACAGCAAATTGTAAGGGGGAACGTCGAGCGTCCGCTCAAGCCGCGCGACGCACGAACGGACCAATCCGCACAATTCAACCAAATCCGCTGGCGAAAGTCGCTCGAACGCCTCGCTCGACGATCGCTCGGCAATCCAAATCTGAAACGCAAAGCGGCTTGCGTACGGACAAAACGCGACGAATCGCCCCCGCGATTCCACGAGTCGGCGAGAATCTTGCTCTTCGAACCGCACGATCGATTCCAGGATCGAGATTCCGGTTTCGCGATGGGCATTCGCACATCGTATAAATCGTGCGGCGAGAGGCTCGGACACGACGGGACTCGCGATCAATTGCGAGTGCACGTGCTCGATCGATGCCCCAGCCTCGGCCCGGCAGTTTTTGAAAAGGATCACTTGGCGAACACCCGCCAACGTCTGGGCGGCCTGAATCCTAATTTGGTATGCGCGAAAGCTCAGTCGAAGTTCGTCGTCGGTCAATTGGCTAAGGCTGGTCACATGCCGCGGCGATTCGACCACAATTTCATGCGTCCCGCCACCAATGAGGCACGAGTATGGACCGACCGATTGGTTCCGCGCATCGGTCGCCGGCGAGAACGCGGGGTACTTGTTCGGCACGACGCGCACGATCCAGGAGAACGAGCGTTCATCGAGTCGTTTTGCGGATTGATCACCGGCGGCGCCTAATTCCAGGATCGCCGGCGGCGTTTGGATTTCTTGTCCGTAACAAAACGGGCAGATGGCATCCGGCCGCCGCGACTCGACGCGGCGGAATTCATTCGGTCGTTCCGCGCGAATGGCGGCGACGTTGACCCATTGACCGAAGAGGGGATCGTACCGAAGTTCCGACATGTTTCCTTTACGCGGCCTTGCCCAAAAAATGACCTTCGAACACTGGCAGAGCCAGTGGCACACGGAAAACTCCTTCAATCTTGTGTGCCACGGGCTTTGCCCGTGCTGATTTGGAGCAAAGCCCCTTTACGCCGAGTGACTTGCCCGGGCGGCGGTCGCGGCGCGTTGATAGACGTCTTGATACCGCTGAGCGCTTTGGGACCACGACCAATCTTGTTTCATCCCGCGCACGACTATTTGGTCCCACAAACCGGGATAGTCATTATAGGTATCGATCGCCCGTGTGAGCGTCGCATGCAGTTCATCCGCGGAAAATTCGCGAAAGCTAAAACCGTTGGCCGTCTTCTGCTGGATGTTCTCGTCGCTCGCGTCGACCACCGTATCGGCCAACCCGCCAGTGTGAAAAACAATCGGCACAGCCCCGTACCGCAAGCTGAACATTTGATTGAGCCCGCACGGCTCGTAGCGGCTGGGCATCAGAAATAGATCCGCTCCGGCCTCGATCCGATGCGCCAAGCCATTGTCGAATTCCAATCGCAATCCGAGCTTGCCGGGGAAACGCCGGGCCAAATCCTCCAGGGCTTGATGATACTCCCAATCTCCACTCCCCAAGATGGCCCATTGCACTTCCGAGCGGGTCAGCCACTTTTCCAACGTCGGCAAGATCAACGCCCAGCCCTTTTGTGACACCAGCCGCCCAATGCTGCCGATCAGCGGCGTCGTCGGCGAGATGTGCAGCCCCAGTTCCTTTTGCAAAGCCATTTTGCAAGCGGCCTTGCCTTCACGCCAGGTCGTCCCATCGAAGTGCGCGATCAGGTGCGCGTCGTTTGCAGGATCCCACTCGACCATGTCGATGCCATTGAGAATCCCTGTGATCGAATCGCTGCGATGGCGAAGTACGCCTTCGAGACCACAGCCATACTCGTACGTCTGCATTTCCATTGCGTAGCGCGGACTGACGGTAGTAATCGCGTCCGCAAATACAACTCCGGTCTTGAGCAAATTGAGTTGGCCGAAGAATTCCATCTGCTGCCAATTGAAATACTTCCAATCGATCCCCGTGAGCAGCATATCCCAATGCCAAAAGGATCCTTGGTACGCCAAGTTGTGAATCGTCATGAGCGTACCCGCGGCCGGGTAACTCGGACGCAGTCGATATTCGGTTTGATAGAGCGCGGGAATCAATCCCGTCTGCCAATCGTTGCAGTGCAAAACATCCGGGCACAACTTTAGTAGTTCGATCGACTCCAAGACCGCGCGACAAAAAAACGAAAATCGCTCGCAATTGTCGTGATAGTCTTCATTCCCCTGTCCGTAGAGCGCGGGCCGATCAAAATAGCCCGGTTGGTCGACCAGATAAACGACGACGTTGGAATTCGGCAACGTCGACCGCAACAGGCCCCCCTCCACGGATTTTTTTCCGATCGTAATCGAGAATTTAAACGGGGCAATGTCAATCGGCAGTTCCGCTTGCCAGATCGAGCGATAGGCCGGAACAAAGACGACAACTTTGTGGCCGAGTTTTTCCAGCTCGATCGGGAGCGTGCCACAGACATCCGCCAACCCCCCAGTCTTGGAAAATGGGACGACTTCGCTAGTAACAAAAACGATATTCATGCAGCTCCCTCGGTAGATAGAGACCAATTATAGGTCACACCACAACACCCGCCCGCATTCGCGCAGAGGCCAAAAAGGAGGGAAAATTGTAAAAAGCGCTTGGCCGTGCTTCTTCATTGGTTCCAATCAAAGAATCGACGTCATTCCGGGCTGAGACCCGGAATCCATTTGGCATGGATGCCAAGACGTGAAAGCTCCGGCAATGGCCCCGCAGGGCACATCGAGCGCTGTTGGCAACTAATTAACACACTCTAGCTTCCTCTGAACGGATTTCCGCTATCGGACGAGTGGAGAACCTTATTCAACAACCGAACTCGGCAGCATTGCGGCCATTGCCGCTGCAATTTCGTCCGCCGCAGCGCGACCTTCGTCCGTTTCTAATTCCAAGCGGGGGCCAACAAACTCGCCAACCGCGCCACGAACGAAATCCGTGCCGGACGATTCGACATCCCGTCGCCAGTACACGAGCAGCTTGATGTCTCTCCGCAAGGGCGACCATTTCTCGGCAGAATCCACCAGCAGGATCGCGAATCGATGACCGGTCGACGGAAACTCGAACGGCACAAAAACCGATGGGACCTCGAAGGAATATTCGAGGCCAGCAGCATTGTCCGTCGAGCAATCTGCTAGCGCGATGCGTTGCGACTCGATTGCATCGAGAACTGCCTGCGTTCGTAGCGGATCACCGACGAGCGCAATGCCATTGGCGGTGCGATCCAAATGCTTCAGCAATTCGCCGATTGTCGCACCGGCCAACGGATGAAACATTTCTTCGGCGATTTCGACCGCGGGTGTCAACACAAATCGGCGAAACGTCATTCGTGGGTGGGGGACCACGAGGACGTTGTCCCCATCGATCGGCTGCCGAAAAAACTCGCGATCGTAAAGCAGCAGGTCCAAGTCCACCGACCGCGGTCCCCAGCGCTTGGTTCGCACGCGCTCCCACTGGCGTTCGATCGTCAGCAGCCATCGCAGCAGTTCGGGTGGATCCAAAACGGTCGAGATGCGAATCGCCGCGTTGAGATAGTTTGCCGGGGAATCCGTCCCGCCGATGGGGCGAGTGGAAAAGAGGTTGCTGGTCCGCACATCCCCGATTCGGGGGTGCGAACGAAAAGCGTCCCCAATCCCGACAAACGCTTGCCCGCCATCCCCCTGATTGGAACCGAACGAAATCAAGCAATCGGCCATGGCATCGCCACTTCAAGAAACAAAAAAGCGGCAACAGAAGTCCGTCCCGTTACCGCCGGAAGTCCAACTTTGAAAAATGATTAATCAAAGCCGAACGATGAAATGCGGTCCGTGCAACGAGCTGCGTTGGTGGCCGCGCGAGTCGGCCTCTCCGTCGCCATTCCTTTCAAAAAATCCTTTTTTTGGCCACAGCGGACTAGGGATAAAGTGGGTGGGCGTCCGGTGCCACAGTCATGAGACCGTCGTGCGTCGTATCCTTCAGTTGCCGCAACCCAAGTCACTTCTGAAGTTTTCATGTCGACGAGTCGAGCCAAAAGTGCCTATGCTAATCTTGTGTCGAGCGATGCGAATCGGGTAAAAAAATCTAGGCTGCGGAACATTCTCTCGCTACGGAAAATGTTGTCAAGCAATCCCCCCGACTTTTTTGAAGAACATTTTTTTTAAATTTTTTTTCGCTGACGGGGCGCCGATCGATCTCGCGCAACTCTCGGAATTTTCCCGGTGTGCGGGCCGGTCGACTTTGGGGACACAAGGAAAATTTCTTTTTTGTGGCTCACCGGAGTGCTGTCAGGTATTGATTTGTGGCGAAGACGCATTCCGCGCTTGACGCCGCAGGCCGCCGCGATAGGAACAAGCCACTCCCCGTCGCAGATCGATCCGCCGCCGGCCGATATAATTTTCGAGCCCCGTTGGATTTTAGGAAAAACGCCGTTGGAAGTCATCCACTATCCCCACCCCACCCTTCGCTATTCGTCGAAGCCGATCCGCCGCGTCGATCAAAATCTACAAGAGACCATTCGCCGCATGTTCGAGCTGATGTACCAGCATGACGGGGTCGGTCTCGCTGCCAATCAGATCGATCTGCCGCTGCAATTGTTCATCGTCAACACGGCAGGTAAACCTGGTGAAGGCGAGGAGCGAGTGTTCATCAACCCGGTGCTTTCGTCACCCAAGGGAAAAGACGAGGCCGAAGAAGGCTGCCTCAGCCTTCCCTCGCTCAACGCCAGCGTCGTCCGACCCAGCAGCGTTCGAATTACCGCGTTCGACGCCAACGGCCAAGAAATCGACCAAATCGTCGAAGGATTTTTGGCCCGCGTCTTGCAACATGAAAACGACCACCTTCAAGGCGTATTATTCATCGATCGGATCCCCGAGACGACCTTGCAACAATTGCTGCCGGAGCTCGAAGAGTTCGAGTTGGAATTTCGAGCCCACCAACAATCGGGAAAAATCCCAAGCAACAACCAAATCATTAGTCGCCTCAAGCGCATCGAACAGCAATACTGCTAAGTGGACGTGGAGAAGCAATGGGTGGCACGCCCCTGAGTCTTGGAAGGGCATGGGAACCCGGCAGCCACGCCCTTCCAAGACTCAGGGGCGCGCCACCCAGAAAGGGATCGTCCTCGCATGAACTGCATATCCGACCAAGTTCCCTCTCCCCCCGCGGGGGAGAGGGAGAAAAGTCCATTGGGCTCGATGATCAATTAAAGGAACGAACGTGCGTTTGATCGTGATGGGAACCGGACCGTTTGCCACGCCGTCATTTCGCGCCCTGCTTCGATCAGGGCACCAAGTTCTCGCGTTGGTCACTCGCCCGATTGCCGACCCAGGTCGGCGCAAAAGTTCCGCCAATCCCATGCGCGACGAAGCCGAAGCAGCGAACGTCGACGTGCTCGCTCCAGCGGATGTCAACGACACTCAATTCCTCATCGAGCTGCACGGGCGGCAAGCCGATTTATTTGTCGTCTGCGACTTCGGTCAAATACTTTCCGCGGATTGCTTGCAAGCGGCGCGGCGGGGCGGGATCAACTTGCACGGATCGCTGCTGCCCAAATATCGCGGCGCGGCGCCCGTCCATTGGGCGATCTATCACGGTGATCCGGTCACCGGCGTTTCCGTAATCCACATGACGCCGCGACTAGACGGAGGTCCGATCTTGACGACAATCGAGACGCCCGTCGGCCCCGACGAAACGACCGAACAACTGGAGTCCCGATTGGCCCAGCTCGGGGTCGAGGCAGTTCTGCGGGCTCTCCAAATGCTGGAGCAATGGGACGGCGTCAGTGATCTCGGCGAGCGTCAAAACGCCAGCCAAATGACTCGGGCCCCACGACTCAAGAAAGGACAAGGCCTCATTGATTGGTCGCTCTCGGCGACCCAAATTCGCAATCAGATTCGAGCATTTACCCCTTGGCCGGGCACGTCCACACACTTTCCCCGCGCCGCAGGGGAGCCGCTGCGAGTCATTATCCATACCGCCCAAGTCGAAACCGACGCACCCCACGCAAATCCCGGAACGATAGTTGCTGCAGATGCAAAGCGATTGGTGGTGGCCTGCGGTCAACAGGCCCTATCCTTGCTCACGGTCCAGCCCGCGGGCAAACGAACTATGGCAATCGACGAATTCTTGCGCGGGTATCCTGTTCAGGTCGGCAGTCAACTCGCGTAAGCGTGGCACGACGCTCCTCGTCGTGCCTTTCGAAACGGAATGATTGGAAAACCCATCGATCCTAGCGACGCGGAGCGTCGCGCCACACTCAGTTCGACATCTCTCAGGCGATTAACGACCGTCGTCGTCATCGACCTCGTCGCCATTATCGTCGTCTGCATCGTCATCGTCTGCATCGTCGTCTGAATCGTCGTCCCCATTGTCATCTGCTTCGTCATCGCTCGACAGCTCATCATCATCGTCGGCTTGTTCCAAGAGCCTTGCGCCATCCAAACCCAATCGTAGGCGCAGTGGTCGAGCCATGCGCATGTGAATTGCACCAGCGCCCTGCTCGTTGGTGTACTTGTCATACAATTTGTACACATCGGGGTGCTTTGCTTTGAGTTCATCTTTGTCGGCAGCGGTGTACGTGCTCGTCACGCCGACGTTGATTTCGATTTGCGACTCGCCCACGGTCTTAGGAATCGCCGAGAGGTGCATGAACAATTCCGGCTGTTCATCTTCCAATTTGGCCAAGTCATCTGGTCCGTACGTCTTGGTCACTTTGCAAGTGATCCCCGATGCCGGATCTTCGACGATCGTCATGCGATTGATCCCATCGGCGACCTTGGTGGTCTTTACGCCATTTTCATTCGTGATCGAAAACGAACTTGTCGAGCCAAAACCGGAGACTTGCAAGTCATCGATCAGCCCCAACCCGCCTTCGCCGATAGGCTCGCGCATTAAACGATCAATTTCTTGCGCTCTGCCCAGCGCTCCATACTGAAATACCGTCAGCGCTACGACGGTTGCCAAAAGGATTTTCATCGTGGTTTCCCCTGGTGAAAGAATGGAAGCCTGCCAATGCTTCGCATAAAAATCTAGTTTCCCCTGCGGTCGCCGTTCTTGCCGGCGGCCAACGTTTATTCTACGCCGGATCGCCCAGTCTCCAAGCGTTAACGGCGAACGAAAAAGTCGCGTTGGCCAGCTGATTTGCAGTGGCTGCCGGGGCAATCACCGTGATAGACTGGCCCAAACGCAAGCGACAGCAATCACTCCTTGCACCCCCCTTGGTTGAAGTTCTGACCCCATGGCCAAGAAACTGTATATCGAAACGGTCGGCTGCCAAATGAACGTTTTGGACAGCGAAATGGTCGTCGCCGGTTTGCGCAAACGGGGATACGAGCTGACCGATAATCCGCGCGACGCCGACACGATCTTGTTCAATACATGCAGTGTTCGCCAGCACGCCGAAGACAAAATCTACAGCGCTTTGGGGCGGGTTCGATTCGAAAAGCTGCGCGATCCCAAAAAAATTATCGGCGTTCTGGGTTGCATGGCCCAAAAGGATCAGAAGCTGATCTTTCAGCGAGCACCCTACGTCGACTTGATCGTCGGCCCGGGCCAGTTGCAGCAGGTCCCCGACTTAATCGAAGAAGCCGAACGAGTCGGTGGTCCGCTGATGGGACTCAGCCTTGCCCGGACCGACGGAACCTTGGCCCAAATAAAGCGCAGCCACGAATCGTTTGATCCGCTGCGCGATCCGACGATGCGGCCGACTCCGTTTCAAGCCTACCTGCGGATCCAAATCGGTTGCGACAAGTTCTGCACGTATTGCATCGTTCCGATGACCCGTGGGCCCGAACAGGGTCGATCCCCCGACGAAATATTTCGCGAGGCCCAAGTTCTCGCGGACCAGGGCTGCAAAGAAATCACGCTGCTCGGCCAAACCGTCAACAGCTACTGCTACGAGGAAAACGGCCAGACGTCGCGGCTCGCCGATTTGCTTGTCCGGCTGCACGCGATTCCCGGAATTCTGCGACTCAAATTCGTGACCAATTATCCCAAGGACATGACCACCGAGTTGCTGCAAACGATCCGCGACTTGCCCAAAGTCTGTCCGTACCTGCACGTTCCCGCGCAAAGCGGTTCCAACGCCGTGCTCAAGCGAATGAAGCGCGGCTACACCGTGGAAGACTATCGCGCCATGATGGCCCGGATTCAGCAGACCCTACCACACGCCGCGGTGTCGAGCGATTTCATCGTCGGCTTCTGCGGCGAGACCGACGACGAGTTTCAACAAACCGTCGAGCTGCTCAAGGAATGCCGCTTTAAGAACTCGTTTATTTTTAAATACAGCGAACGCCCCGGAACCAAAGCGGCCGAGCACTTGCCCGACGATATTCCCGACGAGGTCAAGAAGCGACGCAACAACGAATTGCTGGAAATTCAAAACCAAGTCAGCGAAGAGGACAACCAAGCCTTTATCGGGCGGACCGTCGACGTGTTGGTCGAAGGGCCGAGCAAGAAAGCCGGGGACGCGTCGTCCGAGGGCATCGTCCAATTGACCGGTCGCACCAGCGATGATCGGATCGTCGTCTTTGACGGACACCCCCGGCTGGTCGGTGAAATCTTGCCGATTGGCATCTACGATTGCTCGGCCTTAACGCTACTCGGCACCGCGCTCACGCGCGAAGTCGCTCCCGGAGATTTGGTTGCCCTGAATTCAAAATTAGTCGGACGCGCGGGAATTTGACGCGGGTTAGTTTCTTGTTCCCTCGCCCCGCGCTTCGTGGGGAGAGGGTTAGGGTGAGGGGTTTCTTCCGATCCCGCGTTCGATCGCAATCAATACAGCTCCGACGTCGGCAATGACCTCGTCGTTTTCAAACCGCATGACGTGATACCCTTCCTGTTCAAGGTACTTTTGTCGCTCGTCATCGCGATGTTCAACATACTCGTGGTAATCTCCATCAAGTTCAATGACGATCCGAGTTTCCAAACAAACGAAATCGGCGAAAAACGGCCCGATCGGACGTTGACGCCGGAATTTCAGTCCAAGGAGTTTTCTTCCGCGCAAGGCGCCCCACAATAGATTTTCGGCGTTGGTTGAATTCGCACGAAGTTCGCGGCGGCGTTCCTTTGGTTCGTTTTCCATAGAAAACCCAATTAACGTGTGCGGCAAATGCGGCGATTCAGGAACTTCGGCCCCTCACCCTAACCCTCTCCCCACGAAGCGCGGGGCGAGGGAACAAGAATCGAAAACGAACCCTACAACGGAAAAATCGTCTCCAACGATCGCGAAATCTCCTCCCATTCCTTGGCCGCAGCGCCGAAATCGCACGACATGATCTTCTTGGCACGCCAATCCAAACGGTGCGGGGAATTGTCTTGTCGGTTGAGCGGAAACTGCGCGCTCGCTCCCGCCGCCAAAATCGCTTCGACCTCGGGCGAAAGCAAATAGTCGATCAGCCGCTGCGTAGTCGCGGGCACATTCTCGCCGCGACGCACAGCGGCGAGAGTGTTCGGAATAATCAGAGTGCCGAGTTGGTTGGGACCTTGGTCGGGAAAGATGATTGCAACCGGTCGGCCCGCGTCGAGTTCGATGACCGCGTCGTCAGTGTCCGTCAAGCCGAATGCGAACTCGCCTGCAGCAACCCGCACCGCGACTTGCTTGTTGCCCCCCTGAAGCACGGCGACAGCGCCCACTCGGCGATAAAAATCTTCGGCTTGCACCCGGCCGAGTTTTTGGAACAGGACCGCGGCATGCGTGGCCGAAGTCCCAAACAAAGGCCGGGCCAACGTACACCGACCCTTCCATTTAGGATCTGCCAAATCTTCAACCGAAGTCGGCCACAGGCTTGGATCGGGATGCAGGTTTGTGTTGACAATCAAAACGCGCGCCCGCGCGGCAAAACCTTGCCACATCCGTTCGGGATCGCGGAACTCCGGCGGAAAATCCGCTTGGTGCCTAAAGTCAAATGACTGCAGGATCCCCGCCCGCTTGAGCCGCTCGGTGTGCAAGACTTCGTTGTTCCAAAACAGATCGCATCGCGGCTGGTCGCCTTGTTGCAAAATCGCGTTGGCCAAACCGACTGTCTTGTTCGATTCCTGGTCGTACTTGGCGCGTACTTTGATCCCCGTCTCACGTTCAAATTGTGTCAGGATCGGCTCGGAAAACTCTTTGTCGAGCGCGGTGTAGATGACAATTTCCTCTTGGGCCGCAGGGACGCATCCCCCGGCCCACAACGCGACGACCAAGATCCAGCGAGCCGCCGGGTTTACCCCGGCGGAGTTGCGGGCAACGGAATCAAGAGAATCCCACATCGGTCGACTATATTGGATACGTGAATTCGGATGGGCATAGATTGTTTCGACTTCTCTGCGAACTCTGTGTCCTCTGCGTTTAAGAATTTGAACCACAGAGAACACAGAGAAAAGATAGAGACGAGTATTTGCTTGATTTTCTCCGCGTCCTCTGTGATCTCGGTGGTTAAGAATTCGAAACCCAGAGATAAAATAGCGGCGGGACGAGCATTCGACGGCCCTTGGATTATGTCGGTTTGAAATGTTCATGAACAGGCATTCGATTCGCAATTCAATTGCCAATCACCGAATCAAGGTGCGTCAATTGTTGTCGTTTTGCTTGGTGGTCCTGTCGAGCTCGGCCTGTGTTGCGAACGTTTGGGTTGCCCCGCAAGAAATCGATTCGCCGAAGGCCAATGCCCAGGAACCCGCCCGTGTTGAATTCGACGAACGCAAGCTGACCGCTAACGGCATCCAGACCTTCAAGGGAAAACATCTCATCCTTCACACGGATGTCCGCGACCGGCAGGATGTCAGTCAACTCGTCGACGTCTTCGACCTTGCAGTCCCACAATGGTGCGAGTACTTCGGCGTCGATTCACCGAAGGCCCAAGCGTGGCAGCAAGACGCGTCGATTATCTTGGATCAAAATCGATTTGTGCGAGCTGGACTTTTTCCGGCCGACGTCCCGCAATTTTTGGCCGGGTTTCAGCGCGGCCCGCAGATCTGGGTTTACCTCCAACAAGGGGATTACTACACGCGGCACTTGCTGCTGCACGAAGGAACGCACGGCTTCATGGCTCAGTTCCTGGGGGGCCTGGGCGCACCGTGGTACAGCGAAGGGATGGCTGAACTCGTCGGCTTGAATCAATGGCGAGAGGGGAAGCTGACGATCGCGCATCGAATCACCAGCCGCGATGAAGTCCCCTACTGGGGGCGGGTCCTGCTGATTCGCCAAGCCGTCGAGCGCGGTGAGGTCAAATCATTGGACGATGTACTTGCGATTCCAGGTTCGGCCTTTCGCCAAGTCGAATCGTACGCCTGGGCGTGGGCGGCGTGCGAGTTCTTGTCCCATCATCCCCTTTCGGAAAAGGGTTTTGCGGAACTAGCTAAACATTGCGCCGACGACACGTTGACCTTTAATCGCCGATTGACTGAATCCCTGAAATCGAGTTGGCCAGAACTTGAGTTTGAGTGGCGAGAGTTTCTGCTTGAAATCGATTACGGCTACGACGTCGCCCGCGCGGCAATCGCGGCGGCCGAAGCGGGCGGCGAGAAAGCAGGAACGGAATTTCGAATCGCATCCGATCGAGGCTGGCAAGCGACGGGAATTGACGTCGCCAAGGGGAAGCCAGTTTCGCTCGCAGCCACCGGCGAATTCCAAATCGCCAAAGACACGGAGGCATGGATGTGTCAGCCCAATGGCGTCACGATCGAGTATTATCGCGGCCGTCCTCTCGGCCGGCTGATTGCCGCAATACTGCCTCCGAACGCCGCTTCGGGCGATGATCCAGGTGAACTCAAAGTCATCGACATCGGTGAGCGCCGCGAGATCGTTCCAGAACAGGACGGCCAATTGCTCCTGCGGATCAACGACTCTCCCGCCCTCTGGCGCGACAACGCGGGATCGATCGAAGTGAGAGTTCAATAGGGGTCGACAGTTCTGCGACCAGTGGCCATTCGTTCAGCGCGCTGGCAGCTGATTCGGACGGGCTTTCTGTACCCGGAAAACGACATCGTTCTTGTTCGGATCGCCACCATTCGGCGTCGCCCAATGCGTGCCGCCGTCGTCGCGACAATTTGCGCCGACGCTGTAAAGCAAGAACCCATCGGGCTCAAGATCGTAATGAAATGGCTGGTCAATAAACGGGTCCAACGGCAATTCGCTGATGTACTCGGGGACCAGTTCATCTAAAGTTTCGGGATATTTCCCTCGATCGAGAAAAAACTTCTCGGTCAGGATTGCGAGGGTCGCCATTTTCGAATTTGCTGTGCAGCGTATGCGGGCAGCATCGACCGTAACATTGTGAGGATAAAACTCGTTCATCAGAATTAACTCGATTGAATCAGCTTCGACATTGTGAATTCCCTGCTTGGCAGCTAGGAGAGAGAGCTTCCAAAACGAGTCGCGGCTTTCCATGTCCTTTTCGAATTGTTGCCAATGTTCGACGAGTTTGGTTCCGCGTTCCCGGAATGAGCTCGCGCGCAAAGCATCGGTGAATTCATCGTATCGCGAGTTCATTTTGCGGAGAATCCGATCCCAATCCCAGTCTGGTTTTTCATCGGCGGATATCAGACGTCGCAACGCATCCGGCAAGACTTTATCCAGCCGTTCTCGTTTTTCTTCGGCTACTTCAGTTGCGATCGATTGCACGGCCCGCAATGCCATGAATCGTTCAACTTGGTCAGGAACCTGTGACAATTGAATTGTGGCCGGGAGCTGGCTCAAACCGTCAAACAACCGGGCGAGTTGTGCGCTCGTAGCCTTATTCGAGTTCAATAAAACATTGCAGTTAGTCGCACCCGTTGCTTCGATCGCGATTCCAACGAGAAATTCAGAAAGACCGTGCGCATTCGTCGAGCCCGCCAATCGTCCAAGTCGAAAAACTGCCAAAATATCATCGCACGCACCGTCAATATCAGCCGAGCCAATCCGAAACATCGCCCGAATGGAGAGCGCTCGAACCGCAACTCGATAAGGTTCTGGCATCACGTAGAAACCGGAAATAGAATTCGACGCATCGTCCCTCACGATCGGATCGAACCGTCTGGGGCGTTTTGACGCAGCCACGAACATGTCGAGGGCCGCCTGATTGGAATCAAGCCAATCTGCGAGTAACGGACGCGATTCCCGCGTCCAAGGCTGTTCCGTTGCGATCCAATGTTCATCAACTTCCTTTTTCGGATCAATTGCGGGATGGTGCTCGTGCTGTTTCTGCGCGAAATCCTTGAAGTCGATAAAATAACTTTCCGTTTCGGGGAAAACGTCGAGGCCAAGCCAACGGAGATACGCGCTCCGTGACTCCTCGGGCATATCCGTCGGCCAGATTCCTGCCCCCATCGCCTGAAGGATCAAAACCGATGAATTGTTTTCTGGCGTGACGCCAAGGCTATTCCGTAGGTTTATGGCCTTGTCGTAGTCGACCAGCCCATCTTCGGTCAGCGGCTCCGTGAGAAACGTCGTATCCTTTGCGATCGTAAACGACAGCGATTTTTCCTGCGTAGATCTAGGCGCGGAGGCTGACTGAACTTGGGCCTCAACGGAATTGATTTGAGTCGCCATTGCGATGGCCGAGCACAACAAAAACGCACAGGCATTAGCATTTCGTTTGCGGGTCAGATGTAATGCCATCGTGTTTGCGTCCTGGGACCGATTTGAATTGAACTATTCTAGACTGAGGTCGGAAGCAGGCCGTCGCGGTATCGCGCGTGATTCCAGCGTTGTAACTGAAGAAGTTACTTATGGTTCGACTCGATCCAATTCGCACTGATCCTGACGAAGACCGCATGCACAACAAGTTCGGTGCCGCAATGCTCGGCGCGGTCCTGGGCGGAGTGATCGGCTTTCTGGTCGGCTATCCACTATTCCCAAAAACCTTTCTGGCGCTGGGAAGTTCCGCGTTGGTGGGCGCGATCGCTGTTGGAACAGTTGGCTTTTGGCTTGGCGAACGATTTACGTATTTCTTCCTCGACTGGTTGCGACACAGCTACCGACGGGGTCCGTTCGATCGATTCGACTAGAAACACCCTTCCGACGACCAAAACATCGTCCGACGGTGAAGTTCCGCCTCGCTGCAACGATGATTCCGAGGTCAATCGTCGTAACTCGGAAGGCAATGACCGGAAAAATAGAGTAAAATAGACTGAGGAGAATGAATGATGAACTGGCGAGAACACATTGCCGTGGATCCTACGATCTGTCACGGCATGGCATGTATCCGTGGAACGCGGATCATGGTGTCGGTAGTTCTCGATAACTTAGCGGCGGGAATCGGCGTCGAAGAACTGCTGAAAAGCTATCCGTCCCTCAATCGTGACCAGATACTTGCCACAATGGCGTACGCCGCCGAGCTGGCTCGAGATCGGGTCGTGATGCTGTCTCCGTCGGGTTCGTCGTAATGGCGTCGCTTAAGCTTGACGAAAATCTGCCGGCTGAAGTAACCGCACTGTTTCGGAATGCAGGTCACGACGTGTTGTCCGTTCTGGATCAAGCCTTGGGTGGCCATCCAGACGAGGTCATCGCCGCCGCAGGTGCACGAGAACATAGGGTCATCGTCACGTTGGATCTCGGCTTCGCGGATATCCGATCGTATCCGCCTCAAGACTTCTATGGCATCCTTGTGCTTCGTCTCCGGAGTCAGGACAAGTCGAATATTCTGCAAGTAATACAACGGCTGCTTCCAAAGTTCGATGGCGAGACGCTGACGGGCAGGCTCTGGATCGTGGACGATTCCACGATTCGCATCCGCGGTTGAGACGTTCCATTCCACGCAATACAGCTTGCGTTTGGCGCGAACCGGACGGATACTACGCTCGATTTGAGCCGCCGGAATTTTGGCGCGCGGCCTCGCGTTTCTTATCGAGCAAGGATCACTCCCAATGAACCATTTGCAACACCAAGATCCGGAGATTTGGCAAGCGATTATGGACGAATCGCTGCGCCAACAAGAGGGCTTGGAGATGATCGCCAGCGAGAATTACACCAGCCCGGCGGTCATGGAAGCAGTCGGAAGCATCCTCACGAACAAGTACGCCGAAGGATTGCCGGGCCGGCGCTATTACGGTGGCTGCCAGTTCGTCGATGTGATTGAAAACATTGCCCGCGATCGCGCGACCGAATTGTTCGGTGCGGAGTACGCTAACGTCCAGCCGCACAGTGGATCGCAAGCCAACCAATCGGTCTATCTGACGGCGCTATCGCCTGGGGACACGGTGCTCGGCTTGGACCTTGCCCACGGAGGACACCTGACGCACGGCATGCACCTCAACATTTCGGGCAAGCTGTACCGATTCATCCATTACGGCGTCACGCCAGACACCCACCGGATCGACTTTGATCAGGTCGCGCGCTTGGCCCGGGAACACAAACCCAAGATGATTGTGGCCGGTGCAAGTGCTTATCCACGCGAGATTCCGCATGCGCGCTTTCGCGAAATTGCTGACGACGTCGGTGCGCTGTTGTTCGTCGATATGGCCCACTACGCGGGTTTGGTGGCCGCCGGTTTGCACGATAATCCAGTGGGGGTCGCGGATTTTGTGACGACGACCACGCATAAGACGCTGCGCGGGCCACGGGCCGGGCTCGTCTTGTGCAAAAAAGAATACGCCAAGGCGCTGAACAGCAGCGTCTTTCCCGGCTTGCAAGGTGGTCCCCTGATGCACGTAATTGCGGCCAAGGCGGTTTGTTTTGCCGAAGCGGCAAAACCCGAATTTCGAATCTATGCCCAGCGAATAATCGACAACGCCCGGCAGTTGTCCGAAAGCCTCGCGTCCGGCGGCTTGCGCTTGATCAGCGGCGGCACGGAAAATCATTTGATCCTGGCCGATGTCACCCCCTTAGGAATTACCGGCAAGATCGCCGAAGAAACACTGGATCGCTGTGGAATCACGGTCAACAAGAACATGATCCCGTACGATCCGCGCAAGCCGCTTGACCCGAGCGGTATTCGAATCGGGACGCCGGCTTTGACGACGCGTGGCATGGGTCAGTCGGAGATGCGAATAATTGCCGATTGGATGATTCGCGCGATGCGGCATCAGAACGACGCGGACGTCCTGGAAACGATTCGGCACGAAGTCGTCGCGCTCTGCGCCCGTTTCCCCGTTCCGGCAGTGAGCGTGGCAGTGTAGACCACGCCTTGCGTCATTCCGGGCTGAGACCCGGAATTCATTTTCCAAGGACGGAGGAATGGCCGAATCGCATAGAACGAAGATGGATTCCCGCCTCCGCGGGGAATGGACTATTTTTTTGCTCAACACGGTCGATCAGGCATTCGAAGGGCCTTCGCGGCCACTCGGCGCTCCTTCCGCAAAGCCGATCAGTATCGCCAACGCCGCCAGCAATTGAATCGCGGCCCAAACCAAAGGCGCGACGTTATCCAATATTCCGGTTGCGGCTCGTGGCGATGGTGGCGTCAAATCCGAAAGTTCTTGCCAGCCTTCGTTCGTGTAGCGCCAATTTGGTTCGCTCGACGCGGCAATATCGGCCGAAATGTCCGAGAAAATCCAAATCATGCTCATCCAGAGCGCGGTCACAATGACGGCCAACGCGACTCGGGATTCGGTGGATTGGCTCATGGCAGCGAGGCGGAGTCCGGGCAGTGGGCGAATGCCAATTCACCAAAGCAAGTGGCATTCCGCAAGCGTCAGCTGTAGGCCGCGCGCGGCGACAAACGGTTGTCCCGTCGGGACTTGCGCCAGAATTTGCGAACCACCAGACGGGCCAGGCGGGTGGCGAAATCTCAACCGAAAAATACAATAGGTGGTGATTAATCAACGAAGTGAACGATCGCCTCGGTAAGCCGCGCGCATCAACGTGAGTTTATCGTCGGCTCGCCAGCGGATAACGCGCATAGTTGGTCGCCACAAGATTTATCGCGACGGCCTGCGGTCTTCAGCTCAGGTCGCCCAAGTTTTTCAGTGTTTTCTCAGCGTTTTGCCAAACAGCGATTAGACTTCAATTAGTGCAAAGAATTTTAAAATGGCCGCGACTGCCATGACGAGTACCGAACGCATCCGCCGCAAGAAATGGCTTCGTCAGGCCGAGGGGTACCTCGAGCTGATCATGTCGTTCGATGATCGCTGGCCGCTTTCTCCAAGCGAACGGACGAAACTGGCCGATGCCGCAATTGAACGCTTAGATTGCATTGCCCACGAAATGAAGCTGCAGTCGCACGATTTGTTTTTGCGCGGCCAAGCTTTTCGACTTTCCGGTCGTTTTGATCAAGCCATCAGTTGCCTGAATCAATCGTTGGAAATGAAATCGGACAACGTTCCCGGCTATTTGGCCCTGGGATGGTGCCACAAGCGTACTGGACACCTCGACTTAGCGATTGACGCCCTGGAGTCCGCGCTGGAGCTCGACGGCGAAGGCTCGATCATTCACTACAACCTGGCCTGTTACTGGTCGCTGTCCAATCAGCCGCATTTGGCGACCTTTCATCTCACGGCGGCACTCGATTTGAATCCGGATTTTCGCGAGCTGATCGCGAACGAGCCCGATTTCGATCCGATTCGCACTCATCCCGAATTCGTCGCCGCGACCAAAGTCGTCGCGTAGCGATTATTGATGTAGCGAGTTTCTGGCTTCCTCAGGGAAAAGCGGTGTGAAGGTCGCCAGCATTCGTCATTCCGGGCTGAGTCCCCGAATCCATCTCCATGGATGGGAGACTTGTCATGCGCTCGGCCATACTTGCCTTTTAAGGTGAAGGAATCTGCACAAGCTTCGCCGCAGGATTCAAAGGGCCCAATCGCTCGTCTGAAAGATCAACGCGGTAGAGAATCTGGTTGTAATCGTAGCGGGGGACGCCGTAGGGAGCATTCGAAAACGTCCGTGTAAACGTCCCTTCGAAAAAGATGAACCGGCCGTCGGAGGCATCGAAAAACGAGTGCTGCCGTGGGTTGTAGAATGAGTAATTCGGGTGGCTGGCAATTTTGATTGCCGTTCGCCACGGGCCGGAGGGTTCAGCCGAAGCCGATAGCCAAATTTCACCCAGAAACGAAGTGGCATTCTTGTCGCCAATCTGCGTGCCAATCAGCAGCCATTGCTTCCAATACGGGTTCCACTGAACGGATCCCTGATGCATTTCGACGGCGGACCCGGTGGCGCCATCCACCAATTGATAACGGGCTTGTTCGGGAAGCATTTTGCCCACTCGAATTAACTCCCGCTCCTCCGCTTGCGTGTTTGGCGAACGAGCGGTCTGCCAGACATACGCCCGCGCTGATTCGTCGTAAGCCAGCGCTTCGTAGGCTTTCGAATCGAGAACGCTCGACCAGTCGGCCCTGACGCGCGTGTTGGCGAACGACGCGTTGAAATAAAAAAAGTTGCCGGCCTTGTTGTCCACGCGAACCGCGTTTCCGCGCGGGAATCGCCAGGATTCGGTGAGATCCAATGGCACCATTTTTTCGAAGGCCCTTTTTTTGTCGTCGAAACGTACCAACCCATGTTCGGCCACTTCGCTCAAACTGAGGTGCCGCGAGTAATGCGCAACCAAAGTCTCGCGGCCGTTCGAATCGGGCACGTTTAGCAATCCGAATAACCAGACCGCGCCGGGCTGCGAATCGGGCGCCATTTTGGCCACGCGCTGGCCGGACTCATCGCAAAAATACGTCAGCGGAATGCCTTGGCTCGGATCGAATCCATCCTGGCCGGGCATCGGCGACGTCGCGCAAGTCGTGTGAAAATTTCCCAAGGGATAGCGGGCAAGATTCGTATCCCCCCACAACCAAAAGATCCGTCCTGCGTAGGGAACGGCTTGGACGGAGTCCTGTCCCAAGGTTAGCGCGTTCGCCAGTTTTCCGTCGTAGGGAATCGGTAAACCAAGCAACGCAGAGTCGCGAAAGATTCCTTCGCCCGTAATGCGATAAAGCCGCTCGGCGACGTTTGTACGCAAAAGTCGAATCACGGCGGAAGTCCCGCTGGTCGTGCGCAACGTCTTGCCGCGATTTCCAAATCCATCAATCGGATACTCGTAACCAGGCGCGGCAATCGAAAAGAATACGTCGCGGTCCATCAACTCGGGCTCATGAAATGCGATCCAGCCGGCGCTATCCGAGACCAAAAGGATCTGATTCACCGTCCGCAGTTCGACCAAGGGAACGCCACGATCGGTCTCGTTGTCGACGCATCGAATGCTGAAGTACGGCGCCTGGACGGTTTGTGCTTCGAGACTATTCCGGGAAAAGACCAAGGCCCAAACGATCCCCGCGAATCGAATCCAATTGATCGCACCGGAAAAAATCGTCGTGACGAATCTCGGAGCCATTTGCATCCGCCTGGTTCTCGATTCGAGTTCCCAAATTGGTGGGACTCGAAGACTCGTCCCACCCTACCAGAATACTGCGCGAGCACCAAACGATACGCCGAACAGGGCGAAAGAAAATCCGTGCGAACCACAACCGCAAAAAACGTTACGGGTTCGTTAATCGTTGCGGCCGCCGAGGAATCCGGCTCGAATTAGGAAATACAACAGCGTCAGCAAGGTTGAGATCGCCGCGGCGACATAGGTCAGCGCGGCTGCATTGAGAACGCGGTCGATTCCGGTACGCTCGTCCGGACCAATAATCCCGGCTTCGACGACGAGCCGCTTCGCTCGCGCGCTGGCGTTGAACTCAACCGGCAAGGTCACGAGTTGAAAGACTAGCATTCCCGAAAACAACACCGCACCCGCCGCCACGACCCATTTGCCCAGCAAGGGAGACGCTCCCAGCAATACGAGGCCAATGATCATGACGATGTAGCCAAGACTACTGCCGACTTGGGCCATCGGCACGATCGCCGAACGCAGGCCCAACGGCAAGTATCCTCGAGCGTGTTGAATGGCGTGTCCGGCCTCGTGCGTGGCGACGCCGATCGCCGCGATCGAGCGTTCGCCGTAAACGGATGGTGAAAGCGCCAGTTCTTTATTGGCGGGGTTGTAGTGATCAGACAAATGTCCGTGTGCGGGAACGATGTTCACGTCGTGAATCCCGGCCTGATCCAACAATCGCTGCGCGGATTGTGCTCCGGTCAGCCCACTGCGGGCCGGAACTCGCGAATAACGGTTGAAGGCCGAGCGCACCATCCAGCTCGCAATGCCGGAAATCGCCAATCCCGGCAATAGGACCAAAACGAGATACAGCGGGTCAAACATTGATAAACCCTCCCAAGTCGAAATTCGAGCGCATGACACCTTGTCAGGTAGGCTCGATGCAGACATATAGTTGCAAAAAGAATGCCAATCGAAGATGCCTAATTCATTGCCGTCGGGGGCCCTTCCATGAAATCTCGCTTGATTACGTTAACGACAGATTTTGGAGGGGGTAGTTACTACGTCAGCCAAATGAAGGGGGCGATCTATCTGCGAAACCCGGACGCCAGCGTGGTCGACCTGAGCCACGACATGGTCCCCCACGACGTGCGGTCCGCCGCCTATTGGATCAACCGGGCGACTCGATTGTTTCCGGTCGATACGATTCACGTCGTCGTCATTGATCCGGGAGTTGGGACGCGCCGCGATTTGGTTTATTGCCGAACCAAGGCCCGGACGTTTTTGGCGCCGGACAACGGCGTGCTGTCGGTCGCCGCTCAACAAGACGGCGTTGAGCAAATCGTTCGCTTGTCGAACACCCAATTATTCCACGCGGATGTTTCGCAGACGTTTCACGGTCGAGATATTCTTGCGCCCGTCGCGGCCAAACTTAGCTTGGGAGCCTCGCCGCTTATGCTCGGCGAAAAATTAGATCAGCTGCTCGAGTTGGCGTTTGCCCGACCCGCCGTCGTGGGCGATCAGATCCAAGGCGAAATCGTGTTCATCGATCGCTTCGGAAATCTGATTTCAAATATTGTGCGCGGCGAGATCGAGCCAAGAACGGAGTCGACAAACACTCCGCTGGCGATCCGGGTGTGCGGTCGAGAGGTTCTGGAACTGTCGGAAACGTACGGCGACCATCCGCCTGGCGAGCTCGTTTCGATTTTTGACTCGGACGGCTTTCTCGAAGTCGCAATCGTCCATGGCGATGCAGCGCAAGTTCTCGCGGCCAAAGTCGGCGATCCGATTAGCGTGTGCTGGGGAAACCCGAAATAATTGCGGCCCGTCAAGCGACCAACGCCGATGCATTTGTCAGTTGGGGGCACAATTGATACCATGGTTTGTTGGTCGAGCAAGGACGGGCTCGCCGAACAGGGGGTCCGATCTACCGGCCCTCCAACAAATAGCCCCTTTTAGTAGTCCGAGGATTCCGTGACGAAGCATATTTTTGTGACGGGCGGCGTCGTTAGTTCACTGGGAAAGGGTCTCACCAGCGCTTCGATCGGAATGCTGTTGGAGCGGCGTGGATTGCGGGTCGCGATGCAAAAACTGGACCCCTACATCAACGTCGATCCTGGGACGATGAGCCCCTACCAACACGGTGAAGTCTACGTCTTGGAAGACGGAAGCGAGACCGACCTGGACTTGGGTCATTACGAGCGCTTCACGCACAGCCGGCTATCCCGCGACGCCAACTACACCACCGGACAGATATACCAATCGGTGATCGACAAGGAACGCCGCGGTGAGTTCCTGGGGAAGACGGTCCAAGTCATTCCCCACATCACCAACGAAATCAAAAGCTGCATTCGAAAATTGGCAACCGACGAGGTCGATGTCGTGATCACCGAGATCGGTGGAACCGTCGGCGATATCGAGAGCCAACCGTTCTTGGAGGCGATCCGCCAGTTCTCGCAGGACATTGGCAAAGACAACTGTCTTTATATCCACTTGACGCTGGTCCCCTATCTCAAGGCGGCGGCGGAACTGAAAACCAAACCGACGCAGCATTCGGTTGGCTTGCTGCGGCAAATCGGTATTCAGCCGGACATCCTTATCTGCCGCTGCGAACGCTCGATTAGCGTCGAAGACCGCGAGAAGATTGCCTTGTTTTGCAACGTGCCCCTCGAAGCGGTGATCGAGGAACGCGACAAGGATTTTTCCATTTACGAGGTCCCTCTCAGCTTGGTGGAACACGGCCTCGATCAACTCATCGTCCGTCGACTCGGCATCAATGCCCGGCCTTTGGAACTGGACGATTGGCGGGAATTGCTCCGGCGTTTGCGCAATCCCAAGATCGAGATCAGCATCGCGGTCGTCGGCAAATACGCCGAACACAAGGACGCCTACAAATCGATTTACGAGGCGATCGATCACGCCGGAATACACCACGAAGCTCAAATTCGCGTCGGCCATATCCAGAGCGAACACGTCGAGCGCGAGAGTCCCGAGCGATTGCTGGCTGGGTATGACGGGATTCTTGTTCCGGGAGGATTTGGCGAGCGAGGGATCGAGGGCAAAATCGAAGCGATTCGCTGGGCACGCGAGCGCAAGGTCCCGTTTTTCGGAATCTGCCTGGGGTTGCAGTGCGCCGTCATCGAGTTCGCGCGGCATGTGGTGCGACTGGACCGGGCCAACTCGACGGAATTCGATAAGGACTCGCCCTACCCGGTTATTTGCCTGCTCGATGAACAGAAGAACATCACCGACAAGGGGGGCACGATGCGGCTCGGCGCGCAAGCGGCCCGACTGATCCCCGAGAGCCACGCGTTCGAAGCCTACGGTCAAGAGACCATTTCGGAACGACACCGCCATCGCTACGAGTTCAACAACGTCTTTCGCCAACAGTTCGCCGCGAACGGAATGGTGTTTTCGGGAACGAGTCAGAACAACTCGTTGGTCGAAATCATTGAACTCCAGGAGCATCCTTGGTTTGTGGCCGTCCAGTACCATCCCGAATTCAAATCCAAACCGACGCATCCTCATGCGCTGTTTTCCGGCTTCGTCGCTGCCGCCATCCGGCGACACGGCGAAAAGGAAAAGCCAGGGATGCATTCGTCCGAAGCCGCTGACTTGGTCCCTCCCTACACTTCTCATGAATCGGATTAAACTGGCATGAGCGAATCGCAAAAATCGAAGATCATCGTTGATTCGGAATGGAAATCGCGCGTCGAAACGGAAAAGGAGACCATGAAACGGCAGGAACAAGAAACTCCTGAACGACCGACCGACTTGCCACCGGCTTCGTTTCCGATGCTCGTATCGACGCTGGTCACTCAAGCCCTGGTCGGGCTGGGCCAGTTGCCCGATCCGTTTTCCGGCCAGCCGGAGTTTAATTTGCCGGTGGCGGGCCATTTTATCGACACGCTGGCGATGCTGGAGGAAAAAACCAAAGGCAATTTGTCAGCCGATGAATCCAGCATGTTGACCGACGTCTTGCATCAATTGCGGATGGCGTTTGTTAGCATCCAAAGCGGTCCGCAGTCGAAATCACCTCCCAGCAGCATCGAAATTCCCTAGTTTTCGCCGTTGCCTAGCGGCAGCTTCGGCCTCGTTGAATTAGACTGCAACCACGCCCCTCATGATCCATTATTCCAATACTGGAAAGATCGCAATGAACGAACCTGCCGCTTCCCGATCGAGTTTCATGTCCGAGCTGTTGTTGTTGCTAGGGATTCTCTGTGGCCTCGGAATCATCGCCGCATTTTTTTATTGGTGGGGGAGCGACGATCGTGGGTTTACCCACCGCAAGACGACGATGCTGCTCAATCAATTGACACGAGTTATTGACGAGCGACCGAACCAGGTCACGATGAGTCTGTTCGTGTCCTACGCCAAGGAAGCCGATACAACCGAACGCCTCTTGAATTGCGATTTGGATCCGGAGACATGGTTACAAGTCGCGCGGCAGCGCGCGGACGCGATCCGCGAGCTGGTTTCGATGGGGGCGACCGATCGCGCGGCGGAACTTGCCAGTTTGTGCGCGAAATTAAAGAGCAGCAACGACAGGCGCGCGCAGGAGTTAGGATACGCCGCGCAGTGTTCCCTGGACTTCGAGCGGCAATTCGTCTTGTGCAAACACAAAATGATTTTGGCCGAAATCGTCCAGGCCGCGTCCGCCGACGAAAATGGCAAGGCCGGCAAGCAATTGGCCGAACGGGTTCGCGAGCACCAAAAAACCGACTGGCGCGTGGCCAAAATCATGACCGATCTGCGGAATCTGATGAACGAATTGCCGGACGGAAATAAGCTCGCTCCCTATTTCGACCGCTACGTAAGTCAAATCCTGGATATCGAAGTCTCCCTGGAAAACGAATCCAACGTCCCAACGTTCTCGGATTGGATTCGGCAAACGCAAGAACTTGTCTCCCAGTACCCCGACAATGTGGACGTCCGTCGCTCGATCGTGAAAAACTACGATCGGCTGACCGATTTGCAATGCTACGATGAAGCCAAGCAATTGCTCGATGTGGCATTGAATGGCTACGAGGCAAGCATTCCGACGGAAGTGACGCAAGATGTCGCAGCAATGATCGATCGGCGATCCGCGGCGCAGATCCAACTTGACCGCTGGAGAAGCTTGGTCTGCAGTAGTCCGGACGTGGCGACGTCGCTGATCGAGCCAATCATCCAAGGTGCTCAACAGCTCCAAGCCAATCAGCTTGTGTCGATCGGCATTGTCGAGCGCTTTATCGATGTCACCGACGCCTTTGAAGACACCCAACAGTACGATTCACTGACTCGCTTGTGCGATTCATTGTTGGTGGTCTTTGCCACCAACCCAACGGTGGCCGAACACTTCAAGGACTATTGTGCGGCCAGTTCCAAACGCGCGGCACTTGTCGGGAAGCCGTTTGGATTGCCGACTCAAGTCGCCGTCGAAGAGCCTTTGGATCCGGCGATCTTCCAGGATCGCGTAACCGCGGTGTTGTTTTGGAGTTCCGAGGTAAGCAAGTCGCTTGATATGCTAAGGAACCTGGATCAGTTGCACAACAAACACAAACAAGCAGGATTTGGCCTCATCGCCGTGAACGTGGATCAAAACTTGGAATTGCTGCGCGCCAAGCCGTGGCAAAACGTTCCCGAATGGTCGGCGTTGATCGCAACGGGGCTCGACGCCACTGGAAAGAACCCGCTCGCCGTCGAATATGGAATTCGCAAGACGCCCTATTTGATTCTGGTGGATTCACAAGGCGTCGTCGCCGACGTGGCACTCGACGTGCCGGACATGTGGTCGCGGGCCGGCGAACTCTTGCCTAGCTTGAAAAAGAGCGAAACGCCGCGTAGCGACTCGCCCTCGAGGGTCGGCAGGTAACGAACCGGAATCAGTTGATCGTCGAGTTGCTGTCGAAGAAGAATTCAAAACCCTGGAATTTGAACACCGAATAGAGGGTTTTCGTGAAGTACAAATCGACGAGCTCCGAGAGTCGCTGGATCGACATTTTCGGGACCAAGACGATGTCCGAATCGCGTAGCCAGATTTCGTCGGACGGGATCGGTCGCTCCCCCGACATCGCCCCCACGAGATTCAATCGAGTCGCGACCAGGCGCCAATCTTGATCGCGGCGGAATACGATGACGCTTCGCAGATTGGCTCCCTGCCGCCAACCGCCCGCTTGACTGATGGCTTGCATCACCGTCGTCGGCCCCGACAAGGTAACCTGTCCGGGTTGGTTGACTTCGCCCATTACATAGATGAACCGCGGCGCCCGCTGCGAGAGGATGGGCGTGATCTCGATGCCTCGAATGCGTACGCGGTATCGCGCATTGACTTCGCGCGCCAGTTCGTCCAAGGTTAGTCCCAGAGCGGGGACCGATTGAATCAAGGGCAACTGAACGGTGCCGTCGGGTGCTATCGTCGCAATGCGGGATTGGCCGCCGCTCCCGAAGCGAGCATCGACTGCGTCGCGCAGATCGCGGAGCGACGTGTCGGACTCCAACACTTGGACGACGATCTCGGGAACCTTGACTCCCTTGTCCACATATTTTTCGTTGAGCAGCGTTTGCAGCATATCGACCGTCAATTCCGCCGCTCGCACCCGCCCGACCAGGCGCAGTGAAATCGTTCCATCGGAAAGAATTTTCAGATTGGTTTGACTTAAATCAGGATCGCTCGCCGAGCTGATTTGAACGACGTCGCCCGCATTGAGTCGATACGGATCACCGTTGACGGTTCGATCCAACATATACACGAATTCCAATTGATCGTTGACGCGCAAGCGATACTCGCCAACGTGCGGTGTTCGATGCGGGCCAAGGTACTCGCCGTAGGCGAACGACTCCCAGGGAATCAGCCGAAGTTGCCGCCAAGTCGCCTCGCGGTTGCACCGCGACATGCTCTCGTCCACTCCCAAAATTGGTTTGATCGTCAGGTCGCTATCCGCCGAACCCCACGAGTCGTCGGCGCTAATGCCAACGTCGATCGCCCCACCAGACGAGGGTGTCGAGACCGAACTGTCGAGTGCCCTGGCGCCGGAATCCGCCGTCCGACTCGGCCAAGTGATTGGGCCGATCTCTTGGGCCGCGGTCCATGACCAAGCGACAAAAACCAAGAACGCCGCTCCCAATCCAGTCGTCAACCGGAGGGAGCCGCAATGGGGAGGCAACCTATTCTTCATGACTTTGACCAGCGTGGTTGAGTGACATTTGACGCGGCGGAGGGCGGAGGTTTAATGGGAGCCAAACGAATGCTTGAGCGCGGCCCAAATCCCGCCGCCGGCGGTGGGGGTTTGCGTCTTTGGATTCGCCGTCGCGGCGTTCGCGGTTTGGCTCGAGCGCGATTCGCCCTCTTCGTAATTCACTTGCTGCGTGGAAGCGAACTCGTTGGGTGCCATCCAGCGGATTTGTTGCGCAACTTGCGACTCATTCCCCCGTGCGGCCTCCGCAGCTTTCGTCTCCGCGAGTGCTAATTCCGCCAACTGCGTTTCGCCCAACTTGCGATGCACGATAGATAAATTGAGCCACGCTTCCGGAGTCGCCCGAGTGGCGATGCTGTGCAATAGCGCTGCCCGCGCCGACTCATAATGTCCCAGCCGGGCTAGGGCGACCCCCAACTCGTTGGCACTGAGGTAATTGCGGGTGTCAACATTCAAGGCGGCTTGGTGCATCAAGATGGCGATCGCCATATCGGTGGGTTGTCCGGAAGGACTCTGTGTCACCTTGACGCTATGGAGCTTTCCCAGGCTGAACAGCAATTCGGAGGCGATCGATGAGTGTTCACACGCGGCGCTGAAATGGTGTTGGGAGAATGCGAAGTAGGCTTGCATTGCGGCCATCGGCGTAAGCGCTTGGCGTTCTTGCAAATTGAGGATTTTGGACTGATGAAGTTCGACGATTCGGGGTACCGAATTCGAAATGTCGTCCCCCGCCGAGTCGACGAAGTCCTCGGCTTCGTTCAAGGCGACGATCGCCAAGGCATAATGTTCGCGATGGGTCGCAACTCCGTTGACCAAGTCCAACGATTCGATAATCAATCGCAATCCGGAGAAAAACTCTTGCCGCGCACTGAACAACGACCCGCGGCGAGCCAACGAATTGCCGTATTGCAAATGGTTCCGGGCAATTTGGGCTACGGAAGGCGGGACGTCTTGAATCGACTTCGGCTCGATCGGCGGGCCGGGAGTCGGTCGCCGATCGCCGGCCTGCGCCGCGGTTGCGTCCGCCG
>JBGTJE010000104.1:0-38894 GCA_041745295.1 Pirellulaceae bacterium | reverse complement strand
TCGCCACCGCCGGCCGCGGCGCGTCCCGCGAATTCGCTTCCCCCGGATATCGCCGCCGACATCAGCTCGCTGCTGGACGCCAGGCCCGACGACGCCGGATCTAAGAATTCGTTTAGCGACATTTGCTCGGAAATATTTTCGATAGGCGGCGCTTCCATCAGTGGTTGCAACGCGGGATTGGAAATGTCGATCGCCGTCTGCTCGTCCAGAGCTGCGGAAAGATCGTCCAGCGGATCCAAGTTAATTTCGCCCGGCGTTTCGATAGCCGGCCCAGCTTCGCCCGCGACGAGACTCAACGTTTCTTTTTCTTGAATCAAAATCGGAATCAGCGCCAACAGGATGACGACTGAGATATGCACGACAAAACTCGTCAGCCAACTGGGGACGTATTGAAAGAGCAAGTGACGGCTGGATTCGACGTCGTCGTCTGCCGCCGCATTGCCCGGGTCAGCGGGTGCCGGCGCAGGGTTACTTTCCGACGCGGGACGGGTAGGTGGCTGTTGCGTCATATGATCTCTCCGCGCGACTCTCATCGCGCCACGGTTCAGGCCGGCGAAACGCCGACCACGATACGTCTCGCGCGGCGCGAGCGGAACCAAAGCCCGCTGAAATTATAGCTTGACAGGCTCGAATTCCTATCGCCGACCGCGTCCAAACTGCGGTATAAACCAGTATCGGCTCGCGATGCCTCAAACTCGATACAGCCCGTGCTCGACTCCGTTGTCCCCTATGACTCAACCCCTGCTCGGTCGGACGATTCCCTTAATCACGCGATGCTCCGAGTTGCACGGCTTGTTGACAATGGTTCGTGCCGCGCAGCAGACGATCGGATTCGTTCCGACGATGGGTGCATTGCACGAAGGGCATTTGAGTTTGGTGCGCCAATCCAAAGCGACATGCCAACGCACGGTCGTCTCGATTTTCGTCAACCCGATTCAGTTCGCTGCGGGCGAGGACTTTGAAAAATACCCGCGCGCCATCGATGAAGATCTGTTGCAGCTAGAACCCCTAGGAGTCGATGTCGTATTTGCCCCGACCGTTTCCGAATTATACCCGTCCGAATTCTCGACCTACGTCCAGCCGCCCCAAGTGAGCCGCCTGCTCGAGGGCGAATATCGACCGACGCATTTCCAGGGAGTTGCAACGATCGTGCTCAAGCTGTTCGAATTAGTCCAGCCCGCGACGGCTTTTTTTGGCCACAAAGATTATCAACAGGCCCTCGTCATTCGACACATGGTTCGAGACCTCAACGTCCCGGTCGAGGTTTTCGTTTGCCCGACGCTCCGCGAGGGCGACGGACTCGCCCTCAGTTCGCGAAATCGGTATTTGAATCCGATGCAGCGCACGATTGCCCGTTCGCTGTATGATTGCTTGAAGCATGTGCGCACCGCGGTGCTCGCCGGCGAGACCGATGGCCGAGCGTTGATGGCCGAAATGAATCAACTATTGCGCGCCGGCGGAGTTTCGTCGATCGATTACGCAGTCCTTTGCGATCCCGAGACTCTAGAAATTGTTCAAACCATCCGCCGCCCGGTGATCGCGCTGATCGCGTGTCGAGTCGGTTCGACTCGTCTCATCGATAATGTCCTGATCGAGTAGTCCATGCAACAGACTTTGTTCGTTATTCCGCATGCTTGGCTGGGCAGCCCGCTCCTTTGGGTGTGGGCGGCGGCGGGCGTGATTGTGTTAGCGGCGATGCTATCCCGGCAAGGCCTGCGCGGCCCGTTCGCCAACACGCTGGGAATGTTCGTGGTCGGTTTGGTCGTCATTCGCTGGTTGCTCCCGCAAATCGAAATACTGGGAGTCGATTCGCAGAATCCGAATGGCCCGTTGGTCCCCGTGGGCATGGCCATTCGGGGCTACGGCCTGTTTCTGATGCTGGGCATTTTGGCGGGGATTGCCCTTTGCCAATGGCGCGCCCGGCAAATTGGCATCGATCCCGACAAGATCTTATCGCTGTGCTTTTGGCTGGTCGTGTTTGGACTGATCGGGGCACGTCTGTTCTATATCATTCAAAAATGGGATTCTTACGCTGCGTCCAAATCCCCGAGCGAACTGTTATCGCGGCTGGCCGACATGACCGAAGGAGGACTCGTCGTCTACGGCAGCTTGTTCGGCGGATTGGCGGCGTGGTTTGTTTACTGCCGGTTGAACAAACTTTCGTTGTGGAAGGTCGCCGACATCATGGCGCCGGCAATGATGATCGGATTGGCGTTGGGCCGGATCGGTTGCTTAATGAACGGTTGCTGTTTCGGCGGACCGTGCGACATTGCCTCGCTGGGATTATCGTTTCCGGTAGGTTCGCCGGCCTACTATCGCCAGCTTGAGACCGGCACGCTGCTGGGGATCACAGCAGAGACTATTCGTGAGGCGGATGGGACGGTTGTCTTCGCCGTCCGTCAAGTGCATCCGGGTTCTCCCGCCGAAGCGCATGGCATTCAGCCCGGGGATCGCATCGAACGGATCGACCTCCCCGACGACGTTTGGCTGCGGGCCATTAAGCAGAGTGGAACTGTGTTTTCGTCACTAGATCGAACTTCAATAATTGTGCAGCGCGAAGCCGCTCCGTTGATCGTCATTCCCGTGTCTCAGTTGCCGGATGTCACTCGTCCGATCTGGCCCACGCAATTGTTTAGCGCGGTCAACGCGTTTCTGCTGTGCAGCCTGTTGTGGATCTACTATCCCTTCCGTCGCGCCGATGGCGAGTTGATGGCGTTGGTTTTGATCTTGTATTCCGTGTCGCGATACTTCGAGGAACTCATCCGCATCGACGAACCCGGCGCCTTCGGGACCAACTTGACCATCGGCCAATGGGTGAGCGTGATTTGCTTTGTCGGTGGTGTGGCCTTATTCATCGGGTTGCGCGCCGCGGCCCGCCGCGAAGCCGTCACGAGCGAGCGTCTACCGGCAATTGAAGCTTGAATCACTAGACGGCTTCGCGCAAACACTTGTCGAGCGATTCGACCAGATATTCCAATTGCCGCGCGCTGGTGTACAAGTGGCACGAGACGCGGATGTACCAACTCCCTTCAAACAAGATGATCGGAACCTCGATTCCGAATCCGCGCCACAGTCGCTCTTGCAACCGCGACCAGTCCCCCGCAGGCAGCGGGACGTGGGCCATGGTCCCGTACCAGCGATTGCTACCGCGGCCGAGCGGAGTCGTTCCGAACCGCTCGACCAGCAGCGATTGGACGTGACTCGCCAACCAATAGGTGCGCTGGCGAAAAGCCTCGAGCCCAATCTGTTCCAAGAAATCGATCGCCGCCGGAATGCTCAGATAAATACTGGGATCGCGGGTTCCGCTCCAAGTAAACTCTTCATCCCAGCGTTGGGGGATATCCGGCAGCAGGAGCCCCCAGCTTTTGATCAACGGCTCGACGCGGGCTTGCACACGCGGATGGGCGTACAAGAATCCCGTGCCCAGCGTCGCCGAAAGCCACTTGTGGCAACTGGCCAAATAGAAGTCGCAATCCAGTGCGTCCACGTCGAGCGGCACGTGGGCGGGAGCGTGCGGGCCGTCGACACAAATCGGCAGGCCCCGCTGCCGCGCAGCGCGGCAAATCGCTTCGATCGGCAAGATCAGCGCTGTCGGAGAAGTGATATGGCTGATCACGAGCAGGCTTGCCCGGGGACCGATCTGCGAAAAGATCGCGTCGACGACGGCTTCGGGCGATTCGAACACGGTCGGCAAGCGGACGTCGACTAATTGGGCGCCAGTTCGGCGACAGCGTCGCTCCCAAATCCGCCGCACAGCGCCGTATTCATGTGCGTTGAGCACGACTTGATCGCCGGGCTTGAGCGGCCAGCTTTCGGCGACGACGTTCATGCCAAACGTGGCGTTTTCCACCAGCACGAGATTCGCCGCGTCGGCGCCGACAAACTTCCCCAATCGTTGCCGAACTTGCAGAATTTCTCCGGCGAACTGCCGAACGTAGACATCCATCGGTTGTCGATCGATTTCGTCGATCCAGCGGCGCCGCGCCTCGCGCACCGGGCGCGGAGGAATGCCGAACGATCCGTGGTTGAGGTACGTCGTCCCCGGCCGTACTTCCCACTGGGCGGCAATCGCGGCCCAGTCCTCGTCATGGTCGGGACGCAGCCGAGTCTCGCCACTGGCAGTTGCAACCTTCGTCATTTCGAAGAATCCGTAAGGTAAATTCTGTTCTCGTTAAGCGTCTGATTCGAAGCGACTTTGTCGCGTTCGTCAACGAGTCGGTTTGGCAAACGGTCGGGACGTTGCTCCTTTTATGAATTTGAATCAAAAAGTTCCGCAGTTTTGCAATTGCCTAAAGTCGTGCGCGTCCGCTTCCGGCCGAAGGCCCAGCCGTTTGCTCAATCGTGTTGTCGGCAATCATTGATTGGGAACCGGATTCGCGGCGGTGGGCTTGTATGGCCGGGCGATGAAGCGAATGTCTTTGAATGATTCTGGGGGCGCGTCGTCGTTAAGCTCGCCGTCCTTGCCAACGCTGATCAACTCGAAGCCGTCGTCGTAGACGCGGTAGATCAGCGGTTTTTGGGTGAACCGATCCAATGGAACTACGGCAATGTATTTCGGAACGAGTACGTCCAACGATTCGGGCAACCTACCGTTTTCCAAGCGATACTCGGCAATCGCCAAGCCCAAGTCCAACATTTCGCGTTGCATCCGAGCACGGATTTCAGCTGCGGCAATAACTTGCGCGGCCGGCATCAGTAGTGCGGAGAGGATTTTTCCGACGGCTTCCGCCCGAGCTTTCGGTCCTAAGAAAAATCGCCCTAACCCGAGGGCATTAGATGGAAGTTCTTGCAATTCTGTCTCGAATGATTGCAATTCCCGAAGCCGAACCAAGTCATCCGGCTGTTTCAAGCTTTCGACGATTGAGTCGATGTTCGCCGAAAGTTGGTTCGCCACGATAGACCAATCCAACGCAGACCAAATTTGTGTGGGCACCGTGTTCGACGTGGCTGAATTGGCACCGCCAGCATTGGACAATACTCCAACTCCCCATTTCTCGACGGACTGAACAGCGTCGAGCGCCATGTACCGCTCGCTTATGGAAATAGATTCGGCCAGCCTCAAATCCAAGTCATGCGCTCGCAGATACTTGCGATAGTCCGCCAATTGTTCCAGCGTAATGTTTTCATTCGCCAGCACGTGGCTTGCCGCCAAAAACGCAAGGCCCTCGAAAGCGATTCCGACTAATTTTTCCACGGTGCAAAGTCCCTGGGAGACATGCGCTGCCATGCGGTGAATAGTTTCCAGATCGTTGACGGCAGCGCTCGTATCACCACGGACAGTGGCATTCATCGCGTGTGTTGTTAGAAATCGAGCCAACTCGCGCATTTGCTGCACGTGCTCCAGAGAACAACTCGATGTCCGCCATCCTTTGTCGCCTAGCTTAATTGTCGAGATGAACGGGTAGTAATATTTTGGCTTTCGCGCCGCGGCGTGAATTGCCTCGATCTGGCGGGCGTTTCGCTCAAGCCATTGTGCGCAATCGGGAAACTCCTCTTGGGTCCACGGTCGCTGAGTGATTTGTGTCCTAGGATCTTGCGGGTCGCCAGGAGTTATGGGCTTTGCCCCCATTTCTTCCATTGTGACGAACAGATCGTTGTTCGAAATCGAGTCGATCTTCAGCAATTTGCAGAGCTCGGACGATTCGCCCGTGGAGAGATTCGCCGGTAGAAGGATGCGCGCATAGTCGATGAAAGCGTTGTCTTCGGGACGAAGATCGCGGCTCAGGCGGGTGTTGAGCATCGCGACGTAATCGACGAGGCCGTTGTCGTCATAGATGATCTCGTCCGACACGAGACTCGCCAGCGTTTGCGGATCGTTCATCGTCCGCGCGCCGTTAAACTGCCACAGCGCCGCAACGAGCAGTAGACCAAATAGAATTAGTGCCGCCCAAAGAAGCTTTTTCATGGAGGGATCCTAAAACGCAAGCGGTTGACCCCGCACGTCGCCTATCATTAGACTGCAAACCGGAAAGGGCGGGGTGACTGCCCAAAGGAAAGTCGTCGCGAATTCTCAATGGCAACAAGGTCCGTCGTCTCGACCACGAACAGACTGGCGCAAACGAGAGTGCCAAGCGATGCGCATAGCTTTGCGTGGACGTTCCACGCCCTTCGAGGACTCAGGACGTGCCACCCAAAACCAGCAAGCAGCCATGTCCGAGCGAGCGAACTCCCAAGAACCGGAATCAACGCCGACGACTTGCCCGGTCGATGTGGGCGTTCCTGGACGAACGACCCAATGCGATGCCGCGCCGTATCGCCTGCCGCAGTTCACGTTGCAATTTCTTGCGCTGATGACGGTGCTCGTGGCAGCGTGGTTCGCGCTCTGGCCGATCACGTCGGTAGCCTCGCGGGTGGTGCTTGCCGTGATCATGCTCACGTACTTGTTCGGTTGCGCCCGCACGCGCCGCGCGGCGTTGGTGATGCTGCCCGCGCTGTTCTTGCCCCATTCGTGGATTTTTTTGATTCAGGATTACTCGTGGAGCGATTACCGCTGGTTTTGGGTTAAGATGTACTGGCAGCTACCGGGACTTGTGCCCGAGGCGCTCGTTCGTCGATACATGTGGCGGAGCGAATGGTGGCAATTCGGTTGGATGGCAATCTTTGCCATCGCAATTTGGTTGCTGGTCGTGGCGTTGGGGCGCCGCGGCGGCAATTGGATCAAAATCACGGCGCTCGTAACGTTTGTGCTTTCGCTGCTATGCGCTTGGATCGAACAGAATTTGTTTCGGATGTGAATTTGCAGTCCGTTTAGCCTTCCCCCCTCATCCTGACCTTCTCCCCCAAGTTCGACTCAAATAGGATCTTTCGATCTCTATCCTCTCTGTTCGTTGAATTTGGGGGATAAGGAACAGGAAAATCGCTTGTGTTTTTTTGATGCTCCGCGATTAGTCGTTCCAGCCGCCGCAATCGGGTTCGGAGATTGCAATCGAGTCCCACGTGCAGTCGTCGGAATCCGGGATACTGCGGGCGACGACATTGGCCAACAGGGAATCAACCACCGTTGTCTTTCCGCTTCGGTCGATCCGTTTGGCCGGTGCCGAAGTAAGGGCCGGAAGATCTTGCGAAAGCTGGATCAGGGTCGTATTGACTTCGGCCACAAATTCTCCTCGTTGGGGCGCTCCCTCGAGAAATAAGACGATGGCAAAGCTGAAAACCAGCAGAACGGTTAACAACAAGTTCTTCATCGTTCGGTTCATTCCGGCCAGAGGGGTGGTATCCATTGACTTGTCTATTGCACAACGTATGCCAATCGCGCGACAATTTGTCGGCGTCAAAAAACGGGCCGCGGGAGCGGCGTAAAGCCACTCCCTGGGAAATTGATAGCGTCGGTGGCGGTCAAAATGACGCCGCCTTTATCGACTTGACGACAGACGCGAACCCCTCGGCCGCGGCATGTCGCGACCGCTCGAAATAAACTTTTCAACTTTTGATTCCGCGCCGCAAGATTTTTTGGGTTCGGCGCGCTATTTTATTTCGACTTTCCCCCGTCATGCCTTTATGATGCGCAGTAGGGTGGAATGAAGGCTTCGCTCGACGAATCCGCCCAAGGTGCCGTGGCAGTGCGTTTGCTACAGTCGGCAACGGAAAGCCAATCGGAGACTGCCAGCCGAGTGGAAAAAATCGAACATGGAGTTCCGAAAGTCCATGACTCGTTATCTGACAGAGACGCAGCTGCGCGAGGGAGAATACCGCAGTCTAACCCGGGGCATCAACACGGCGTTTTTGCTCGAAATCAAGGAGGATCATGTCGAATTTCGCGTGTTGTTCAAGCGAGCCCTGGAGATGATTCGAGCCGGAGCCGAAATCAAGCCCCGCGAGTTCGCCGAGCTTTTGGGTTTCTTGCGCGACGAGATTGAAACGTACTTTTCGCTCGAAGAATTCTACGGTGGATTTGACATGGCGTTCCAAGCCGACTCGGGCCACGCGCGAACCGTAGCCAAACTAAAGCACCAGCACGAACAACTGTTCACTTGCTTGAACGCTTTGGTGGAACGAGCGGAACAGATCGCCTATCACGAAGTGCCGCATTCCCGATTGCGCGGTCTATTCGCGGACTTTGTCCTTTTCGCGAACGATTTGCGCCGGCATGAAGATTGGGAGCTGGATCTCATCTCCGAACAGTTCGCGTTGGATGTTGGCGTGGGGGATTGATTCGCGCTCGTCTGGCGAGCGGGGGGCGTGAGCCTCTCGCAGTATTCCAGTTCTGAAAACCTAAATCTGAAATCTCAAATCGGAGGCTGAAAAACTAATTGCGCGACGCAATCATTAGCGCAGGATTAACCCCCTCCCTAGCCCTCCCCACGAAGGGGGAGGGAACAAGAAATAATTCCACGCTCGGTGCAGGTCAGCTTACGCGCGCGGTTCGATTTTCGACATGCGTAGCTGCAGCCGGCTGACGGCGATAATCAGTTGATTCCATTCAGTCATGATGTCGGGTGTTGCGAAGGCGCCGGCTTCACCGCGACCGAACCCGATCTCGCTGACGAGCACTTGTTCATCGAGCGCCAGCAGCACGCGGATCAACTCGAGGTTGTTGATTTCGTCTTCATCCATCCAGTCGATCGACTCGAGGTCGATGGCTTGTTCGATGATTTGATGGACGGCCCATAGCGCTGCGCCGCGCGCATCCTCCGCTTGGATAAGTTGCCGCGACAAACCACATTGAACATAAAACTTGGCCATTTCGATTCCTTGTGAGTACGACTGCTTTCTCTTCGACGTTGTAAGTATCGCTTGGGGCTGGACTCAGGAGGTCCAGTGCTATCATTTTTCGAAGAAAAACACCTGCTGTCGCTCGGTGGCGATGGCATTTCGACGGCTACCGCCGAACGTCCTTCGCGAGCTGCATTATATACGCAAGGATAGCGGCAGGAGTTCGGAATTGCTTGCGTCGAATTCGCGAACGCCAAATCACCGAAGAGTGAATTGTCATTTAAAGTTGGTAACGCAGATCCTTCGCTTGCGCGTTTTGATGTTGGGCTATTGTGGTTCCCTCTCTCCGAATTTGCACGCGCCCGTGAGCGAAACGAATTATTGGAGTTTGCGGCGTGCAGATTAGGTGAGAAGGAACAGAAATAGTGAATCAGCGGGAGGATCGGCTGGCTTGGCGGTCGTCTTCCATTTGCTGGATATACTGCCGCAGGCGCTCGTTCTCGTCGGAGATGCCCTTGAGCTGGAGCATGTTCTCGACGCGCTTGAGCAGCTCGGTCTTGTTGACCGGCTTGGACAAGAAGTCGTTCGTTCCGGCTTCGACCGCCCTCTCGATATCGCCGAGTTCGTTGAGTGCCGTGACCATCAAGATCATGATTTTGCGGGTTTGGGAATCGTCCTTGAGCGTCTTGCAGACTTCGAACCCACTGAGTTTGGGCATCATCACGTCGAGCAGGATCAAATCGGGCTGAAACGATTTGACTTTATCCAGAGCGCGCCGACCGTCTTCCGCCATTTCGACTTCGCAATCGAGTCCCGCGAGGTAGGCTTCCAACAGTTCGCGGTTCTGCTGATTGTCGTCGACGATCAAAATTCGGTGAGCCATGATGTTGCCTGGAAGTGACGAGGAGTCGTGGATCGAGGCGGCCGCCGGCAGGTGGGCGCATTATAAGTGGCGACCTCGGCTTGGTCGACCAAGCCCAGTGATCTGCCGCGTCGCCTTGCAGGGCAAAAGAACGTCCTCTCGCGGATAGGCTGTGAATTTATTCGTAGGACGGCCTTGCCAGGCCGTTCATCGAACGGAAAACGACGGCCGAGAAGGGCCCGCCCTACTTGCGAAATGAATGAATTCACAACCAAGGAGCGAACGGCGACTATTGAGCATTGCGCGAGGTATCGACGACATAGTCCGAATTGAAATTTGCCAGCAGTTTTTGGCCTTTGAATATGCAATATGCCAATTCACTAGAGAGTTGTCGGCGCGGATCGGCGAGCCAGAATGCTTCGCGATCGCCCCAAATGAGGTACCCCCAGCATTGTGTCTTGATGGCGACGGCGACGGCGAACTCATCGCCGAAAAATCGCCCGACGAATTCGACGTGGATGTCGGCAAATCCCTTGTCGCCGAGCGCCGCCTGTTGCCGGGCAATTTTTTCGCGGTGCCGATCGGGCAGATGTTTCAGATCGATCTCGTACAAGTCTGCGTGGGTCGATTGCCAACCGGCGAACAACGCGTAAATATCGTCAGGGCTCAAGTGTTCCAGCGATGCGCTCGTGGCGTGGGTTGCGGGGCCGGCGATGCCGATGTTGCTCCATCCTCCGTGCGCGGTGGGATACACAAATCGAAATAGATAGCAGGCTTGGGCGTCTTCGTAGCCGGGCCAAAACAGCTGGCGCTCGTCGAGCAAATGCAGTTCCGAGGGAGCGACTCCGAATTGGGTCGGCTCGGCAAGCCACACTGCTAGTTCGCTCTCGGCCCGGGCAATCTCGGTTCGATATCGCGGGTCGATACGGTCGATTAGGCCAAGTTCGTCGGCGTAGGCCAACGCCCGCAGCCGAACCACCGGCCACCGGGCAAGCGCCAGCAATTCGTCGATGCCTTGGGGGTCGCCCAATGCAGCCAATGCACCGGCAGCTTCCGCCCGGATGCGCCGGTGTTTTAGCTGCAGCGTGCGGAGCAGATTCACTCGCGCAAGTGGCTCGCCGATGAGGGCCAGCGTCCGGCTGACCGAAACGATCAGGGCGACCGATTCGTCAACGACCTGCTGCGCGTTGTCGAGCGGTCCGGTTTCTGGTGGCGCGAGCTCCAACTCCGACATTCGGTCGACGAGGTTTCCCAATAACCCATGCAGCGCTACCGCTCGATGCGCTGCCGGGTGGGCAACCAGCTTGCTTTGGACAAACGCGTGGTTTGCAACGTCCAGAATCGCCGCCGCCACGTTGCGATGCTGAAGCCCATCGAGAAGCCTGGGAAACAGCACGGCAAAGTTGGGTTGCGATAAGGTGAGGAGGGGGCCGAAAGCCAGTCCCAGGCTTTTCGCGTGTTCCGACGGATCTGCGACGAAATTTTCCGCGAACTGCTCGAGCGATCGGATCGAACCGCCCGCGGCCATCAACCGCAAAATGTAATTGCGGATTGCCGAGTCGAGCGATACCACGAGATAGAGTCGCTGCAGGGAAGGAAGCAGTTTGTCGATCTCTGCACGTCGGTTTTGCGCTGCTGGGAGCGGCGATTGCCACCTTGCGGCTAACGCTTGGAGGACCGTTTCCAGCGCTAGATTGTCGCTTCGCGACGTGTCAACCCCGCGGCTCAATTGTGCGATCAGTTCCTCGACTTCGGCGAGGGGCCAATGGGGGAGTTCGCCCAGAGCCGATTTTAAGGCGGCGAGCTGGTTTTGGTCGCGCGCGATGTCAAGCACCAGCTGGACCACTTGGGAAACGCGCGGGTTGGGTTGAGAAATATTCATTATTTATCGGGCGTTCGGGTCGCGAAAACTCGGCTGCCAGTTCGGGTCGTGTCGACTTTTGCTCCGCCAAAGTACCCCTTTACGGAGCGGCTGTGAATTTATGCGTAGGATGGCCTTTCCAGGCCGTCGAACGACCGGAAAACGCGGCCCAGAAGGGCAGCGCTACATCCAAAACGAAATTCACAGCTTAGCGGCGAAAGGCGACCATCAAAGCAAAGGATCCCACTGCAGCCGTTCGACTGTCGTTGACCAAGTCCAACTGATTCGGTTAGCTTAATCATGGCCTTCGCGGTCTGCACGTGCCCGACGCCGCCGTCCATTTAGTATTATCCGTCTCCTTCGTCGCCTGTGGAACGATCCAAAAGCATTCGACAAAAACTGGCATTTGACACGCTCGGCCTTTCGCCACGAATGCTGGAAGTGTTGCGCGACGTCGGCTACGAAAAGCCGACTCCGGTTCAAGCCGGCATGATCCCGCTGGTGTTGCAAGGGAAAGATGTCGTCGGCCAGGCCCGCACGGGAACGGGCAAGACAGCCGCCTTCGCCATTCCGCTGATCGATCAGTGGGCTCATCAGGCCGACGGTACCGTGCGCGTTTTGGCGTTGGTTCCCACCCGCGAGCTGGCGGTTCAAGTCCAGCTAGAGGTCGCCAAATTATCGCGCGGAGCGGAATTGGCCGTGGCCGCGATTTATGGCGGACACAGCGTCCGCGCGCAAATGAGCACGCTCAAGCGGGGAGTCGATTTCGTGGTCGGAACGCCCGGCCGGATCATCGATCACTTGCAGCGCCGAACGCTTTCGTTGGATGCCGTCAAGTGTGTTGTTCTGGACGAAGCCGACCGGATGCTCGACATCGGTTTTCGGCCGGACATCGAGCGCGTGCTGCGGCTGTGTCCGACCGAGCGACAAACCTTGCTGCTGAGTGCCACGATGCCCCCGCCGATCATCGCCTTGGCCAAACGCTATATGCATCGGCCCGTGCGCGTCAATTTTTCCAGCGCCAGTTTGGCGCACGACACGATCGAACAATCCTGCTTTTTGGTTCGCGATGTCGAAAAATTGCCTCTGCTGATCAAATTACTGGAACGCGAGCAGCCGCGGCAGTGCATCATTTTTTGTCGTACGAAGTTGGGAACCCAACGCCTCTTCCTCAAGCTTTCGCGGCACGGCCTGAAATCGATCAGCGCGATCCATGGCGACTTGTCGCAGCCGCAACGCGACTCGGTGATGAAAGCGTTTCGCGCCGGGACGCTGCAAATCCTGGTTGCGACCGATGTCGTCGGGCGGGGAATCGACGTCACTGCCATATCGCACATCATCAATTACGACGTGCCGGAGCTTTGTGACGACTACGTCCATCGCGTCGGTCGTACCGGGCGGATGGGCAAGGCCGGCGTCGCATTTACTTTTGTGACTCCACTCCAGCGCGGCGAGTTGGCGGATATCGAAAAGCGCATCGATCGGCAGCTCAAGCGCGATCACATCGAAGGGGTTTCGCTGTCCGAAGACGAGCAGCAATCCGCGATGCCCGGCAAGGCGCCATCGCGATTCAAACGCCGGATTCGCAAGGCGCTCTGAAAGCTTAGTGTTCAGTAAAACAGGGCGGCTGTGGCGAGCGCTGCTCGATTTTTTCGCCGTGTGAATCTCTGTTCTTCTTGTTTTAATTCGTAATTGATAGTTCGTAATTTGTAATTCTCTTGCAAAAGCTGGGGCTCGATCTAGAGTGAAATGGACGCCCGCGCAAAGGACTCCATGGACCGATCGATCGCCAGCATTTCGCTCGACCTCGACAACAAGTGGTCGTATCTCAAAACGCACGGCGACGACGCGTGGAGTTCGCTCCCTTCGTATTTGGACCTCGTCGTTCCGCGGATCCTCGAGTTTCTCGACCACCGACGGATCCAAATCACCGTGTTTGTCGTCGGCGAAGACGCTGCGCAGCCGGCCAATCGCGCCGCGCTCGCATCGATCGCGCAAGCCGGTCACGAGATCGGCAACCATTCCTTCCATCACGAGCCCTGGTTGCACGAATACACCCGGCAGCAACTGATCGACGAATTGGCTGCCAGCGAGTCCGCCATTTTGCAAGCGACCGGTCAACGGCCGGTCGGCTTTCGCGGACCCGGCTTCAGTGTTTCAGAAGAAGTCCTCCGTGTCTTGGGGGAACGCGGCTACCGCTACGATGCGACGTTGTTCCCGACCTTTTTGGGGCCGCTAGCTCGGGCGTATTATTTTCTTCGCTCCAATTTGAATCGACAACAAAGGAGCCAACGCAAAGCTCTGTTTGGGAAGATGCGTGACGGCTTTCGTCCGCTGCGGCCCTTCGAATGGAACTTGCCCGAGGGTCGGCTGGTGGAAATTCCCGTGACCACCATGCCGCTCCTCAAGCTTCCGATCCATCTCAGCTATTTGCTGTATCTTTCGAAGTTCTCCCCGTGGTTGGCCCGAAGCTATTTTTGGCAATCCATCAAGCTTTGCCGCCTCTTGGGCGTCGAGCCATCCCTTCTGTTGCATCCCCTCGATTTCCTCGGGGCCGAGGACGCAGCGGATCTATCATTCTTTCCCGGTATGGACTTGAGTGCCTCGCACAAGCTCAAAATCGTCGCGGCCGCGTTCGATCAACTGACGCGCAACTTTCGACCGGTGACCGTGCTCGAACACGTCGAGATCGCGCTCCGCCGGAAGCTCGTTCGACGCGATTTGTCTCTCGTTCGCCCGGCGGAGCGCCGCAATTCTGGCGCGAATAAAGAGCCCCCCTCCCGAGCCCTCCCCACGAGGGGGAGGGAATAAGAATAGCTCGCCGGATTCCGGCACGACGCGACGAGTTATTTGATTCGGTAGATTCGGCCTTGCAACCGAACGACCAGTTCCTCGTCGTCTTGCTGCGCCGCCATAATTTCGTTCTCGCTTGCGGAGTTGGATTGCGCCAATTGGAAATACTCGTCGGAGAATCGGCTGACCTCGACGATTTCCGATTTTTGTTTGTCGATGTCTACTTCGACCGCGTTCGCGGCAAACACGATCTTGCCCCGTTTGAAAAGTGTCTGGCTGCCCTCGTTGCGTAATCCAGATGTGGAGCTTCGACCCAGACCTGCTTCATCCCCGGCCTGTCCCGACAGGCCGAAATTGTTAGCTTGCGGCGCGGTGGCCTCGGCGAGATTCTGCGCGGACTTAAACGCGCCTTTCGCCTGACGCTGAGCGAATCCACTCCGGCCTGCGTGTAGACTCAGGCCTCTGCTCGCATGACCAGACGTTGCATCGAGCTGCTCTCGGACGCTCAGCGGTATTGGGCCTTGGTTTTCATCGGCCAAGTACGCTGTATAGGGCGTGAGGATTCCATGTCGCTGGGACAATCGGGTCAGTTCTTGGACCAGCTCCTGGTTCATCCCGTTGAGATCGAGCAAGTCGATGATTTCGCCGATTCGGCGGGCAGCCCACAGCTTTTCGGCAAAGCGGTTTTGCGGCAATTCACCAGATGCGGCAAAATTCGCATCGAACTCGACGGTCTGCTCTTGCCCGCCGAGCGAACCGCGGAGCACGATCTTGCTTGGACCCGACTTGCGATAACGGCCAACGAGCACGAGTTGTTCCCCGCGGAACAAATCGACCGAGTCGCTGGGATAAACTCGATTTACGGGTTCGCCGTCGGCGACATTGGCTTGGGGAAATCGGTATTCAAACCGTACGTCTGAGAGCACGGGCGAAGCGATTTTGCGAAACAATCGCGCGACGGCTTCTTCGATGTTCTGGTCCGGGCGGACGTATTCGGATTGCCCATGATGCGTTCGGGCGAGGCGATCGAGCAACCGGCTATTGACGTCGTATCCGACGCCAAAACAGACGATGCGGGTTCGGCTCTTGTTCTGCTGCTTGGAGTTTTCGACGATTTTCATCTCGTTGGTTTCACCGACGGTCGGCAATCCATCGGTCAAGAAAACCAGGTACGGTGCATCGGAACCCGCGTGCATCTGCCCCAGCGCGGTTTGTAGCGCGGTGTCGATATTCGTACCGCCGCCGGCGTTAATTCCGTTGACGAAACCCAAACCCGCAGCCCGCGAATCGTCGCCGAATCGTTGCAACTCCGGGCGAAAGGACTCGACGTGGTCGTCGTACACGATCACGTTGAACAAATCTTCGTTGCGCAAGTTGTTGATCACGAACTTTGCAGCCTCGCGGGCTTGATCGATTTTTTCGCCGCTCATGCTGCCGCTACGATCGACCACGAACATAACGGTCTTCTTGACCGTGGTCTCGTTTTGCGCGGCGAATTGCGGGCTGGCCAGGAGGACGAAATAGCCTTGGTCATCGCCCGGGGGCCAATAGCTGATCAAGTTCGCTCCGACTTGGCCGCCAACCGAATCGAAAATCAGCCGGAAATCGTCGCTGGGAATCACGTTGTTGCCCTCGTAGCGAGCGACTGCGTGGCGGGCATCATCGCGTTGAATTTGGACGACGTGCGATGGGCTGTAGATGTTCTTCAACTCCTCCTTGCTTTCGATGGCCACGCGGACCGAAAGTTTTTCCAGCGGCTTGGCGGTATACCGCGCGGTCGCCAACGGAAACAAAAAATCGGTTGCTTGTTCATTTCGCTTGAGCAACTGCGAGTAGCTGATGACAACTTGTCGCGTCGCGCCGGGCGGAATCGGAAACACGCTGGTCTGAAACATCCCATGCCCCATCCATTGGAGCAGGGCGGGGTCCTTGAATTGGCGAACGTAGGATTCGTAGATTCGCTTGGCTTCGTCGGCGGGCAATATTTTGCCGGCGATTTCCTTTCCGTCGACCAAGAAGGTCATACTCTCGATCGCCCCGTCCTGCGGCAGGGGGAACACGAAGATGGCTTGAATCACTTGGCTGCACGTGTTGACGAAAGTTTGGGAAACTCGCGTTTGGGCCACTTGATCGCGGATCGACGAATCGATCTCGAGTTTCTGCACGTGATATGTGATGTCGGGCTCGACCGGGCGCGGCCACGGTCGCGGCAGCTGATACGGTCGCGGGTGTTCGTGGGGCACAATGAAGCCTTGCGCCGCCGCGATTGATGCCCAAGGTGCCAAACACACCAACGCCAAAAGCAGAGTGCGCCATTTCATGGGAATGCTCCTTAGGCTCGCGGAACGCAAGAACGCCGACAAGCCTTTGATGGCTAGGGATTTTCGGAAGTTCCTTGACTCATTGAGAAAGCCCGTCCGACATCCTATAGACGTTCTCGGCAGGTCTCCGTGCGTCACAAAAATGTAACAAGGCACCAAATAGTTCAATTTTGTTATTCCCGCGAAGGCGGGAATCCAGTCGTTGCATGCACGCCGTGACGAAATTCCTCCCATCCAAGGAAGATGGATTCCGGGGCTCAGCCCGGAATGACTTGCAACCCACCGCGCCAGCCTCTGGGCGGATTAAACAAAAAAATGTCTCTCGTCGTCACGCGCGCCCATCCATGGAAGATGGATTCCGGGGCTCAGCCCGGAATGACACTCGATCCTCTTGAGGTCTAATGCGAACTTTTAGCTGGCGGCGACTTCCGCGGGCGCAGCGCCGGCTTTCGTCAGGATTTCGTTGAGCGATTCGGCCAAACGAGCGCCGATCGCAGCGGGTTTAGATTGACCGACTTGGCTGGGGTGAGCGGTCGCGGCGATCGGGCCTTCGTATCCGATTTCAGCCAAGTATTTGACCAAGTCAACGCAAATCGAACCTTCGTTCGTGCCGGGCAAACAGCGCGCGGTGGCGGCGGCGGTGGTCCAGCTCGTCTGGGGAACTGGATCGCACAACTGCACATCGATCCAGACGGGCTTGGCGATTTTGCAGAGCGAACCGAGCGTCCCGCCGGCGAGCATCCACGAGCAGGAATCCAGGGCGAGGCCCACGTTTTTTTTGCCGACGAGTTTGATCAACGTCAGTAATTCGTCCGCTTTTTGCAGAAATTGATATTCATGACTTCGCTGGGCTGGATCGCGCTGCAGCATGAGGCCGATCGAAACGCCGGCGGCGGCAAAGGTATCCGCTAGGCTGGCGATCCTCTGCCGCAAGAGTTCGAAATTTTCGTGATAGACCTTGTGGCCGGTCGCGGCAATTTCCAAACGGCAGCGGGCGGCGCGGATTTCCTTGGCCAGTTCGACGATCGTTTCAATTTTCTTGGATTGGGCTTCGTATTGGCTGGGTTCGGCTGCGATGTCGAATGGGAGGTCAAAGCAGGCGGCGGGAATGCCTGCGCTCTTGATGAATTGGCATGCGAACTTTTTTCCCATCGCCGCGGCGCGGTCGTGCATGTCGGCCATGTCCACGTCGATCGAATCAAAGTGTTGCGTCAGGCCCACTTCGATCAGCTCATTTTGCCGAACCAGGCCGCGAAAACATTCGGTCGTCAAGTTTTTGAGCACGCATCTCTCCCTGGTCTCGTGATCCCGCAAGGCAGCTCCCTGTGCCGCCACGGTCGTCCGTCGATTATCGCGGATTGTCGCCATTTCTTGAAGGGGCGGAATCGCGATTCCGGTCGCTTCGCTTTGTTTGCGAGCCGAGCTGGACCATCGGAATCGCACAACTCGCTCGCAATGTTGGATCGCCGCGACGACGCGTCCGTTGATTCGCGGCGCAGAATTTATTTTGAATCTGCTATCACGCGCGGCGACACTCGCGCGGAGGCGGGATGTCAAACGACGAGTTCGTCGGACGCCTGTTCGCGCCCAGCGACATGCAATGGAAAGCGATTCCCGACCAAATGTCGGTGCGTGGCCAGCGCCCGATGGGGGCAGTTGTTCTCTGCGGAGAGATGGCACAGGCAAGCCCATTGCAGCCGCTGGAACATCGCGGTTCGAGCCACCAAGTCGGCGGCCTCGTCATTGGAGAGATGCCCGCCAGGACCGCGGATGCGTCGCTTGAGGTTTTCGGGGTAGGGGCCCTGGGCCAGCATCTGCCGATCGTAATTACTTTCGATCACGACCGCGTCGAGTGACAAGAGCACGTCGCGCAGGCCGTCGAACACATGGCCCAAATCGCTGAGAATCCCCAGCCGCCGCTGTTCGTGCTCGATCACAAACGCGACCCCATCGACCCCATCATGGGGTGTTGGGATCGTATGGACGTGGACATCGTCAAATGTGATCGACTCGCCCGCTGTGAAATGGCAAACGTCGCTGAGTCGGCCCGGACGTGCGGCGGCTTGCGACGCGACCAGCGTTTTTCGAGTCACATACAGCGGTGCTCGAAACGTGCGATGGAAGACCCCCATCGAGCGGCTGTGATCGTTGTGCTCGTGCGAGATCAAGATCGCTTCAACGCCTAGTGGGTTGTGGCCGAACGGCGCCAATCGCTGGCGGGCCAACTGGGCGCTGATGCCCGCATCGATCAACAGGCGGACTTGGCCCGCTTGAATGAAGTAGCAATTGCCGTTGCTCCCGGATTGCAGCGAAATGACTTTCATCGCCGAATTGTAGCGAATTTTATCCGGGCTGCATCGGCAACTTGAGCCGGCACCGGGATCGATGATAATAGTCCCCACTGGATTGCTGTTTCGTCGCGATCCGCATCGAATCATTTTTTGCGAGCTGCTGCCATGAAGCGAACCACTCCCGCAACGCGTCGCGATTTTCTCAAACAATCGGCAACGGCCGCCGCTGCGGTCGCGGTCGTCCCGTATTTTCCGTGGACGCGAACGGCGTTTGCCAATGCGATGAAAAACGATCGGCCGCGGATCGGTTGCGTTGGTGTGGGAAGCATGGGGACCGGCGATGCGCACGAGCACGGACGGTTCGGTGATATCCTCGCCGTGTGCGATGTCGATTCGCGTCGCGTGGATGCCGCCAAAGCGGACGACGGGATCGGAAAAAACAAAGCCGATGGCTACGAGGACTATCGCCGCGTGCTGGAACGCAACGATATCGACGTGGTGAGCGTGGTGACACCCGATCATTGGCACGTGAAAATCGCGATCGAGGCTTTGGAAGCGGGCAAGCATGTCTTCTGTCAAAAACCGCTGACGCTGACGCTTGAAGAGAATCAGCTGATCCGCGCGGCTTGTCAAAAGCACAAGGACCGAGTCTTTCTCGTTGGTACCCAACAGCGGAGCGAGCGCAATTTGTTTCTGCGAGCGATCAACATGGTCCATAAGGGCCTGCTCGGCGACATACAAAAAATTACGGTCGGCATCGACGGCTCGCCAACGGCGGGCCCGCTACCCAAGGTCGCTCCTCCGCCCGAGTTGAATTGGGAAATGTGGCTGGGCCAAGCGCCGCTGGTCGATTACATCGAAAAACGCTGCCACTATGAATTCCGCTGGTGGTACGAGTACTCGGGGGGCAAGTTCACCGACTGGGGTGCGCACCACGTCGATGTCGCGACTTGGGCGATTCAGCAAGACACGCTGGGGTGTGGGCCCGTCGAAGTTGACGGCCGGGATGCCAAACACCCCGTTCCCTTCAAGGAGGGATACCCCACCGTCGACGACTGCTACAACACGTCGACGGATTACAACGTCGTCTGCAAATTCGCCAACGGAGTTGAAATGGACATCACCAGCCGCGGCGATAATGGCGTGTTATTCGAAGGAACCAAGGGCAAGATGTTCGTCAATCGCGGCAAGATTACCGGCAAGCCGATTGAGGAAAACTGGGATGCCGGAAAATACGAACAAGCGGACGTCGACGCGCTGTACAAAGGCAAGCCGCACGAGGGGCACAAAGAGAACTTCTATCGCTGCATCCAGGAAGGCGGCTTGACGGTCTCCGACGTGTTCAGCCATGTGCAGACGATGAACACCTGCCACTTGGCGTCGATCGCCGCTCGGTTGGGGCGGGTGATCCGCTGGGATCCCCAAGCCGAAAAGATTATCGGCGACGAACAGGCGGCTTCGTTTTTTGCGCGGAAGCCACGCACTGGATTTGAGATTGTAAAAGTGTAACCGAGCAGATGCCGGCAGCGGCGGCAGAGATTATTGGGACTAAATGCTGGGAGGGACGGAACTACTCCCACTCCTCTTTCTCGTCTTCTTCTTCTTCTTCGTCATCCTCTTCGTCGTCATCCCAGTCTTCATCCTCTTCGTCGTCTTCCTCGTCCCAGTCCTCGTCGTCTTCAATTTCTTCCCACTCGCTCTCGTCTTCATCCTCTTCGGCTTCGTCCTCCTCGTCGTCTTCCTCATCCTCCTCGTCGTCGACGACGTCGTCTTCCTCGGGATCCTCCTCCTCATCGACGTTGCTGACTTGTAGCGCGGACGCTTGGGGAGCGGCAACGAGTCCCAAAGTTAGCTCGGCCTTCAATTCTTCAATAGACAGGGACGATGATGTCAGCGTCACGTTCGATTCCTCCGAAATGTCAACCGCACGAGATGGATCATTGAGTTGTGAGTCTTGATTTTGCGAGGGACTCGCCCAAGTTGGCAACCCCATACCACGTAATTGATCGGCTCGCGGCAGCGCGTCAAGACCGGATAGGCCAAAAGTCCTCAAAAAGTTCTTCGTCGTCGCGTACAAAAATGGCCGTCCCAGCTCGCTGCTGCGACCGGAAATTCGCACCATATCCCGTTCCATCAGTTGTCGCAGTATATCGGAGCAGCCGACGCCGCGGATCGCTTCGATCTCCGCTTTTAGGATCGGCTGCCGATAGGCGATCACGGTCAAAGTTTCCATTGCTGGCGGGGTCAGTGGGGGCGACGCTTCATTCCTCTCCTGAAGCCGGCGCAGCCAACTTGCGAACTTGGGACGGGTCATCAATTGAAAACCTTCCGCCACCTGCTTGACCCGGTACGGTCGCTGGGATCGATCGTATTGTTCGTTGAGTTTTCGGATGAACGTGCGCGCTTGGGTCCCATCGTCCAGCCGGGCGAACTCGCTCAGTTTGCGACTGCCCAGTGGCTCGCGCGCCAGGAACAGAACCGCTTCGAGTCGCCGCAGTTTGTCCTCGTCGCGATCCCGCGCCGCTGAAACCGTCGCGTTTTGAAAAGCGCAGCGGGCACCGCGAAGCCGAGCGGCCGCGGACGGCGATTGGAGCGCGTCGCCGGCGAGCGTGCGAACCCGAAAGAGGGTGGCTTGCGCGGGTCGCTGCGAGCGCAACGGGGACGGTTGTTTGGAAAACGTGAATCTCAATGGGGCCTCGTGGACCAGTGGATTTTATCTGAGGACTATTGTGGATGATTGTCCGACCGACAAGACTTGTGTATCGCGCCGTTATTATCGGCGTCAATCGCAACCGGCATCACTTTCCCGCGCCAATTGGATGGAAGTTTATTTAGACTCGAACTCGACCAGCACGCTCGATCCCGCGGCCGCGGCCGACATGGTGGAGGCGCTTCGCGCGGGATATGCCAATCCAGCCAGCCAGCATGGTCCGGGGCGCCGCGCGCGGCAAGTCTTGGCGAACGTTCGCGAGCAGCTTGCCAGCTTGTTGGGGGCGACAATTGGGCCTCGGTCTGATCGGCTTATTCTTACCAGCGGCGGCACCGAAGCCAATAACCTTGCCCTGTTTGGCTTAGCCGGAAAGCCGCCAGGATCAATCGTGATCTCATCGATCGAACACCCGAGCGTCGCGCAGTCCGCGGCGAAACTACAAACTCTGGGGTTTCAAATCCGGCGATTGCCGGTGAATTCGGCAGGCATAGTTCGAGTCGATCAATTGGCCGAGTGCATCGATGCGTCGACTCGAATGGTGTGCGTGATGCTGGCCAACAACGAAACGGGGGTCCTACAGCCGGTCGAGCAGGTGGTCGAGATTTGCCGCCGAGCGGGAGTCTGGGTGCACTCGGATGCGGTGCAGGCGGTTGGAAAAGTCCCGGTCAACTTTGCCGAGCTGGGAGTCTCGAGCATGTCGCTGGGCGCTCACAAATTCAACGGTCCCCGGGGAATTGGCGCTTTGCTGATTCAGCCCGACCTTCCATTGAAACAGATTCTCTTTGGCGGTGCGCAACAACTCGCGCTGCGCCCAGGGACCGAAGATGTTGCCTTGGCGATGGGCATGCGCACGGCGCTGGCGGAGTGGCAAATGCATGGGGCCCAGCGGCGCGATTCGATGATGAAACTTCGCGATCGCTTCGAGCAACGATTGCTGGCGCTAGTCCGCGATGCCGTGATCATCGGGCGCGAGTCGATTCGGCTACCGCAAACATGCCTGGTGTCCTTTCCGGGCGTCGACCGCCAGGCTCTGTTCATGGCGGCCGACTTGCAGGGCATTGCGATTTCGACGGGTTCGGCCTGCGCTAGTGGATCGAGCGAGCCGTCGCCCACCGCCCAAGCTATGGGGATGGCGGAGCCGGTCGTTGCGGGAGCGGTGCGGATTAGCTTTGGATTTCAGACGACGCAAGTCGAGTTGGATTTTGCAGCCGATCAAATCGCCCAAGTCGTGCAACATCTTCGGCAAAAGCCCGCGCTTTCTCGAGCCGCGCGCCCCTCGCGGCAGGCTTGAAAAACTGGTAAAATTTGGGCTCAAAAAATTGGGTTCGAATCGGTCGCCGACGGCTGTGGAAAATCGTTTTCCCCGGGCAATGGGGGCGACCAGAAAATGGATCGGCCGGACGATGTTTCGGTCGCGATTCCCGTGGATTCTGTATTTATACTGTCGGCTGAAAAATGCTCCGGTGGTGGAAAATCCGCGGGGGACTTCGCGGCGCCACCGAAGGGACCTTGGTTCGCCTTCGATGAAAGAAATTACTTGCTTGGGGGGTTGATGGATCCTCAAGCCACGCTGGGTGCCTTTTCGCCGCTCGTGGTCCACGGTCCAGAAGGCTGCGGCAAGTCGGGCTTGGCGCGGACATTGGCCGAACTACATACCGGGACGGGCCCACACCGGGCAGCTCTGCCCGAATCCTCGGTCGTGACGACGATCGGGGAATTTGACAAGCGTGTGCGACACGCGTCCGTGGTTGGAGGTCTCGATGAATTGCTCGCATTGTGGCAAACGCCCCGATGTTGGATCGTGGAGGATTATCATCGATTTGCCGGCAGTCCGTTTACCGATCAACTCTTGGTTCAGTTGCTCGATCGTCGCAATCAATCCGGCCTTTTGACGATTTTCTGCGGGCGCTACGCCCCGGGGGCCGGTTCGGCGTTGTCACCGCGGCTCCAATCGCGGTTGTCGGCGGGTCTGGTGATTGCGCTTGAGCGTCCCAGCGGAGCAGCGTTTCAAAAAATCTCGGAATGGACTGCCGCGACTTTGGGTCTCGCTTGGCAACCGGACGCATTGGAAAGCGTCAGCAAGTCCGGTGTTAGCGTTCGCGCTGTGATCGACTTTTTGCGGCAGCTCGCCGCGCGACCGCCAGCGTCTAAGAGCATCGATGTCGCAACCGTTCGATCACTGATTTCAGTTCAGCGCGATCGCTCGCCCCGCTCGGGCAAGATTATCCTGGCTGCGGTGGCCCGGCATTTTCGCTTGAAATTGGCGGATTTGGTCGGTGGTTCGCGGCGGCAGGCCTTAGTCAAGGCCCGCGGCGTGGCGATCTGTCTGCTGCGTGATCTTGCCCAGTTGAAATGGCAATCGATTGCCGAGTTAACCGGACGACAGGATCATTCCACGGTTTTGCACGCCTACGCCAAAACGCAACGGTCGTTTGCCAGCGATCCCTTATTGGCAGACTCGTTTCGACAACTGCACCAAAAGCTCAGCCCGCGATTCTCCCCATTCAAAGTAGAGGATTGTGGATAACTTGACGATGCAATGTCCGCCTATAGTTGAATCCGTATCGACTTTCGACAACGCCAAAGCCCGTTGTTGGAAGATTGCCGATCGCCGACGGTCGCTCAACCCGCGGTCAACTTGTAATGCACTACTTATCCACACGCATGGTCTGAGCTAAATCGTTTCCAAAATTGCACTTAGGTGTTTTTCTCTGTGGATCCCGGGCTTCATTAACAATACTGCTCAATTCATAAATCCATTTATTTCATTAGAACCCCGAAGGGCTTCCGCGTGAAAATCACCATCAAACGAGACTCTTTTTCCCAAGTATTTCAATTGGCGGCGGCCGTCGCACCCGTTCGCAGTCCGAAACCCATCTTGCAACACGTCAAACTTCAAGTCGACAAGAACCAGACGTTGGTATTAGCCACCGACATGGAGGTCGGCGTTCGACTAATCGTCGACGAAGTGGATGTTCAGTCACCAGGGGCTGCGGTGATTCCAGTTCAACGGATGAACATGATTTTGCGTGAGGTCAGCGACGAAGTTTTGAAGATCGAAGCCTCGCCGGAAATGACGTTGATCCAAGGCCAACGCAGTCGATTTGAGTTGGCCGGTCAGAACCCCGATGAATTTCCAGAGATTGCTGCGTTCGAAGAAAAGAACTATTACGAGATTGCGGCCAATGTGTTTCGCGAGTTGATTAAGCGCACATTGTTTGCCACGGAAACCGAAAGCAGCCGTTATGCGCTCGGCGGCGTGTTGCTCGAGACGGACGGAAATATCCTGATCGCAGTGGGAACGGATGGTAGGCGAATGGCCAAGATGGAGGGGACGATTAAACAAGTTGGCCAACCCGCGACCAATGCTTCGACGATCGTCCCAGCCCGGGCGCTGCAACTTTTGGAGCGAATGCTGCCGCATGACGAGTCGCTGGTCCAGTGTGCGGCACGATCCAATGACTTATTGGTGCGCGATGCGCGAGGGTTGTTCTATACGCGACTGGTCGAAGGCCGCTTTCCGAAATGGCGAGAAGTTATTCCCAAGCGAACCGATTCGCACAAGATCGAAATTCCGGTCGGCCCGTTGTATTCCACCGTCCGCCAAGCGTCGATCGTGACGAGCGAAGAGAGCCGCGGTGTCGACTTTACATTTGCCAACGGCTCGTTGGTCCTCTCGAATGCCACGGCGGATGTTGGCCAGTCGCGCGTCGAAATGCCGGTCCCCTACGACGGGGCAGAGATGACCATAAGCCTCGACCATCGCTTCGTGGAAGATTTTCTGAAAGTCTTGCCAGGCGACAAGACGTTCACATTGGATGTCGCGAACGGAGAATTGGCGGCGTATTGCACCACCGATGACAAGTACGGGTATGTGATCATGCCGTTGGCACGAGACCGGCGCTAAATGGAGAATTGCCCCATGAGTGATTCCCCGCAGGACGAATACGATTGGGCTCGAACCGCGCGATCGGTCGAACGGCGACAGCGATTTTTGGGAATGCCCAAGACGGCATCGCGCTGGGTGAATCAGATCGTCGCCCGCTGGGGAATTGCGGAAACGCAATCCGCCGGCGAGTTGGATACGGCTTGGCGCGAAGTCGCTGGCGAGTCGCTTGCCGGTCGAACGCGCGTCGGCGGCATCCGTCGCGGCGTTTGTGAAATCACGGTAGAAAACTCGTCGCTGTTGCAACAGATTGTCTTTCAACAGCGAGAATTGTTGCGACAAATGCAAGCCAAGAAGCCGCACTTTGGAATCGAGAATCTCCGCTTTCGCGTCGGCCCGATTCGATAGCCGCCTTTCGTCTAATGCCCCGACCCGAAACCAACACTCAATCGAGACGATGACGATGGAAGAAACGACTGAAAAAACGACGAGCAAAAAGCCCAAGGCCGAATATCAATCCGAGGATCTGCAACTGTTGTCCGACATGGAGCACGTGCGCGAGCGCCCCAGCATGTACATCGGCGACACGACGCTGCGCGGGCTGCATCATCTGGTGTACGAAGTTGTCGATAACTCGATTGACGAAGCCATGGCGGGTTTTGCCAAACACATCACCGTCACGATCAACAACGATGGCTCGGCGACCGTATACGACGACGGTCGCGGAATACCGGTCGAGCGACACGAGCAGTTGAGCACGGATATGGGCCGCGAAGTATCGACGCTGGAAGGCGTCATGACCGTGCTCAAGTTCGGCGGTAAGTTTCAGAAGGGCGTGTATCAAACCTCCGGCGGATTGCACGGCGTGGGGGTCACCGTCGTCAACTTTTTGTCCGAGTGGTGCGAAGTCGAGGTCTTCCGCGACGGCAGCATCTTTCAACAGGAGTACGAACGGGGCGTTCCAACCAGTCCGGTGACCCGCGTCGGCGCGACCGATCAGGTGGGAACCAAAACCACGTTCAAGCCCGACAACCAAATTTTTCCGGTCACGAAATTTGAGTACGGGATTTTGCACAAGCGGCTGCAGGAACTGGCGTTCTTGAATAGCGGCGTGCGGATCAAATTCAGGGACGAACGCAATAACGAGGGAGACGAATTCTATTACGAGCGCGGCATTCGCGAGTTTGTCGAGCACCTCAATCGAACGAGCGATGCCCTGCACCCCGAAGTGATCTACCTCAAAGGCGAAAACGAAGACGGCGTCGGTTACGAAGTGGCGATGCAGTACACCGCCGAATTGACCGAAAACATGCATTCCTACGTGAACAACATCCACACCACCGAAGGGGGAACGCACATCGCCGGCTTCCGCAGCGCCCTCACCCGATCGCTCAATAATTACGGCAAAAAAAACAACTTATTTAGCGACATTCAGGTGACCGGCGAGGATTTTCGCGAAGGCTTGACCGTGATCATTTCGATGCGCGTTCCCAACCCGCAGTTCGAAGGCCAAACCAAAACCAAGCTGGGGAACAACGAAATCGAGAGCATCGTCAACTCGGTGCTCGGTGATTTCTTGGCAAACTTCTTGGAGGAAAACCCGCGCACCGCCAAAGCCATTCTGCGAAAAGGGATGCAGGCAGCCGAGGCCCGCGAGGCGGCCCGCAAGGCCCGTGAACTTGTCCGCCGCAAATCGGCCCTCGGCGGCGGCGGTCTCCCCGGCAAGTTGCGCGATTGCCTGAGCAGTGACGTCGACAAATGTGAGCTGTACCTGGTCGAAGGGGATTCGGCCGGCGGCAGCGCCGAAGGGGGCCGACTCAAAGAATTCCAAGCCATCCTGCCGCTCCGCGGCAAGATCATCAACGCCTACAAAGCCCGCGAAGACAAAGTCCTCGCCAACGAGGAAGTCCAGAGCATTATCAACGCAATCCGCAGCGGGATCGGAGCCGACCAAGACTTGTCCAAGCGGCGCTACAACAAAATCATCATCATGACCGACGCCGACGTCGATGGTTCGCATATCCGCACATTGTTGCTGTGCTTTTTCTACCGCCAAATGAATCAGCTGATCCAACACGGACACATGTACGTTGCCCAGCCGCCGCTCTATCGCATTCGCACTAAGAAAGAAACCTATTACATCCAAACGGAAGAGGAAATGAAACAACAAATGCTGGCGCGAGGCATGGAAGATGCGACGCTGCTCGCCGACGATGGCCGAGAGATATCTGGCGAGGACATTCAGCGGCTCTGCAAAACTCTAGCGAACCTGGAGGATGCAATCATTGCCCTAGAGCGCCGCGGCATCAGCTTGCGGAGCCACGCGCTGCGGATGAACTTGGAAACCAACCGCATGCCGATGTACCACGTATTCGTCGGTCAAATGGAGCATTGGTTTACCAGCCGCAGCGAGCTGGAGCAATTCGTCAAAGAACAGGAAGCCATCACCGAGAAGGCAATCGGAAGTGTCGTCGGCGCGGCCGTTCCCGCCGATCGCAAAGTGCAAATCAACGAATTTCACGAAGTGCGCACGATCAATACGGGATTGCAGGATTTGGCCAAAGTTGGGTTCGACGTCGAATCGCTGTTGCCTCAAGAGCGAACTGGGGAGGAGACATCGCGCTACGTCCTGCGGCGCGGCGACAATGAATTTGGGCTGGACGAGCTGCGGCAGTTGCTGGCCGCCGTCCGCAAATCGGGCGAGCGCGGCTTGACGGTGACCCGCTTCAAAGGCTTGGGCGAAATGAACGCCGAAGAATTGCGCGATACGACCCTGGATCCCAATAACCGCACACTCTTGCGGGTCAACATGACCGACGCCGGCGCCGCCGACGAAATGTTTCGGATCTTGATGGGGGACAAAGTCGAGCCGCGCCGCGAGTTCATCGAAAAGCACGCGCTGGAAGTCAAGAACTTGGACGTGTAAGATCTCGACCATTGTGGCGCGACACTCCTCGCCTGTGAATTTATCCCTCTTGGATGTGGCGCGGCCCTTCTGGGCCGCGTTTTTCGGTCGTTCGACGGCCTAGAAAGGCCGCTCTACCAATAAATTCACAGCTTTTCCGTATCGCGTCTTTCAAACGCCCATCGGGAAATTCATCGGTCGAAGGGGAATCCGGCTACGCAGAGCGTCGCACTCCATTAAAAAACGCCGGTGTCGCCAAGGGACGACCACCGGCGATTGGAAATGCATCGCCGAAGCGAATTGATCAGAGTGACTATCGCGCGCTCCGTCTGGATCGCGGCTTCGACGGTTCTTCTTTTTCGGACTCAGCGGCTTCGTCCGGCGGCGCTGGCGCTGCGATCGTCGGAAGGCCGGCGGGGGTCGGGCTCAAGTAGGGAGTCGCGATCACCGCGGGGGTGGTAAATGAAACATCGGGAACGCCCTGGCCGAACGCGGTGCCACCCGGACTAAATAAGCCCATGCCTCCGCCGCCTGCGGGCCATCCCAAACCGTTGACCTCGTTCTCGATCGTCTGCAAGCGGAGTGAGATGAGGTCATCCTTTGCATCGCGACGCTTGTCCAATTGGTCGCGCAAATTGCTAAGTTTTTTCTCCATTCGATCTAATTCGTCGGATTGGTGCTTCAGGAACTCGTCGAATTCTTCGCCCAAAGCCGCTTGCAATTCTTCGCGTGCCTCGGCTTTGTCTTCGTCGGATTTCGCGGCCCGCAATTTGGCCACGGCTTTATGGTTGCTTTCCGAGGCTCCGCCTGAGCCAAAAGAAAACGCATACGCCGTCATGGGATGAGGGCTGGAGACACCCTGGCCGGGAAGACCTTCGGCCTGCACCGCCCAGGTGCCAGGCCCGGAGGTGGACCGAATGGTTCTTGAGATCATTGGCGCGCCGGGCGTAGGCGGCACGGGCGCGAGAGCCTCAGTTTGAAACGAGTATACCTCGACGGGTTCAGCCGCTTGAACCACTTTGACGCGTCGAGCAGGTTCTGGCATAGTCTCTGCAGCTTCCTCTTGCCGCGCGGCGTTGGAGCCGAGAAAGGCCGCCAGCAAACCGGCGGGAAACAGCGTCGATAACAAAAGCACGGTTTTCATAAACGATTCTCCAAGAGTTAGTTGTTGGTGAAGGAAGACGTAATCGCAATTCGTTGGGACCATCGATCGACAATCCATCGCCAAAGCCATTGGCCGACGGATTCCGGGAGCGATAGTTTTTCAACCAGATCGGTTTTGAACTCCTTTTCGAAAAAGATCCGATTGGATTGGGTTAGCTCGATCGGAGCCACGGCAATCGCATCGCGGGACGACGCACACCGGACGACCGTATGAATGGACTCCGACTGGCGGAATTGGCGGCTCCCGTTGGGGGTTGTTGCATCCGGAGGCGGTACGTTCGGGGCGGCTTGCCGCAGCATCCAGTTCAAGTTTTGCTCAAGATCTTGGATCTCGCGATTCAGCTCGCGCAGTTGTTCGCTGAATTTGTCGGGATGCGGCAAGACTTCTAACTTCTTGGAATCATCGTCAAGCGCCGGGGCGCTGTCGTTCGGTTGAGGTCCTGATCGGGCGCCGACGGGTTGTGCTCGGAAGTATTTCGCCGTGACCCAACCGGCCGAGCAGGCGAACGGGATCACCACCGCAAACAGTGCGACGACTTGGGCGACCCGCCATCGCCGCTTGATCTGTCGCCGAGTGACGATCCGCATCGGCCGTTGCGTTCGGTTGGGCTGTTGCAGTTCGGCTAGATACTCTTCGAACATCTTCTGAACCCGGGCGGATGAAGCAAATCGGTCCTGAGGATTTTTCTCCAACAGCCGTTCGATGATGTTGGAAAGTGTTTGCGGGATGTCGCTGTTGATTTGTTTTGCGGGGATTGCCGGATCATGGCAAATCTTGTGCAGTACGGCGATGGGTTTTTCCGCGCGGAACGGTTCGCTTCCGGTCGCGATGAAATACAACACGGCACCCAAGCTGAACAAATCGCTGCGGGCGTCGATGGCTGCACCGCGAGCTTGCTCGGGCGACATGTAGTGGGGCGTGCCGGCGAGCCAACCCGTTTGCGTCATCGCCAATTCATCCGCTGCGCGAGCCAAGCCGAAATCGGTGATTACGACGCGGCTGACGTCCTGTTCGAGCAGAATGTTCGCGGGCTTGATATCCCGATGAATAAGTCCTTGATCGTGCGCGGCCGAGAGGCCTGCGGCGATTTGCATGCCGATGCGAACAACATCTTTGGTTTCCAGCGGGCCTTGTTGCTCGACGAGGGCTTGCAGCGAGGACCCGGCGATGAGCGGCATGACGATCAATGGTTGCCCTTTGAAGAGACTGACTCCATGGATCGGAATGACGTTGGGGTGGACCACGGCGGCGGCCGCACGGGCCTCGCGCTCAAACCGCTTGCGGGCCGTGGCGTTGTGGGCCAAGTGCGGGGACATCAATTTGATTGCGACCGTGCGATGCAATTCGCGGTCGAACCCTTTGAACACGACCCCCATTCCGCCCTGGCCGATGATCCGTTCGATTTCAAATTGCTGGAGCTGGCCCAACATTTCCGGATGATTCGGCGCGTCTAGTAATTCGGCGTGGTCCACCTGGGAGCGGCTGCCGGGGGATCGGGATTGCGCTTCGTCCAGACCTCGAATCGGACCATCGACCGGCGGCGAGCCCAATGTACTGTGGAGGTCGACGTCGCTCAGGTCGGCCAAACACGACCACCAACTCGGGTCGGCGGCGGTTTGTTCGAGTCGCTCGCGGCAATGCGAACATTCCTCCAAATGTTGCGCCACGTTCGGCGGAATGGAGACGTCAGCGTTTTCGTCCAGCAGCAGTTTGAATTGCTCGCGGCCAAGGTGTTTGGGCATATTCATGGGATCGGTTCGCCGTACGAAAGGGTCAAGCGTCTTCGTCTTGTCGTATTTTTTTCTCGATCGCCACGCGGATCTTGTTCATCACGCGGCTCCGCGCGATGTAGACAGCCCCGCGCGAAATTCCCAACTGCTGGGCGACTTGTTCGATCGGTTCGTCGAGGACGGCAGTGCACCAAAACGCTGCCCAGGTGGTCGGCTCAAATCGATCTTTGAGCCGACGGGCGGCCCAGGCGAAATACTGCCGTTGCAGTTCGAGATCGAACCATTGGTCATCGTTCGGAGGATTGGGCTGGTCTTCGACCAGGCGGCGAACATCGCTCTGATCGCTCGTTTGCGGCCAGCGGCGGCGGTCGCGGAAAAACTGGATCACCAAGTTCTTGGTTACGCATTTAAGCCAATTGCGGAACGAGCCTTGGTTCCCCGACGGTTTCCAATTGGAAACGGCCCGCGCGACTCGGGCGAGGACTTCTTGCACGACTTCGTTCGCATCCGCCTCTTGCAATCCGCAGCGCTCGGCCATGCGGAAGATCAGCGGCTGGTAGATTTCAACGAACTCGTTCCACGAATCGACGTCGTCGTGACGGCGAAGTCGTATGAGCAAGCTGGCGCGGGTATCGGGTGATTTATTCATGGCTTCCATTTGATAACGCGTGGGGCGAGCCAATCTTTCCATTAGTTTCCAAAGTACCCTAAAAAATTGACGTCCGGCTTGTCGCGATCACAAAAGTTGCCATTGCGGGCGGCTAAACGCAGGTATATTCCTGTCGGTTTTGTGAGAAAGGTCGCAGCCAACGACGGATTGAACCCGCCAAGATGTCTGACAGCGGATCCGTGGACCAGGGCGGGAATCGGCCCAAAGCACCAGAAATGCGGGCGCGACTTTCGACCCGCCAGCCCCGATCAGGGAGGGGCTCAATAAAAAAAAACGGATCGGGAACCGATCCGTTTTGTGGTTTGCTAAATTCGCCGAACTATCGTTTCCATTCGACACCGAAATTAAATCCGGCCGACACAAACGATTCTTCGAAGATTCCGATCGGACCCCCAGGTCCGTTGATTGAGTTTGGATTGAAAATAGCTGGCAACGTGTTAGCGCGATTGACGCCATCCCAAACATAAAGGACTTGGGCACCCAATCGAAGGGCAAGGTCCCGCGTTAGGGCATACGACAAGTCGCCACGAAGATCGAGCGCCGGCATGAAGCTGGCGTCCTCCGACGTCGTTTCCGAGATAGCAAGCGTGGCGCCGATGGTGGTAAGATCAGTCGCAAAGTAGCTTTGTGGGTTGTAGGTAGTCGCGAGCGAACCATCGGTCGAAATTCCCCAACGTCCAAGCTTGCGGGCATGGCGAGCGCCGACATGTCCGCCGAAGCCGGAGTTACTGGCGGTCTGCTTGAATCGATTCGGATTGGTGTTGATGATCGAGTCCTCGATCGTGTTATCGCTTATTCCGATATAGCGGAAGCCAAAATAGGGCTCAAGCCAGCCGCCGCGTTGCAAATCCTGGCGGAACACTCGATTAATTTTAAGATTGTGAACGGACGTGGTCGTCAGAAATGGGGTCGGGACCAAAATGTCTTGTCCCGCGGAAAAGAACATGCCGCTTGCGCGGGTATATTCGCTGCCCCAGCCTGCGCCGTTCTCGTTCATGACACCGAATTCAAAGCGATTGCCCCAGATGTAATGGTTGCCCGTCGGAACAAATCCGTTGTCGTCGGGAAAGTCGGTGGGGTGGACGCCCGGTTTAGAGACACTGGTATAGACGCGATCGTACGTAAAATAGAACCCGATTGGTCCTTCGGGTTCGTTAAGGTCTCGCAGATCGTAGGGAGCGAACATCTGCGAGTCGTACTCGTAAGCACTGAATTCGGTGAGCGGTTCAGTGGCTTCCGCTGATTCCGCCGGCAAAGGGCGGAAGCGAGAGCTGGGGACTGTCGTTTGGCCCGAGGCAAGCGAACAGCAAAGGGTCGCTGCGATCGCCGCGTGAATTGCCAGGAGTTTTATGAGCCGCATTGTCCTGATTCCCGTGAGGTTCAATACCCTAGATTCAGACCGTCTTCGAATGGTCCTCACAGGCTATATCGGAAATCCCAAATCTGTTGGTTGAATAAGAAGGTAAAAATTTGCCGAAGGTTCCGAATGAGCGGGCACCCCCCCAATCCGGCCCCATTGCCAGCAGCGCGGCCGAAAACGCGGAATTCTTCGAAATAAATCAGTTGCAAGCATCGCCTAAACCGATTAGGGTTAGACTATATTAGCTTGGGAAACTTTGCATCATTCCGCGATCCATAGGACCGTATCATGTCCACTCGCTCGACTACATCCACGTTTCTGACGTCCGTCAGCACGATTGTCTTGGTTGTTGCGGCCTGCTTTACCACCAGTCCCGCGCGGGCTCAGGTCATCGACATCGCTTCAATTGATTTCTCTGGAATCCCCGCGGGAACGCCGCTTGCAACTGTGCTCGGTATTCGCGATTCGTTTTATATCGCGGAACGTTTTTGGGAATCCCGACTCATCGGCTATAGCCCTCAACTGCCAGCGATTTTGCAGCGCTCATTGCGCCCCATTCAAATTGACGCCGCACTTTTGAACATTGACGGCCCTGGGGGCATCCTTGGTTTCGCCGGACCTAGAAATTTGACTGTTCATAACGGAAATAAACCCTATGTGCTGGCGCAGACAGCCTACATGCAATTTGATCCCGAGGACGCGATCACATTTCAAAACCTTGGTTTGTTTGATGACATCGTTATCCACGAAATAGCACACGCTATGGGTTTCGGTACGCTGTGGACGGAAAATCGATTAAACCTCGGTCCGCTGGGCAATTTCGTTGGCCCATTTGCGTTGAAACGATATCGCATCGAAGCGAAGAAGCCCAATGCCTTGTATGTTCCCGTCCAGAAAGTGCTGCAGGTCGGAGGTCTTGGAGGGCATTGGGACAGTGATGATTCGTTTTTCTTTGATATCAACACTTTCGCCGGCGACGTGATGGTTCCATTTATTACGGACGCTCCGAGGGTGAGCGAAACGACCTGGGCGTCGTTTGCGGATTTGGGGTTTAGAGTTAAAGGCGTCAACGACAAATTAGTTGGTACGCAGCCAGGTTCCAGTACCCGCGTGCCTAGCCCCTTCCCACCTCCAAGACGAACTACCGGTACCAACTGATCCCGCCGCCCGACTACTAATTAAATTTGCGCAGCGCAAGCTGCGCTTTTTTGTTGCAGTCCATCGCGGCGGATGAAGTCCCGTCGGTCACCAAGTCAAGTGGCCGCGAGGTTGGTCGTCCATTGCCTGGGACCACTCCTGCAGCAATTTGCGTTGCTGTTCGGTCAGCTGCTTGGGAAGCACGATTTGCAATTCGGCGATGAGATCGCCCGGTGAGCGCCCCGCCGGTTTGACGCCCATACCTTTGAGGCGCAATAAGCCGCCGCTCGAACTGTGGGCTGGTACGCTAATCGCGACCGTGCCGTGCGGAGTCGGGATATCGATCTTGGCACCGAGGACGGCCTCGCGAATTGAGATCGGGACAACGACGTGCAAGTTATTTCCGCGCCGTTCAAAATGCGGATGCGGGGCGACGTTCACGGCGACAAGCAAATCGCCGCGCCGGCGGCGATGTTGCTCAGCACCTTGACCGCGGAGGCGCAGCGTCTGCCCCGATTCGATCCCAGCTGGGATTTTGAGCGTGATGCTCTCGGCGGCGCCGTCCCGAGCTAATTGCAATTGATGCTGGCCGCCAAGAATCGCGGTTTGGAACGGGATCGTAATCTGCTCTGCCGATTCGTGCGGCGGGGCTTCGGGGGGCGGGCCGCCAAATGGGGCCTGGCCGCCACCTCCGCCGCGGCCCAACATGCCAAACTGCTTCAATAATTCATCCAACGAGGCGCCGCCCGCGCCCCCTTTTCCAAACAGGTCTCCTAAATCGACTTCCGCTTGCCCGCCGTGCTGGGACGCGCCGCCAAACGGTGCGCGCCCGCCGCTGGCATAGGACTCGAAGTTCGGTCCGAGCTGATCGTAGCGGCGCCGCTTTTCCGCATCGCTCAGTACATCATAAGCCTGTTGGATTTTCTGAAATTGCTCCTTGGCTTTTTGCTTGTCTTCGGCCAAGTCGGGATGATGTTTCCGCGCGAGGCGCCGGTAAGCTTTTTGAATATCGGCGTCGGACGCATTTTTTGCGACGCCGAGAACTTGATAATAATCTTGCGGCATGTCAGCGACGACCGAACGGTCGAGTCCGGCTACTTGTGCTTGCTCCAATCGCGGCGCTGCCGCGAACTGGGAATGCCCATCTTGATGCGGTATTTCGTTACCGTGCGCCGGGCGACGTTGAGGCCCATGCTCTTGAGGCGTTTCACGATTTCATCGTCGCTCAGCGGTTGGGATTTGTCTTCCTTGTCGACAACCTCCTGCAGCTTAATGCGAATCGCATCCCAGGCGATGTCCTCCCCGGAATCATTCTGGGTACCCCCCACGAAAAATTTGCGGAGGGAGTAAATGCCGCGCGGCGTTTCGATCCATTTGTCGTCCACGGCGCGACTGACCGTCGTCACGTGGACTCCGACGCGCTTGGCGATCTGCTGCATCTTGAGTGGCTCGATCGCCTCGGGGCCGTTATCGAGAAAGGCGCGCTGGTGATCGATGATCGCCTGCGCAACGCGGGTCAATGTCGAGCGGCGCTGTTGGATCGATTCGATCAGCCATTGGGCGGCGTTGATTTTGCGGCGAATGAACTCCATTTCTTCCGGAGTGGCTTTGCCGCTCGCGATCCGCTTGAGGTAGTACTGACTGATGTACAAGTTGCGGGCAGGGCCTTCGTCCATCTTGACGATCGGATTGCCCTGTTCGTCGATTTCCAGCCACAATTCGGGGGTGACGTTGGGCACCAATTTTTCCGCAAACGAAGCCGCCGGTTTGGGGTTGAGTTTTTTCAATTGCTCCCAGGCGTCGTTGATTTGTTCGATCGACCAGCCGGTGGTCTTGCTAATGTGGGGCAGGCGGTTGTCGCGGAGGTCTTCCAGATGGTGCAGAATCAGGACTTTGAGTTCTTCGTACAGGGGCATTTCTGGGGTCAACTGGAGCATCAGGCATTCTTTCAAATCGCGCGCCGCTACCCCCGGTGGATCGAGGTCCTGGACGATCTTGAGCGCCTTGTGGGCAAGTTCCATTTGGCTCGCGTCGGCGTTGGCGGGCAACAGGTCCGCCAGACCCGATTGCAGATAGCCGCCGTTGTCGGCGTTCAGCGACGAAATGATGCGCTCGCACATTCGCTGGGTGGCGTCGTCGATTTCCAACTCGCCCAACTGATGCAATAGGTATTCTTGCAAGCTATCCTGGCGATCGACGACGTTGGCCATCAGATCGTGGACGCGGTCGCCCTGTTCCTGCACGCGGTTGACGGACGTCCGAGGTCGATCGTCAAAATGCTCGGGGATGTCCCGATCGAGATTGATTAGTCGCTCGAAATCATCGGCGTTGTTGTGGGCTTCGTCGACCACAAGCTCTTTTTGGTCGAGGTCTCGCGTCGGAGCTGCCTCGGGGTCGTCCTCTTTGGGGGCCAGCGGATCGTCGTCCCGCATCTCCAAGACCGGGTTCTCACTCAGCTCTTGCTCAATGCGCTCCTGAAGTTCGGTTAGGGGCATCTGCAGAATCTCCATCGACTGGATCATCCGTGGAGCCAGCGTCTGGACTTGCTTCTGCTGAAGATGTTGACCGAAGGAGAGTTTCATTGCGACAATTCGAATCAAACTTGGTGCCGAAAATCTACCATCATCTTACGCCACGCCGATGGCGATCGCCCAAACAATCCGCCCGATTGGCGACTATTTCGGGATTTCCGCGCCCCAAATCCTCCGGGTGATGAGGAGCCGACTGGAAGGGGGAGCGAGGTGCTTATTATAGCGGTTGGCGACCCGCCAAAGCATCCGCCAAAATTTCTTTGTTGGTATGCTCCAAGATACTCCCCGTGGTGATCCCCCGCGCCAATTTGGTGAACTTGATTTTGGTATCGCCTAGCATATTGGAAATATGCAGCGCCGTTCCATCTCCTTCAACCGTGGGGTTCGTCGCCAGGATAACTTCGTTGAACTGTCCCTCATGGATCCGCCGCGCCAGCGTATCCAACGTCAGCTGTTCGGGGCCGATCATTTCGAGCGGCGCGATGCGCCCGAGCAAGACATGGTAGAGGCCGCGGTAGGTCCCGGATTGCTCCAGGGCTATCAAGTCGCGCGGTTGCTCGACGATACAGAGCAGCTGGCGGTCCCGCCTTGGGTCGCGGCAGATCGCGCATTCTTCCTGTTCGGCCAGATTGAAACACGTTTTACAATAGCGGACGTTCTTCCGCACATTTCGAATCGCATCCGCCAACGCAAACGCCTCCGACTCAGGAATCCGTAGCAAATGGTAGGTCAAGCGTTCGGCCGATTTGCGGCCGATTCCCGGCAACTTGGCTAGCTGCTCCATCACGGTGGAAACGGCCTCGGTGAGTTGGACCATCGAACTTTCTCCAAACGGTGCCAAGGGTTGGGGAGCGTGTTGCGATCAGGGCAGCTCGTCGTTTTCCGGACTGGGGTTGCCGGCGAACTGCGACATCAACTTCTCCAGACCTGGCAATTCGATTCCGCCTGTTAAATCGCGCATGACCTCGAGATGTTGCTCCTTGGCTTTGGCGCTGGCTAGGTTGATCGCGGCACAGAGCAGCGTTTCTAGCATCTCGCGATCCCCACTGGGAAACAAGGCGGAATCGATCGTCACCCGGGTGACTTGCGCCAGCCCGTTCATTTCAACCAAGACCATGTCGCCTCCGGCCGATCCGACGACTCTCTTCTCTTGCAGGGCGCGACTCACGCCATCCAGTTTTCCCGAGATCTCAGAAGCACCCCGCATGAGCGATGCCAACTGACCTAAACCCTTAAACACAATGGTTCTCCCTTGCAATCTGTTGAAATAGGGGTCGGGAACTTTGGACGAAATTTATGGTTGACCTTCTTACTCTTTTCAAGAATTCCCGACCCCTTTTTCAACGTCCCCTAAGTGACGTCGTGTGGCCCGTTGGGCGGTCTCGGCTCGCCAAGCGTCGTCGGAGATCCCGATGCATCCGTGACGGTTGCGTCGAACAAATCGATCGCGGCGCGGACCAGCGGATCACGGGCCGAGTCGCGCATGAGTTTGAGTCGGGAAATCGGCGCCGCCAAAACTTGGGGCGGCACGGCAGTCGCCGCCGCCCTGAAATCGACTCGAACCGCTTGGCCCGCGACTTGGGCCAACATACACTCCACACTCGACTTTCGCTCGGGAAGGCTGCAATAGCGCTGGAATTGTTCGCTCAACGTCACTACGATTCGGCCATCGGGCATCCATTCCAGTCGCTGATACTGTCCCGCCATGTCGGCGGTCGTATTTCCCAGCAATCCAATCGCCCGCTTCCAAATTGACTCTACGTTGGCGGGGGTCATTGCTACGGGAGCGTCGGCGACCGCGGATTGCTCCGCCGACGCTGGCACGCACGATTCGGCCGCGGTCGAAGGAACTGAAGGTTTCGCCGCGCGCTGTGGCCGAGACTCTTCAGAATCGTACGCGGTCGACGATTCAGTTGGTTCGTTTTTTTTTGACGGCGCGACTTGGCTAGACGAGCTCGCAGCCGACGGTGCCCCGCCGGAGATTCGCGGGGACGGGGCCGTCGGACTTCGCGCCGGCGCT
>JBGTJE010000103.1:0-136292 GCA_041745295.1 Pirellulaceae bacterium | reverse complement strand
GGCGACGTGATGACGTTTGACTACATCATGCGCTCGGGAGTCGCCCCTTCGACCAACGCCCTCAAGCTCTTGAAAATCGTGGGGCTATCGCCGGACGACGGACCCGAGCGCGTCCTGTAAAGTGGTAGTGGAACTGGCGTGAGTTTTGTTTACCTAGGAGGAACGCGAACTGGTTGCGCCAGATTCTTTCAGGGGTTTTGTGTCCCACTGGCTCTGCCAGTGTCTTTCGGCGCTACCGGTGATCGCCGCACATTGGCAGAGCCAGTGGCACACAAGATACCGATATCAAACGGGACTATTGTTGGGGCGAGTGGGCGTTGTGGTTGTGTGGATGGGCTGCCGATACGATCGGTACGCCGGCTCCCTCCGTGCCGAGCAGATGTTTTAGGCGAAGCTTAGCAACCTCGCGTCGGTTGAGTGCAACGCGATGTTCGAGCAGCGACAATGGATCCTGCTTGATTCGGTTGAGCAATTCCCAATGCCATGCCAAAAGCGATTTGAGCACGCGTTGACCGTCGAAGCTCAGGTAATTCAACAATGGGGCGGCTTCGTAAAATTCCAGCTCAATCTGTGCTGCCAAATAGCGAACAAGTCTGCTGAAACGCGTACGTTGTTCCTCGTTGTGGATGTCGGCGAGCGAGAGATCGTGATTTCGAAGCAGGCCCAACGGCAAAAAGCAGCGCTGTTTCTGCTGATCGGGAGCGACGTTAAGTAGAATCTGGGTCATCGCCATCGCTTGCCCCATGCCCGCCCCGGCGACTTCGTAGTCGCGCTGCTCGAACTCGAGCACGGGGATTAGGGCGTTCAATGTCGATCCGCCAATCTTGCAGGCAAAATGAGCCAGCTCCTCATAGGTCTCGAATTTGCCAAATCGAACCCAAAGGTCGACGCCATCGAGTACGTCAAATAACCATTGCTTTGCGATAGAATGCCGCTCGATAACTTCCGCGACAGCAACCGAAAGGGGATCTTGCGATTGCCCCAAGCTGGCTTGGCGCAATTCGTCTCGAACATTTTCCCAAGCAGTCGCCGGAGCGTGCCCAAATGGCTTTTCCGACAACAGCTCGAGGGATTTGCCCAGGAAACCAAGGATCACGTAACAGTCGCGATGCTTTTCTGCCGACAGATTTCCCAAAATCCAACGATAGGAACCAAACTGACTACTAAATGCCTTCTGGCAATCGGCGTGACCCCGTTGAAGCAGCGCTGCGTGATTTGACGTTGGGGTCGTAGTCACCATGGCGAGAAAGCCCCCGTCTCCTGCGGGCAAAATAGACCGTTTCGGAAGAAATGGGCTGAATACAACATTCGGGTTGCCTCGATCTGTCGTTCATCGAGCGGTACAAGTTCACTTGTGACGACAAATCGCCAAGTGCATGGAGACACATGCGCATCACTGCTTCACCCTCGTTTTATCGCATTGAACTCCAAAGTCAACGCGACAGCGCGGCGCGCAGTAAATGTTCGCAAAGTATTTCTAGTCTGCTTGACGAATCAGATCGCTAGCGAGAGAAAAATGGCTTGCGAGCGGCGGGTTGTTCAATATTGGCACGGATTTTCGGTTTTGCTAACCTACCGAAGCCGCTGCTAAATCGATGTGGATTCGACGTTGCAATCCGCCAGTTTTCGCAATCGGCACTCGGCGCAGGCTGCTTTCAGTCGCTCTTGATTGCGATTCGGATAGCAAACCGTGGTCGGGTTCGAATGGTAGGGAAACCAGGTCGACCGTGCGGAACAATTCAGGTCGGCCGATGATCATGAGGAGTCGGCAATGGAATCGAAGAACGCTCATCGGATTGGAGTGCACATTCGCTGGATGATCCGACGCGACATGCCCGAAGTACTACAGATTGAAAAAAACAGCTTTGAATTTCCCTGGTCCGAAGAAGATTTCTTGCGCTGCCTGCGCCAGCGGAATCGTATCGGCATGGTGGCCGAGCAAAACGAGCGCGTCATCGGGTTCATGATCTATGAGCTGCACAAAGACCAACTCCATGTGCTCAATTTCGCGGTCGCTCCACAGCTTCGGCGTCGCGAGGTGGGTTCGCAAATGGTTGAGAAACTAATTGCCAAATTGGCCGATCGGCGACGGCGGCGGATCGTGCTGGAGGTTCGCGAGACAAACCTTGCCGCCCAAATGTTCTTTAAGAACTTGGGATTCCGCGCCATTTCTCTGCTGCGCGATTTTTACGAGGACACGGTCGAAGACGCTTACGTGATGCATTACCGCTGCGAGGACGAACGTGATTTGGTCGAACCAACGAATCGCATCTCGCGCTTGGCTGGATAACGGCTGCCCATCGACAAGCGAAGGAACACCTTCCCGCGACCTTTTCTCGCGCTCAAAATTCCAAAGTCCTCGGACCGCTGAATTCATTTTCCGGTCTCGAAGTGCAGAAAAGACTTGCCGCTCCACCGAACGTCCATTTGCCGGACCTGATGTGCGGCGGATTGGCATCGGCCCTCAAGTTTGCTACCTTCTTGCTCGACCCAACCGATTCAGAGCAGTGGATTTCAACATGAATTCGATAACACTCAATACCTGACAATTCGTAGAGGGGGAGAAAGTATGTCCATGTTTATTGGTGAAGCGTTAGCGGGCGACGGAGACGAAGTAGCGCACATTGACCTATTGATCGGCGGAAAAGATGGTCCGGTCGGCAACGCATTTGCCAATGCCCTGGCTCGACAAAGCCACGGCCACAACAACTTATTGGCAATTTTGGCGCCGAATCTAGCGGTCAAACCTGCGACCGTGATGATCACCAAAGTCACGATCCAAGGAATGGTCCAAGCCGTGCAGATGTTCGGTCCAGCCCAAGCCGCCGTGGCCAAAGCAGTCGCCGACGCCGTCGGCAAGGGGATCATTCCCCGCGACAAATGCGAAGACTACGTCATCGTATGCGGTGTGTTTATTTCTCCTGCCGCAAAGGATGACAAGAAGATCTATGACTACAATTACCAAGCAACTTTTGACGCCATTTCCAGCGCGATGAAGGGCAAGCCGACAGTCGACGAAATGTTGGCCGGTAAAGACAAAGCCCAACATCCCTTTCGCGGGTTCTAGGCCTTGCACGAAAAAAATGCCGTCCATCCGAAACGGATTCAGCAGCCGTTGATCGCCGAGGAGTGCAACCGTGGACTCGCCAAGGATTTTGATTCAACTCGACTGCGACCTTCAACCTAGCGCGTTTGACTCGATCGTTGCCTTCGACTCCGGCGTCGACAAATTGATCTCGTATAGCGAGGTCGACGAACTCAACGTATTGGGAATTGTGCACGGAGCGATGTTCACGCGCGGCCCGAAGCAATTGCGGCACACTGCGATTTTCATCGGCGGATCGGACGTTGCGTTGGGTGAGCGGCTATTGAAAAAAGTCGTCGAGGCATTCTTTGGGCCCCTCCGCGTCTCCGTCATGCTGGATTCGAACGGCTCCAACACGACCGCGGCCGCCGCGGTGTCGTCGGCGCTGCAACACGTCGACATTGCCCCCGGTACTTCGGTTTCGGTGTTGGGAGGCACCGGCCCAGTTGGCCGACGAATCGCTCAACTCTGCGCTCAACTGGGCGCATCCGTCATGCTGGCTTCGCGCGATGCAGCTCGCGCTCTCAAAGTCATCGAGCAGTTGCGCGTCAACGCCGGGCACATCCAACCCATCGAAGTCGTGACCCATGAACAAATCGAAGCAGTCGCTCAGCAGTCGGACGTGTTATTCTCTGCCGGCGCTGCCGGCATCGAGATGATTCCCCAATCGATACTGGAGCACTCGCCCAGAACAAAAGTTGTCATCGACGTCAACGCAATTCCCCCGCTGGGAGTTGGCGGAATCAAGTCGGATGACAAAGGGTCCCTACGCGGCGGTCAAACGTTTTATGGGGCGCTGGGCGTCGGATCGCTGAAAATGAAGATTCATCGACAAGCCATTCAATCGCTCTTCGAAACGAATCAACGGGTGTTGGATGTTGGCGAGATCTTTGCGATGGGCAAAAGTCTTGCGGCACCGTCCGTGGCGACGGCATAGGCGTTCGCCGCCGGTCTGTTTGGACCTCACTTGCCTGCACCATTTCGTCCTAGCCGGCATATGAAAACTGGCGCCCAAGGTTTGACCTTGCGGTATCTCCTGGCAGCGCAAGTGAAGGTGCACTCTCCGCCAACGTCGCATCCCTTGAAGTGATGAGCCGACCGAAAGCGTCAATACTTGATTGGACTCAGGGGCTCGCCCCATCCTACAAGAATCCCCAGCTTGCCAACATTCGCGTCGAATGCCTCGATGGGACCCCAATTCTTACCGCTTGATTTTCGACGCCGGATCAATTAGCTTATTGAGACTGATTATCAAGAGCAGTAAGGGTAAGGAGTCGACCTCGGTGAACGATTTGATTCCATTGCGCAGCATGCAGGCTGGTGAATCCGCGGAAATCGCCGAGATCATCGGTGATCCAACTTGTCGACAGCGACTCCACGATTTGGGTTTGGCGCATGGAACCCGGTTTAGAGTTATCCGGCAAGGTGATCCTTGCATCATCCGGTTTTCGGGGACCAAGTTATGTTTCCGCCAAAACGAGTCGACCAGCGTGATGGTGAAAGTCCCAGCGACGATTTAAGCCTTGCGAATCTACCGTTCGGCCGAACGGCTCAAATAAAGTCGGTCGTGGGCGACGACGCGATTGCCGGACGCTTGCTCGAAATGGGGCTCACTCCCGGTTGTTCCACGCGGGTACTGGGAGCGGCATTCTCCGGCGATCCGATCGAGATCGAAATTCGCAATTATCGATTGACGCTTCGGCGGTCGGAAGCGCGACGTGTGCTATTGGACGCATCCCCCGGTGGTCCGTCATGATCAACGCCCAATTGGCTCGACCACTAATCGTTGCACTGGTGGGCAATCCCAATACCGGCAAGTCGACGCTGTTTAATGCGTTGACGGGTATGCACCAGCGCGTGGGAAATTATCCCGGCGTTACGGTCGAAAAGAAAATTGGTCGACTGACGATCGATGGCCGGAAAATCGAACTTGTGGACTTGCCGGGAACGTATAGCTTGGCGGTGCGTTCGGCGGATGAACTCATTTCACTCGACGTTTTATTGGGACATCGCGACCAACATCGACCGGACGCAATGGTTTGTGTTGTCGACGCGAACAATCTCGAACGGAACTTGTTCTTGGTCAGCCAATTGCTGCACTTGAATCGCCCGCTCCTGATTGCGCTCAACATGGTGGACATTGCACGGCGCAACGGGGTCGTGATCGATGTCGAGAAATTGAGCCGCCGTTTGGGCGTACCGGTCGTCGAGGTTCAAGGGAACAAGCGGCGAGGAATTTTCGAATTGAAAGCGCAGATCGGTCGTTTGGCGACAACGACTGACGTCCCGCGGTGTCCCAACATCTACCCGCAGAGTTTTGTGGAGGCGTCGCAGAAGATCGCCCGATTCTTGCCGGACGGCGACCAATCGCCCCAGTGTTTTTTGGCTCAACGCTTGCTGCTGGATTCATCCGGAGAAATGCTGCGACGTTTCGCCGGCGATGCTGAATTGCGCGCCGAATTGGCGCGGCAGACTCAATCGCTCACCCACCAAGGTCTTGCACTTCCCTCGCTCGAGGCGATCGGCCGATACCAGTGGATTGAGGAATTGCTGCAGGGAGTCGTCAGGCGACCGGTTCAATCGACGACGCTGAGCGATCGCATCGATTCTGTGTTGACGCATCGCGTTTGGGGCTTGCTCATTTTTTCAGTTGTGATGTTGTTCGTTTTCCAAGCCGTGTTTACTTGGGCCGAACCACTGATGGCGGGCGTCGAATTTGCCATCTCCGGCTTGCAGTCGCTGGCCGCTAGTCTGCTTCCTCAAGGAGTCCTGAATTCGCTCGTTGCCGACGGAATCGTAGCCGGGGTCGGTGGCGTCGTAATTTTTCTACCCCAGATTTTGATTTTGTTCTTTTTTATCGCGATCATGGAAGATTGTGGTTACCTCGCTCGTGCTTCGTATCTCATGGACAAGCTCATGACGCGCGTTGGGTTGAGTGGCAAGTCATTTATTCCGCTCTTGTCGTCGTTTGCTTGCGCTATCCCCGGAATCATGGCGACGCGGATCATCGAAAATCGTCGCGATCGACTGATCACCATCCTGGTGGCGCCGTTGATGAGTTGCAGCGCTCGCCTGCCGATCTACACCCTGATGATTTCGGCGTTTATTCCGGCGCGAAGCATTTTGGGCGGACTCGTGTCGCTGCCCGCTCTGACCCTGTTTTCGATGTATGCCCTGGGAATTGGGGCGGCGGTCGTGGTGGCCCTGGTATTGCGCAAGACCATCCTCCGCGGCGAGACGCCACCGTTTGTAATGGAGTTGCCGGAATATAAGCTCCCGTCTTTGCGAATGGTCTTGATGCGAATGGGAGAGCGGGGTTGGGCCTTTGTGCGCCGCGCCGGGACGGTCATCGTTTCGGTCTCGATTCTCATCTGGGCTGCGGCTTATTTCCCTCGAAATTCGGAGATGGCGTCGTCGGTTTCGCAAAAGTACGACGAGCAGATTACGGTGCTGCAGAGTTCTTCCGGCGATTCTTCGGATCACGCGGAGTCGATTCGGACGTTGGCGCGCGATCGCGACCGCGAAATAGCGGCCGGCCAAATGCGAAATAGTTTTTTGGGCCGCGCGGGACGAGCCGTCGAGCCGGCGGTCAAGCCATTGGGTTGGGACTGGAAGATCGCCTCCGCCGTGATCGCTTCGTTTCCGGCCCGGGAAGTCGTCGTCGCCGCGCTGAGCGTTATCTATAGTCTGGGCGACGAACAAGACGAATCTTCGGAGTCCCTCCGTGATAAACTTCACCAAGCGAAATGGGATGGCACGGACCGCCCGATTTACAGTGTTCCCGTGGCCCTGTCGCTGTTGGTCTTTTTTGCGCTCTGCGCTCAATGCGTCAGTACGTTGGTGGTGATTCGACGCGAAACCAATCGATGGATTTGGCCGATTTTTTCGTTTCTTTACATGACGGGGTTGGCGTACGTTGCTGCCCTGCTGACCTACCAGGTGGGCGTCCGATTTTTTAGTTGAGCACAACGATGGATTGGCAATTGGGATTCGTGGGACTCGTCGTAGCACTGGCGGCAGGGCACCTCATTTGGCGTGGGTTTCGCATGCTGCGCCGCGATTCAAGCCGCCGGTCGTGCGGCAGCTGCAATGATTGCGGTGGGTCGAAAGCGGATTCCAACGGCCGCCGAATCGTTTCGCTCGAGTTGGGGCGCTCGCAGAGCCCAGGGAAAGAAACTACGATCCGCTCGTCGTTGCCATGAACCGCGATCGACTTATCGACATGGTTCGCTCGGCCGCAAGTCGCCTCAGGCCTTGGGCTCTAATGACCAGCGTCCTGTTCGGCATTGGTACCCCTTTGGTTCCAGGCCAGGAACGATTTGAGTTCGAGCACCCCGCGATGGGCGTCCAGTTCCGATTTGTGATCTACGCCGAGTCGCAAAAAGTCGCGGACCAGGCATTCCGTTGGGCCGCAAACCGCGCTACAGAATTAGACGAGATCTTCAGCGATTACAAAAGCGATAGCGAAGCCATGCGCCTGGTCCGAGGAGCGGTCGGCTGTCCAATCGAGATCAGCCAGGACCTTTGGACGTTGATGCGAACGAGCGATCGGATTCGGCGCGAGTCCGAGGGGGCATTCGACATCACCGCGGGTCGGCTGACGCATTTGTGGCGTTTAGCGCGAAAGCGGCATCGCCTGCCAACGGACAGCGAAATCCAAGATGCCCTTCAGAATGTCGGCAACGATGGTTTCGAATTGATCGAGCCGTTGCGCATCATCCTTAACTCAGAGCAATTGCGGCTTGATTTTGGGGGCATCGCCAAAGGATATGCGGCAGACCAGTGCCTGGCGATATTTCGAGACCTTGGGATTGAGTCGGCGCTGGTTGCGGCAAGCGGCGATTTGGCGTTGGGCGCGCCGCCGCCAGGCGAATCCGGCTGGCGCGTCGGGATCGCCGCGCTGGACGGAAAACAAATTTCCGAACGCAGCATTTGCTTGGCGCAGTGCGGGGTTTCAACGTCTTCCGACAGTCTGCAAGCCCTGGAATATGAAGGAGTTCGATACTCTCACATTGTTGATCCGCGGAGCGGTCAGGCAGTGACACTTCACTCGAGCGTCACGGTCGTTACCGACTGTGCCACGCACGCCGACGCCTGGGCAACGGCGCTGAGTGTGCTCGCGCCGGAACGCGGAATCCAACTCGCCGAACAGCGAGGCAATCTGCAAGCGATGATCGTTTCAGAAATCGACAAGGGGCATCCCGCAATCGCGATTCAAACGTCCGGATTTGCAGCGATCGTCGAGGGCCGCCAGCCGTAGTCCTAGAGTGCGTCCCATGAAGCCTGACGCGCCGGGACGGTTTGAATTATGGCGAATGCAGCTACGTCAGACGCTACGGTTTCGTCAAGCGAGTTCTACATCCAGAGTCGCTCACTTCGCAATCGGGCAACTCAACTGGCGCGCCGCATACCAAGGGCGAAACCCGATTTTCGTCAGCATCGAGTGACACGCCGCATTGGGGCGAGGAACTTGGGCTTCGATCTCGACCACCCCGCGCTGCCCCAAATCCTTAATCGCGTCGAACAACATCGCTTGGCCGAGCCCTGACCGCTGCAGCTCGTTGTTCACGACGATCTGAGCGATCCCTAGAAAGCGGGAATCCCAGCCGGCATCTTGCGGGCGCGAATTACAGAATGACACTAACCCGCAAATTCGATTGGACTTGCGTTCGACCATCCGAAAATCAAGCTGATGTCGAAAGGCAAATACATTGTGTTGCCACCAACTCTCGGGCAATGGGTCGAGCGTCAAGCGTACGTCGTAGCTCCGTTTGGCCATGACGACGCGGCGATCGATCGGGGGCTTGAATGATTCGACTTCGAGTTTCAACACGCCGATTTCGCCGCAATCGCCGAAGCCATACTGGAGCAGACGGCTTGTCTGGTTTGCGTCGCTCGCGGCCGCACCAGGAACAAACGTTCCACCACAAAAACCACTTAAGAACGGGCTTTCGGGAAAGCGGCTTCCCCAGAAGAGGGTTTCGGACTGATGGGCTCGGTAATAGTCGAGCGTGGCAGCCCAAAGTTGCGGCCAAGTCGGAACTGGAGCCGCTTGGTCGACGATGGCGTGGCTGACAATTCCAATCCGAAAATCCAGTTGCGATAAGGTCGGTCTCGGGGCAAAGCCACAAAGCACGGCGCCCACGACCAGCCCGCTGGCGGTCGCAAAGATTAACCCCGTAGGGTCAAAGTAGGCTTTGGAAAAAACATGCGTTTCCAGCATCGCGGCACTGACTGCAGGAAGACGGCCGCTGAGTGGTTGCTGGCGGTTCCACAATTCGACCAGTTGTGGCACGTCCGAATTAAGAAAAGTCCGAATCTCAACCACGCCACCGCCCATCCAATGGTTTATCAACGGGTGGAAATACCCGTCGCGGCATTGCCCGATCGCACAGCGAAGCAATTTGTTGCACAACGGCTTATAGAAAAAGTATGCCGTTCACGCAAGTAGCGTTGGCTAATCGATGCCTTCCAACCGCATCGACGTCGAGCCCGCCAAGGTTTGATTGTTTAGGAACCAAGGCGCCGGAAGCCAACTCACGTCATTAAAATTAACCGAAACGGTCACCGTAATTGGGTTTTCCGTGGTTGCATCGCTGAGATCGACTGGGTCGACCGTGGCGGTTGCACCCGTGACCCCGCAAGTCGTTGCGTAGTTAGTGGCTTTGTCAATCACGGAATCGGCCGTCGCTCCGCTGATGATCGCCGCCCGGGCCCCTTCGCGGGCCGCGGTGATCAGGACGTTTTGGACCATCATGACGCGACCGAATTCAATGATTCCCATCAGGAAAAGCAAGAACACCGGGGCCACTAGGGCGAACTCCACAGTCGAAGTCCCTCGCCGCGAGGTCCCGTAGCGCGCGCGGTTGAGTCGTCTTGTACAATTAATGACCATCGGTTGTTCCTCGTGCAAATGCCGCACACCCAACAATATCATTTAACCAAAACAATGGGGGAATAAACTTGTTCGCTCGTTTCGTCGCCAGTGGAAGGAATCACCGACTTCATCGTGGCCGCGGCCTGCTGAACCATGATCCGCTTCGGGTTGCCCGTCAATTTGACTTCCGTGATGCGGATCCCAACAAACTTCACGATGGTGAAATAGGCGTTGTTACCGTTTCCGGAAACGGACGAGTAGATCAAGATGACGCGAGGTTTGCCAATGATTTGGCTCAATTCATCTTTCATCGAGGCACTGATACCGGTATCGCCGTTAAGCGAAAGAGTACCATTCGCACCCAATTCAAGTTTTCCGCCCAAGTGCGCCAAATCGGCTGCAGATACACCCTCGCTGATCTGTCGCTTTAAATCGGCCGTACTATTATTGGAACTGCCGATATCCACGGTGCCGAAATTGCCGGAGGACGCGGTGTTGGCCGGATAAATGTTCAGTTCCAAAATGCCATCCGGCCCGGCAACAACAGACTGGGTTCGTGATTTCCAACTCCAATTGTCCGTGCCGACACCCGCGAGGTAGTTGTCCCAGACAGTCTTCTTTACGGCAAACGGAAGGATGCCGAGCGTCTCGTCATCTTTGGGCGAATTGAATCCCCGAACTTCACGGATCCATGCGGCGGTCGCGGTCGCGTTCGTTCCAAAATTCGATACGCCCAAGAACCTGGCTAATCCAAGTTCGGTGGTTCCGTTGCGCAACTCATCTTTATGGACGCGGACCATGACGGCATTGGTTTGATCTGACATCATGGGTGAAATGTCGGCGGACGCATTTCCAAATTCAGTAAACCGTCCAAAGACGATGTCGCCGCTGGTTTCATTGCCCGAGTTGGCATCGAGGAGCGGAGTCACGCCACGGACGACGTTATTGCCAACCATGACTTGAGCAGTCGTGCGCGCGGAGCCAATGGCGTCCTCCGCCTCTTCGCCTTGATTGAATTCGTCGGCCAGATTCCACGCTGCGGCTAACGCCCCGGCATCTGCCGCGCGTTGCAGCTCGGATTGAATGATCCCCATCCGGCCAATTTCCACGGCGAATACGGCCGCGGCGACAGTGGCCACCATGAAGAGAGCACTCAAAGGGACGATTCCGCCGAAACGTTGATTGATCGAATCTCGCATGACTGCACCTTAGGTATCGAACTACAAAGGAAGAGGAGTCGTTATTGAGACACTACGTTGGCGTTGAGTTGGTTTTCGGATTGCAGCGAACTACCGTCATAGTAGCGCACGTTTTTCAGCGTCATCGAGTAGACGCGGTTGAGCGCGTAGGGAACGCAGGCATCGCTAACGCTGCGCGATGGGTTGTACGCGGACAGGTCCGTTAAAGATGTCGGCATGGAGACGCGGAGCAAGGGATCGTTGACAAAATTTCCCAGGCTTTGCGACGAAATCTCCTTGATCGAAAACGTGGCCCAGCCATCTCCAACTTCGATGACTTGAGTCCATCGAATTATTTCCCGCTTCCGTTCGAGTGTTCGATCGGTGGGTGGATTTTTGTACTCAAACCATGTGTCATTGACCCAAGCTTGGACCTGCATTCCGCCGTTGTCGGGTTCGGGGAGAGTCGAATGATTGATTTCAAAACCGAAGTAGGCGGCCTCCGCGGACGAATCGGGCGTCATCATGGTGACGACCTGCGGAGCGCCTAAGTCATCCTTGGCGAACATCACGTCCATCTCCCAGTCCTCCTCGACGCGGGTGATGGGACTCGCCGATTGGGCAGCGACCGCCGTAGCAAAGGTCAAAATGCTTGCCAATCCCAGAAGCAACGGGGACAGTTTTCGAAGCAGTGCAAAATGGATGAGTTTCATAGCGGGATACCTTGGTCGAATGACATGGTGCGAAATCAGGCGAGCAAACGGGCGCAGGCAATCACCAAGAAATACCTACCTTGTCGTCGCACCTGGGGCCATGAAATTTCCGCAAAATCGGGAAAACATGGCTGCAAAACAACATGGTTCGCTCGGATCGTTGTCAATGGTCAACGAGCAACGCAGCGCTCGCGGCCGATGGTGCAACCTACGCCGCGTGAGCCGGCCTCAATGGTGGGGGTTTACCGGCCTGCTGCTGAAAACGTGAGTTTTATTCCTTCTCCCCGCGCGTGGCGGGAGAAGAGCCTGTCCTCGCGAAAGCGGGGATGGCCGAAGGCCGGATGAGGGGCGAAATTCGATTTAGCACTGCCCCTCACCCTGCCCTCTCCCCGTGAAGCGCGGGGCGAGGGAACAGATGTTTACAGCCGTGGTTTACAGGACTTCTCGCGAGAGTTTGCAATCGCCAACGAATTTCGAATCGCGAAAGAAGAAGGGGGCAAAAAAGAAGTTCATTCTTGCCTCGATTTCCACGTCAACCCGCACCTCGGGAGTGTCCAAGTTGATACTGTTCGGCGTCACCGTGATTTTGGCGCCGCGGACGCCGATCGTTCCCAGGACGAACCGTGCCGCGGATTTAACTTTGTTCGAGGACGTCCCGGGGATTATGCCCACGCGGGCGCCTTCGTAAGCCGCGGCCCGCGCCGCGTGGCGCAGTAGATTAGCGCGCGCCAATTCGTACGAGGCGAATAGCACGAAGAATAAAACCGGCAAGGTCAGCGCAAGTTCGACCAACATGGCACCAGAGCGAGCGCGTTTAGATTTGGAAAGCATGGTTCGTCGCGAAAAACGGTGAGGGAAGCCAGTGCTATTGCGTCAAGGTAACGGGTGTGGCCAGGGCGATTTCGCGGAAGACTTTGATCAACTGTTCGTTGGTGTCGGCGTGCAAATGAATCCCACCCGTGGCACTCGCCACGCTCTTCATCAATGATTGATTGGCGGAAAAGCTAAACGTGATTGTATGTATGACAATGTTGTTAGCCTGGGCCGTAGGCACAACCAACATTGGATTTATCCCGGTGTTGTGAATGCCGTCGGTCATGAGGATGACGGATTTGGTGACCAATTTCCGCGAGCCCGGGTCGTTCAAAAGTGAATCGATTCCTTTTTGCAATCCCAGCCCGATCGCGGTGAAGCCGGCGGGCGAAGTCGTCGAGAATGCCGACTTGATCGCAGCCAAGTTAGGCGTCATCGATTGAAGTTTTTTGGCGGTGGTGCTGTAGACCGACAAGGAAACAAACTCGTCTTGTTGCGTTTGCGAAAGTTCGTTGAGGAACACACTAAGTCCATTTTTCAGTCCGTCAAAGCGACCGAATTCAGCCATCGAGCCGGAGACATCGAGCACCAAGGCGATGTCTCGATCGAGTCGACCAGCGGTCGCGATTTGGATTGGTTCGAACTTCGTGACTCCAAACAAAGGACCAAAAACGAGAGGGACGGGGCCCGACAACGAGCCTTGCTGACGGGTCCCGGTGACTTGAACCGCATTAAACGGTTGGCCGCCTGCGGCGAAATCAAAGCCGCCGCGCGCATTAGGTGTGTTGCGCCCAAAGACAATTTCGCTGGATTTAAGCAACAGCGGTTGGCCTGCCACGGTGTTCTCGCGGGCGACGTCCATGGCTGTTTGTCTGGCCAAGTTAGGTTTTTCCAGCCGCCCTAGGGATTCTGCGCCAGCGCGAGCCGCAGCATCGGTGGCGCTGCGCAATTCTGCCCGGATCATGTGCATATGGGCGATATCGACCGCCAATGCGGCTGCCACGAAAAGGAGAACGATGGCGAAGGCGACGAAAACTAGCATCGCGCCTTTGCGGTGTGAGTTCAAACGTCCATTGTGAACGCGGATATTGGACATGGTTATTGTGGTTCCCCGCAAGAAACTTACTCACGCACCATGGAGCATTGTGCGGCAATGGTGCGCCCGCGAAACACTCCAAAGGGAATGGAGCTATTGGTATCCCCCGGCGCGGAAACGGTGACACGAATCAACGTGCCGCGGGCAGCGATTTGGAAATTGGACGGTTCGAAATTGATCGTGACATTGTTGACTCTACGGCCCTTCGAAACGGCCAGGGCATTGCTACGGGCGAGGGCTTCGTTGCCAGTTTTCCCCGCGACTTTGGCGGCCTCGTAAGACGCTTGCACGAGGGCTTGCCGCAGAAAAATCATGCTCGCGCTCTCGATGGAGCCAAGCACGATCACCAGGATCACCGGGAGCAGGACGGCCAGCTCGACGGTTGCCGCAGCCCGGCGTCGCTGCGCCGAATGCCCAAAGCGCATTGCGCGGCGAGCTGGTCGTTCGACAGATTGGATCATGGCCAAGGGTGTCCCTGCAATGCAGCGATGGAAACGCGACAGAGTTCGCCTAACCTAGCGACTAACGCTTCGATTCCTGGGGCGAGAGCTGCTCGTCCGCCGACTGCGGGAGCTTCAAGTTGTTTGCATCGCAGAGGTGCTTGTAGTCGAGATACTTGGAACGCAATTGGTTGAACTCGGCAGCGGCGGCGCTCCAAAAGTCGTTATCACGAAAGTGGATTTTTTCGCTCTTGTCGAATTCGGCCAGTTCACGCATGCCGCGCCGTAATCGAGCAAACGGACCGACAAAGCGATTGCTGAATCGAACCGTGTCGAGCATGAACGCTGGCAACAGGGAGGCCAAAACGAGCGCAAAAAAGAACAGCTGGCCGAACTGTTCGCTGATTCGTTGAACGAGCGACTCGCCGGGGTTGCCCAAGAGAACTTGGATGCCACCGATTGCGAGCATCGATACGACAAAAAACACACACCAGTGCATAAAAATTCGCTTGCACAATGCTCCCTGGACATGGGAGTCGATGTACTTTTGTCTACGCATGTTGCGGCGGACGTTGACCTCGTTCATTGCCTTTCCTCATTTTTTGATGACAGTCACACGCGGTTTCGAGCGCGGTCGAAACAACCGCGATTGGGAGCCAAAGCATCGGTACATTTCCACTCGACCGCCTGAAACTGTAGGTCATTGGCGATCCGGCGGCGGCGGAACCCATGTTTTTTTTGATTCTGCTCGCCGGCTCGATCGGCGTTTTCGTCGAGTTCTGCACAATCGGCAAACGTTGCGGAACCTGCGCGATCGATCCGCCACGCGAGGAAAACGAGAAATTTCCGGGAATCAGCGGCTCCAGCGCCAACGGCTTCGCACCGCAGCCTAGAGTTTTGCGAATCGCCCGATTCGACTTTCACGGGCAAGAGGATCCACAGTTTTCGTTAGCAATTCGATTGGAAGATCCATGAGCATCGAGTTTTCTCTCTACTTGGTCCGAGAAGAAATTCTCAGCCCCGCGCAATTCGTCGAGCTCATTGCCGCACAGTCCGAAGACCAGTTTCCATTGGGATCGCTGGCCATCCGAACAAACGTATTGACGGTGCGCCAAGTTGTCGCAGTGTTGGAGGAACAAGAACGCCAGCCGCGCCGATTCGGTGAGGTGGCAGTCGAAATGGGGTTCCTGACGCGAATCCAAGTCGATCGACTCCTGCAAATGCAAGTCGAACATCACCCGGGCATTCGCCACAAGCTGGTAGCCTTGGGATTCTTGAGCGAGGACCAAGTCCGCGTGCTATTTCAGCAGTTCCAGATTGTCGAATCGAACTGTCCAAGGTTGGAAATTCCGGGTCCGAAATTCTCCCGAACGCGATCGGGATCGCACGCGACAGCCAAAGTTTAGTACGCGTCCCGCAAAGCTGTAGCGGAGCTCGCCAGAGTTCCAGTCTGAGTTCTGGCGAATTCAGCTTCGTCAGACGCGCTCGAGCTGTATTGACGCGCAGCTATTTATTTTCGCGAGGAGGCGGCGCGAGATACAAATCAAACTTGCGCGAAGACGGCTTGTCGACAGCCGGGAAATCCGAGGGAATCGCTTGTGTCACTTTGCCGGTTGCCGCCCATTCGCAGCCGCGCTGAAACGTGACGATGAATCCAACGCACTCTTGTGAGTCGTTTCCATGCCCCATCGGTGTATGGAATACGCGGCCTTTGCCGAATTGAACGACGAGGATCATCGGTTCGTGCCGTTCGCTGCCCCCATGCTTGGCCGAGGAGAATGCCGTGGCCAACACGTTCATGTCATCGGCCGGACCGCGGAGCGAATCGTACAACTCGTCGTTGGCATGCAGCCATTGGCCGGGCATACCCTTTGTAATGGGATGATCCGGGTCTCGAATGGTAATCGCAAACGCGTGTTGTGACCCGTGATTGCCGCCCGGTTTGGGGGACGTATCGCGGACCATTTTGCCCTTGGAGTCGTAGTAGACCAACGGTCCCGAGGCTTCGTTGCGACCCCCCCACCCGCCTAGGCCGATCATGCGATTGTATTCAGGCCATTCCGGAAACGCGTTATCGGCGGCGTGGACTGCCGCAAAGCCGCCGCCCGCTTCGACGTATTTTACGAAGTCCTTTTGCGTGTCGATTGGCCAAGCGGCCCCGTTGTAGTTGGAAACTACGAGGTCAAAATCGTGAAATTTGGGATGGAAAGTCTCGTCTATTCCCTCGTTGGCCGTCCGGGCAATTTCAACCGAGAACAGCTTGGTTTGTTCCAAATAAACCTGCATCATCTTCGTCGTATCGGGCCAATTCGAATGGTTATTTTGCCCGTCGATGATCAGCGCTTTGTGGGGTGGTTGGCCGTATGCCAAGAAGCCAGCCGCGGAAATCACAAGAAACGTTAGAGTTTCAAACGAGGCTCGGCGCATTGGGTAACTCCAGCATGTTTTCTTTCATGGTCACCGTATAATGATGAACGAGTTTCCCGGCTTTTCCAAGCCGTCGACGAGCCAATTCCGCGGGAACAGCGCAGCCCTTGCCTGATTCAAACAATAACTTTTTTTGATTGGAGTCGGTCGATGATTTCTTGTGCCCCCAAATGTACGCGATTGCTGGCGGGAATGTTGCTCGGTGCAGGAATCTTTGCTGCCGGCGGCATGTTTTTCAATCGTTCGGAGCAGACCACCGGGTCAAGCAACTTTTTGCCCGTATCCTTTCGCCCCGATGCGACGTCGATGGGCAAGAGTATTTCGGTGGCGACCGGATGGGTCGATGATTCGGTGGAGGGCCTCTATGTACTCGACCACCTCACTGGCAACCTCCAGTGCTGGGTCATGAACTCGCGGAGCGGTGAAATCGGCGGCGTTTTTCGCGGCAACGTCACCGCCGCCTTGGGACTACAAGCCAAGGCCGACCCGGATTATGTGATCGCCACAGGCCGGTTTGATTTTAAGCACTTTCGCCAAGGAAATTTCAAGTATGCCAACTGCATTTGCTACGTCGGCGAGAGTAGCACGGGGAAAATCCTTGCCTATAGTTTCACCTACGATCCGACCACCGGCGCTCTGGGACAACCCCAAATGGGCGAATTGACCTTGATTGCCACGATTCCATTCCGCGATGAATCGCTCATCCGGGATTAGCGCTCGGAAAAAGCAAGCCGATGAATTCTCAATTTAGAATTTCAGTCTCAAGACGAGATCGCAAAAGCGAGATCATCCCCAATTAGTTCCGCTTATTTTCAGAAACGTCGGCGATTTTTGCATCATCCCAAAATGGATTGTTTTGGCATCGCGATTGCGTCTTGACTCGATGGTGAGCGAGCGTTGACCCCTTTCTCCATCCGCCTGAATCCGCCGTTTTGGGGTGCTCGCTCACTCTTTGACATTTCACGGACTGCCGCTTGATCATCATCATATGGAAGTGGCGGCATCCGACTACCGATGGGCTGCCCGGGCGTTTTCCCGGGCAGCTTTTTTTGGCCGCAATGGCGCTAGCGCGAGTGCATCGGTGGAAGCACGCTCGCAGGCATGGTAATCTGACGAGTGAATCGTCGGTACCGACTCGAATCGCCGTGGATTCGCCATTCCGAGAGCTATTGCTATGCGGCCGCTTGTAAACGTTTGGTTCGCTACACTTATCTTGTTTTGGTCTGTGACGGCAGCCGCAGCCCAACAGGTGAGGATTGAAGGCCAAACCGATTCTGTGGTTCCTGCCGGTGACGTATTCCTAACCCACGTCGGTCCACTATTCGAGAAGCGCTGTTGGGAGTGCCATTCAGGCGATTCCGCCGAAGGCGATTTGCGATTGGATTCCGCCGAGGGCCTGCGCGCAGGGGGCAGCAGCGGTCCTTTGTGGGTCGTCGCTGAGCCAGGACAGAGTCGGCTTATCGAAATGGTATCGGGCCAAGAACCACAAATGCCGCTCGACGGCGAACCCCTTTCTGCACTCGAAATCGCAGCCATTCGCGACTGGATTTCGAACGGAGCGGCTATTCCGGCGAATTGGCCGACCGCGAATGAGCCATCGCGACCGAAGCATTGGTCGTTGCAGCCGATCCAACGTCCGGCAATTCCCGCTGTCAAGAACGCGAACTGGCCACTTAACGAAATTGACAACTTTATCCTGGCTCAGCTTGAACGGAATCAACTGACACCATCCGCGCCGGCCGATCGACGCACGCTCTTTCGCCGCTTGACGTACGACGTGTGGGGACTGCCGCCGGATCCGGATGCGGTTCGACAATTTGTCGAGGAGAAAAACTCGCAAGTGCATGAAACAACGGTCGATCGATTGCTTGCCTCGCCGCACTACGGCGAGCGCTGGGCACGCTATTGGTTAGACGTAGTGCGCTTTGCAGAGTCCAGCGGATTTGAAACGAACATTCCGCGTCCGAACGCTTGGCCCTATCGCGATTACGTTATTCGGGCCTTGAACGAAGATCGCGCATTCGACCGATTTGTAGTCGAGCAATTGGCGGGCGATGCTCTGGGAGTCGACGAAGCAACTGGCTTTTTGGTTGCTGGTGCATGGGATCAAGTCAAGAGTCCAGACCCGGTGCTAACGGCCAATCAGCGGGCTGATGAATTGCACGACATAGTCAGCACGACGGGGAGTGCGTTTCTGGGACTGACGGTCGGATGCGCTCGGTGCCACGACCACAAATTTGATCCGATTACGCAAGCGGACTATTACGCGGTGACGGCGTGCTTGTCCGGAGTTCAGCATGGCGAACGTCCCTTTCGCAGCGGAATTGCCGTCGACAACACAGAGAAACTTGCGGAACTTCGCGGGGAATTATTCCGCATCGATGCGGAACTTCGGGCTTTTGAGCCCATGGCGCAAGTGGCCACGCTTTCTACGGGCGAGCAGGCCAACGAAGAAGAGTTGGTTAGCGCGAGCGCTTCGGCAGTTCGGGCTGCCGTTCGCCCGCAGCGAAACGTCGATCGGTTTCCTTCGACGGATGCGAAAATGCTGCGGCTAACAATCCTGCGGACGACGGACGTCGAGCCATGTCTCGATGAAGTCGAAGTTTATTTAGCCGCCGAGTCCCACAAGAATGCAGCGTTGGCCGATACGGGGACAAAGGCGACTGCATCCAGCGTTTACCCCAATTCCGAAATACATCGGCTAGAGCATGTTAACGATGGCAAATACGGCAACGGACGGAGTTGGATCTCAAACGAATCCGGCAAGGGATGGGTACAGTTTGAGTTTCCCGAAACCGTCGCGATCGATCGGGTCGTCTGGGGCCGCGATCGACTCAAACAATTCACCGACCGTTTGGCGATTGATTATCGAATCGAAGTTTCCATCGATGGCGACGCGTGGCAGGTCGTTGCGACATCGGAAGATCGCCAACCCTACGATTCCAGTCATCTCGTCGCGCATGAGTTTGGCAGCAATCAATTAACTGACGCGGCTCGCACGTCGCTGAATCGATGGATCGACCAACGCGATGCGCTGGAGGCTCGATTTCTTGAATTGTCTCGCGTTCCGATGGCGTACGCGGGATCGTTTGTGCCGGAACCCGAAGCGACTTTTCGGCTATTCCGCGGCGATCCGCTGCAAAAACGTGAACCGATCCAACCTGGCGCCTTGTCGGCAATTCCGGTCGCGTTTGCCTTGCCCCCGACGGCGAGCGAATCGGAGCGTCGCATGGCGTTGGCCCAATGGATTGTCGATCCGGCCAATCCGCTCACTGCGCGGGTCATTGTCAACCGCTTGTGGCAATATCATTTCGGCGAAGGACTCGTATCGACGCCGAGCGATTTCGGTGCCAACGGCGCCCAGCCGAGTCATCCCGGATTGCTGGATTGGTTGGCAGCCGAACTAATGGAAAACGATTGGAGCCTAAAACACATCCATCGCTTGATTCTCAACTCGCAAACCTATCGGCAATCCAGCGAGCTGCGGGCAGGTTGTTTCGCGGTAGATGCCCAATCCCGTTGGCTGTGGCGGTTTCCGCCTCGACGGTTGGAAGCGGAGCCGATTCGCGACTCGATTCTGGTCGCCAGCGGAAAGCTCGATTCGCGGATGGGCGGACCGGGCTTCAGCGTATTTCAGCCGAACGATAATTACGTGCGAGTCTACGCACCGCTACAGGAATTCGGCCCGGAACAATGGCGACGCATGATCTATGCCACAGTAATTCGCCAACGATTGGACGGTGTCTTTGGCGTTTTTGATTGTCCTGATGGCGGGCAGATCGCGCCGAAACGCAATCGGAGTACGACTCCATTGCAAGCTCTGAATTTGCTCAACAGTCGGTTCATGATCGAACAGGCCGATTTTTTGGCGGCACGCCTTGGTGCGGAAGCAGGACCAGAGCCGCGCGCCCAAGTTCAGCGGGCGTTTGAACTGGTGTATCAGCGCACGACAAGCGACGACGAAATCAATGTCGTCGTTCAATTCGCGAGCGATCACGGAATCGCGTCCGTGTGCCGGGCGTTGTTTAGCTCTAGCGAGTTTATTTACATGTATTGAGCGGGGACCGAATGCTATCCAACGCAGGTCGATGGTTGCTCGATCGCCGCGAGTTTCTTCGCACCGGAGGGACGGGGTTAAGCGGCCTGGCGTTGCTCTCGCTCATCGCCCAGCAGCAGTTGCGCGGTGACGATCAAGATCCGATCCGACCGGAGTGGGCACCGGATCGTCCCAGCGCGGCGCGGGTCCCGCATTTTCGGCCGCGATCTAAAAACGTGTTGGCGATCTTTTGCTCCGGCGCTTGTAGTCAGCTGGAAACGTGGGATTACAAGCCGGAGCTATTTAAGCGGGACGGCCAAGCCCTTCCGGGTTCCGACGGCTTGGTGACGTTCCAAGGAGAGAACGGCAACTTGGCGCGTCCGCTGTGGGATTTCAAGCCGCGCGGCGAGTCGGGGAAGATGATTTCCCAGATGCTGCCGAATTTGGCGGAGTTGGCTGACGAAATGTGTTTTGTGCATTCGATGACCGCGAAGTCCAACACACACGGTCCAGCCGAGAACCAAATGGGGACCGGATTTATCTTGGATGGCTTTCCCAGTATGGGCGCATGGGTGAGCTATGCCTTGGGAACGGTCAACGAAGAGTTGCCCGCGTTCGTGGCGATTCCGGATCCACGCGGGGTACCCCAAGTCGGGCCCAACCATTGGAATGCGGCTTTTCTTCCGGCAGTTTTTCAGGGGACGCCATTTTCGGCCGATCAACCAATTCCCAATTTGCGAACGCCCGCCGAAATATCGCCCCAAGCCGATCAAGGAACGAAGGACTTGTTACGCTGGTTGAACGAACGCCATTTGGAACAGCACCCCGGCGATACCGAACTCGCCGCGCGCATCGCAAGTTTCGAGTTGGCAGCCCGAATGCAACTGAGTGCGGCTCGCGTAGTTGATTTTTCAGACGAGACGGAAGCCACGCACCGATCCTACGGTACCGACAGCCCTGATCCAGTGAAGGCCGGCTTCGCGCGGAATTGCCTTTTGGCCCGTCGATTGATCGAGCAAGGCGTTCGCTTTGTTCAACTCTTCAACGGGGCGTATGCGATGGGGGAAGGAGTCGGAAATTGGGATGGCCACAAAATGCTCAAAGACCAATATTCGGTTCATGCGCCGATCCTTGATCAGCCTTGTGCGGCGCTGCTTAAGGATTTGAAAACCCGAGGGTTATTGGAGGAGACCATCGTCCTTTGGGTGACCGAATTTGGGCGCATGCCGACGTTTCAAAAGGGGGCCAGCGGCCGCGATCACAATCCCCATGGCTTTACCGTTTGGCTTGCCGGCGCCGGCGTTAAGAAGGGATTTAGCTACGGGGCCACGGATGAATTTGGGTACAAGTCCATCGAAAACGTTGCGACCATTTACGATTTGCATGCAACGCTGTTGCATTTGTTAGGAATCGATCACAAACGACTGAGTTTCTATCACAACGGAATCGAGCGCCGCTTGACGGACGTACACGGGAATGTTTTGAGCGATATTTTGGCGTAGGGGGCAGATTGCTTGAGCCCCAGCGGCCGGTTATCGTAAAGGGCTCGTAAGAATTCAAATTAAGCACGCCTTACAACACGGTGTCGAGCGCCTCGAGGTCATTCCCGCGAAAGCGGGAATCCAGATTTGGATTGACCTGGAAATGTAGTGTCTCCGTCCGTGGACCCGAGATTCCGGGACTCAGCCCGGAATGACGTCGTTATGTAACGCGTTCTAATTACGATCGGTCGTCGAACAATGCTGGCCGATCGAGTGAACGCGGCAATCGCTGTACAACTAAGGAGACTTTCATGTTCTTTGTCCCCAACGAATCGAATCGCCGCGAATTTCTCAGCCGCTCAACGAAAGCGATTGCCGCGACGTCGCTCGCTGCGGCGATCGGCGTCAAACCCGCCCTGGGCAATGTCCATGTCGGCGGAAGCGAGACCATTCGCGTGGGGCTGATCGGTTGTGGTGGTCGCGGAACGGGAGCGGCCATGGACGCGTTGCGCTCCGATGAATCGCTGGAACTCGTTGCGGCGGCCGATGCTTTTCCAGACCGACTGCAACGTTCGCTAGAGGGTCTGAGCGAGGAGTTTCCCAAGAAAGTCAAAGTGACTGCCGACCAACGATTCGTCGGCTTTGATGCCTACAAGCAATTGTTGGATTCACCGGTTGATTTGGTCATCCTGGCGACACCACCGGGATTTCGCCCGCTCCATTTCGAGGCCGCGGTTAAGGCAGGAAAGAGCATCTTCATGGAGAAGCCCGTGGCCGTGGATGCGGCCGGCGTGCGGCGTGTGCTCGCCGCCAACGCGATCGCCAAAGAAAAAGACTTGGTCGTTCAAGTTGGCTTGCAACGACGGCATGAACGTCTCTATCGCGAGATCATTGACCAATTGCAAAATGGTGCGATCGGCGATATTAACTTCACCCGCGCCTACTGGAATGGTGAAGGAGTCTGGGTTCGTCCCCGCGAAGAAAGCCAAACCGAATTGGAATATCAAATGCGGAATTGGTATTACTTCAATTGGCTTTGCGGTGATCACATCGTGGAGCAGCACATCCACAACCTGGATGTGATCAATTGGCTGAAAAACGGCTACCCCGTCAAAGCGCAGGGACAGGGAGGCCGTGAGGTGCGGGACGGGAAGGACTTCGGACAAATCTTTGATCATCACATGGTCGAATTCACCTACGCCGATGGTTCGACGATGCTGAGCCAATGTCGACATATCGGCGGATGCTGGAGCAGCGTATCGGAACACGCTCACGGCTCGAAAGGCTTTGCCAATATTTCCGATGGCGTGATCTTTGATCCGAAAGGGAAAGAAATCTTCCGCTCGACGCTTGAACGCGATGGCCACCAACAAGAACATAGGGACTTGTACGCCGATATCCGCGCTGGCCGCAAAATTGCCAATGAAGGCGATTACGGGGCGTGGAGCACGATGACTTCCATTTTGGGACGGATGGCGACGTATTCAGGTCAAGAGATATCCTGGGACGCCGCGATCAATCTCGACGATCAGCTCGCCAACACCGATGAAATCAAAACGATCGACGACCCCGCTCCGGTGAACCCCGACGAGGAAGGTTTTTACCCGGTCGCCGTCCCGGGCAAGACCTTGGTTGATCTGCTCCACAAGAAGCCCAGTTAGCGACCTGTTGACAAACTAACGCAAAGCGCAAGCTTGATCTTGCGATTTTCCCCGGCAACATGCCGATCGCCCTGACTTGTCAATTCTGTTTGATGTCGTAACAACACACGATTTCTTGATCGCGCAAGTACAAGCGTCCGTTGGCGATGACGGGATGCGTCCAAATGGCACCTTGCGAGCTGCGACGAGTGGATTGATGCGTCAATTTGAATCGACCATGTTCCTTCCAGCCTTCCGCGCTGGGCTCGATCAAGACGACTTCGCCCTTAGACTCGGAGAGGCAATACAAGCGACCATCGGCATTGGCGATCGCACCCTTGCCCAACGATTGTTTGTCCGCCCACACGGCTTCGCCGGTGCTCCAATCCTGGCAAATCCAGCCGACGCCATCCGAGTAACCATAAACATGGTCGCCGATTCGAATCACGCCTCCATGATGATTCTTCATCACTTTATTCGACCACGCGCTTTTCACCGTCGCGCCGTCGACATCGAAGCGTTGGCTGCCGACACTATAGCCTGACGTGACGTAGACGCTGTTCTCGTGGACAATCGGCGTCGGAATCACTGCGACTTCTCCCGGCCAAGGAGCTTTCCAGATGACGCCGCCATTTACCGGATCGATTCCAACCACGGCCTTCATCGTCAATTGAACGTATTGTTTTTGGCCGTTGATCGTTGCGGGAACGATGGACGCGTATTGTGCCCCGTCCGTGAAATCCACGGATTGCCAAACTTTTTTCCCGGTTTTGCGATCGAGCGACAAGATTGCACCCTTGTTTCCGCCTGGTGTGCATACAACGCGATCGCCATCGACAAGCACGGACTCACAATAGCCCCAACCGGGCACATTGCCGCCAAAGTCGGTCAATGCGGCGTGCCAATTCTCTTGGCCCATTCCCGCATCAAAGCAGGCAACGATCCCGTCTGCGGATAATGCGAAAACGTCATCTCCAGCAACCGTGGGAGTACTGCGTGGACCACCGCCCCAGTTGTTTTTATAGTCTCCGCCAAACGCCGTGCGCCAGATTTCCTGACCGTCGGTCGCGTTCAAGCACACTACAAATTGCTTGCCATCTTCTTGGCCCATCGTATACAAGTGATCGCCGACTACCGAGAAACCAGAATAGCCCAGCCCGCATTTGTCGTTACGCCATAGCTGCTTTGGTCCGCCCGAGGGCCATTCGCTGAGAAGCCCTGTTTCAGCCGACACATCGTCCCGATTGGGACCGCGCCATTGTGGCCAGTCGTCACCGCGACTGAGTTCGGACCCGATCAAAACGCCAACCAAACTTGACACTAGGATTTTGCTTAGATTCATTGGGTTATCCGAAAGTACTGCAGGGAATTTAAGCGAGAGCATCGATTTTAGCGTGCGAACGGGTCTCTCGGCGACAGGGCTTCCAGAAACTCGGTCAACGCGTTGATCTCGGATTCAGTTAAGTTCAGCGGCCGCACCTGCTTGTCCAAAGTCAGGTCCTTCGGCGAGCCTCCGCGGTTATAGAATTCGACGACTTCGCGAAGCGTTGCCATGCTCCCGTCATGCATATAGGGCGAAGTTTGTGCGATACCACGCAAAGTAGGAGTCTTCATTGCAAATCGGTCGCTTTCTTGTTTCGTGACTTTGTACCGACCGACGTCCCGGTTTTTCGTGCCAAAACTAACCCCGGTATTGTGGAACTTGTCGTCCGAAAAATTGTCGCCCGAGTGACATTGCCAACATTGGCCGCGACTCTCAAAAATCCACATTCCGGTCCGTTGCGGCAGAGTCAGTGCGTCGTAACGAGCAGCGCGAAATTGATCGGCCGGCGAATTGCCAACGATCAATGTCCGTTCAAAGCAGGCGATGGCGTTGGCCAAATTCATGGCGTTTATGGGTGCTTGGTCGGCTTGTTTGTCTCCCGGTGACGACTCAATAAACGCGATCCTAAACTGCTCCTGGTACGACGGGTCCGCCTGCAGTCGACGCAATACCGCCTCCGTCGAACTGGCCAATTCGAGCGGATTGGCAATCGGTTGAAGCGCTTGCTCCTCGAGCGACGTTGCACGACCGTCCCAGAAAAAATGTTCTCCCAGGGCGCGATTTAAGATCGTCGGCACATTGCGCTCGCCGCGTTTGCCCCCGACGCCTATCGACACGGTTTGCGGCGAGGCGAATCCGTGGTCGGGCCGATGACAGCTCGCACAGGACATGGACTCATCGTCGGAAAGAATCGAATCAAAAAACAACCTACGGCCCAAGCGAATTTTCAATTCCGTCGACGGGTTTTCTAGGGGTTCGTTCGGGAACTTGCTAATACCCAACGGTGGTTCGAGCCAATTCCAACTCGCAGGCAGTGTATCCACGGGCAAATCGGGCGCCCGCTCTTGCACGGCACCATTCGAACCGACAATTGGCCATGAGAAGATTAACCCAGCCACCAGGAAGCGTTGGACATGTCTGGCAAAACCTGACTGGCTAGTATACAAAGTGATTTCCTTTGTCTCGATGATCCAAGGCTTAGGCGCGCCGCGTCCTTCGTCCCCCTCACGCTGCCCTCTCCCCCGAAGCGGGGGCGAGGGAACAGTTTTGGTAATTGAACGCTCCGTGGACATCGACGCGAATCCATTTTGCACGATCCGAGTTGTCGTCGCAATGAACTAAGGAAGAAACTCGTCCACCGTGGTAATCGATTGCACGAACTCGGTGATCAGCGTTGCCGCAGCGTTGAGGTCCTTGAGCGACACCGTTTCGACAGCGCTGTGCATATAACGGTTGGGAATGCTCACCAATCCGGTCGCTACACCCGCGCGCGAAATTTGAAGTGAATTGGAATCGTTCGAGGCGGCTCGCCCTAGCGCAGCGATTTGGTAGGGAATCTCGTGATTGCGGGCCAGTTCAATCAAACGGTCCGAGACTCGCATGTTGATGTTGGGGCCTCGGAAAATGACGGGGCCGCGCCCCAAAAAAATGTCGCCGACTTGTCGACGATCGATCGTGGGACAATCGGTCGCATGTGTGACATCGACCGCGATCCCGATCTGGGGATCGATCCCATAGGCGGCGGTCTTGGAGCCGCGCAATCCAATTTCCTCTTGAACGGTCGACACCGAGTATAGCGCGACCTGGCTGGAACGAGTGCTCACGCGGCGCATGACTTCCATGACGACCCACACGCCGACGCGATCGTCCATCGCCGGACCGCTCACCACGTCGCCGCAGAGTTTCTGGTAACCGAGCCGCAGCGTCACCGAATCGCCGATTTGAACGAGGGCCTTCAATTCAGTGGCCTCGATGACGCCGCAATCGATCCAGAGCTCGTTGGCCTTGACCAATTGTTTTCTCTCGTTTTCATCCTGGAGGTGAATCGCTTTGCGCGAAATGACACCGTTCAGGGGGCCGGACTTAGCCCAAATAACCACGTTCTGTCCGACCAATTGCGTGGGATCCCAACCTCCTACGGTTTGCGTATAGACGAAGCCGGATTCGTCGATTTGAGAGACGAGCATTCCAATTTGGTCGCTGTGGCCAGCCAACATGACGCGAATCGGGTGGTTCAATCCCCGGCCGGCGATACAATTTCCATGCAAGTCGGTTTGCAGTTGTTCCGCGAATGGCCCGATAAAATCTCGCACGACACGCTGAACCGGGCCTTCATAACCGGAGACACCGGGAGCGTTTAACAACTGATCGAGAAACTTCAATGAGATTTCATCCATGCCGCGGTTGATTCCTCGTTTGCCCTCGTTGACGTTGAGCATAGTCGCCTTTCGCTCCGCGAAAGAAGCGCACGTTCGCGGAGCGAACGACGACAATGCCAAGACCGAAAATCAAACTATGTCGATGATCTAGGTCGAATGTTTTCCGTCGAGTACTTGCCTCAAATGCTCGATCGCGCGTAATAAAACCGGATCGGAATCCAGCTTTTCCGATGGATTGGGTTTTTGGTCGGCGGGGACTTCGGACGATTCTGGCTTGCGCGATTGGTCCAGCGTTCCGCGGTCAAAAATGTCAAGCACTTTATACTGCCGACGATAGCGCAACATGGCGACCTGGAAAAACGCATCTTCGCTCAATTCGACTTGAAACCCTGGATCGGGTTGCACACCCCATTGTTGGCCCGATTTGTCGTTGTCTTTGTCGATATTTCTTCCGCTGGGTCTCCAATACGTCGCGGTGGTGATCTTGATGCTGCTGCGTCCGCGTTCCAGGGGAATCAGGTCCTGAACGGTTCCCTTGCCGTATGACCTCTCGCCAATAATGACCGCCCGTCGCTGATCCTGCAGACAAGCAGCGACAATTTCGCTCGCGCTGGCGGTGAACCGATCGACGAGAATCGCGAGCGGAATATGCGCGTCGAGCGCTTTCGCGGCGTCGGCAATAATCGCCGGTTGGACCAAGCGATTGTCGCGCCCGCGAATCTCAACTATCTCTTCACCATTCCCCAGAAACATGTCGCTCACTCGAACGGCTTGAGACAAGAGCCCGCCCCCGTTCGTGCGCAGGTCCAAAATTAATGCCTGGGTCTGCGGTCCGATTTTTTCGAACAGATCTGCTAACTCGCGGTCGGTTCGTTCGGAGAACTCGATGACGTTCACGAACGCGATCCGCGAATCCTCGGGAAGAAAGTAATTCCACGATCCATCGGCTTTGCGAACGTCTCCCACGACACTGTGAGTGGGAATGACCTCGCGGATAATACCGACTTCCCGAGGGGATTCGTCCGGGTTTTGCAGAATGCTCAAAACAAGTTTTTCGCCGACCGGGCCGCGCATCCGCTTGATGGCTTCGCTCCGGTCGAGCCCCTGCGCCGGTAAACCGTTGATCTTGGCGATGATGTCCCCCGATCGGATGCCGCTTCTGAATGCCGGAGAATCGGGAATCGGGCTGGTGACTGTTAGGTCTTTGGTCTTGGGATTTACATCCACGTACATCCCAACTCCGCCAAATTCCTGGCGCAGACGTTGCTCCATTGCCTGGTAGTCATCGCCGGTCAAATAGGTCGAGTTTTCATCGAGGGAACTCAGCATCCCCATCATCGCCGACTCAAACAATTGTCGCTCGCTAACGGCTTGCAACGAGAATTTGTCGATCTTGGTCAGCGCCTCGGCAAAAAGATTGGAGTAACGCTGCTTGGCCGTAATGGAATAGCAAGCAAACGCAACGGCTGCCGACATCAAGACGATGATCAGATTGCGAATCGCCATGGGAGCAATGTATCCGAACAAAACCGCGGCTGCCGCGGGCAATTCACCCGCGGAATTCCGTTTACCGCGACGACGAGCCAAATTGTAGCAACTTAAGTCCTTTGGAGTGAGAGCGGTGCTTGATACGCGTCGTTTCGAACGCGACCGATCGTGAATCGATTGTGAGACAAAAAAAGGCCGGCGATGCGCCGGCCTGGATTGAACTTGGACTCAAATTGAAGTTGGTGTTTAGAACAGGCCGCCACCCGCACCTCGGATTAATCCGCCACCACCGCCGGCTGCGCCACCAGCGCCACCAGCTCCGCCGGCTGCGCCACCCGCTGCCCCGCCCGTCGTTTGCGTGCCGCTGTTAGTGCCAAAAAACGTGAAGGTTTCGACATCGCCAATAAATGAAAAGTTGGGTGACGGGCTAATAATGACGTGCAATCGATCAGCCGTCGCCGCTCGAGCAATCAATCCAGTTCCGTCGGGAAAGGTTTCAATGATAGGCATGTATCCAGGATTGCCGGGGCGGCGCACATTGCCGTTGTTGAGCACGACGTCGCCGACATCTTGTGGGGAATCAGGCTTTGAACCGAGATAGTTGGCGAGTGCCTTGGCGGATTGACTCCCCGCCAACTGTTGGGCCAAAACGCCTTCGTTGACGATTTCTTGTTGGCGAACAACATTGGATAGCGTTTGCGAAGCCAACGATTCGGTCCGTCGTCCTTTATCCAATTCGAATACTACGACCGCGCCATCCTTGCCGACCGAAACCTGCTTGGTTTGCCCGGTCTGTTCGGGCGAGCGGAAGTTGCGATAAATCGTCACAGTGGCTTTTCCCGAGGGAATAGCGCCCCAGACTTTTCGCAAAATCAAGCGATAGGCCCCAGAGAATCCCTTGGGCAACACATAATGTTCGACGACTTGCCCTGACTCATCCGGTTTGGAGTACTGGTCGCCCATCATCACGCCACCGCCGGTGGTTCGGGGGATTTGTCGGGAGCAAACCGTTCCCCCTGGTTCTTCGACGTAGAGATCGATATCCGCTTCGCCGGTCCACGCCACTTCGATCACGCAATCACGAAACAGCGATTCGCTGAGCTCGCGATTGAAGGCCTCTAATTCCGCTGATCGGTTCGTCCGCTTCAATTCAATGGCAACCGCGTCGGCAGCTAACAGCGCGTCGTCGACGATTTCTCGATGTTCCGGCCAGGCCTGGCTGAGGACGCCCAATGCAGCCCAGCGGATTGCGGACATGTCGTTGATTTTCCGGCCGGTGCGCAAGCCGATCGCGTAGGGTTCCGGGCGGAGTGGATTCTGTTCGGAGACCCTTTTCAAGACCGCCACCGCGCGTTGCTCCATGCCATTCTCGGCCATGAATTTTGCGGCGATCAGCAGGTCATCGGGATCGGCACTAAAGTCGATTGCCGACATGACGGCCCGTTCGATCTCGGAGGTTGGAGAATGATTGATTTGCAGCGCCAGAACCAGAGCTTCGTACATCCAGCTTTGCGCCTGTTGGTTGGCCATGCATCCGTAGATGACGTCCACGACTTGGTTGGTGTCACTTTCCTTCATCAATTCTCGAATTGTTTGACGGACGTCTTGAGGATCGGCGTGGTGCGAGGCGAAATATCGGGCCCACGCCGCGCGGGTCGATTCATTGTTTGTTCGTTCAACGCTGAGCCGAGTCGGCTGCCGATCGTCGTTCGAAACGTTGGAGACGACTTTGTCATCGGACTTCGCACCGACCGCCAATTGGTCGTCGATGTTGAACTGTCCGCCGCCACCACCACCACCACCACCAAATCCGCCACCTTGTTGTCCGCCGCCGAATCCGCCGCCCCCTTGTCCGCCTCCTTGTCCGCCGAGGCCGCCGCCAAAGATGGGCGTACGCGGAGCGATGAGGTCGCCGATGTTGTAGACGTAAGTCACCATTTCCTCAGCGGCTTCGTCGACCGATAAGATCTGAAGCACCTCGTCCTTGACGACATAGGTTGAATTGTGTTGTTTGAGGAGCAATTTGAGAGCGGATCGCAGCGTGATGCCCTGTACGTTGAAGGTCACCGGCGTTTCGGCCTTCAAATCGCTGGAGTCATTGAGCACGACGTTGATTCCGGGATTGTCTTGTAAGTCGGAGATGATGTCGCCAAAGGGGGCTTCTTCGTATTCAAAGGGCACGGTCTCTTCGAGCTTTTCCAAGATTGCCTCATCGCGAAGATTGCCCGCCAGACGGACCGACTGGTACTTCTTTCGCATCGCGACTTTACGAGCCCATTCTTCCGGATCGGGGAATCGTAGCGGCGGATTGCCCGAGAAGGGAATATGGGCCAATTCAACTTCCCACAATGCATCGACCACGCCAATCTGGCGCTTACGGCGCAATTCCCAGATTTGATTCACAAAGTAGTTTTTGATTCGGGCCTCTGCTTCAATGACGTTGGCCTCGGGCGAGGACGGTCGCATTTGAAACGCCTGCTCGGCAAGCTCGACTCCGGCATTGAAATTGCGATCCCCCAAATTGCCTTCGTTCATCATGGCATTGAAGCGGGCGACGAGCGCCGCGAATTGCTCTTCCGAGCGGGTCATGTCCTGGAAAAGCCGTTCGGACTCGGCGCGGACCGCGGCGTTTTGCCGTTGGGACGCCAAGCGTTCTTCGACTTCGAATTTCTGCCGTTGGGCGGCCAACAACGCGGATTGCAATTGGTTTTGCAATTCGGCGCGGGTCGAGGCGTCCAAGATTGGGTCGCGTTCGACGATGTCCATCATGTCCTTCAACCGAGAGACGGCGAGGTCCGGACCGGTCGCCAACTCGCGGCGGGCAGATTCCAATGTGCTGCGTACTTCGGCCTGCACCTGTTCAATGGCGGCCTGGGTCCGTTCGCGCTGCGTTTGCAAAAACGCTTCGTCATTCTGGCGCTCTTGTTCCTCAACCGATTGGTCCTCTTGCGGCACGCTTTCCTGTGCGTCTTGGCCGTTGATCCGCAGCGTGTCGTCCGACGACTCAGGCAATGCCTCGGCCGGTGGTTGGGCGTCCGCGGTCTCTTGCGGCGGCGGCGCGACTTTGTCCTCCTGCGGTGCCGACGGTTCCTGATTGACGATCGGGGGAGCCGCAGCGGTGACGTCTTGCACGGTTCCTGCGTCAATGTTGTTCGGGTCCTGGGCGATGGCTGCTTCGACAAGCGTTTTGGCACCCGCGTAATTTCCGGCCGCCAAGGCTTGCGCTGATAGCGCGGTGAGTTGTTGGGATGAATCGGCCATCATGCGGGCCACTTCTTTTAACCCCGCCGAGCCGACCGTTGGCAAGGTCAATCCATAATCGGCCCGCGCGACTTCGATCAAATTGGGAAGGAATGCAAAATGGAAATCGGATTCTTCCGGCGTAACGGTCCATTGCGTCGAGACTGCTTGGCCTTCCAACTCGCCTTGGACGTCGATTTGGACCTCGCCGACATTCTTCAGCGTGCCGATGACGATCGTGTCGCGATCGGATCGAATGGGTGGGATCCGGCCGGGCAGAAATTCCGCAACCGACTCGGACATCGTGCTTTGCAACGGCCAAAATACGGATTCGTGAATGGTCGCAGCCAATTGCGTCGCCGCTTGATTCACCGAGCCGGCGTCGTCGCTGTCGATGAAAAGGTTGCCGCCCGTGTGGTTGGCTAAAACGGCCAGCCATTCCACGTTGCGTTCGGGGCCAATGGCGTACGACGAAACCGAAATCTGGTTCTGAATTAAATCGATCAATATGTCATTCATACTAGTCGAGGAAATGACTCCACCTCGGCTGACTCCGTCACCGATGTAAATGACGGAGTGATTCGCGCCAGCCCGGTTTTCGAAAACCGAAGGTAGACTCACGGTCAATTTTTCCATGTCGGTCGAACCGAGTGGAGCGCGAGCAGCCAGCGCATTGATCGCATCATTCACTTGCGAGTCGCCGGGAGTCACGAAATCATTTGTGAGCGGAACGACATCCAAGTCCACGGCGTAAATTCGCAGCCGATCGTTGTCGCCTAGTTGGTCCACCAACAAGCGAAGCGCTTTGATCGAATCTTCTTGGAACAATCCGGCTTGGCTCGCCGATGTGTCCACGAATATCGCGACGTCGTTCGGCCGCTTCTGCTGCGGAGACTGGTTCAATTCCAAGCTCAGGGCAAACGACGTCGATTCGCCGCTTCGATAGGTCGCCAGTCGAGACGCGTCGTTGTCCCTCGCCGACGCCCGTTCGGTTACGGCCAAACCGCTGGACAGAATCAACGCAAAAATACTGAGAAATCGCGACATTTCTTTCACTCCGCACGCAGAAATAACTGGCTCAGGCAGCCCCTACAACCCTAGCAACGAAATCCGTCGAATGGCCTGGGCCATGAGAAATTTGCAATGTTCGACCATTTCATTTTATTTTGACTAGGTAACATTTACCACCGAAAAAACCAAGTTTGCCCAAATAGACAATTCACTCAATTTGCCCGTAAGCTTGAATCGCATTATTTGTGCCACGAACGGGCCCCTTGTTCATATGTTCGCCGTTTGGGGCCTTAGACCCTCAGAAAACGACAAACTATCGCGCCATAACGCGGCAAAAATACCGCTAAAAGTCGGATTTTTCGCATTAATCAGCCGATTCCGGCCACAACCCCATTTTCGACAAGAAATGTTAATTTCTTCTCGCAATCCGTACAATCCAATTCCAACCCCCAAACGCCTTGATCCAGTTTAGTACTTATGCATCAAATCACCACACGGCGAGGTTGCGAATTCGACGCCGAAAGCTGGAACAATTCTCCTTCAAGGGCTGAACCGTGAAAACAACTTTCATTATGTGCATTGTATCGGCGCTCATAGGTTCAGTTTTCGCGATCGGTTTGACCAATTGGGGCGATCAAACTCAAGCCCAATCCGTGACGGGGCAGGTCGCCCTTAATACGAATCAAACTCCGGCGATTCCAACGGAATCCGTGCCGCAGGTCGAATCGGCAAATCCCCGAACATTTACCGCGGAGGAGATCGTTGCGATTTCGGTCTACGAAAAGGTCAACCGAAGTGTGGTCAATATTCGCACGGTCGCGGACGCCGTGGACATGTATTCCTACGGACCGACCGAAGGTGCGGGCTCCGGTTGGGTGTATGATCGCGAAGGACACGTGGTGACCAACCATCACGTGATTGCGGATAGCGACTTGATTGAAGTCACGTTGTTCGATGGTCAAACGGTCGAAGCAGCGGTGGTCGGCGCTGATCCGGCGAACGACATCGCGGTTCTCAAAGTGAAGGCGGATGAAAAGTCGCTCGTGCCGGTGGAAATCGGTGAGTCGACGACGCTCCGCGTCGGGCAAAAAGTCTATGCGATCGGCAACCCGTTTGGCTTTGAGCGAACGATGACCGAGGGAATCATTTCCAGTTTGAATCGCACGCTCCAAGCCAAGACGCGAGCGCCCCGTTTGATTAACTCGATCATTCAGATTGATGCCGCGCTGAATCGAGGCAATTCAGGTGGCCCGCTGCTGGATACCAGCGGCGTGTTGATCGGCATGAACACGGCGATCGCGACGTCGACAGGCGAAAACACGGGCGTTGGGTTCGCAATTTCCGCCAATAACATTCGTCGGATTGTTCCGTTGCTCATTCGGGACGGAAGAATCATTCGTCCTTCGCTCGGAATTGCTTCCTTCGGTACGACGACAAAAGGCGTTTTGGTTCTCCAGCTTATGGAAAGCGGTCCGGCCGAAAAGGCAGGGATTCGCGCCGCCACGTGGATCGAGCGCGTGCGCGTTCCGGGGGGTCAAATGCTAAGCCAAAAAATTCATCTCCCTCGGGCCGACCTCATTGTGGCCATCGACAGCCTACCCGTTCCGTCCGCGGAAGCATTGCTCGCGGAAGTCGAAAAACACCGTCCCGGCGAGCGCGTGGTGTTGCATATTTTGCGCGCGGGCCAGCCTTTGACGGTCGAACTCCAACTCGCCGAGGAATAACCCGGCGGCTCGTTCCGGATAACGCACGTTACATGTCGACATCAGGCAACGCCAAATTCTCCGTGGTGATCGCGGCCGCCGGCCAAAGCACGCGGTTTCGTGATCCAAACTTCAAGAAACCGTTCGCCAATCTGGACGGCAAGGCGGTTTGGTTGCACAGCGTTAATCCATTCTTAAAACGAGGGGACGTTCCTCAAGTCATCATGGTCATCTCGCCCGAAGACCGGGAATCATTCACGATCAAATTCGGCGCCAACGTCGCCGTTTTGGGAATTGATGTGGTTGACGGGGGAACGCAGCGAGCGGATTCCGTGCGCAATGGACTGGCCAAAGTCCGCGATGATTGCGACTTCGTTGCAATTCACGACGCCGCCCGCCCTTGTTTGGCCGACGCGTGGATTGAACAAGTATTCGCCGCCGCGCGGATTCATCGCTGTGCCATTCTCGCAATTCCCCTGACCAGCACGCTCAAGCGATCCGGGGACGGCAAACGGGTCGATGCGACCGTTGATCGCGGTCAGCTGTGGATGGCGCAGACCCCGCAAGTCTTCGAACGACGCTTATTAGTCGACGCGTTCGCCAAGTTCGGGGATTCTTCGTTTACCGACGAAGCTCAACTGCTGGAAAAGGCAGGCGAGATCGTTCACATCGTCGAAGGATCGCCACTCAACATTAAGATCACTTCCCGACAGGACTTGGATTTGGCTTCCGCGATTCTCAAGACACTTCCGCAAAGCCGCCTCGACGCGCCTCCCCATCCATTCGCCGATGACCGCCTCTGGCGATAGGGCAGTCAATGTCTGTCGACTATCGCCGCGCGATCCCATTGAAATTCTCGGAATCAATTCCGGCCGAAAAATGAAATGGCTAGAATTTGGTTCGCCCCGACAATTTGCACATGGGGTCTTCATGTTTCCCGAGCTTTGCAAACGGCAGGATCTTGAACTCGATTAACGCTTTATGTGGGATTGAACAAACGGCCGGGCCATTGGCCCAGAGGCGTATGTCGACCCTAATCCCACCACCACTGCTCAACGGCGACGGGCATCGATTTGGAGTCGGGTGCCGCTCGCTCCAACGCTCCTTCGGCAGCGACTTGCCGCAAGTTCGATTGGAGCAATTCCTTGGCGTCGAATTCGACGCCGCCGCCCACGCCAACCACCATGTGTCGCAAGTGCCGACCCCCTTCGCGTGTGTCAAACGTGCGGTGGTTAACTACGGACATCACGGTTTTGGGAGTTGCGATCGTTGGGACTTGATACCGCAAATGGTCGACGTCAGGTGCGGTACAGAAATAATGCGGGGTCCATCCGATTTTGCCTGCCTCAACTTGGCGCCGAATGATGGTCGCGACCAACGCCATATCGAAAACGCCCCGCAATTGGCCGAAAGCGGGAAACTTTTGGCAAAGTGACGCAAAATGTTTGGTGAAATCTGCAGCGAATTCCCTAGTCGGTCCTTGGGATTGTCCCGTGTGAACTCGCTCGCCGTTTTGCGCCAAAAGTTCATTCTCGCTCAGGACTTTTACCCCTTGCCCGCGCAACTGAAAAATGGTTGTCGAGGGATTCGCCAAGATCGCGTCGTAGTTCATCGTGAACCACCAACGGGCGACTTCCATCGCCGGCGGCGGTCCATTCTTCAAGTCCAATCGATCCCAATAACACGGAACTTCCGCAATCGATTGCTCAACACCGAGCCCAATGCACTTCATCAAATAGTCGGCTTCGACAAGGACCTGAGCCACATGGCTGCCCGGTTCCACCCCGTGGACCCGGATGTCTTGCCAGCCTAAAGATTCCTGCAACGCGTTGCGAAAGTTTTGCCCACTAAGTCGCGTCGACGTCAAAAACTGTTGTGCCTTCGCCAAATTCTCCTGGCGTGGATCAATCGAACATCCCAATCGCCCACCTTCGAACCAAGCATTCCGCAGGCATTGCACCAGGTCATCCAACATCAATACGGGTTGCTTGGTGTCGCTGTTGATCCGCTGGCCATCGGCCGCGGTTGCCATGGGTCCCGCGGGTCCCGCGATAATAATCTCATTGGTTTCCGGACAGAACAACACAAACTCGATCCGTTGCAAACCGGCCAGATACTGCATCGAATCGGTCGGTTGTTGACCTTGGGCGGCGATGCGTTGCAAATTGCGCTCCAAGCGAGTCAGCGAAATTTTACGCAGGGCAGCGACTCGATTCAGATCCCGATTTCCCGAATCGCGAATCATGTCGGTTTGTAATTGAGAGGCATCCGCTAACGCCGATCGTTGAACTCGCTTCAGCGCGCCGTGAGCATCCACAAACACGCCGGCCGCATAAGGCCGCATCGCAGGCCCTTCGGTATCCCAGGATTCGGGTTCAATCACATTCTGAATCAACTGCATTAATTCCGTGAAATCGGCCGCGGTGATTCCGCCCGATGCGCCCCCTTGGCCGCTCCTATCGTGCAGCGACGACAGGGTACTCGATCGCTGATCGTCGTCGCCAATGCTTGACGCGGATTGATACGCCCCGTAACTTGCCCCGCCATCCATCTGGGCACGCGCGATCAGGGCGAGCGACTCGTCGTATTTTTCCTTGGGCTGCTGCTGAGCCCATTGGAGGGCCAGCGAGAATTCGCCCGAGTCAAGATACTGCGCGATGCGGAGCCTCGTATCATCGAGGGGTTGCGCTAGCACGGCCTCAAAAATCAAACACGTCGCAACAACCGACAACAACCCAACAAAACGCCAAGGCTGTTGAACGAATGGGAGTACCATAACATCCCTCTGATTCCAGCTTTTGCCCCAAGCTATCCATTAGCATTGCAGAATCCGTGGCCAAGTCAATTGAAGCCAGACGCACACGCTTCGGTGTCGTGCATTGCTTGTTCCTTCTCCCTCTATTTCAACGCGTAACAAACCTAGCCAACGGCAAATGTGTTTTCGCATTGAAATTGGGGGAGAAGGTTAGGATGAGGGGGTGACTTTCAGGGTTCGGCCCCTCACCCTGCCCTCTCGTCCAATCTGCACGCGGCAATGTCCAACATGTTGAATAGCTTGCATGCGCGTGCAGATTCGGGGAGAGGGAACAAGGGAAGTGAGTAAAAAAAAACGCAAGCGAGGATTGATTTCCTCGCTTGCGCTTTGACTTTTAATTTGTTCGCGCTGTTAGTTGCTGCTTCCCGGCACAGGCGTGGCCGGTGCAGCATCGGCCGGTGGAGTAGCAACCGGTGGAGTAGCGACCGGTGCAGGCGTGCCTGGGCCGAACGAATCTTTCGCGCACATGTCATCCCAATTGCTCGTGGCGCATCGGCAGCCCAAGCCGAAGCCATGAATACGGCCAGCGCCGGCTCGGCAACCATCGCCGCAGCCTCGGCCCCAACTATGACATCCTCGATCCGTGCAATCGTTGCAACCATAGTCGCCGGCGCCACGGAACAATCCGTGTCGATGGCAAGTGCGAGGACGAGAACCGCACGTACCGCAGTTATCCGCGGCGGGCCGAGCCGGGCCTGAGTCGCAACAGGGACTAGTCGCGTTGCTCGTTGCACATCCACAGTTTCCCGTTCCGCCAAATAATCCGCGACCTCCACCAATTCCAGCTCCGTGATGAATTCGCGGCCCGCGGCTTGAACCGCATTGATCACATCCGCAATCCGCGGCGTGTGCTCGCCAAGGTGCCGCTATCCGATTTCCGCAACCGCCGGCACCGTTTCCGCCACAGCCTTGGCTGCAGCCGCCGAAACAATTTCCGCCACATCCTTGGCCGCAGCTGGGAAACCCAAATCCGCTTTGTCCGCATCCGGCCGCGCCGCCACAATGCCGACCATGATGTCCATGTTCCTTGCTGTGCCCGACTCGGCAATCGCCTTCGCAATAGCCATTCCAAAGGGCCTCGGCATCTCCTTGGCTGATTTCGCGGCCCTTGAGGCAGCCCTCGACGGAATGTCCGCCGCCCGAGTTGCCGCAACCACAGTCGCCATTATGAGGAGCTCCGCCCACCGGAGCAGCCACGACAGCCGCCGGCGCAACGGCGACACTTTCTGGCGCCACAATCGAAGTCTCTTGAGCTAAGACGGCGCTACCTAAACAAAGACAAGCAACAACTAAGTACGTAACGATTGACCATCGCGATTGCATGAGAAACTCCTTTTTCACCCGCAGTCGAATTGTTGTGGAGGCTCGCGATTCTCTCGCGATCGCGGGTAAGTCTTGGCCTGGTCGTCGAGTTGACCGTGGCCTGGCCAATGCGACCCGCGCTACAAAGGCCAATATCCGGAATCGCGGCAGTCCTTCGCCGATCGATTCCATCGGAAGATTTGTTTCAGATTCGCACCCGGCCGGGTGAATACTCCCCGTTCGGTCACAAACGTGATGGAATCATCGTCCGCGGCATTGATCGGAATAACCGATTCGAGAGATTTTGCGGAGCTTTTGCCGCACTTCCGAAGGGTCATGACAACCAGCGAATGTATTCACACCGCTTCGTTAAACCCGATCATGCCCGTCGTGCCAACCACCCTCGCTTTGCCGATTGGCAAATCTCTAACGATCGAGCGGAAGCCGACACCGCGGATTCGGTTGGTCATACCAACGCTTTACACCAATCCCAGATTGCGCTTCTCGTCGTCCCACAGGCGGGACGCTTCGGCACTGGTTTCGGCTTCGGGAACGAGCGGGATATTCTCGTCAAACCACTCGGGTTGAAACGCGATGAATCCGTGGCCGCCGGGCCGCTGACTGTTGCGGACCGCGAGCTTGGCGGTGAGAGCGATCACCGCATCACCCAGCGCGACATGGCCGTTGCAGCGCGGCTGGATCTCCCAGTTATTCTCGCGAATGCACCAAGCCCAGTGCTCGATTTCCTCTCGGTAACCGCGGCTGACCGGGCCACTCCCCTGAGCGGTTTTGGCCGGCGCGGCATCGCCGCTCGCCGTGGTATCCAATATCGCTTGACCGGTCTTGCTAACAGTCACACCCGCTTTCGTGCGAGTGCTCGCGTCCTTGTAGAGCATGACTTCCGATTCGGATTGCAGCACGAGCGAGCCACGCGAGCCCATGACGACTTCGCCATACCCGCCGAATCCATTGCCGTTGATCGACGAATACGTGACGACGATTTTCTTTTGAGGATTTTCGGCGTAACTTGGAACGCCTTGCTCGCCAGGATATTTCATGACTTCATCGCGATATCCCACCGGAAACGAGTAGTCGTATCCCGGGCCGGGGAACTCAAACATGCAATAGACGTGGTCTTCCGAGTCGCGGTCGGTTGGGAACAAATGCCTGCCGCCCGTCGCGTGCACCGTCAGCGGATGCGTATGCTTTCCCGTTTCGCGCGCGACCGCCGAGACAAAAATACTCGAGGCGTCCAACTGGTGGCTTCCTAACTCTGCCATCAATCCGCCGCCCGTCCGGTTCCACAAGCGCCAGCGAATAAGTTCTTCCATTGCGGTGCGCAATCGCCCGTCGCCGCAGATCGTCGGGTCATTCTGATAACCAAATTTTTCCGCTTCGACGATTTTGTCTCGATCCAACTGTTCCCACTGGGCGATTTGCTTCCGCAGCCAATCGGCGCGGCGAGCACTGGTCCCGGGACTCTTGAGTTCCGATTGCAGATCGGCGAGCTGTTTGGCGATCTTGTCGATCACGATCGCGGAATTCGCCACGACCTGACCGCCGGGAATCGGTGGAGCCCAGCTGTCGTTGCCCGGCAAGTTGCCGCGATGCCATTGGGCGCGAATATGGTGCAGTTCGCCGAGCAGGCCCCAGCGGAGCAAGTGAACCGCGTTGTCATAGAGAATGCTGTAGTGCCGTTGGTGACCAATCGAAAGAAATCGGCGCGACGTTTCCGCAAATTGGGACATTAGTTTGCATTGGGTCACGTTGTGCGCCATCAGTTTTTCGCAGAGCACGTGTTTTCCCGCTTGCATCGCGGCAATTGCCACCGGCGCGTGCAAGTGCAACGGCAACGCAATGATCACGCCCTCGATCTCGGGGATCGCCAGCAACTCTCGATAGTCGGCGACGACCTTCACTTGCGATTGGGCCGCGTCGTGCGATTTCCAGCCATACACTTTCATCAAACCTGGCCGCGCCGCTAGAGCGCTCTCGGAGCTGTAGTCGCCGAAAAAGGCTCGATGGATGCTCGAGGGCCGAATCTCAGCGATCCCAACGACCTGGACATAATCCGGATTCAAGGCGCCGATCAAGACGTTGCCTTCGTCGCCAGTTCCGATGATGCCAATTCGAACGGGGCGCTGCGGCTGCTGGTAGCCAAAGTACATTGCTCCGGCCCCACCCACTGCGACGGTAGATGCAAGCATCGCTTGCTTCAAGAAGTCGCGGCGATGAACTTCGTCGTATCGCGTCATCGCGGCAAAGTAATTTTCGCGGCCGATTTCTCGTTCTTCCGATGTCAAGTTCACAGCGTAGGCTCCTGCAATGCCGCCCACCGTCGCCGGCGCGCGATCCCCGATGGCAAAAAGACGTCCAGTCCCGCGAAGCGTCCCGCACGAGTCGCGAACAAGACCAGTAATCCAATCAATTCAATCGATTGCGATATCGTCGGCGCCGATCCGGCGAAAAGCGGAGGCTGTGTCGCGATGATACCCAACAAAAATCCCGCGCCCGCCAAACTTGCCGTTCGAGTGAACAACCCAAGAATCAAACAGGCCCCAATGATTGTGTCGAACCAAGGTACGATGCGATCGATCCAAGGGAGCGGCGACCAAAGGCTTTTGTGCGGCTGATCGAGTTTCACCCACGAGCGGCGTTGCGGCTCAATCGCCAGCTCGTTGATATCGGCCTCGACGCCATTCCACATCGCGTCGACTTCGGTCAACCAAGGACGGGCGTCGCGGGTCCGATCGGCGACGATTTGATCGTTTTGGGAGCGCAACGAACGAACTCCCTGCACCACCGCGGCTTTGTAATGGCCGTCCCGCTCGAATCCCTCGAATCGTTGAGCGCCGCGAAAATAGGCCAAGATTTCCGCTTCATTTTCCGCAAGGAAGGCGCGGTATTCGTCGATGTATTTTTGGGCAATCGCCAGGGCTACGTCTTTTTGCTTTCGGACGACCTCAAGCTCGACGGATGTTTTCTTTAATGCGCGACGGAGCATGTCGATTGTCTCGGTCGATTCCCGCTTGGCTTCGGCGTTGGTAAGTCGTTGCTTCAGATCCTTGCTGCTCCGGGCGAGCGCCTCGATAAGCTTCGGATCGCCGAATTGCAGTTGTCGCGCCGCTCGGTACACAAATCCTTTCCAAAGTTCCTCGGTGACCAGCGGATCCAAGATCCAAGTCGTCTCGCCGCTCTCCGATCTTGTTATTACCAAACCCAGCCGAAGCCGGCCGTCGTAATCGGCAACGCAGCGATGAAACAAGTCGGCGGCGGGCCCGTTGGCGCTTCGCAAGAAAGGCTCAGCGGAAAAATTGCCGGATTTTAGTTTCGAGACACCTTCGGTATAAAAATGCCAACCGATGACCACGCGCAGAGCCAACAGGGCCAGCACAACCAAGAGCCAATGCGATTTGGAGTTGGGAAACAAAATCAGCTTCTCACAATCGAGTGTCCGGTGGCGAAACGCCTCCGCTGGGTCACCTTTATTATGCTGGACAACCTGACTCTTGGCCAGAACTTTTGACAACGCTTCGTTCGATCACGGTCATCGACTTCCATTTTCCGAGCGCGAACCGCCAGCCAAAGGTAAGGCTCAGCCCGACAATCCAAGCCGTTAGCATCCACCACCACCAGAGGATCTTGGGCAAGTCCGACTCAAACTGACGGGCGCCAAAAATCCCACTGATGACAAAAAGTGCCGAGAGGATAATGGTTGTGAGCATGATAAAGGTGGTATCCCCGGCCCCTTTCAGCGCCGCCTGAAACAACAATTGAATCGCATCAAAGACGCAATAGGCTGCGACGAATTTGAGCATCCATCGCGCGGTCTCGACTTCGGGCTTGACCAACCCGTCGAGCGCCCCGTGCATTCCGACGAACAGAACGGGAGTTGAAAAGTACAACACGGCGAAGACGGAAGCGTACGCGATGCCAATCGTGAGCGCGACGCGCGTCGCGCGCTCGGCCAGCGCGATTCGCTTGCGTCCGATCTCGCGACCGACAAGGGTGGTCAACGCAGTTCCCAAGCCCATGATCGGAACAAAGGCAACAAGGTTGGCGCTGAACGCGATCGCCGTGGCCGCCGATGCTTTTTCACTAATCGCGCCCATCAACATGATGAACAACGTGATGGCCGCTCCCTCCAGGAGAAAATGAAAGCCCTGGGGCGCGCCGAAACGGAGAAATCGTTGGGTGAGTTGGAAGTCGAATCGGCGCCCCCTCCAAAGTCCATGTTGCCGCGCTTCGGGTGCCCAAACGCACAGCACGATGTACAACATCAGTTTGAACCAAATAGAAATCGTAGTCGCCCAAGCCGCTCCCGCGATCCCCAACGAAGGAATCCAACCGATTCCAAAGATTAACACGTAGTCCAGAAGCGCATTTAGCGCGGACGCCGAGCCATTGACCACCATCACCACGCGCGTCCGACCGGTCCCAATAAAATAGGCGGTCAAGGCTTCGGCAATCGTCGCAGCGCCCAAACCAAACAGGACGATGCGAAAATAGATTTGCTCTTCCCGCAACATGTTCGAGGAGTGACCTAACCGCTCAAAAATGAACGGCAAATTCCAGCCCGTGACGATGAACAGGGGAACACACAGCAATCCAATCCAAATGGCTTGCCACACGATGCGCCCGATATTGGAGAGTTGACCGGCGCCGTGATACTGGGCGACAAAGGTCGTGGCAAACATTGCCACGCCCAGGGGAAAACTGTAGAAAACCCAACTCAGCGCTCCCGCCTGTACGACAGCGGCCACCGAGAGGGTGGAATGCCAGGTGAGGAACAATCGGTTGCAGAAGTGCATGAGGGCAAACGAGAGCGTCGAAATGATCAGCGGCATCGCCAACGTGAGAACCTCACGCCCGCCGCAAACGCCCCTCCACCATCGCCGGCGTCCCATCGTGAGTTCGTCCCCAGGATCTACCAACCTGGGGAGAGACCCTTGAGACTCGGCGTCCAATGCCAACTTCACCGATGTTGCTGGATCTGCCATTGCGTCCCCGTCACGAAGCAAGATGGTTCACGTACGGAGGACGCGCTGCCGGAGTACCTGGTTCACTTGGTTGATTGGGCGAAGGTCCGATCAAAGCGCGTTGGCCGCTGGCGGCGAAACCTGCTCAAGCTGAGCTCGATACTCTTCCACCTTGATTTTATCATCGAGCTTTTCACAGCATTCAACCAGCTTCGTCAAAATCATAAACTTCCGTTCGCTCGACGAAAGGATTTCCTCGAACTGTTGCCGAGCTTCGAACCAGCGCTCAACATTCATCAGAATGAGCCCCCGTGCTTCGCCGAGTTCCGTCCGGGACGGTGCGATCGAAATCGCCAAATCCAGGGCTTGCAGACTGAACGGGACTTTGTCCGGTTCCAAGGTGGCAACACCCAAGGCGAGTTGGGCGAGGACGCTGGCAAACAGTGGGGTGCTCGCATCGGCGATTTGCCAATGGACGCGGGCCGTCGCGACGCCATTTTCCTTGTCGATGAATAACGCCCGCCATCCGATTAGCAGATGCGTGCAATACGAATTGTCATCGTTGGAAAGCGTTTCCATGACCCAGCCCATCCGTTTTGAATCGAAATTGGGATCGAGGAACAAGTTCGATGCCCGGCGGATCGCCTCGCCGTTTCCAGAAAAAATATTCAGGGCTGCATTGAGTGAAACCACGGCTTGTTGCATTCGCGGCTTGTCGGTAAAAGTCATCTGCTTGTCATGCCAACTGACCAGCACCGTGGAGGCCAACAAGCTGAGTTGCATGCGGACGGTTTGATTGCTCGAAAGCGACAACCCCGTTTCCACATAGGAAATCGCTTCTTGATACCGATCCCCTTGCAAGCAGCATGCGACCAGTTCGCCCCACAGCGCAATCTCGTTGGGGTTGCGATAGGCGACTTCGCTGATGAGCAACAGGACGTTGGTCAGCGTTTCTTCGAACTCGGCATCTCTCCCTAAGTCCTTTTGCAATTTTAAAAGGAAGTGAGAAGTCAACGGTTCCGCTTTGGCGACGACGCGGGCATATTTAATTGCATCTTCCGGGCGGTTCGCCTTAGTGAACAAATCATACGCCAACCTGTTGGCGGTGTAGTGGTCTGGATTTGCGATCAACGCCTGTTGAAGATGCCAATCCGCTTTGGCGATTTTCTCGTCGCTCAATTCGGTCGATGTGGTGATGAGGTGCTGGGCAATCCACAAATGTCCGTTGATATTGCCCGTTTCGGGTCCGGTCGCGGCCTGTTCGATCAATTGCATCGCGTAGCTCGGATCTTTTTTATGCTCGCCGATCGCACTGGCCAGTCGAAAATAGTAATCTCGGTTATCGGGTTCCAGCGAAAAGAGCTTTTGCGTATGTAGCTCGGCTGCTTTCGCGTCGTCCAGCGTGATCGCGCGGACCGAGAGTCGATCATAGGATTTGCGAATTTCGTCCTTGAAACTGATGAACGCGAGTCCTGGGGCAACCGCAACCAATGCGGTCATCACCGCGGGGAGTCCCAGAAAAAAAGGCATAGATTCGCGCGAACTGGCCCAAACCGTAATCAGAAACACGAACGGTCCCACAACCAGAGTGTCGAACAGCCGACGGGGGAACGACGAAGCACGCTCCAAAACGCCGCGTTCGCCGATTTCGCCTTGGCTCCGTTTGAATCGGTTCGCAATCCGCTCCGTCAAGCGGCTGAGCGGCGTAGTGACGAATCGCCCTACAAAGGATTCGTCGTGGAACGAATCGCGTCGTCGTCGAGAGTATTTCATTGGGTCAGTTGCCTTGGTCGATGCAGCATGCGGTTATTGGTTCGATGTGGGTTCCGGGCCCAGTTCGTCGAGTCGCCGTTGGTAGAACTCTTCGATTTCCTTTTGCCCCGTCGCCTTGTAGCACTCACGCAAGGCCGTCATGGTTCGCCGGTCATTGACGCGATGTTGAAGCGACGCCTCCAAGTACGGAATCGCATCGACGGGACGATGGAGCGCCACAAGCGCCACCGCTTTCGTATCGTACAAGCTCGCGCGTAATTCAGGTTCTGCCCCATTTGGTAACCCCTCAATTGCCTTGGAGATAATGGTCAACGCACGCTCGGCATTCGGCGGTGTCGCAGAAACCAATAGGAATGCCAAGTTGTTGGCCGTAATCGGGTCATCGGCAAATCGTGTGTACGCTTCTTCTAACCATGAAACCGCTTCATCCATTCGCTCCTGCTTGATCAAGTACCCGGCGTATTCGCGGAGGACCATCGCGGGGGCATCGGCCCGGTTTTTCACTGGATCGTACAGTGCCACCGCTTCGGGTGCAAAGCTCGCACCTTGAGTCCCTATCACCGTCAGAATCCAAAACGCGACGGCGAGATTCGGGTCGTATTCCAGGGCCTTCTTGGTTTTCTCAAAGGCTTCTTGATTGAAAATGTTTTTATTCTGCAACGCGTCCACCTTGGCCCATCCGGCATAAATGCGTGCGAGTCGAGGGTAAATTTTCTCTCGATTCGCATCGTTCACCTGACTGAGCAAAAATTCAATCGCTTCGGAATTCTGCCCCTTCAACAAATAAATTCGCTCGATGTCAAAAATGTAAATGACGTTATTTGGATCGTTTTTTAACGCCTCCTCCAGGCGGATCTTCGTTTTGCTCAAGATCTCATCGAGCTTCACCAAGTCGTTTTGCTGCTTGTAAATCGCCACCAATCGCAGCGTAGTCGACAATTGTTTGTCCCAGACGATGCGATAGTGTTTTTCCGCCACGGCAAGGTTTCCTAGCGAAAAGTATAGTTCGCCCAAACCCTCGTTCGCTTCGAGATTGATCGGATCCGACGCGAGTGCCAACCGCAAATGATTCATGCAGCGTTGCTGGCGCGAAGCAACCGCCTCGACGCTGGATTTATCGGACCAAATCTGTCGAGCTTGCCAAATGTGGCCTTCGCACAACCCGGGTTTTTCTGGGGGCGCGACTTGGTCCATCATCAGTTTCGCCTCAAGGGGTTTGCGCATGGCAGCCGAAAGTATTGCGTATTCGAATTTAAATTGCGGCTTGGACGGATCCAAATCGATCAGTTTTTTGAGCCCGATGATCATCGTGTACAGCAGCTTCTCACGCTGAGTCTCTAACAGGCCAAAAACGAGATCCATACTCTTGGCCATATTTTCCTCGCCCTGGGCTCGCCTAAACGCCTCGGTTCGCAACAGCGCGTTACGAACCCTTTCATCCCAGCTGGGAAAACTACTCGGCTGCAGAATCTCGACCTGCTCGACGCTGCGGCGATCGTTGAGAGCCACACGCACCGCCACCCGAGGATTGCCGATAAAGTCGTTATTCCGCGGTTCAACGATTTCGCGCTGAACCAACGTCACAATGTCACTCGCCACTCCTTCGTTCACCACTGGAGCGGCCGCCACGGCCGGTGCGTCGGAGTCGTCAGGAACGCCCAACGACGATGCGTTGTCGTCAACATCACCAATCAGCCGGTTCAATTCGCTCAGGCGTTCCTTGTCGATGCGATGTGACCGCCAATAATCGCTGATCAATTCTTGGTTCGAACCGTACTTCGCCCATCCAATCGCTAGCAGGGTGAGCATCAAGACCAAGAAGGAAGGGAACCCGAACAATAGTCCGCGACCGCGTCCCGGCAACCGCCAGAGCTCCAACAGCACATTGACTGGCAATTCGATGACTTGGACCAAGCCAAAGAAAATTCCGCGCAGAAAATTCATCCACAACCTCGCTCGGACATTTAATAGGGGGACCGGCCGCGCCAACGTTCTATGGAATTCAGTTTACCAATCCGTGCCGATTCGACTAGGCAACAAACCGGCAAAGAGGCGCAATTTAGATCGTTCTTTCCGGTCAATCAACATGGACAATCTTGAGAAGCTGCGAACGGGCCTCTGGGCAAAATGCCATCATTTTCTTGGGAACAATTGGCAGAAAACGAAAAATCGTTAAGAACCGTAAAAGTTGCAATTTTGTCCGGACCGAAAATAGCAAAGACATCGCGTGCTCATTTCGTTGACCCTCGCTATCGCAGTCGCACATGAGAAAAATCAAATTCCTATTACGCTACGGGTTGGCTTGTTCCTCGCTCACCATCTCGTGCAGCTTCGCTCTTGCTCAATCGACGGATGAGCCGCCGCAAGGTCTTCCGCCCATTGTTCAGGCCGCTGATAATCCAACCGAAACAGGACCCTCCGATGATTTGAATGCGGACGAAACGCTGGATGCGTTGCCGCCCATCGTCCAAGCCGCCGAGACAAGCGGCGAGGAATCGGCTGCCAACGAAGCCAACGGGGCGAGCTCGGCTAATGCGCCGTTGCCGCCGATCATTCAAGCGGCAAAGGATGCCGACCAACCCCAAGAACCCGCCGCCTTTAACCATGCCCAGGAAATGCCCCGGCAAGGTGCCAGCAGCGCTCCATCGCCATTCGGCTCGCACTCGACCAGTTGGCCGTTTGGCCTGCAGCCGCTCAAGCCGATGCTATCGCCAAATACAATGATTCAAACGGCGTCCGTCGATCCAAGCACGCCAGCGAATTTTCCGCAGCAAATTAGCACGACAATTCCCGCTCACAATGTGCCGCTGATTTATTCACCCGCCGACCTGGCGGCGCAGCCCCCGGCTCAAACTCAAGACGTCGTCGACGTAGGCGATTTGCAAGCTCAGTTTGCTGTTCCCGCCGGACCGACCGGCGGGTTTCCATTGACCGGAAATCCATCGAGCACGACGGAAACCAATCGCTCACCGCAGAGTTCTCCCACGATTTCAACTCGTCAGGATTTGATCGATCCTCAGATGGCCACGCCGGCCGACGCTTCCGATATCGTCTGGGGATTGCATTCAACGGATGACGCTTCGACTGGAAGCTTGTCGAGCGGATTCAACTCTCGAGGCCAATGCGCCCATTGCGGGGGCGCTGGCTGCAATCAATGCATCGGGACCGCCCCGGTCATGCCCTATGAATCAGCCGTGGTCTCGCCCGAGGTGTCCGGAGGCGCAACGCAAGCCTACGACTGCTGCGGCTTCATGATCTCGGCAAAACATTACGCTTCCGTGGATTACCTCTATTACGAACGAAACGGAGATCTCATCTTAAGCGGTAACTTCTCGGGGTATAACGACTTCGATTTTGCTCGTGGCGGTCGTGTGACTTTGGGACATCGTTTTGATGCAACGTCCGGGGACGAAATTAGTTACATGGGGTTTGACCCTTGGATTGTCGTGACGACGGAGACGGACGCCGGCGGCGGATTGTCGGGAAATCTCGTTGCGGGTCCTGGTTTCGTCGCAAGTTCGCTGAGCGCCTTCGACAACGCGACGTTTCTCGAGCAGTTTCAAAAAACCGATCTGCAGAGCTTTGAATTTAATCGAACGCAATGGGGTTGGGATGTCATCAAGACCTCGCTTGGCGTTCGTTATATTCTGTTTGACGATGAGTTCCGACTGTCGAGTGCCAACACGCTCGGCGAGCAAGGAATCTATTCCCTAGAGACCGAGAATCGGCTGATCGGACCGCAACTCGGTTTGGAATTGTTCTACGATGTCGGTTATCGACTCTCGTTCTCGATGGTTTCTAAGATCGGCGCCTACGCCAATGTTCATCGCGGAACAACCTCGATTCTCAATGACAACGACGTCGAACTGAACAATGCCGAGGAGGAAACATCATTTTCGTTCGCGGGCGAAGTCGGATTGCACGGTCACTTCCAAATTTTGCCCCGCGTTCGCGCCCGATTCGGCTACGATGCGCTTGGGTTGTTTGACGTCGTGACGGCGGCGGACAATTACACCTCGGTTATTACACCGTCAACTGGACTCGTTTATCAAGACGACGATAACGCCGTCTTCCACGGCGTGTTCGCCGGCGTCGAGTTCTATCGCTAAGAAAGAATCGTTCCCTCGCCCCCGCTTCGCGGGAGTGGGTCGGGTGCGAGGCGCTTAGTCTTTTGGATAAGCTTGGACCCGCGTCAACTGCGTAATCCAAATCGACAACGTGACGTCCTCCGGTGATTCCCACGCTGATCGCCGCATCGCTGTCCTTGAGCGGCAGCGTTCTGTATTCTGCGGTGATGATTTTGCCGAAAAGTTCGCGTACCGCGATCCGAATCATTTGGCTATAATTCGGCGGGGCAGCACCCTGCCCAAATTGTGTTAGCGCTTCGTAGGAGTTTCCGTTGGTGATCCGTTTTTTCAAAGACCCTGGCGTGCGCGAAACGATCGAATCGATCCTCGTAGCGATCATGCTGGCCCTGATGTTTAAGGCGTTTGAGGCCGAGGCGTACATCATTCCGACGGGATCGATGGCCACCACGCTGCGCGGTGAACACTTCGACCTCGCCTGCGATCAATGCGGTTTCCGCTACCAAACGAATTGCAGTTCGAGGCGATCGGATGTGCGAACGGCCTTTTGCCCCATCTGCCGCTACCGAACCGTTTTATCGCCGGAGAGACTCTCCGATCACAGTTCATTTGACGGCGATCGAATTCTGGTCAATAAGTTCATTTATGACTTCGCCGAGCCGCACCGCTGGGATGTGATCGTCTTTAAGAATCCAAAGAATGCCAAACAAAACTACATCAAGCGCTTGGTCGGACTTCCCAATGAATCGCTGCTGATTGAACAGGGAGACATTTTTACCTTTGATTCGCGCAGCGAATCCTTCGACCATCGACGTATTGCGCGGAAATCGCCCTCCAAAATGCGATCCATGATGCAATTGGTCGACGATACGTCGCATGTCGGAAAAAAATTGACGGCCGCAAAATGGCCCCTCCGCTGGACGACCGCTGAACCGCAATCCGCTGCTCCCACGTGGTCCGGCCAAGTCGAACCCAGCCTCGTCTTCGAAATCGATGCGACCCAATCCCCAGAATCGCATTGGCTCAAATACCGTCACCTCCAACCGCGGATCGAGGATTGGGACTCGCTGGCCGAGGGGCAGTTGCCCGAGCGGATGTCAGAGTTCTTGTCGAGCGGAATTCTCGGCGGCGGACTAGTTCGGGACCATTATTCCTATAACGAGTACGTCGCCTCTCGCGCTGGCGGCGAAGGCACTGAAGTGAGCGGTCGCCATTGGGTCGGCGACCTCGGCGTCGAAGCGTGGGTCCAAATCGAATCGGATACAGGTCGATTGTTACTGGAAACGACGGAAGGCGGCACGCATTTCAATTGCGACATCGATATCGCGACGGGCAACGTTTCCCTCAGCAGTTCCAATCCGCAGGTCGAATTCAACGACGCCCAAGGCCTCAAAATGCAACAGTCAGTTGGAAGCTGTTCGATTCGCGGGCGCGGAACGAATCGCATCTTGTTCATGAACGGCGACAATCGCTTATTTCTTTGGGTTGACGACAAGCCCGTCGTGTTTGGCCAAACTCCTTACCAGGATTTTGATCGACCAGAGACTGTCGTACCGCAATATTCTGTCGATGATCCAGGCGATGCCTTGCCCCTGGCAATCGGTTGCCAATCCGGCAAGCTGCGCGTTTCACGGCTCAAGGTCTGGCGCGACGTTTATTACACATCGGTGACGGCGCCGCAACGGAGTGGAGATTTCGAGTATCGAATCAATTTCGACGACGATACTTTGAACGATCTGTTAGACGAACCGACCCAATGGGCGTCGAACGAAACGGCAATTTTATTCGCGAGCCAGCGCCGCTCGGATCGCGATCTTCATCCGCTTTCCGAGGGCCAATACTTTCCCATGGGCGACAATAGCCCGGCGAGCCAAGACGCTCGCTTGTGGGGCGATCCCCCGTACGTAACGCGCGATTTGCTACTCGGGCGAGGATTGTTCCTCTATTGGCCGCACAGTTGGAACAGTCCGTTTTTCGGCTTTCCTGATTTTTCGCGGATGAAATTTATCCGCTAAGCGAGATCCACTCAGGGAGGAGTACTCCATGACAATCTTAAAGGCCAACGGACTGGAGAAGAGCTTCGGTCGCCGCAAAGTTGTGGACGGCGTGACGCTGGAAATTGACGCCGGCGAAATCGTCGGATTGTTGGGACCAAACGGCGCGGGAAAAACGACGACGTTCCGTATGATCTGCGGAATGCTCGCCCCGGACCAAGGCCAGGTCTTGTTGCGCGATCAGGACGTCACGGACTGGCCGATGTATGTGCGCGGACGCGACGGCGGCATGGGTTATTTGCCGCAACAGTCGAGCGTGTTTGGCAAACTCACGACCGAACAGAACTTGATCGCCATGATGGAACTGCTTAACTTTCCGCGGCAGGTGCGGCGGACTCGATGCGACGAGTTGCTCGAACAGTTCAAAATCTCGCACGTCCGCCGGACGCGGGCCGGCCGACTCTCGGGAGGCGAACGGCGGCGACTCGAACTCGCACGCTGTCTCGTCTCGCGTCCGGAAATCATCATGCTCGATGAACCGTTTGCGGGCATCGATCCGGTCACCGTGCAGAACATTCAGACGATTATCCGCACGCTCAGCCGCGAAGGGATTTCCATCTTGATAACCGACCACGCGGCCCGCGAGATCCTGCAAATCACCCATCGAACGTACGTGGTCAGCGACGGCAGGATCCTGTGCAGCGGGACCGCCGAAGACATCATTCGGCACCCCGGAGTGAAGGAAAAGTATTTGGGGGAAATCGATCTCGAATCGACGCGCTGGCCGAGACCCAATTTCTCAAGGCTCCCCACGACCGGCCGAAACTACAGCCCGAGCGGCGTCCGTGCCGACGATCTGTAACACGTTTGGATGCACCGCGTCCCACGAACCGAAGCGTCAGAGGTAGTCGAATTCGCCAAAATTTGGATCGTCCGCCACGGCGGACGAATTCCGCGACTCGAGGAGATGGGCAAGCAAGTCGGCGGCCGAAACTTCCGGCGTTGGGTGCTCACGGCTTTCATATTGTTCAACCAACATCGATAGTAGTTTTAGCATATGGCTTTCGGCGCGACTCAACTCCGGCTTGCTCATTAGCTTGTCGATAAGTTTGTACGTTTTTGCCAATGCCGCGTTGGACTCGATAGGCGAGAATTCGCAGCCCAACCGCACGATCGTCTCCTCATAGGTCTCTAGAAATCGGAGCCGGTCCCCGTCATCGCGATAAATCAGCTTGCGTTTATTTCCCCGCGCCGTCAGGCGGCGACCTTGCCGGCTCGCTTCTTGCTATTGGCGGCGCTACAGACTACGCTCGTGCCATGTCCGATGTCACCCGCATCCTGTCGCAGATCGAGTCGGGCGATCCGTCGGCGGCGGAGCAGCTGCTGCCGCTGGTCTATGACGAACTGCGGAAGCTGGCGGCCGCGAAACTGGCTCAGGAAAAGCCAGGTCAGACGTTGCAGGCGACGGCGCTGGTACACGATGCCTATATCCGGCTCGTGGACGTGGAGAAGGCTCAACATTGGAACAGCCGAGGGCATTTTTTTGCTGCCGCCGGCGAGGCGATGCGGCGGATTCTCGTGGAACAAGCCCGTCGAAAAAGCGCGGCCAAACGTGGAGGCGACGCGCAACGCGAGGAACTGCACGAATCGGCGATCAGCACGGATCGCCCGGCGGAAGAAATGCTGGCCGTCGACGAACTTCTCGATCGACTGGCCGAGATCGACCCCGCGGCTGCCAATTTGGTCAAACTGCGATTCTTTGTGGGCCTTAATATGAGCGAGATCGCCGAGGCCTTAGGAATCTCGGTGCGAACGGCGCACGATATCTGGGCCTATGCCCGTAGTTGGCTCCATCAAAAAATAGCTGCTGAATGAGCCTTTTCCACCGGCCGACCATTTTTCTTGCCGAGTTGGCCGCCGAATTACGCACTGTGTATAGACCCAACTCCGAAAGGGTTGCGCGATGACCGAGCGAGAAATCTTTACTGCTGCCTTGACCAAGGGGAGTCCAGCCGAGCGAGCCGCCTTCCTCGATGAGGCCTGCGCGGGGGACGCCTCATTGCGCCAACGGGTCGAGTCACTTCTGTCTGAACATGGTCATCTCGGCAGTTTCATGGACGTGTTGTCCCGGGTGGAAACGCTCGACTCGTCCCCCCTAGAACGCCCCGGTACAGTCATCGGTCCGTACAGGCTCTTGCAGCAAATCGGCGAAGGAGGCATGGGAACTGTCTTCATGGCCGAGCAAACGCATCCTGTGCAGCGCAAGGTAGCCCTTAAGGTCATCAAGCCAGGCATGGACAGCCGCCAGGTGATCGCCCGCTTTGAAGCTGAGCGACAGGCCTTGGCGATGATGGATCACGTTAACATTGCTCGCGTGCTCGACGCCGGAGCCACGGAATCGGGCCGGCCGTACTTCGTTATGGAACTGGTACATGGTCTGCCAATTACTAAATACTGCGACGGCAACCGCTTGACGCCGCGCCAGCGGTTGGAACTGTTCGTGCCGGTTTGCCAGGCAATTCAACACGCCCACCAGAAAGGGATCATCCATCGCGACATCAAGCCGTCCAACGTGATGATCACGCTTTACGACGGCAAGCCCGTCGCCAAGGTAATTGACTTCGGCGTGGCCAAGGCGACCGAGCAAACGCTAACCGAGCGTACTTTGTTCACGCAGTACGGAACTATGGTCGGCACCTTTGAATACATGAGCCCGGAGCAGGCGGAGATGAGCGCCCTGGGCGTCGATACTCGCAGCGATATTTATTCGTTGGGCGTCCTGTTGTATGAACTGTTGACAGGCAGCACGCCGCTCTCGCATTCGCGGATGAAGGAGGCGGCTTATGGCGAGATCCTCCGCATGATCAAGGAGGAGGAACCTCCCAAGCCGAGCACGCGGCTCTCGGACTCGGGTGAGGCCCTGGCGTCGATCTCGGCGCAGCGGCAAACGGAGCCGGCCAAACTAACAAGGTTGGTCCGCGGCGAGCTGGACTGGATTGTAATGAAGGCGCTGGAAAAGGACCGCAACGATCGTTACGAGACAGCCAACGGCTTTGCGGCCGACGTGCAACGCTACTTGAACGACGAACCGGTCCAAGCTTGTCCGCCGTCGGCGGGTTATAAATTCCGGAAATATTTCCACAAACATAAGAGCGGCGTCCTGTTGGCCGCGGCCTTTATGGCATTGTTGGTCAGCGGCGCCGTGGTCAGCGCCTGGCAGGCAGTTCGCGCGACCGTTGCCGAAGGCAAGGCCAACGACGACTGCAATCGTGCCGTCGCGGCCGAGGATGCGGCCAAGATCAGCGAGGCGAAGGCGCGCGACGAGGCCCGCAGAGCGAAGGAGTCAGAATCCGACACCCGCGCGGTCCTTGAATTTTTCCAGGAGAAGGTGCTGGCAGCGGCACGGCCCGAGGATCTCGACGGTGGATTGGGCATCGACGCCAGCATTCGCGCGGCGGTCGACGCAGCCGAGCCACAAATCGCTCCCGCCTTTCTTGACAGGCCGCTCGTTGAGGCCTCGATCCGCAACTCATTGGGAGAATCGTACCTGTACCTGGGCGAACCGGCGCTGGCCACTCGGCAGCTCGAGCGAAGCCGACAACTCCGTTTGGAGCAGCTTGGCCCCGATCACCCCGATACGCTCACCAGCATGAACAACCTGGCTTGGGCGTACGTAGATGCCGGGCGGCTTGACGAGGCCCTGCTGCTCGGCGAACAGACTCTAGAGAAGCGAAAGGTGGCACTCGGCATTGACCATGCCGACACACTCACCAGCATGAACGATCTAGCCGGGACATACTATGCCGCCGGCAAGCTCGATCAGGCCCGCCAACTCTGGGAACAGACTCTGGAGAAGCGGAAAGCGACGCTGGGCCCCGATCATCTTGACACGCTCACCAGCATGAGCGACGTGGCGACTGCGTACCATGCCACCGGCAAGCTTGACAAAGCCCTGCCGCTTCGCGAACAGTCTCTGGAGAAACTGTTGGCAACGGTCGGCCCCGACCATCCCAACACTCTTATCGGCATGAACAATATGGCCACCGCGTACCAAGCCGCCGGCAAGTTCGACCAAGCTTTGCCACTCTTGGAAAAGGCGCTCGAAAAACAACGGGTGGCGATTGGCCCCGACCATCCCCACACGCTCGGCAGCATGAGCAACCTCGCCGCAACATATAAGGCCGCCGGCAAGTTCGACAAAGCAATGGCACTCGACGTAGAGACGTTGGAGAGGCGGAAAGCGACGGTCGGCCCCGACCACCCCGATACGCTCAACAGCATGAACAACCTGGCAACTGACTACCGGGAAATGGGCCAGGTGGCCGAGGCCGAACCGCTTTTCCGAGACGCAGTCGCTGGAGCACGTGCCAAGCTTGGACTTGAGCACTCCTTCACCCAGACATACATGCGAAACTTGGCAGACTGCTACGACAGATTGCACCAGTCGGAAAAAGCCGAACTTATTTGGCGCGAACTGGCCACGTTTTGGAAAGAGAAAGCCGGTGCTGACTCGCCGCAATACGCTGCAGAACTACACCCAATCGGAGCAAGCCTGCTGGCGCAAAACAAGCCCGCCGACGCCGAGCCGCTCCTGCGCGAGTGTTTGGCGATCCGTGAGAAGACGGAGCCAGACGCCTGGGCCACCTTTTGCACCAAGTCCGTGCTCGGCGGCAGTCTGCTCGGCCAGAAAAAATTCGCCGAGGCCGAACCGCTGTTGCTGGCCGGCTACGAGGGGCTGAAACAAGTCGAAGCCAAGACGCCTCAGCGGGATGGAGATCAGCGGTTACGAGAGTCTCTCGAGAGATTGGCGCAACTCTACGAAGCGACGGGCAACGAAGAAAAGGCCGCCGAGTGGCGGAAGAAGTTCGACGAGCTAAAGAGTCAAGAATCAGAAAAGGGTAAGCAATGAATTGGTCAAGATTACGTAAGCGGTTCTCCACGAGATCTCTTCGGCTCCGAAAACGCGCGGACGCGCAATTGCGGCGCCCCGCACCACGGCATTACCAACCGGGAATCGAGCAGCTGGAAGACCGCGTACTTCTTGCGACGATCATCGTTACCGGCATCGGTGACACAATCGCTGTCGATGGTCTGGTGACTCTTCGCGAGGCCATTACTTCCGCGAACAATAACGCGAACGTCAATGCGGACGTGGTGACTTTGGAGCCCTACGAGACTGTTGGGACAGACGCCATCAATTTCAATATCCCCGGTTCCGGCGTTCAAACGATCGCCCCGACCTCCGCCCTGCCGACCATAACCGGCTCGGTGATCATCGACGGCTACACGCAGCCAGGGACCAGCATAAACACCAATTCGGTCGAGTCCCTGCTGGGCCTCAACACGGTGCTGCGAATCGAGCTTGATGGAACCAGCGCCGGCAGCGTGGATGGGCTGACAATCAGCGGCGGGGGGGGCAGCACGATCCGAGGACTGGTCGTCAACCGTTTCACAGGACACGGAATTAACTTGGTGGTTTCAACCAGCAACGTGGTCGAAGGCAACCTCATCGGCACCGATGCCAGCGGCACGGTTGATCTGGGCAACAACGGCTCCGGTGTGGTCATCAATTTCAATGAGACTAGCAGCCGGATCGGCGGGACGACACCGGCCGCCCGCAATGTCATCTCGGGCAACAACCGAATCGGGGTCGAGGGGAGTAACCACGGCAAATTCAACCAGGTGCAAGGCAACTTCATCGGCACCGACATCACTGGCACCCAAGACCTGGGGAATGGGGATACTGGCGTGAGCTTGGGAATTGGAGACATCGATAGCAGCGGAACTGTCATCGGTGGGACGGTTGCCGGGGCGCGCAACATCATCTCGGGCAATGGCTTTTTTGGCGTAAATGTCGCCCGCCAGAGTGGCCTCTTCATCCAAGGCAATTACATCGGCACGGACGTGACGGGCACGGTGGCGATCGGCAACGGAGCGGGGGGCATTTCCTTCTTCGTATCTGGAAACATCATGATTGGAGGAGACGATGACGACGACGGGATGCTCGACGGGATCGTCCACGCGCGCAATGTCATTTCCGGCAACCCGGGGAATGGAATCAGCGCCCAGACGTTCGTGGGGCAGGGATCCTCGTCGGGGATCTTGGTGTTGGGCAACTTCATTGGCACGCAAGCCGATGGCATTAGCCCGCTTGGTAATGGCAGTCCTTCCCCTTTCGTTGGCCACGGTATATCGGGCTCTCCCCTTTCTTCCCAAGTTGGCGGAACGGCGCCCGGTGCGGGGAACGTCATCGCTTTCAACACCGGGATTGGGGTTTCGGTCGGTAACCCGATGCCCATCCTGGGAAACACGATATTTTCCAACGGCAACGACGGGATCCTGATTGGTGGCCTTGGCTCGTATCCCATCCTGGGAAACTCCATCTTTGCCAACGGTCGCCTAGGAATTAACCTGCCTGGAGGCAGCGAAAACGCCGCCGGTGTGACGGCCAACGACCCCGGCGACGCCGACCACTCCGGCAACTTCATCTTCATTGGCAACAACGGGCAAAATTTCCCGGTTCTGGTCGAGGTCCTGAGCAGCGCGGTGGATTCGACCATCTTCGGCTCGCTCAACAGCATGGCGCAAACCGATTTCTTGATCCAGTTCTTCGCCAGCGACGCGGCCGATCCTTCGGGTTTTGGCGAGGGGCAGACATTTCTCGGCGAGACCATCGTCCATACCGACTCGGCAGGCAACGTGAGCTTCTCCGCCGAAATGCCGGCGCTGCTCACGCCGGACCAACAGGTCACTTCAACCGCCACGCTGCTTTTCGACCACGACTCCAATTCAGCCACGCCGTCTGTGCCGACCGACACTTCCGAGTTTTCGCGAACGGTCAGCGGGGCCGCTTCGATCCTGGAATTGGACGGCCCGACGATCGAGCGAGATTTGTTACTAGGGCAGGAGTTCACGTTCCGGCTGAATGTCCCGCCGGGGACCAATGCCCGGCTGACGGCCCATTTCACGGATCCCCAAATGGGCGAGATTCTCGTGCGCATGGGCGACCTGCCGGATGCGAACAACTTCTTCGAGCGCGTGGTCGCGTTCGTCAATCCTAACCCTGAGTTCTCGCTGGCCGGCGCGCCGGTTCCGTCCTTCATCCGAGTGCGCGGGACCTCGACGGCGGGCGTGCCGCTCGGGCATTTCTCGCTCACGGCCGATTCGGTGGGGATGGAGATTAATCAAGTTACGCCCAACCGTGGCAGCAATGTCGGACAGGTCACGACCACGATTATCGGGACCGGCTTCTCGACCGAGACCGTCTTCAGTCTGGTGGGTCAGGCGAGTAGCCTGCCGGCGGCGAACGTCGTGCAGCAGAGTGAGACGACCTTTTTCGTGACGTTCAATCTCGCGGGATTAGCGACCGGCTCTTACAGCGTGCGCGCCGTGGATGGTGCCAGCTCGACGGAGTTGGCGAGCGCGTTCACGGTGACGACCGGGAACCCCGGCGTGTTTGCAGTTCGACTGTTTGCGGCGGCGACGACTCTCGGAGGCCGCGAGGATAGCCTGTTCATCGAGTATTCGAACGTCGGAGAGACGGACGTTCCGGCACCCCTGCTGCTGATCGAGTCGCCAAACGCCAATGTCATCGTCCCCCCAGTCCCAAGACAAATAAGAGTCGGAAGCGGAGATGGCGGTGGCGGAGGCGGGTCTACGGGCAGCGGTACTTCGCTCCCCCCCCAGGGGCCGCGGCCCCTACCGGAAGACTTAGAGTCGCCTGCCAAAAACGTGATCCAGTTTTTTGCGACCAGCACATCCGGCCCGGCGGGCGTGCTTCCCCCGGGCACCCACGAACTCCAGGAGGTTCGCTTCATAGAGGATCTCGACGCGCTGGATCGTAACCCACTCCTGTTCCGGCTGATCCAGGCCGGACCGGACGATAAGCCTTTCGCTCTGGCCTCGCACAAGGACGAGTTGCGCCCGCCCACCGTCTCGCCCGCCGCGTGGGACGTGGTTTTCAGAAACCTCCTCACGCGAGTCGGCACGACCGTTGGCTCGTACCTGCAAGCGCTCCGGGACGCCGCCACTTATCTCAGTCGCTACGAGATTTACACGACCGACATTGACCGGCTGCTGAGCGTCCACTTCGCGCAAGCGGATAACGCACTACCGGGCGGCAGCCCGCACTCGGCCATCGACGCCGCCGCGCCCGCCAGTGGGGTGCCGCTGGTCTGGGGTCGGACGTTCGCCCCGACGATCTCGCGGCGCTTTGACATGGGCATCCTCGGCCGCGGCTGGTCCGACCCGTGGGACATCAGCCTGTCGCGCGTACCGAACGACAACGGGGTCACGAACGACGTCCTGATCCGCACGCCGGGCGGCACGCGGCGGTTCGACGAGGTGGTCTTCTTCCCTGGCCTCTTCAGGAGTTCGCTCCTCGATCACGCTCAACTCACACTGGCAAGCGGTGTTTTTTCGCTGCGTGAGACCAATGGAACGATCAGCCGCTTTGACGAAGTGACGGGGCGTCTGCTCGACGTAACCGATCGCAACGGGCACCAGGTCACGCTGAACTACGACGACGGGAGGCTCGTGAGCTTGTCGCACTCCAACGGCGACCAGTTCGTCTTTGGCTACAACGCCGCGGGTCGGCTTGCCCAACTCACCGATCAGGTTGGGCGGCTCACGACGTTTGTATACGATGCCGCCGGCGAGCACTTGATGAGCGTCACCGGCCCCGACAGCACGATCGCGTATACCTACGAAACGACTGCCGGTTCGTCGGCGGAGCACGCGCTGACCTCGGTGACGCGAGCCGACGGTACGCCCGACGAGACGCACGTTTTCTATGAATACGACGCCCAGGGCCGGCTCGTCGGCTCCTCCCGTGACGGAAACGCCGAAGCCGTGACGTTGGCTTATGGCAGCGTCGGCGAAGTCTTCATCACCGACGCCTTCAACAAGACCACGTCGCTCTTCTTCAATGAATTCGGCCAACTCCTGGAAACGCGCGATGCGCTCGACCGCTCGTCGCGGTTCGACTACGACGCTCTGCATCGGCTCGACCGCGTGACGCAACCGCTCGATACGGTCTCACTCTTCGATTTCGATGGCAACGGCAATCTCACGTTCGTCGTGAAGCCGGACGGCCGTTCGCTCAGCTTCACTTACGACACCACGTTCAACCTGCCGACCACGATTCGCGACGAGGGCAGCATCCCCCTCCGCTACACCTATGACGCCCAGGGCAATCTGACGGGCATCATCCACGTGGACGGCTCCGTGGAGCAGGTCACGCCAGACGCCGACGGCAACATCACGCAATCCATCAACCGCCGCATCCAGGTGATCGACTACGCCTACGACGACCGCGGCCTCCTGCTCCGCAAGGACCACGCCGACGGCACGTTTGAGGTGTTCACCTACGACGACCGGGGCAACCTGCGGACGGCGACCGATGAAGCCGGGACGACGACGTTCGACTACGACGCCGCGGATCGTTTGACCAAAGTGACGTACCCCGATGCCCGCTTCCTCCAATACACATATGACGCCGGCGGGCGGAGAATCCGGCTCGAAGACCAATCCGGTTTCATCGTCCAGTACCGATACGACGCAGCCGGCCGAATTGGTGAGTTGACGGACGGCTCGGACATCCGGCTGGTTCTCTACACCTATGACTCGGTCGGGCGGCTCAGCCGCGAAGACAACGGCAACCTCACGTTCACCACGTATGGGTTCGATGACGCAGGCCAGCTTACGAGCCTGGTGAATCATCTTCCCGATGGCACCGTCAGTTCGCGGTTCGATTACACCTATGACGACTTGGGCCGGCGGACGAGCGTCACGACGTTGGAAGGCTTGACGACGTTCGGCTACGACGCCATCGGGCAACTGACGTTGGTCGTACTCCCCGACAGCCGGATTATTCAGTATCAGTACGACGCCGTTGGCAACCGCACGGCGGTGATCGACAATGGCGCTCCGACCAACTACACGACCAACAAGCTGAACCAGTACGAGCGGATCGGTTCGTTCGACCGAACCTACGATAAGGACGGCAACCTGATCACGGATGAAGCCGGAGGCGGCACGACCTATACCTACGACGATGAGAGCCGCCTGCTGAGCTGGGTCGATGGAGTGCTCAGGGTCGGTTACGAATACGACGCGCTGGGCAATCGCGTCGCCAAAGTCGATGGAGGCGTTCGCACCGAGTACCTCATCGACCCACTGGGCCTGACGAATGTCGTCGCCGAATACGACACCGGCGGCAATCTGATCGCCCGTTATGTCCACGGCGGCTTCGGTCTGGTCAGCCGGCATGATTCCGGCGGAGCGGCGGCGTTCTACGATTTCGACGGCGTTGGCTCGACCGTGGCGATGACGGACGCCAGTGGCGTCATTGCGAACCAATACAGCTATCTGCCCTTCGGCGAGGCGCTCACGATCAGCGAAACGATCGCCAACCCGTTCGAGTTCGTCGGCCAGTTCGGCGTCCAGCGAGATGGCAACGGGCTGGATTTCATGCGGGCACGGTACTACTCCTCGGACGATGGGCGCTACATCAATGAGGATCCGATCGGCATCGCCGGCGGCCTTAATCTTTACGGCTACGTCACGAACGATCCTGTGAACTACATTGACCCGTCAGGCTTGTCGCCGACACTAGTGCCAGTTTTCATACGCGTAATTGGCGGCGTTGCGAAGGGCGGGATCCAACATGCTAGGGAAGCCATTGCCGGCCAAGTAGCCCGAAAGGCTTTGGAGCTTGGCCATAAACTGACACCCTCAGGAAGGGAGGCTTTGGCTAAACTTGAGGCCGCTGAGCTGGCCGAAGCTAGAGCTGCGCTGGCCGAGGCTGAGTTGATTGATGCGGAGGCGGCTGCGTTCGACGCGGCGGACACGCTCGTCACTGCAAACCCGTTGCTGTCCATTAACCCTCTGGCGCTGATCGTAGCGTTGGACCCGGATTCACCAGTTGGTATTAACGTTGGTTCACAATTCCCGCCCCTTTATGCTCTATGGAATCTCTGTGACTTTTTCGACTGCTTCAACCCCGATCACGACTTCCCGCCGCCTCCCGGCGAGGAAGTCGACGAAGCTGAAATCCTCCAGGTCTTTGCCCACGACCCCAACGACATCATCGGACCGGCGGGCTTCGGCCCGGAAGGTTTCCTACCGGCGGATTCGTCCCTCTTCTATACGATCCGCTTCGAAAACGACGTGGCGGCGACGGCGCCGGCCCAGACGGTCGTTGTCACGCAGACGCTCGATCCCGATCTCGATCTGGCGACCTTTGAGTTGTTCAGCTTCGGCATCGGCTCGAGTCTCGTTAATCTGCCGGCCAAGCGCAGCTCCTTCTTGCGGCGATATGATCTTCGACCCGATCGAAACCTCTTTCTCGACGTTAGCGGCGACCTCAACTTCGAGACCGGCGTCATCACCTGGACTTTCACGTCGCTCGACCCGGCGACGCTGGAAATACCGACGGACGCGGAGGGCGACATCGGCTTCCTGCCCCCCAACCAGATCCCGCCGGAAGGGGAAGGCTTCGTCACGTACATCGTGCGGCCAAAACCGGGCCTGCCAACCGGAACACGAATCGACGCTCAGGCCAGCATCGTCTTCGACGTGAACGCCGCGATCGACACGCCGGCGATCTTCAACACCATCGACGCCGGCACGCCGACGAGCAATGTCGATCCACTTCCGGCCACGACCGGCAGCGAAACTTTCGCGGTGAATTGGACCGGCAACGATGATCCAAATGGCTCGGGCATTTCGTTCTTCGACATTTTCGTTTCGGTCGACGGCGGAGCCTTCTCGCCATTTTTACTCGACACAACCGAGTCTTCCGCGATCTTTACCGGCGCTGCTGGCCACGCTTATGCCTTCATTAGCGCGGCAACGGACAACGTGGGACACAGCGAGGACCTGCCTACCGAGGCAGACGCCACGACGACCGTGGTCTTGGTCGCCACAGAAGGGGATTTTGGCGACGCGCCGGATAGCTACGGGACACTGCTGACAAGTGACGGGGCGGTCCACCTATCGGGCTCGGACCTGCGACTGGGAAGCCAGCGTGACGGCGAGACTGACGGCCAGCCCAGTCTTTTGGCCGACGGCGATGATCTCGCCGGTACGCCAGGCGACGAAGACGGCGTTGCGCTGCCGAGCGCCCTCATTGCCCGGCTCAATGCAGCGGCAATAGTAACCGCATCGCAAGTCGGTAGGCTAGACGCCTGGATCGATTTCAATCGGAATGGGATCTTTGAAGCCGCGGAGCAAATCGCGACCGGACTGGCCGTACAGGCCGGTGCGAATACGGTCACGTTTACCGTCCCAGCCAGCGCGCGCACCGGAACCAGCTACGCTCGCTTTCGCCTTAGCACCGACGGCGGACTTGGACCGACAGGATCGGCCCCTGACGGCGAAATCGAAGACTATCGCGTCTCTCTTGAACGAGTCCCCGTAGGCGGCTCGCGTCTTCTTCCCGATCCGGAAAATCCCGGGCAAAACGTTTGGGTTGTGGTTGGAACGAAAGACGACGACCGGATCCGATTCGTTAAACCAAGCGACGACGGCATTGTCTTCGTAAAGCGAAACAACATCGTGATCGGGGAGGCTCAGTTTGTCCAATTCGATCGCATCGCAGCGTTCGGACTGGCCGGCAACGACGAAATTATCGTCCATTCAAGCATCGTCCAAGCCGCCAACCTATTTGGTGGTGCGGGCAATGACGTACTCAGCGGCGGCAAAGGGAACGACCGCCTCGATGGCGGCACGGGCAACGACGAGATGTACGGCAATCAGGGGAACGACATTCTGCTCGGGGGACTCGGCGACGATGCGCTTATCGGGAGTCACGGCCGCGACATCCTGATCGGTGGGAGGGGCGGCGATACGCTGTTAGGCCATTGGAACGATGATCTGCTCATCGCTGGAACGACTTCGCATGACCAAAGCGCGTCTGCCCTGACGGCCATCCTGGCTGAATGGACGTCCAGCCGCGGCTATTCGGAACGCGTGACGAACATCCGCGACGGCAACGGACCGGTCCTCGAAGACACGCCAATCTTTTTGCAACACGGCGTCAGCGTGCAGGACGACGGCGCCCGCGACGCGCTGTTTGGCGGCAGCGACCAGGATTGGTATTTTGTCAGCCTGCTGGAAGACGTGCTCGTTCGAACTAGTGTCGAGCAAATAAATTAACCGCCCATCTTTCTACTTGTATTGTCCATTGGCGTCGCGCTTGTGCACCGACGGACCGAGGATGGTCTCCAGTACTTTGGTATCGAGTTCTTCCGACTTGACCAATTGCTCGGCCAACCGATCGAGCGCTTCTCGGCGATCGGCCAGCAATTGATAAGCCGCCTTGGCGGCGTTCTGCAAGATGTTCGTGACTTCGTCGTCGATCAGCTCCATCGTGTGTTCGCTGAATTGGCGATTCTTGTGAATCTCGCGCCCCAGAAACGGATCCTCATCCGACATCTTGAAGCTAACCGGACCGAGGCGACCGCTCATTCCCCAATGGGTCACCATCCGGCGGGCGATATTCGTGGCTTGTTCCAAGTCGTTTTCAGCGCCGACCGTAAGCTCGTCGTAAACCAGCTGTTCCGCCGCGCGGCCGGCCAGCGCCACGATGAGCTGATCGCGCAACTCGTTTTCCGAAATATTGAGCCGATCTTCCAACGGCGTCATCTGCGTCACTCCCAGAGTGTGCCCGCGCGGGATCACAGTGACCTTGTGGACCGGCAGTGCGCCGGGCAAATACCAAGCCGCCATGGTGTGTCCCGATTCATGGAATGCAGTCCGTCGTTTCTCCTTTTCGCTGAGAATCTCCTCGCGCCGCGCGCCCATCAGCACTTTGTCGTGGGCGTAATAGAAATCCTTCATTTCGACTTGGTTCTTGTCGTGCCGGGCTGCCCACAGCGCGGCTTCGTTGACCAAGTTCTCGATGTCCGCGCCGGTCAATCCCGAGGTCGCGCTGGCCATGACCTCTAAGTCGACGTCTGGCGCAAGCGGGACGTCGCGCACGTGGACTTTGAAAATGGCCAAACGCCCAGACTGCGTCGGGCGTGATACCATGACGTGGCGATCAAAACGCCCGGGCCGAAGCAACGCAGGGTCGAGCACGTCGGGGCGATTCGTCGCCGCCAAGACGATGACCGATTCGTTTTTTTGAAAGCCATCCATTTCGCCGAGAATCTGGTTCAACGTCTGCTCGCGCTCGTCGTGACCGCCGCCCAAGCCCGCGCCGCGCTGGCGCCCGACGGCGTCAATCTCATCGATGAATACGATGGCAGGAGCTTGCTTTTTGGCGCTGGCGAACAAATCACGGACGCGACTTGCTCCGACGCCCACAAACATTTGGATGAACTCCGAGCCATTCACGCTGAAGAACGGAACGCCAGCTTCGCCGGCGACCGCCCGAGCCATCAATGTCTTGCCTGTACCGGGTGGTCCAAATAGCAACACGCCTTTGGGGATCTGGCCCCCGAGCCGCTGAAACCTTTTGGGATCGCGCAAATAGTCCACGATCTCAAACAAATCTCCTTTGACATTGTCCAACCCGGCAACATCGCTAAACGTTACGCGTTTATCCGAGGGTTCGAACCGCTTGGCCGGACTACGCGAAAAATTTGAAAGGAAGTTTCCACCCCCCATGACCTGATTCTGCATCCGCCGCAACAAGTAAAACATGATCACGATCGGCAGGATGAAAATCATTGCCAAAATAATGATCGAAGTCAGGTCATAAGCAGACTGTTGTTCCTTTTCGACCGAGATATTTTTGGCCCGCAGCCGATCGTACAAATTCGCGCCGGCCTGCGAGTTGGGGCTGGGAATCTGGACGGTAAACTGCTTCTTGAGTGGGCGTGTGCTGGGGACCATCGTCCCCTCCGTGTCAAACGTCGGCTCCGCCGGCGGAATGACTTTGAAAACGCCGTACGCCTGCTCGCCGACAATTTGAAGACGATCGATATTGGGTCCGACCGGTTTGCCGTCGACACCGAGGATTACATTCCCCTGAAAATCCTTGCCTTCGATCAAATTCTCCAGATACGACAAGCTGATTTTCGATGGCATCTGAACCCAGTTCAGGTACAGCATGAACGCAACTGCCATCGTCAATAGGAACATTAAACCCCAACCCAGTCCGGGTCTGGGTCGCTTTCCCGGCTTTGCTTCAGGGTCGTTTGAATTGTTCGGCGGAAGTTCACTCATCAAAAAAATCTCGTTTTATGGATGGGGAATTATCGCGAGGAATGAGTAGGGAAACGAAAGTGGGAATTCTAGCCAAATCGGCATCGATCGGCGACTCGTGCGAAATGCTATCTTGCCGTTCGTGAATCCTAGCGAGTCGACCGAAGATAGTACATGTACTCCCCCGGAGTCACACCATTGGGCACCTCGCGCAAGCCACGAGTGGCGGTCCGATTGCCGATCCCCGGCGAAACTTTCCCCAATTCCGCAAGCTGTCGCGGAGTCAAAATCCAACTGCGTTCGGTGACATGCCCGCGCTCCGCAGCGACCGTTAGCTCTTCGACGATTTGGGACAAGTCGATTTGGCGGATCTGCTGCACCTGCGCGGCTTCGTATCCGTCGGTGAAAAGTCGCCAGGTCCAATAATAAGATGGCTTGGCGGCCGCCGGCCGAGGATCCATTGAGGTGGCCACAGTGGCTTCCGCTGGAGCGGTCGTCCGCGCGGTCTCCAAACGTGGTTCGCTTGCCGTCGCAATCGAGGTGTGCAAAGTCGAGGCCGCCGTGTCACTCGATGCCTTCGCCGGTGAGACTCGCCGATCGCTCAGGTCGTTCGAGCCGATCGAGTCTGGTTCTTGTCGACGCGATTCGAGGTCCGCCGGCGGAGCGGATTGAGAATCGCAGCTGAGCTCGGGTGCGTCTGCGACGATCCGGGTTTCGGGCGCTTTGGGCGGGACGTCCGGACGATCGATATCCGAAAGAGTTCTCGCGATCGTCGAAGCTACGTCGGCGGAAATGGCATCAAACACGCGCAGATCCATCGCGGACTGGAGCAGTGTTCGTCCCTCGTCGCTGATTTGAATCACCGGTCGATACCGGGTGGCCTCGGTTTGGATAAGCCAACCGGCGGTGAGCAGTTGCGAAACCAAATCGGTGACGGTTTCCTGTCGAAGTTGTTTTAGGCGACCGAACGTGGCGATTCGATCCAATCGCAACGGCTTGAGCTTTTTGGAATTCGAGCCAGTGAGCATCTGCACCAGCAATTGTTTTCCGATTCGGCCGTGGGTTCGCGCGGCACCACTGAGTGCGACTTGAACGGCGAACCACACACGTTCCCTCCCGATTTCCGTTAGTTTCGTCTGCGTACCGGTTGCGACCGCGGCACCGCTACCGCTGCAATTATCGCAGCGGTGACAAATTCGCCGCAGCGGATCTCCAAAATACTCCAAGATCTCCAATTGCCGACAGCGTCGCGAGTTGACAAAACGGACAATTTGGTCGAGCTTTTCGTATTCGCTCTTTCGTCGTCGCTCCAGTTCATCAAAGTCGATTTCCAATTCGTCAAACGAGGCGTCGGGCCGCAGGACGTGAATCGCTCGACCGCGAAATGGCGGAACATAGTCGACGCCGTCCAGCTTGGTCAATTCGCGCAGCGCTCGCGCAATCGAGTCCCATTTCATTTCGACCGATTCCGAAAAGCGGGTTGGGCTGAAGTAGACGCGTTCGCCGCGTAGGTCGCCGACCAGTAATTCGAGCCCGCGCATGACGGCCCGCTGGGCGCGGGCCTCGCGCGGCAGCAATTCCGGCAAGTTTGGATGGGGCAAGTCGATCCGAATCGATGCCAGGTTTTGCTGCGAATCCATCCGTTCGATGGCGCCGGCTTTCTCGAGCAATGTTTCACAGACGCGGATTCCTTCCGTTCCCGTCGAAACTTTTAGCTCCGCTTGAATCTGTTGCAGTGAGAGTTCGATGGGATCGACGCGATATGATTTTAGAAATTGAAAAACGTCGCGCACGATCTCGCGAGTCGGATAGGCATTTTCAATGAAAAACTCTTGGATGAAGCGATCTTGATAGGAGAACAAGAGCAGGCATTCGGCGGGTTGCCCGTCGCGCCCCGCGCGGCCCGCCTCTTGGTAATAGGCCTCGACGCTTCCGGGCATGTTGTAATGGACGACGAAACGAAGCGCTCGCTTGTCGATGCCCATGCCAAACGCATTGGTCGCGACGATGAGCGGAACGCGATTGGTCATGAACGCTTCTTGAATTCGCTTTCGCTCCTCGGGCTCCATTCCAGCGTGGTAGAACGCCACCGGCCGCTTGCCCTGGGCTTGGATGAGCTCGACCAAGTGCTCGCACGATTTCCTTGTTGCGGCGTAGATGATCCCCGATCCTTGTTCGGATTCGAGATACTCGAGCAGGCGGCGGTCTTTGTCAGAATTGCTTGAGGGCGACTCCACGCGGAGCGACAAATTGTCGCGGGCAAAGCCCGAGACAAACGTCACCGGGTTTTTCAACTCCAGGACTTTGGCGATGTCGCCCTGAACGATTTTGGTCGCGGTGGCGGTCAAGGCAACTGTCTGCGGCGAACCGATGCGGCGGCGAAAAGTTCCCAAACGCGCGTAGTCCGGTCGAAAGTCGTGTCCCCATTGGCTGATGCAATGGGCTTCGTCGATCGCCAGGAGCGTGACGTTGCTTTGCCGAATCGCGTTCAAGAAGGAAGCGCTGCGCAATCGTTCGGGCGCGACGTAAACCAGAGCGTAGTCGCCGCGGATCATCCCCTGGGTGCGCTGGCTTTGCTGTTGCGGGTCGAGCGAACTGTTGATAAACGTCGCCGGAAATTTCAGCTTGAGTAGCCCGTCGACTTGATCTTTCATCAAGGCGATCAAGGGCGAAATCACGACTGTCAGACCAGGTCGAGCGATCGCGGGAAGCTGAAAACACAGACTCTTGCCGCCCCCCGTCGGCATGATGCACAGACAGTCGCGTCCGGCCATCACCGCGTCGATGACTTCGCGCTGACCGATTCGGAATTCGCCCAGACCGAAGCGAGTCAATAACTCGGGGTAGTCCACGCCTGCTCCCAGTTGTGGTTATGCCGTTGAACCGCGTCGATTATAATGCCGACCTTGCAATGATTGGGGGGCGGTCCCCCGCGTGCTCGTCCCTCCCTGCCCCTTTCCCGCTATGCTCCATGATCCGCGTCGTCGAACTTTGCAAGAAATTCGTGACGTATGATCAGACGATTCAAGCCGTGGACAACGTCTCATTCGAGGTTCGCCCGGGGGAAATCTATGGCCTTTTGGGCCCCAACGGCGCCGGCAAGACCACGACCATGCGGATGATCCTGGGTTTGTTGCAACCCGACTCCGGTTACGCCGAAATCGACACGATTCGCTCCGATATTTCAGCCGACGAAATCAAGCGCCGCGTTGGATTTGTCTCGGCGAATGCCGGAACTTATCAATGGCTCACGGCGCGGGAAATACTCAGCTTTTTTGGCGACGTCTATGGATTGCCCTACGGGCGGATACAGCAGCAAGTCGAACGCTTGGGCGATTTGCTGGCTATCCATCCGTATTTGGATCAGCGGAGTGCGACGCTGAGCACCGGACAGCGACAAAGAATTAACTTGGCTCGAGCCCTCATGCACGACCCGCCGATCATGCTCTTGGACGAACCGACGCTGGGCCTGGATGTGGTCGGCAGCCAAATCATCTTTGACTATATGCAAATGCTCTGCCGCGAGAACAAGGCCATTATCTTGTGCACGCATCGATTGGAACAAGCCCAGCACGTCTGCCAACGCTTTGGCTTGATTCACCAAGGGCGCTTGGTGCATGAGGGAACGATGCCGCAACTTCAACAGCAAACGGGACACGAAAACTTAGTTGACATTTTCATCGGACTACTCCGCCCCGAGGGCGATTCGTTGTTGGCGCGTCCGGTCGATGAGTCGTGGATGTCCAAGGAGCGGACATGAAACAGGGGCAGGTGGGGCCTCGACGTTCCTGGTCGGGATTTGAGTTTGCGCGGCTGGGTCGATTGGCCCAAAAGGAACTCCGCGAAACGCTGCGCGATCGTCGCACTGTGATCACGCTGCTGTTGATGCCGCTCTTGGTCTATCCAATCCTCAGCTTGATATTTCGTACGTTTTTGTTGACCGGAGTGATTGCAGCGTCCGGCGACAAACCGCTTACATATCGCTTCGCAATCGACTACCGAGGACCGAGAAACGAATTCGCACGCTGGTTCGACGAGTTCATGCAGGATGTTCGACTTTTAGAGGAACAAAAGGCCACGCTCATTGAAAAACACCTCAATCGTACGTCCCCGTCCATTGCGAAATTCGTCGAACACGAATTCTCAGAACCGAGCGCCGAAAACGATTGGAGTTTTGTCTCGAACGGGGTAGCTGCGGGAACGGTGGATGCTGGAGTCACCGTGCATTTCGACGTGGCCAACTCCCTGGCGAAGCGGCCGAATTCCAGGTCCCAAACGCGCGCTCCGCCGACCATCGAAATCGTATCCAACGTCAACAGTGCGCTCTCGCGCCAAGCCGCCGAGTATATGCGCGACTACCTCGAATCGGTCAATCGCTATCGAATGCAGCGGCGTGGAGTCTTGGGCCAAATGGATTTCCTGGTCCAGTCCACAGAAGTAATCGCGCGGCAAAAAGCAAAACCCGCGATCTCCTTTGCGACGTTGATCCCGTTCATTTTGGTACTGATGACGATCACAGGGGCGGTCTATCCAGCGATCGACCTCACGGCGGGCGAGCGAGAACGGGGAACGATGGAGGCGCTCGTCGCGGCGCCGATTCCGCGCATGCGGATCTTGTTTGCTAAGTTCGTCGCGGTGTTAACCGTGGCGATGCTTACGGCAACGCTGAACTTGATCGGGATGCTGGCGACGATTTGGGCCTTTCGCTTAGAAGGGATGATATTCGAATCGGGAAAGTTCTCCTTCGTGTCGGTCGCACAAGTCTTTGGGCTGTTGCTATTATTTGCGGCATTTTTTTCCGCCGTGCTGTTGGCGGTAACCAGTTTCGCCCGCAGCTTTAAAGAAGCCCAAGCCTACCTGATTCCGCTGATCTTGCTGTCGCTCGCACCCGGCGTCGTCAGCTTGGCACCGGACCTATCGTTGAGCGGACCCATTTGCCTCGTTCCATTACTCAACTTCGTTTTGCTTGCCCGGGACATTTTACATGGCCAAGTTGCCACGGCACCGGCGATCGTCGCGATCCTTTCAACATTGTTGTACGCGGTGTTGGCGATCGCGATCGCCGCGCGGATCTTCGGCACCGACGCGATTCTCTACGGTAGCCACACGAGTATTCAGGATTCGTTGCGGCGTCCCAAGCATCCGCAGGAAACGGCGTCGCCGCTGGCGGCGATTTTTTGTTTGACCTGCTTGTTCCCCGCCAACTTCGTGGCGATTTCCGTGATCAGCCGAATTGCCGATGAAGATATCCGTCTTCCGTTGGTCATCCTCTCGATCGTCACGGTTCTCTTCTTTATCGGAGTTCCATTGTTGTTTGCCTGGCATCAACGGGTTCGCATCGCGACCGGGTTTGCGCTCCGCTGGCCCGGCTTCGTTCCCCTGTTGGCCGCCATTGTCGTGGGCCTCACCGCTTGGCCGCTGGCCATTTTGTCCGTCTCGATTACCGAACAGTTGGTCATTTGGTTTGGCGGCGTCGAATCCGGTGCAGCCTGGCAACAACGCGTGATCGGTGCAAGCGAAGGTTACGTGAGGCGGTGGCGCGAATTACCGCTTGGGGCGATTCTATTAACTCACGCCGTCATTCCCGCGATTGCCGAAGAGTGGTTCTTTCGCGGCTTTCTTCTGCGCTCGCTTCTCTCCCGCAGCAAGACCGCGGTTGGACCGATCGTGATCTCGGGGATTATTTTTGGTGCGTTTCATTTGCTCACCCAAAGCGTCATCGCGTTCGATCGGTTTATCCCAACCACTTTGATGGGCATGTTATTAGCCTTGGTCTGTTGGCGCACCGGTTCCCTGATCCCAGGAATTTTCTTGCACATGCTGAACAATGCGACGCTTGTAAGTCTCGCGTACTTGAACGAAGACCTACAAGGGCTCGATTGGTTCCCGCTCAAAGGCGATCAACTTCCCTGGCCGTGGCTCATTGCTGCGTTGGGAGTGGCCGTCGTCGCAATAGGCGCTTTGTGGTTCTCGTCGCGGAAACCCGGTGCGCCGTTCAAGTAATAAGTTGGATGTCAGCACCGTGCTTGCCCTATTCTCCTATTTATTAAACGCAAAGAACACGAAACGCGATCTCGCGTTGCATTCTCTAGGGACGATCCGCGCATTCCGCGTGAGCATCGCCAGACAATCCGTAAATCGGCAGGAGTTTGCTGCGCAAATGATTGATCAGAGGCCGAATGTCCATCGTCCGGCCGGTGACTTTTGCGATCAGTTCTTGGGACGAGTACCGATTGCCGAGATTGTGAACATTGACTCGCAGCCACTCGCGCAACGGGCGAAATTCACCTTTGGCAAACGCCGTAGGCAAATTACCTAATTCCTTGCCGGCCTGCTCAAACAATTGGCTGGCGTAAATATTTCCAAGGGAATACGTCGGAAAATAGCCGAGCAGACCCGCGCTCCAGTGGATATCTTGCAGGACACCATCCGAATCGGTTAACGGCCGAATGCCGACATCCCGTTCGTAAGCGTCGTTCCAAGCCTGCGGCAAATCGGTGACCGCCAACCGGTCATCGAGCAGGGCTTGTTCCAGTTCAAACCGAATGATGATGTGCATGTTGTACGTCGCTTCGTCGGCTTCGACACGGATCAGATTGGGGCGGACCTGATTGACGGCCGCGTACCAATGCTCTGGTTTGAGATCCGATACGGCCTCTGGAAACGATGCGCGGACGAGCGGAAACGCGAACTCCCAAAATCCACGGCTGCGGCCGACGAGGTTTTCCCACAAGCGGGACTGAGACTCATGGATTCCCAAACTGCAATAATCGCCGCTGGCCCAACCGTATTCGTCCCTCGGCAGGCCTTGTTCGTACATCCCGTGTCCTGCTTCGTGCAGAATGCCAAAAAACGAGCTCGAGAAAAAAGACTCGTCGTAGCGCGTAGTTATGCGACAGTCGTCTTTTCCCAATTCCGTGCAGAACGGATGGCTCGTCGTATCCAAGCGGCCGCGTGAAAAGTCAAAGCCGATCGCCGCGGCGATGGTTTTTCCCAATTCCTCTTGTTTGCCGCGCGGGAAATGTCGATGCAACAAATCCGCCGCGGGACCGCCGCGGGCCGCCGCGATTTGCCGCACAAGTGGAACAAGCTCCTGCCGCAACCGCGCCAAGACTTCGCTGATTTCGCTCGTCTTGGCCAATGGCTCGTAGTCATCCAACAACGCATCGTAGCGGCATTCGGCAAAGCCAATCGCATCAGCTTGCTGTCGCTTCAGTTCAATAATGCGAACCAAGTGAGGCGAAAATTTCTTAAATTCGTTTTCCCGACGGGCTTCAATCCAAACCAGCTGTGCCAGGGAACACGTCCGGGCAAGTTCCTCGACCAATGCTTGCGGGAGTTTTGTTTGTTTTTCGAATTGGCGGCGCCAATGAAAGATCGAGGCACCGGACGCAGTGGCGCGGTCCCGGGCAAGGTCCGAGCCAACGAGCTCGTCGAGCCAATGACCGACTCGCGGATCGGTTTGACGTTGGTGAATGAACCCCGCCAAGAAACTAACCTGTTCGGCCCGGTATTCACCCGCCGCTGGGGGAAGATAGGTCTGCTGATCCCATTCCAAGAGGGCTTGGGTCGTCGAAAGCTTTTTGGTGTCGCTGGAGTGCTGACAAAGTTGGCGAAAGGCGGTTTCGATCGCGTTCATGTTGGATGCATCGAGTAATAGGTCTGCTCAAATCGCGTCGCGGTTGTTTAACGGCAAGCCGTAGGCGACGCCATCCCCGTGTTACGGAGTTGGGCCGTCGCCTTCGGCTCGGCGTCAAACGAAGTTAAGAAGCGGACCGTCTATTTGGCGAAGATCCGCAATTGTCGGTCATCGAGCTGAAACGACAATCCGGTGTCGGCGAAAACCTTGCTCAATAGTTCAGGATACGTTACTTGCTCGACGTGAATCTCGACGCGGGTTTCCAATTGCTTCTGCAATTTGGGATCGCAAACCAGCTCGACCCCCAATTGCGCGGCGACTTGAGTGGCGATGTTTCCAGCCGTCGCCGTGGCGTTCAAAGTGACGACTTTTTTGGCAGCGGGCGAGGCCGCTTTTTTTGGCGTTTCGTGTTCGGCCAACCAAAGGGCGATTTGATGATGGTCGGCGGGAGGTGCTGTAATGACAAGGCTCGACGATTTCTTTTTGACCTGGGCGTTGGGGAAGTTCTCGCGCAACCAGGAAGTAAATTCACCGAGTGGCTGGCTCGAATGCGTTCGCGTAATCGTTTCGGGTACTACAAATTCGGTGATTCGAACCGCTTTTCCATCCGCCGAGATTTCGGGCCACAAGCCGAATCCCAAGAGTATGCAGGCGAATTTTTCGGCCAATGATAACGGCGGCAGGTCGACCTCTGGCCAAAGATCGTGAGGGATTTTTTCGATACCCATCGCGTTCAATTCGTGGTCGGCGGCCAGTTGCTTTACGAGGTCTGCGGGCCGACTGAGGCGAGCCATCTGCCACGCTTCCGCCCGTTGCCAAACTTTTCTGGATTCCGGCGGCAGGGATTTTACTCGAGTACGAAGCGTCGTCAGCGCCTCGGGCAAAACGGCGACTACGTCCCCCGGGCCGATGTAAATGGCGTCGGCAAACAAACTCGCGCCGCCGCCACTTTGCGCGGCCGCTAAGTAAAGAATCGACTTCAGGCTCCGACCATGCAATGTAAAGTCGCGGGGCGTGGTCGGATCCAGCCTTCGGTCCAAAAAGACAGCGACGCGTTGGCTTTGCGAGAGTCGTAAAACGAACGAGCGCAATGATTCGCTGGACGAGTGAATTTCCAGCTGAGCCGCGAGTGCTTTCTGCAATTCGCTATTTCGGTGCCACGATTCGTCGCTGGTTTGAGCGAACCATGGGGCCGCAATGATCAGCCCGATGAGTGAGATTCCCTGCTTGCAGATCATGTGCCGTCGTCAAATCCGGTACGGACGCCCCTGTTCTCCGCATTTTAACAGAGATTCTGTACAAAGTACAAAGCGGAAGTACTTGCAAACATTGTGCGAGCTTGGATCGGCAATTAAACTCAAGCCTGCGGAACCCAAGTTTCTCGTTTGTGAATGCTGCGATCGATGAAGTACGCGAAACTAGATCGACTATATCACCAATACCTGAGCGACGAGAATTCGGCGGCGTTCATCCGTTCGGTGTCCCAGCATTACAACCTGGGAACCCTCGAGCGCTTGGCAATCTATGGTCAACGCATTAGTCGCCGCGCGGCGATCCTGGCGTTGGGTTTTTTGGGTGATTATTCGCATAACGAAATTCTAGGCGAAGCGCTGCGGGATCGCGATCGAGCCGTGCGGTTGCTCGGCGATCACGGCATTCGCCAACTTTGGTTCCGCGTCAGCGATAATGTGATTCGGCATCGCCTTGGGCATGCGGCACGACTCAATCAACGGGGACGATTTCACGACGCGTTGGATGTCGCCACCGAAATCATTGGCGACGATCCGTTGATTGCCGAAGCCTTTAATCAACGTTCGATCGCGTTTTACGCTCAAGAATCGTTCGCCGACGCCGCCATGGATTGCCAAACGGCTCTCGACCTGAATCCTTATCATTTTCCGGCGGCGATGACGGAAGCCCATTGCCATATGCATTTGGAGGACGGCGCTCAAGCGTTGATCACCTTCCGCCGAGCACTGGCCATCTATCCCGATCTGGAAAACGTCCGGGCGCAAGTTCAGCAATTGGAACGCTCGCTCGGCGAGTTCTAACGAGCGTCCGATCACTAATCGTGGTCTTTCGTGCAGAGGCTGTGCACTTATTCGTAGGAGGGCCTTTCCATGCCGTCGAATGACTTGAAAACGCGGCCCAGAACGGCAGCACTACGTGCAAAATGAATTAATTCACAGCCGTAGAGCGAAAACCCACAAAGCGGCAGAAATGAGTTCACTGCTTTGCATTTGCTTCGCCAATGGGCGAAACTTCTTTACAGAATAGAATTGAGCGTGATCCGAATTTTCAGCCGTCGGGACATCGATAGGCGCGAAGAATTCCCGGCACCCGGCGAATTCCATTGCACCGCTCGCGATTTGAATGAGGAGTACCAGTCATGACCTTGCTTTTTGGAATTTGCGCGACGATTGGCGTGACGCTCTTAGTCTGTCAATTCGCGCTGACCCTCATTGGATTGGGGGGCAGTGATGACATGGGTGGTGGGGATGTTGCACATGGCGCCGGTGGCGATGTTCACGGCGGCGATCACGGTGCCGCACACGAACAGGGGAATCACTCCCATCACGGGCCGAACTGGTTTTTCGGCGTGATCACGTTTCGCACGGTCACTGCGGCGCTGGCGTTTTTTGGGCTGGCCGGGCTGGCGCTCAAGTCCGCGGGCATGTCGTCGATCGCAACCCTCGCCGGCGCCGTTGCCGCCGGGTTGGCCGCGATGTATTTACTAACATGGATGATGAAGTCACTCGCGCTGTTGCGAGCGGATGGGACGATTCGAATCGAGCGGGCCGTTGGGGCGTTGGGTACCGTCTATCTGACGATTCCCGGAAACAACCAAGGATTGGGCAAAGTCACATTACATCTGCAATCGCGATCTATCGAACTGGAAGCGCGGACGCCTCAAGACACGATTCCCACCGGAACAAAGGTGCAGGTTACGCGCGTCGTGGGCGATATCGTCGAGGTTATTCCCGCCAATTCGGTGGAACATATCCCAAACGCTTGAAATATAATGAGTTTCAACCACGCGCGGGTTTGCTTGACCGTCGTCGATCCGACGTCGTAACGCCCGAACAAATGGCGTGGTTCGGCGAAAACTCTTCTTGGACTTTGTCGGAGCTGAATTTCGATGATCACCTCGCTTGCCCAACTCAACTCGTCGATCCAATGGATGGGTTTGCTCGTCTTAACTGTGGTCCTTGTTTTTGTCACGTTTGTGATTCTCTTGGCCAAACGCTACCGACGCTGCCCGAGCAATCGCGTGCTCGTGATTTACGGCAAGGCGGGTGGAGGACGGGCGGTCAAATGTCTGCACGGTGGAGCCACGTTTGTCTGGCCATTAATCCAAGATCATGCCTATCTTAATTTAGAGCCAATCCAGATCGAAATTCCCCTCCGCGGTGCATTGTCAGCGGAAAATATTCGCGTCAATGTTCCGAGCGTGTTTACCGTCGCGGTCGGCACCGTGCCCGAAGTCATGCAGAACGCCGCCGTCCGCTTGCTCGGATTAAACGTCACCCAAGTCGAAAAGCAGGCCCAGGAAATTATCTTTGGCCAGTTGCGTCAAGTCATCGCGTCGATGCGGATCGAAGACATCAATCGCGATCGTGAGACGTTTTTGTCGCATGTGCAAAACTCGTTGGAGCCGGAACTCCGAAAAATCGGCCTCGTCCTGATTAACGTTAATATCACCGACATCACAGATGAGGCCGGATATATCGATGCGATCGGCCAAAAGGCGGCCTCGCAAGCGATTCAACAAGCGCGCGGCGACGTCGCCGAACAATTAAGAATGGGTGAGACCCGGGTCGCCCAGGCCGAGCGAGATCGCGTGATCCAGGTCGCCAACGCCGCAAAAGAGAAAGAAATCGGCACCAAGGACGCGATGCGCGAACAGTTGATCCGACTCGCCGAATTGGAAAAAGCGCAGACGGTCGGCGAGCAATCGGCTGCCTATCTGCGCGATGCCGAAATCAAAGATGCCGAACGGGAGATGCGCGTGCGGTTGGCGGACGCCAACGCGAAAGCAGTCAGCGGCGAGAACACCGCCGAACAGGAAATCGCGACCTCGAAAGCCAGTTTGGCGGTGCGGCAAGCCGAAACCTATCAGTTGGCGGAAACCAAAAAGCGCGAAGCCGAAGCCGCTGTCATCGAAGCCCAAAATCGCGCGATGGCCAAAGCCGCAATCGCCCAAGCCGAACGGATCGAGGCCGAACGACGCGCGGAATTCGAAGCGCCCGCCAAGGCCCAAAAGGCAAAAGTTATCGTGGACGCCGAAGCGCTATCGGCCCAGCGGCGCATCGAAGCTGAAGGAGACGCCTCCGCCATCTTCGCTAAACTCGATGCCGAAGCTCGTGGCAATTACGAAATACTCGCCAAGAAGGCCGACGGTCTGCGACAAATCATCGATGCCTGCGGCGGCTCCCGCGCGGCCTTCGAACTATTAATGCTCGAACACCTCGACAAACTAACCGAAGCCTCGGCGAAAGCAATCTCACAGATTAAATTCGACAAGATCGTTGTTTGGGAAAACGGCGGCAAAGATGGTTCGAGCACGGCGAACTTTTTGCAGAACATGGCCCGCACGCTGCCCCCCATGATGCAAGTCATGCGCGACGTTGCCGGGATCGAACTTCCCGAGACCCTATTGAAAATGCAACCCGAAGAAACGGCTGAGGCGAGCGCGAAATCCACCCCAAAGACCCCTGCCAAATCGTAGAGTTTTCGGGAGCGGAACTCGGCCGAGTTTCGATGCCGGTCGATGTGCCTCACACAAAGACGGGCGACAATGCTCCACGCAAATTTCATTGCATGACGGTTCACTACCGGAACATCTGGAATTCGCCGGTCGGTTCGAATGCGTTTTCAATGTGTTCGATTTCGGGAAATTCGTGATCGTTCGACCAAATCAACGATACGACGTCGAACCGAGCTGCCTGCTCCAGGAGGTGTTTGGACTTCAGAAAGGCCAGCGCCGCGGTCGTCATGTGCCGCTGCTTGTTGCTGTCAATCGCCTCCGCAGGTTCGCCTGCCAGATCGGAGGAACGAGTTTTGACCTCGACGAAAACCACCGTTCGCTTGTCGACGGCAACCAAGTCGATTTCGCCGTACGCATTGCGCATCGAGCGGGCGACGATTCTCATTCCCTTTCGGATCAGGACGCGCTGCGCAACCCATTCCCCCTTTTTTCCTAAGGCAGCGGGTCGGAAATAAAACGTCCAACGCAACAACACGCGATCCCACCAATTGAGCATGGCGATCCGGCGCCTATCGTTCGCCGCCTGGTTTTCCCCAGAAAATTACCCACGTTTCAAAATCATTCGTAAAATCCACAAAGCGGTGCACCTGACCGGCTGGAACGAAAATAGCATCCCCCGGACCGAACGCTGCCCGCGCCAGATGGGCTTCGTCTGGGCCTTGGACAAAATACCCCGAGCCGGATTCAACAATGTAGATTTCGTCTTGATCGTGCGGAGTCTGCGGGTCGACGTTGCGCGGCGCGTAATAGCGAAGCGTCATCGTTCCATGGCGAAGCAACAGCGGCGTTCGCCGACCCGGCTCCGGTGGCGCGACGCGGGCAGCTGCAAGTGAAACCAGCCAATCGCTCATAGGTTCCGCTTTTGCTGGAACAGCTTTGCTCAAAACGTGATACTCCAGCACTGGCTCTGCCAGTGCTGTTTTCGGAAAAAGCCGGCGGGGACGCTAGTTTTAAACGAGAATCGAAAACCGACGGAGAACGCGGGGTGCGTACCGTCGGATCATCGGGGCTATTTGTTTCCGTTCGGTGCGGTCGCCGAATCGTTGGGCGCTGGAGCCGGGTCGTTCGATTTCTCTTGTCCCGATGGGACCGCTGGTTCGTTCGGGGCGAATTCGCCGCTCGGGGCGGGCATGGGATAGGAAATATCCGGCCGCTCGGGGAGCCCGACGCCAGGGGCAGGCCCCGAAAGTTCTTGTTCGAATTTATCCAACGCTTCAAAAAAACCGACGGACTGTGCAAGCTTACATCGTTCGATCCCGCGCCGCGCTAGTTCGGCAAACGTCGACTCTTCGTTGTTCGCCAATTCTTCGTATCGGCGAACCGCTTCGTCACAATTGCGCAGCGATTCATTGGCATAGGCCAATGAATAGACGGCTCGCTCGTACATCAGCCCGCTCTTTTGCGGGGAACCATCGACGACCTTTTCGAATTTCTTTCGCGCGGTCTCCAAATCTTTTTTCGAACCGGCCTCGTCTTGAATTTGTTTGCCCAAGCCATTCCGCATGGAAATATCGCCGGCGATCTGTTCCGCGGCCAAACCAGCCGTCGTTGCGGGAAATCGCTCGCTGAATTGTGACATGGCATCTGGGCCGCGGGTGTTCGACGTTTCAAAATACGCCAAGCTGAACTCGCGCCATTCATTTGCCGAGCGGGAATCAACCCGCGACCGCCACAATGCAATCGCCGACATGCCTACCACCAATACGCCGATCCCAATGAGTACGGGTTTGACGTAGGGTTCGAATTTCGCCAGCGGGTCGACAGGCGCTTGAACCGGCGCCTTGTGAAAATGTTTGGGTTTCGTCATCGAATTCAAGTTCCCACAAAGCTGAATCTGAAATGGCACGACCGCCGTTTGCGGTGGAACGTCTCGCGAACATCGCAAGTCGCTGCGAGCATCCGCGGCAGGGCACCCAGGACACGTGTAGCTTAAGCTTTTTCTCGGAAAATCGTCAATACGGTACGCAGCGCGGGAGTGCCGTCTATTGCTCCGCAAAAGAACGGCCTTTCGCGGAGCGAACGACGACGATCAATCCAAGTGACCACGCGACACGAAGCGCGGCGCGAGTAGCCAACTCGTCAGCCCGATTTCGAGTTCCATCCAGACCGGGCGATGAGCGATGCAATCCTTGAATAAAAAGTTGCCGACGAATTCAAGGTCGACGACGGCGACGGCTGCGAAATCCAGGGATCCAACGTTTGCAACCTCGCCACAGCTTGCGCACGAATCGCGAAACTGAAAACGATTTCCGAAACGGTTTATGGCTTTCCCGCGACTTCGGCCGGGCCTTCCATGTCGGCGCCCCTTGCCGGGCGCTTTGCGCGTCGCTGATGTCCAGTCCCAAAAATCGTCGATGGCCGCAACAGCGGCATCGGTAAGGGCCGACCAGGTCAAGCATGCCCAACGTCATGATTCGCAAAAATGCAAACCCACTTCGACTCCGCTCGCGGTAAGTATGAAAATGGTACTCGACTCGCCAGCACCGGCGGCAAAATAACTTGCCATCACTCGTCTTTGTATCATGGTCGACGGCAACCACCGGTTCGTCCGTTTTAATTTGATTGCCCATGTTGGGTTGCAAGCGCGCCCACAAGCATTGTAATGATTGAACGATTTTATCGATTGCCGCACTTGCTGGTCGAGCTCATTTTGGTGAGTCACTTAACCGAGCATAAGCGAAACTTGAGAAATGCAAACCACGGGCTGGAACGAAATGCTTCCCGTCCCCAATGACACCATTAGGTCAATTAGATCCGTCATAGCCAAGGCTTCGTTCGACTTCCCTGGCCCGAGCGTCGGATCCCCAAATGCTCGTATTCCAAGGTCGGGTTTTCGCGGCTTTCGATTCGGCGTCGTCGCCGGTTGGGGATTGCGTGCCGCCGAGCTCCGCGGCGTGCGTGTCGTGGGGTCGAGACCAGGGATTGGTAGCGCAGCCGACGTCGGTTACCGTCAACGCAAGCAGGATTGTAAGGATGACGAATCGCATCAGGACAGCTTCCTATTTTTGTCGTCTTGCGCCTTGGACGAGACCAACAATGGCCCTTGACCAGATGCCGACTGAGCAGTCCAGTGAGGGCGGTTTCAAATCGGATGGAGAGTGTGACAATGCGTTCCGCGCGCGTCTAGGCCAAATTGGCCGACGAGCGGCCGCATAACAGTTGACATTTTGCAACTTGGAAGCTCGGCATGAAAATCTCGCATACGCCATTGGACGTGCTTATTATCGCACCGCATCCGGACGACGCCGAGTTGGGGATGGGCGGCGCGATGATCAAGATGATGGACCAAGGCCTTCGAGTGGGCGTCCTGGACCTGACCAACGGCGAACCAACGCCGCACGGAACCGAACAGACCCGAGCTGCCGAAACCGAAGCTGCCACCCACGTGCTGCAACTGACGTGGCGCGAGAATTTGGGCCTACCTAATCGCAGCCTGGAGCCAACGCTCGATGCGCGTCGACAATTGGCAACCGTGATAAGATTGACACAACCCAAATGGTTGTTCGGACCATTTTGGATCGACGCGCATCCCGACCACGCAGCAGCTACGCAGCTCGTGGACGCGGCCCGATTCTGGGCCAAGCTCACGAAGACGGACATGCCGGGAACACCCCATCATCCCGCGCGACTCTATTACTATTATTGTGTCCATCTGAAACACAACGCGCAGCCGTCGTTCGTGCTCGATATCTCAGAACAATTTGAGCAGAAGCTGAACTCGATTCGCTGTTATGCTAGTCAGTTCATCGTCGGTCGGCAAAGCGAGACGCCGACATTCCTGGATCAGCTGCGCGACGAGGCGTCGTATTGGGGAAAAATGATCGGCACGAGGTTTGGCGAACCGTTTGCCAGTCGCGAACCCGTTGCATTGCGCGGCTTTCGCGAACTATTTTGAAGAAGCACGTAAAAGTGAACTGATTCGTTCAACGCCAAACCGAAGGCGATTGGGCGATTCAAAATGCCGGCGCCTTCGGCTGGGCGTTAAACAAATTATCACGAGTATTGCATCAGGCTAAAGACCGGACGCGGCCGTAAACGCTCGGCGCCTTTGAGAAACAAAAGTTCCACCAAAAACGTACATCCAACAATGTAGGCTTCGCTTTTTTCCACAATCTGACAACACGCGTCGACGGTGCCTCCGGTCGCCAATAAATCGTCCACAATCAAAACCCGTTGACCGCGTTCGACTCCGTCGATGTGCATTTCCAACGTGTCGGATCCGTATTCGAGTTCGTAGCTATGCGAGTGCCGCAGGTAAGGAAGCTTGCCAGGCTTGCGCACCGGAACAAACCCAACCCCCAGCGCCACTGCGATCGGCGCCGCAAAAATGAAGCCCCGTGCCTCCACCGCGACGACCACGTCAATCGACAAGTCGCGATGGTGATTTGCCATCCGATCGACCGCCAATTTGAACGCTTCCGGATGTCGCAACAACGGTGTAATGTCCTTAAAAAGTATTCCCGGCTTCGGATAATTGGGGATGTCGCGAATGAAATCCTTCAGCTCAATCGTCCCGGCTTTGTTCATGGGTCGCTATTCCCTTGGCAATGGCTCGCGTGGTCAAAACGCGCGATAAAACGGGCTAAGCTTATCATTTGACGAAGTTGCGTAAAGCGACGCCGGTTCCATCATTTCCCGTAAAACCTTTTCGATTTCATGTCGATTTCGAGTTGTTCGCAAAGAGACGGCGAGCAAGGAGCAGACTACAAAACGGAATTTGGAGTCAATTTGACGACGAACAGACTAATTTGGCGTTTCCATTACGAATCTAACCACTACTTTAAAAAACTTCATTAAAAATGTGAGCCAAGCCACGAAACAAGGGTTGGCTTAGTGTTTGTTATAAGGCGATTCGATAAAATAGCCCGAACTGTAGAGGCGGAAGCCGATTGTCAGCATATTAACCGACAGCGGAAGTCGTCCCAGCATGAAACAAGAAATCCTATATCCGGCCATGATTTCAGGTAGTTCTCGCGAGCGGCAAGTGTCCGGCTTTTTAAAGTCGTCGGGGCTAACGCTGTTGGAATTGCTGGTCGTTTTGACGATTTTGATAGCGTTGAGCGGCATTGTCGTCGCGACTTTGCCCGGATTGCTTCGTCAGACGCAACTGACGGCGTCGGCGACGAACCTCAAAGAGATTGATGCGGGAATTCGACGAAGTCAGCTTATGAATCAGGGGTCGATTGGCGACCGATTCGATTCGCTAATCGCGTCGACCGGCAACTTAAACGGTGGTTTGGCCGATTACATTGGCCTAGCCGATGAAATCTCTGCGGTTTCGTTGACCGCTGAAGACGTCACGGCATTGGCACAAATTGGCGTAACTGAACTCATTCCTGCGGAAAAATCACCGCAAAACGCGACTTTTGACTCCCACCAGCAGCCTTCGGTCAGGATTTCAGCTTCCGCCAAGGTGGCTGCGATTAAACCTGAACGCAGTTTGACGGTGTCCCGAGCACTGTGGAATATGGACCCGCCTTCCAACGGGGCCCTTTTAGTGTTTGGCTTGGGAAACCAATGTTCGTTAGTGGGTCAGGCGTCAACGGCGATGTTTGCCGAAGCGCCATTGTATTTAAGTGATCAACCGACAGCCAACCCACAAGCGACTTACGCCCGATTCCTGGTAGTCGTGGAACTGAAGCGAGAGAGTTCACAGCGATCGGCGGCTCGCTATATCGGTCCGGTCGTTGCATCGTCCAAGGGAATACAAGGATTATCCGGACAACTTGAGGATTTTTACGCGACTCAATAACAGCCCGTCGCTCGATTCGTCGCTGCGAAGCTAGCGAAAGTCCGAGATTCGGACGATCGGCATGGTCATGCGATGAACGAAACGGAATTACCTCGTCGGTGCTAGGAGTCAAAAATGAAGAGCGATCGAAAGAACTCGATTGCGATGTGGAATTCGCAACTGGAAGCGACCTTGCGCGGCGGATTCTCGTTACTTGAGCTGGTGGTCGTGTTGTTCATATTGGTCGCGACCGCGGCCCTCTTGCAGCCTATTTTCTTTGATCATAGCGCGATTCAGCTTGGCGAGTACAAGAAATCCCCTTCGGAAATCGTCACGGCGTCATCGATGACCGTAATTCGGGACGCGATGATCGGGGAACAAGGTGTATTGGAAAACCTGATTCATCACCCGAACGCCGTTCCCAGAACCATCTCGGAATTGGTCGAAACCGAGGCGCCGGCACAAATTCAAAACACCGCGCCCAACTTGGCGAAATACAATCCTTTGTTTGGCGTTGGGTGGCGCGGGCCGTACCTCTTGCCGACGGGCAAAGGGACAGCCGGTCAACCCACGGTCGTGGATGGCTGGGGCCACGAGATTGAAGTACAGGTCGATTACGATTCGAACGGCCGTGTCGACGAAACCGAGGCGACTTTTATGCGCGTCGTTTCCGCAGGCCCGAACGGCAAAGTGGACACGCCGGCCGATCCTGACAATATGCGTCCGGGAATCAGCGAAACGCACGAGCTTACGATGAAGGATTGCGGAGATGATTTGGTGATGTTTTTGCTTGTGCCCGATGCCCGACGATAACTCGATGACTGCCAAACCGATGCATTGCGCGAGATGCGCCAGGTCCCCGAAAGCGATCGGCGCCGCCTCGCGGTTCGATTTTGAACTGACCTCGTCTGCCCATGCCTCGTCCACTCCTATGTCGAGTTGCCCTCGTCCGTCGTCGCACACGCGCTCTGACGCTGCTTGAGCTGTTGGCGGTGCTGGTCATTTTGTCGATCGTCGCAACGTTGGCGGTGCACTCGCTGCAACCGCGCATCGAAAGCAATCGATTTGACCAAGCGTGCGCACTGTTGCGCGAAATTGGCGCCGCGGCACTTGGTTCTGCCGAAGCACGGCAGCCCGATGGCACCCCGATGATCCAAGGATTCGTCGCCGACATCGGACGTCCGCCACAGCATATTGCAGCGGCGAGGACTGACTCGACTTCGTCGGGAGCGTTCGAGGAGCTTTGGAATCCGCAGTGCGCCTTGGCGGTTGCTTATCCATTTCAGTTTCGCCCGGGACCGAAACAACCGGTTGACTATTCCGACATTCGTTTGCCCTGTGGCTGGCGTGCGCCCTATTTGACGTTGGCGGTCGGGCACCGCGAGATCGTCGATCCTTGGGCTCGACCGTTGGAGTTGCAAACCGATCCGCGCGGAACGATCCTGGCAGTCGAGTGTCGCACCCCTCCCCCGTTGCATGAGCCGCTGCGTTTGGATTTGTCGAGCGGTATGGTTGTAGTTGCGGGGACAGTGAGTACGAATCAGCCCCCCGGCGCGACCATCGATGTCGTGATGCTCGTGCCTCAACCCGATCGCTCGACGGATGCACTCTTCGTACTCAGCGACGAAGACCCCAACGCGAATTCCTTTCGTTTCTCGTCCGTTCCAATCGGCCTTCGCGCGATCTGTTTGCGGTCGGGCAGTCAACGGATCGTGAAATACGTTCAAGTCCCGCGCGGGGGCCTTACCTTGAATCTCAATTTGGAACCGGCGGTGGCGACCCAACCATGAGTAGGCGACCGGATGTTACCGTGATTCTTTGCAGTGGCGGCTTCGTCATGCGCGGAGATTTCGTGGGCAAATCGCACCCCCGCATGACGAATTCGGTTCGCGCGGATCTCGATCCGTCGGCGACCGTATTGCAGGGATTTCACGCGGTTCAGAATGCGAAAAACCCGCTTGGTCGTCGATTGCTATTGTTTTCCTCCAGCCTTTGGACCAGTCGAATTTCGCTGCCACGACAGACCGTCGTTGGGCTCGAGCAGCACGAGTTGGAACAAGCCCTCAAATACGAAGTCGAGACCCTAGCGGGTATCGAGGCGGACGAAGTCATCTTGGCGGCCAGGCACGCCGGCGACGACGGCGCTAACGATTTCTATTGGATCACCGTGTTGCCACAAACCGAATGGTCCGCGATCAGCGATCAACTTATCGCGAGCAAAGTGCGCTCGATCGGAATGGCTCATCCCACGGGTGTTCAAGCTCGCATTGGGGAAAATCCCACGTTGGTTCGCCGCATTGAGTTTTGGGCAAACTTAGTAGCCGCATTTCCGGAAGGGAGTTCGATTCCATCCTCCACCAGTCATTGTGCCGGCGATTCACTTCGCTGGATGGAGGATATGGGGTTGAGCCAAGTCGATGATCTGACGCACACAACGAGATTTGTCATCGGGCCCAATGCCTCGCGGATGTTGCCCGATGCCAATTTGGAATTGTTGGAGGACGAACAGCGCATCCGCGATTGGCTGACGGACGCGGCCGCCGCGGATTTGGCCGACCGAATCCCAATCCTTACCACGCGACGAACGTCATCGGTTCCGAATGCGCGACTTGCCGTCGGCGTTGCCATTATCCTGCTGGCGTTGGGAGCATGTCTCTGGCACGCGCTTTGGTTGAATCGACGCATCGAGCGCGTCGTGGATCAGATCGCACTGTTGCAGGTCCCCGCGGCAGCCAAGCGTCGCTACGATGAGGATCTCAACCGGATCACCCAAGAACGCGCCGATCTTGCGTCGCTGGCCGCGAAAACACAAGAACAAGTGCAACGCATTCAGTTCTTGTTTAATCAACAGACGGTGCGATTTTCGCGATTGCTGGACTTATTGGTGCAAGTGCGCACCGACGATTTGCTAATCGAAGAACTCTTGCCCAATGAAAAAGGAACGATGATTTCAGGAATTTCGCTCAACGGCGAATCGGCGCCATTGTTTGCAAATCGCCTCCGCGACTTGGCCCGCCCGCTGGGCTGGCAAGTCAATCCGGCGACGCAAATCGGCGAGAAAAAGATGACCAGCGGCGGCCCGTGGCAATTCAAAATTCTCTTGGAAGACATCGGGCCGAGTGAAGTAGCTTCGATTCCAGCGAGTGGCACAACGCCAGTGGCGGACGAAAAACCGACCGAGGGAAATGCTCCCGTAACGATACAACTCGCAGAGGCCGCCGATGGTCCCTAAAGCCACCCGAACTAACCGAGAGCGCAACCTGTTGGCGTTGTTTCCAGCCGCTGCCGTGCTGGCGCTTTATTTCACGTTGTACGCCATTCCCAAACGGAGCGCGTTGGATGACCATTCGAGCGACCTCGCCGCCGCCTCCCTGGTCGCCGTCGATAAATCCGTCGCCGATGCGGCCCGTCAGAATCTGGATTACGCTCGCGATAACCTGCAACGGCTCAAGACTCGAATGGCCGACGACCAAAAACAAATTGGCTTCATCAGCCAGACTTGGCGCGGGAACGAGTCTCGCCTGGAAGCGGCCAAGGAAGTCACAGAGCTTGCCCGCAAACACGACCTCTCAATTCTGAGCCAGAAGTTTGCGGAAAAGCCCCAACTCTCTGAATACTTCGAGGAAATTATCCGCGTGATGGAGGAGCAGACGCCGGCAACGCCGATCGAATACTGGCACGTTGAATTCGAAGGTGGATGGACCGGCATGGCAGGATTTTTCTCAAGTTTGGATTTGAAACGACTCAAAATCATCCCATTGTCCTTTTCGCTCAAAGCGACGGAACTGGATAAAGGGCAGCACAAATGGACGATCGTGTTTGGGGTCTAACCCCCCATCCAATCGCCGCAAAGGACAATCGTCAATGAACGACATCACGCTCGATGAGTCACTCAAATCGCTGTTAAAGTCGGCGGTCGAACACGGCGCCAGCGATGTGCATCTCTCGGCGGGGCAAGTTCCGCATGTGCGAATCCAAGGAGACTTGGTCCCTTGGCAACCGGCAAAGGCCGAACGCCTCTCCAACGAGCAAGTCAAGTCGATGGCGAATTCGTTCCTGAGCGCGGAATTGCACCGGCAATTGGACGAGAGGGGATCGGTTGACGGCGCATTTTCGCTCGATGCTGCGACCCGGTTTCGATTCAATTTGTTCAAATCGTCCGATGCCTGGTCGCTGGCCCTACGGCGGTTGGAAAATCATTTTCGAAAACTTTCAGAATTGGGACTGAACGAAGACTTGTACAAGATCTGCAACTTGAAGCACGGTTTAATCCTCGTGGCGGGACCGACGGGCTCAGGAAAAAGTACCACGCAGGCCGCCTTGATCGATTACATCAATCAGACCCAGGCCTGTCGCATCGTCACGATTGAGGATCCGATCGAGTATGTCCATGCGTCGCGCCGCTCGATGGTGACCCAACGCCAAGTCGGACTCGACACGCCTGATTTTCACCGCGCCCTCGTGGACGCCGTGCGGCAAGATCCGGACGTCATCTTGGTGGGTGAAATTCGCGACCTCCCAACGATTCGTACTGCCATCACCGCGGCCGAAACGGGCCATTTGGTTTTGGCGACCGTGCACGCCGGCGATTGCGTCGGCGCGATCGAGCGATTGTCGAGCGTCTTTCCGGGCGACGAACAAGAAATGGTTAGACACCAGATTTCGGCGACGTTGCGGTCGATTATTGCCCAGCACTTGTTGATCGGCGAAAGCCCTGCCGGCCGCCGACCCGGAACCGAACAACGCACACAACGAGTCCTCGCCAGCGAAGTGTTGCACGTAACGCCCGCCGTATCCAACTTGATCGCCCAAGCCAACCTCAAACAAATACGCTCGATTATTGAGACGAGCGGTGCCGAAGGCATGTATACCTTGGACCAGTGCTTGGCCGATTTGCTCGGCCAACAACGAATTAGTGAAGTGACTGCGCGGTCCTTGGCCCGAAACTCCAAACTGTTGGTCGAGCGATCGCGAACCTATCAAGGCAGTGTCCGACCGATTGCCGTAAGTCGACAAGCACGATGACGATCCAGGAAACTGAATCCGAACTGTTAGATTTGGATCAAGTCAAAATTGACCCAAGTTGGGCGCTGCGCATCCCGGCAAATCTGGCGATCCGCCGACAGCTGCTCCCCTTTGCCAAGCTCTCCAACAAAGTCCTAGTTGCTTGCAAAGACCCTGGCGATGTCCAAGGTCTGCAAGCGGTTGAACGGTACGTCGAGTCGCCGATCGAAGTCCAACTCGCGGAGCCCGATTCGCTGGAACGGGCCATTCAGCGGGTTTTTCGCGAATCGGGAAACTCGGCAAATCAATCGGTCCCGATGCGCATTTCGTTCGCTCAACGCGCTTCAGACGGTGACCTGGACGGTCTCGATCTGGTCGCTCTGAGCGATGAGATCTTTCACGCCGCTTTGATTCGCGAAGCCACCGATATTCACATCGAACCGGGCGAAAGGGATGTCCGCATTCGCCTCCGAGTCGACGGATTGCTGGAAGATTATCGACGCATTCCCAGTGTCGTGCACCACGCCCTCATTTCGCGGCTCAAAGTCCTCGCGGGAATGGATATCGCGGAGCGCCGCGCCGCGCAAGACGGCCGTTTGACCCTCGGGCAGGAGACTTCTCAAGCCACGGACGTGCGGGCTGCCACGATTCCAACCAAACACGGGGAACGCATGACGCTGCGGCTTTTGGCCACGCGCACGCATCAATTGACCTTGGAAATGCTCGGCATGTCGCAGCGGGATCTGAGGACATTCGCCCAAGCCATCCAGCAACCCAACGGCCTGATTGTGCTCACCGGTCCGACCGGATGCGGCAAAACGACGACGCTGTACGCTGCGATTCGCACGATGATCGCCAAGCGATCGCTGAACGTAATCACGATCGAGGATCCGGTCGAGTATGTCATCGACGGGGTATCCCAGGTGGAAGTGGATACGGCCGACAAAGTCAACTTTCACAAGGCCTTGCGCGGCGTATTACGGCACGACCCCGACGTCCTCATGATCGGCGAAATTCGAGACGAGGAGACCGCCGAGATCGCCGTCAAAGCCGCTTTGACCGGGCACCTCGTGCTCACGACGCTGCACACCAATTCAGCGACAACAACAGTCAGCCGACTGGTCGATATGGGAATCAAGCCTTTTCTCGTCGGCGCCATCGCGCGGTTGTTCGTCGCGCAGCGGTTGGTGCGCAAAATCTGCGCGCATTGCCGCCGGGCGGTTCCAATGAGCGACGATCAAGCGGCCGGCATCGCACGTCCCGAGTTGGCTGGATCGCCGGTCTTTGAACCGATCGGCTGCAAGTTCTGCGCAGGTACCGGTTACGACGGGCGCACGGGGATCTTTGAACTTGTGCCGTTCGATCGCGCGCTCGCAAAACTAGTCGCCGATCGAAAGCCCGAGGGCGAGCTCGTCACCTATTTGGCAAACCAAGGGAATCCGTTTTTGGTCGATGACGCGATCGAGAAACTGCGCGGCGGCACGACCGCGTTTGCCGAAACGATTGCCACCGTCAATCCGTAAAGGCCCTTTCGCTGATGCCCGAATTCGCATTCAAAGCTCGCGACGACCAAGGAATCGCACGCAGCGGTGTCATCCAAGCCGCGTCGCGACATGTCGCCACATCGCAATTGCGCGATCGAGGTTGGATTGTGTTGCGAATCGAACAGGCAATTGTCTTGGCCCAAGCCCAATCGAATCGCTGGACGTGGACGCTCGGTCCGAGCGACCTTCAGATCGAAATCTCGTTGCAGCAACTGGCGATCATGATTCGTAGTGGAATGACGCTGCTGGCGGCAATTGACACGATCGTCGAGCAAGCCGACGTCCGCACGCTGGCCCGGATGTGGCGCGAGGTCGGCCAGAGCATTCAAAACGGCATGGGCTTGAGCCAGGCCCTCCGCCGGCAGGCTCGACTCCCAGATTTTGCCGTTCGCCTGATCGAAGTCGGAGAGCAAACGGGGGACCTCGAGCCGGTCGTACTTCGCGCGGCCAACACGATGCGAAAACACCGCAAAGCGAGGCAACAGTTTTGGTCGGCGACGATTTACCCGGCGCTCGTTCTGCTCCTCGCGCTGTTCGTGACCGTGTACTTGGTCGTCTATTTGATGCCTCGGCTTCAAGTTTATTTGGAAAGCTTGGGACGCGAGATGCCCGCGATGACCCAGCAATTGATTCGCGGGACGCAATGGCTGCGTGACAACTTCGTGGCCATCGCCGGCTGTGGAGTCGCCGCGTTTGCCTTGATGGCGTTTGCCTATGGCTCGGAGCGAGGTCGGCTGTGGATCGACCGCGGATTGCTCAGGATCCCCGTGCTCGGACCGCTGATCAGAAATCAAGAAACCGCGACGTTCGCACGTGGGTTGCATATGATGCTCGAGAGCGGACTCACGCTGACGGAAGCCCTGGGAACAGTGCAAACGCTTCTGCGAAATAGCTCGCTTTCCCAAATCGTGGCCGCGGCTCGCGAGAAGATCATTCGCGGCACCAGTCTATCGGAAGCCGTGACGTCCCCTCGAGGATTTACACCAATGTTCAACAAGATGGTCTCCGTCGGTCAACAGTCGGGCGAAATGGCACGTGTCATGCGCGAAGCGGCCGAATTTCATGAGGACCAGTTTCAAGCATCGGTGCAACGTCTCCAGGCTATCGCGACACCAGCGATCACGTTATTGGTCGGCGGTGTCGTGGGCTACATTTACATCGCGTTCTTCTTGGCCCTTTTTTCGGCGGGAAATTAATCTAACATTCGGGGGTGAAATATGCGTAACACGATTCGATTGACTGTGCTCACTCTAGCTTGGGTCCTGACGACCTCAGCCGCGATTGCCCAAGAGCCGGCGGCCGACCCCGCGGCGCCGAGCACCATCGTCCAACAAACGCTAGCCAAAATTCGCGACGTCGAGAAATTGGACAAGTACATCGGCGAAAACACCCTGCTCAAGACGGAAAATATTACCCTGAAGGCCGAGCTCGCTAGCTTGACGCTCCAGGTCGCCAAACTGACGCAGGAACTCAAACTGGAAAATGAACGACTGCGCAAGCAACTCCTGGAATTGCCAAATTTCTCGCTGAAATCCAAAGTGCTGGCAGGGGAATCGTCGATGGCCGTTCTGCAATTGGGCGAGCGGAGCTTCCGCATTCGCAACAACGTCGAAATGACAATCCCGCTCACCAATGGGGTTTGGATCTTGATGCGAGTGGAGAAAATCACTAAAGACGTGATCGAATTAAAGTTCCCAGAGCTAGATCGCACCGTCGTGATCTACGATTGACGACTATCCGTCGATGCATGCCGACGCATGAAGCGCGGATGTGACCCGGACAGGGTCTAAAGGCGACAAGGATGTTGCAAAGGATTCGCCACGTTCGCTGCCTGGATCGCCCAACAGCGATTCCAGTCGTCTTTGCTTCAGTCATCTTTGGGATTGCGGCCTTCGGATTGCCGCGCAACGCGTTTGCCCAAGAATCGACCGCCAGCGAAATTGCCGATCCGTTGGAAACCACGCTCAGCGACAGCGCCGAATATCCAAAATTCCTCGAAGCGGCCGAACAATTTCGTTCCCAGGAGGTTGTGTCCCGGGCTAACAGCTACCCATCCAACTTCATTCCGCCGGACGACATCATCGAGTTGGTTGATTTTCGCGATCAAACGCTCAACGAAGTCATTCGGGCGTTTGCCGAGCAATCCAAACTGAACATCGTGGCGTCACAGGAAGCCAACAAAGTTACAGTCAATCTTTTTCTCCACGACGTCCGAGCGATGGATGTCCTGGAGAGCCTCACCAAAACGCACGATTTGTACTTTCGAATCGATGAAACGTCGGGCATCATTCGCATCTTCACGACCAAAGAATACGAAAGCAACCTTGCCAGTTTTCGCGATGAGCAAACGCAAGTTTTTACGTTGCTCTACCCCAACCCGGTCGACGTCGCGGTGGCGATTCGGGATCTGTTTGGCGAGCGCGTCCGACTGAATTTCGGGATCGGCGACGAAGACTCGGTAATGGATTTGGTGTATCGACTAAACCGGTTCGATTTGGTCGATGGGCGAAGCCTGGGCTTGGGCGCCTTTCAAGGCAATTATTCCTTTGGCGGGCGGCCTTCCATGAGCGCGATCAACGGCCTGGGCGGCTTTACCTCCAATAACAATGCGCGGCGGCAGTTTCCGCAACCGGGTGCCATCAGCAACGAATACCTGCCTCTCCGCGATCTGAGTTCCGAACAGATTCAACAGCTCATCCAGTCATTGCAGTCCGGGCAGCCTTCGCCATCCGAGCAAACCCAGCCATCGCCGGAAACTGGGGACGCTGTGGCAAAATTGCTGGAAGAGCGGCAAGCCACGATTTATGTGACCGTCGTCCGACGAAACAACCAAGTCATCGTGCGGACGGGTGACCAAGCCACCATGACACAAATTGAGAATCTGATTCAACATCTCGACGTGCCCACGCCTTTAGTGTTGCTCGAAGTCAAAGTCATGTCGATTGCATTGGATGATGATTTCCACAGCATGTTCGACTTCGAGTTTTCCGACGGCGGGACGGCCGCGGGAAGTTTCACGTCGGGAGATATTTTGCCCACGCCATCAGACGCACTCGTCGGAGCCGCGCGGCGCACGGCGTCGATGCTGCCTGGCGGAGCCGTGCTCAACCAAGGCGATCTGACATTTCAAGTCGTCAGCAATAGCTTTCGGGCCCGCATGCAAATACTCGAGGATGACAATCGGGTTACCGTACTCAACACGCCGCTACTGTTGACCGCGAACAATGAAGTCAGTCGAATCTTCATCGGCGATACGATTCCCTTTACCGTGGGCTTCAACCCGCCGCAGGTTATCGCAGCGGGCAATAACAACACGACGATAACGGGCACGCCGATCACCGAATTACGGGACGTTGGCCAATCGCTTTTTATTACACCTAGTATCAACGCCGATCGCACGGTGACGCTGCGCGTGATTCAAGAAAATGCGCGGCGGGTTCAGAACGGAGGCCGAATTCCACTAATCATCCCCAATGGAACGGTCATCAATCAGCCGGTCGATACTGTGAATCGCAGCACGATCAGCGGGACGATCGTTGCCAAAGACGGGTTGGCGGTGGCATTAGGCGGGTTAATCGAAGAGCAAGTCATTGACACGCGAACCCAAATTCCAGTCCTTGGCAAGTTGCCATATGTGGGAATCCTTTTTCGCAATCAAAACACGGGCCGCAATCGGAGAGAACTCGTCGTCATGATCCGCCCGTACATATTCAACACGCCCTCCGAATCCGCCTGCCTGAGCCGCGAACTTGTGGCGACCTTGAGTGTTCATCCAATTGCAGGGACCGAAGAGCACACGCTCCACACGTTTTCACCGGATGAGGTCATGCAAGTCGACTCGGATCAGTGTCAGCTCCACAAAGAGTTCCGTTTTCACAACGTCGTGCCGAAGCGTTATTAAGCCGAGTTGACAATGCAATCAATACCTCCGATGCACCACAATCCTTTGACGCGATCGGCCTCAGGTGCTGCGGTGTTGGTGCTCGCATTTGTCGGCGGTTGCTCGCTCTTAAATTGGAATAGCTCCGACAATGTCGATCTGGCGGATTCGACTGAAAACGCAGCGACTCATCCGGACGGCGCGCAGAGTGGCGCCATAGATCAAGCTCAACAACTCGGCCCATCAAGCAAAACGGGCAAAAATTTTCGTTGGGATGGCGGCGGCGTGGTTTTAGGCGAAGCCGATCACTTGGCGTTTGCCGACCACGAATTTCAACAATCCGTCGCCGACTTGATCGAACAACGACGCTTTCGCTCGGCCCAAACCTTGGTCCTCCGATATCCCGATATGGCGTTAACGGCATTGTCGGGTGACCCAAACGCCGCGCAAGCCGACGTTGCGCTGGGAGTCATCGCGGATGTCTTCGATTCGCACTGGGCGACAACGGATTCGCGACTCTGTCGAGATTACCACGCCTGGACGGGTCCTGATCGTGAGCGGTGGTTACAAGGCCACTCCAAGTTTGTGGCGTATCTAGAACAAGATCAACCCGAGCAGGCGTTGGCGCTGCAACTCGACAAGCTACTGCCGAAAAATCCGCTGCCATTTGTGGACATCGAGTGTCGGCGCCTGCAATCGATTGCTCACCTAACGTCAAGGCGAAGCGACGTTGCGATTCAGCAACTGAATCAGGCTGTCGCGATCGCCGATCGTTCGTCGATGTATTTGGCGTCGCAGTTGCGCTTGTTGCTCGGCGAGTTTTATCGCCATTCGGGCAATCTCGAAATGTGGCGGCAGACTTGGGCCCAAGCCGTTAGCGACCACGCCCAATTGCTCGGCGACGACCACCTGCTCGACCCAGTGTTTTGGACACGAGCCGCCTATTTACATCCCAGCAATGCCGCTTGGCCCCAAGAAATACTGGCGCAGCAAGTCGACTTCTTGGTCAACCAAGGATTTTTGCCAGATAGCGAAACCATCTCCGGCGAAAGTACCGAAGCAGTCGTTTGGCTCACGGTTGGGGCAATGCATTTGAATCGCGACGAAGGCCAAAATGCCCTGCTGGCCTTGAAAAAATCCGAGGCCTTGTTCACAAAGCTGGAGCTTCAAACGGAACTGCGCCTGCACGAGGCTCGGGCGATGATCGCCACGGGACAACCAGGGGCAGCATCCGCTATTTTGATTCGCCTGATCAGCGAAGCGTCCGATGCGACTCTGCAAGATCGTGCTAAAGCGGTCCTTGGCGCGATCAAATTGCAAAATGGCGCGGTCGCCCAAGGCCTCAATCTGCTGAAAACGGCATTGGCCTCGAGCGCCACGTGGCCCCCGCGCGATCGTTTGCGAGCCCAAGCCGATTACAGTTTGGGATTGTTGATTCGCGGACGCGAAGACGAAGGCATCCCGTTATTGGATCAAGTCCAGCAGGAATTCGAGGCTTGCCAAGAACCGGAGCAGGCCTATCAGTGCTTATGGAATAAAGCCAAGTTCTACGAAAAGACGTCGCAGGATGCCAAACGCCTTGCCGTTGCCGATCGCCTGCAAGATTTTGAAACCCAGGCGATGGTCCGCTGATGGTGTTCGCGAAGGAGCGGCATCACAATCGTTCAATTTGGGCCGTCGGTCTCGCGAGTCGAGCGAGACATCGCACGACCAATAAATTCGCTGGTCCAAATCACGTAACCCGCCGAGCCGTCCAAACAGAATTCGGTAGACGTTACTGACATTGAACGCCAATCGAATTGGTGAAATCGTATTGGCGCAAGTTCTCGCTCGGCTCGCGAGACCTACAACAAAAGCCCCGCGCTAAAACGTCAACTTCAACACACGCAATGCCCCACATCGTTACGGACGATTACACGACGGATAGGGAACGCAGATGCGGTCGAAGACAACGGCCGGCGTGCACGCGTGTTGGACGGCTCGCAACAAGAGTTGCTTCGAATAATAGGTGGGGACGACCGCCGAGACCGCCCAGCCGTTCTCTTCCTGAACCAATTTGAAATGAATCGGTCGACCACAAAGTACTTTGCGAGTCTCCTGTTCGATCCGCGCCAGTTCGTCCGTCTCGTCGTGCGCGGCTTCAATGACGGCCGCATTAATTTTGCCATCGTCGACGATGACCATTTCGCCGCCGCCAACCGCAGCGTGAACGAGGGTCGCGTCGACTTGACGCTGCGACATCAGTTGCGTTGCGGTCACGTCGTGGTGAGACAACTCGTCGAACCGTGCTCGCGTCGATTGTCGGTTTTGGGTTTTGACCATGGTGCGCCCCTGTAAGTGGCTAAGTCCCAGTTGCTTGCCCTGCGTCGGTTTGTTCGCGGGCCGCGGGGGTTGTACGAATGATTCGCGTCATTGGTTCGCAAAAATCGGTCGATCGACCAATGAAACCTAATTAGCCGATGGCATCGAAGCACTCATTTGAGCGCATGGGTGGCCGCAAATGCAATATCAGATTCGTTGTACCGACCGACCGACGGAATCTAGACCTCGATGCTGCTCATCCGGCCACAGGTTCTCAACGAAGCTTTCATTGGTTCGTTTAACGGCAAGCAGAAGGCAAGAGTGACGCAATCGCCGTCGGCTTGCCGTTAAACGATCTGAACCTGCTAAATATTCAATCAATTGTCCTTCACAGCGTTGTCTTGTGCTTTACGGGTGACTCCAGCGCTGTCCCCGAGCAAAGGTAGATGGATCACACCAAATTGCCAATCGTTGCGAACGTCAGTTCAAATTCCCAAAAAAATGTCTTGCGAAACAGAATCAATTCGATCGTCGATCGATTTAACTCGTCTAGCGAAACTTCCCAAATTAACAGTCGAGATTCGTCGAAGCGTGAATCCATGTGCACATTGAGCGTAAATTCGCACATGCATTCTTCCATAATCATGTAGTCGTTTGGAGTGGGATGCTGCTGCCTGTGTTTTTCCTGCGACTTGAATCGCTGAATGAGTGCCGAAACGAAGTCGATAACTAATAGAAGCCGTCGCTTTTGTGAGTGAAAGCTAGCAGGCGTTGCAACGGCAATTTTCGACAGGCTCCCCTTCGCGGATTTAGACCGACATTGGTTACGCTCCGACAATTTTCGATTGGGTTGATCATCTTGATGGCGACCGGCTGCACGATCTGCCGCCGGCCTCCGGAGTCATTGTCGACGTGTTGCCCGACTCCCGAGGTCAATCGGCTGGCGTCCATCTCCCTGGAGAGTCGCGCCGCGATTCAATTGAGCGCGATTGAATGGTCGCACGCGGGCGTTCCCTTTGTCGACGAGCCCAATGGAAGCCTGCGCGATTTGACGATCCAGCAGACCGAATACTTGGCCGCTCGCTCGTCGCCGATTGCTCAGGCGATTCAAAAAGAGAAGGCGATTCTCTGTCGTTCGCCAACGACTCCTGCCGCTGCTCGGAAACTGCTGGACCTAACGGCGGCGTACGAGCGAAACCAATCCGCCGGTCAGGCGATGGAGGCCTATTTGAATTTGGTTGAAGTCCACCTGCAGCACGAGCTCCTTATCCAATCCAAAGTCCCAATCGACGACGCGACGGCAACCGTAGCCAAGCTTCGAGAAAACTTGGTCAGCGTTCCGTTCGACGATCGCGAATTTTTTCGGCAACGACTCGAGTTGGATGAACGAAGCGAGCGTCTCCACCATCAACAGAATCAACTCAACGCCCAGCTAGAATCGCTGCTGCAACTTGACAAACGATACGTCGCGCCGATTTGGACCAATTATCAATCGCAACCTGTGGCCGCGTTCGACCGAAACGCCGAGATAGCTGTGGCGTTTGAAAACCGAACTGATTTGGCGGCTTTAAGGTGCTTGGCGTACGACGGCGGCTCGAGCGAAATGCTGGAATGGCTGAGGGCCACCGCGCGGAGTACAAGTCCCTTGTTGGGAATCATCGCCGGCGGCCGCGGACTTTTTGGATCGCGACAGTCCGAAGAGAGCCGCGAATCCGAAGCGGCCAATCGGCGATGCCAAGTCGAAAACCTCGCCAGACTTCGCCGCGACATGATCGAAATGGAAGTCAGCGATGCCGTCGACTCGATCGCCACCCGTCTCCGCGTAATTGAACTAAAGCGCCAATCAATCGCTAGTGTTCAGGAATCTCTGGAAGCCTCGGTCGAAGGGAAAGATCTGCAGCCAATCGACCTCAAGTCCGACCTCGAACTCAAATTGCGGCTGCTGACTCTGCGTTCAGAATTGATTCACGAAATTGTCGAACTCGAAAAGGATGTCGTTCGCTTGAGGCAATCTCAAGGAGTGTTGGGCAGAAGCGAACCGGAACACGAAGTGGCGAGGAAACAGGAATAGTTTTCAGTTTTCAGCGGGAAGGCACTCTCAGCAAACTGTAGCGGGATTCCCCAGCGTTTGGGCGCGGATGAAGACGCCTTGCCCTAATTCTGGCGAATTCGGCTACCAAGTCGAAATGCGCGCTCCAGGCAGGCGGTTTTGTGTGCCACTGGCTCTGCCTTGTCGCGGGTGACTTCGAATAGCTTAACGGCATCTGGCTCACGCTGGCCGTAACTAGTGCAAACCGTGTTGCCGTTGGGCAAGCGAATGGCTGTGAACGGCCAGTTTTTATTGGCAACGCCTCCGAAGTGTTCTGTGTCGGTGGCAAAGTCCGCAGCGACTTTGCCTTGTGGGGGCTACTCAATACTGTAACGATACCCGACCACACGCCATTGGCCGTCCGATTCTTTGACCAAATCCAGCCAAAGTTGCACGCGTCCTCGGCCGTCGCCGTATCGTGATCCTTCGACGATGGCGATGACTGCCAGACTGGCTCGAGCCGCAGGCGGCGATTTCGTTTCATCGATTTTGATGTCGTGAATCTTAGCGATCCAGCAGCTAACGAATCGCGTTGCCTCCATCTCCAATTTGGCAGCGTTGCGAACTTCGACCGCCGAGGGCGACACGTATCGCAATAACATTTCGATATCGTTGTTTTGGGCCGCCATGGCAAGACGATGTACGGTTCGTTCGACTTCCTCGCGCGGGCTATCGATCAGCACTGATAACGCGACGACCGCGATCCCACAAAATACGGCGATGCTGCCGACCAACAACGGCATCCAATGTCGAAACGCATACCATAGACCGAAACAAGCTAGGCCAATAATTGCGCCGATAAGCGCCGGCAATAACGGGTTCTCAATGATCATTGAAGTCTCTTGGAACCGGTACCAATCGCAAACCGCCTGGTTAACGGCCGCTACTTGGCAATGATACATTGTTCCAAGTACCGGGGCGAATACATGGCGCAAAATCGATGGGTTAGTATTTTCAAGCGATCACACGACGCGATCATCGCGGGATGGACAATCTCGATGATCGGATTGCACTTGGCGTTGAAGGCATCGCCCTGGGCAGAAGCCGCCAACTGGCCGTTGGGGGCCGCGATTGCGGGTGGCAGCCCGCTGGTGCTGCAATTGCTGCTCAAACTGCTGCGCCGCCAGTTTGGTTCCGACCTGCTGGCGGGCATCTCGATCGTCGTGTCGATTTTCCTGGGAGAGTATCTGGCTGGCGCGCTCGTTGTGCTCATGCTTTCCGGCGGCGAAGCGTTAGAGGCCTATGCAGTCCGTAGTGCTTCATCGGTACTTCGTGCCTTGAGTAAACGCATGCCGGCGATCGGACACCGCAAGGTCGGGGCAAACATCGAGGATGTGCCGCTCGCGCAGCTTGTCGTCGGCGACACGGTCGTTGTCTTTCCGCACGAAACCTGCCCCATCGACGGAACTGTGATCGAAGGTCACGGCACGATGGACGAAAGTTACTTGACCGGCGAACCCTACGTCATGAGCAAGACCCCCGGTTCATCGGTGTTGTCCGGAGCGATCAACGGCGAAATGGCGCTGGTGATTCGCGCGGATGCTTTGGCCCGAGATTCGCGCTATGCCAAAATCATGAAAGTCATGCAGGCGTCGGAAGAGAAGCGGCCCCAGATTCGCCGCTTGGGCGATTCGCTCGGCGCCGTCTACACCCCCATTGCGCTGTCGATTGCCTTGGTGGCGTGGTGGCTTTCCGGCGACCCGGTGCGATTTCTCTCGGTCCTCGTCGTAGCAACTCCTTGTCCCTTGCTGATCGCGATTCCGGTTGCGATCATCGGCTCGATTTCATTGGCGGCCAAGCGGTCGATCATCGTCCGCGATCCGTCGGCGCTGGAGACGGCGGATACCTGTCGCACGATTATCTTTGACAAGACCGGGACCCTGACCTATGGCCAACCTCGGCTCGAGCAGATCCTTCCGGCGCCGGGATTTAACGCAGGCGAGATTCTTGCCTTGGTGAGTAGTTTGGAGCGGTACTCCAAGCACCCGCTGTCCGCCCCGTTTCTCTTGGCGGCCAAACAATCGCGCTCGACGGTCTATGACGTCAGCGAAATGAGCGAGCGGCCGGGTGAGGGTCTGCGCGGGCTTGTCTCCGGCAAGAAAATTCAGATCACCAGTCGCGGCAAATTATTGAAAGCACAACCGCAACTCGCGTCGGAGTTTCCGCCACAAGTCGGGGGAATGGAATGCGCCGTATTAATCGACAACAAGTTCGCCGCGATGGTCCGGTTTCGCGACAAGCCGCGCAAAGAGGGCGCCTCGTTTGTCCATCATCTTTATCCGAAACACTTAATCAATCGGACGCTGATCGTCTCGGGCGACCGGGAATCCGAAGTGAAGTATTTAGCCGACCAAGTCGGCATCGACAATGTGTATTTTCAGCAAAGCCCCGAACAAAAATTGGCGATCGTGAACGCGGAGACAGCGCGGGCCAAGACGATTTTCGTCGGCGACGGCATCAACGACGCGCCGGCATTGTTGGCCGCAACGGTCGGCATCGCTTTTGGACAAAGCAACGATGTCACGACCGAAGCCGGCGACGTGGTAGTTCTCGACAGCTCGTTGCAACGCGTCGACGAATTTTTGCACATCAGTCGCCGGATGCGGCGGATTGCGCTGCAAAGTGCCATCGGCGGGATGGCGCTCAGCATCTTGGGGATGATCGCCGCAGCCGCCGGCTATCTCCCTCCCGTCGCCGGTGCCATTTGCCAAGAAATCATCGACGTCTTGGCCGTTCTCAACGCCCTGCGGGTTTCCGTTCCATCGCAAGCGCTCTTTGATTTCGAAAAGTAGGTCTCGCGAGCCGAGCGAGACCTTGAACTGTCAGCCGGATAGTTGATTCAAGACTAATGGAACCAACGGTTGTTTGACCATCAAAGGATTAGAACCTGCGGGATGGCGCCAGATCTCGCTCGGCTCGCGAGACCTACTTTTCGAGACCCATGCACAGCGCGAGCAGATCGCAACACGGGCACAGCCAGTGGCACACAAAAAAGAACTGTCACTTCATGCCAGAGCGATTGGGGAACAACGGGCCGCCGTAGATGGCGGCGGCGCCTAGTTGCTCTTCGATGCGGAGCAATTGGTTGTACTTCGCCATCCGATCGCTGCGCGAAGCGCTTCCCGTTTTGATCTGGCCCGTGTTCATGGCGACGGCCAGATCGGCGATCGTGGAATCCTCCGTTTCCCCGCTGCGGTGGCTTGCGATGCTGGTGTAGCCGTTGCGGTGGGCCAACTGAATTGCATCGATGGTCTCGGTCAAGGTCCCGATCTGATTGACTTTGATCAGGATGCTGTTGGCAATCCCCTGTTCGATCCCTTTGCGTAGGCGGCGCGTATTGGTGACGAACAAGTCGTCGCCGACCAGTTGGATTTTCGAACCCAGTTTCTTCGAGAGGAGCTTCCAACCGTCCCAATCGTCTTCGCTGCAGCCGTCTTCGATGCTGCAAATGGGGTAGCGGCCGGCCCAATCGGCGAGAAAGTCGACCATTTCACCAGGCGAAAGATTTTTGCCATCGATCTTATACTTCTGCGTCGGCGCGTCGAAAAATTCCGTTGCGGCAACGTCGAGGGCAATAAAAACTTGCTCGCCGGCGTTATAGCCGCTGATTTCAATCGCCTCCATGATCAGGTCCAACGCCTCGCCGTTGCTCGCCAGATTTGGGGCAAAGCCGCCTTCGTCGCCGACCGAGGTGCTCAAGCTGCGCGAGGAGAGGACTTTTTTGAGATGGTGAAAAATTTCGACGCCGCAGCGCAGCGCGTCGCTAAATTGATCGAAGCCGAGCGGCATCACCATGAATTCTTGGACATCGACCGAGTTATCGGCGTGGCGCCCGCCGTTGACGATGTTCATCATTGGCGCGGGCAACACGCGGGCTGCGGCCCCACCCAGATACTGATACAGGGGCAAACCCACATGAGCCGCAGCAGCTTTAGCGACTGCCAACGAGGCGCCGAGCATGGCGTTCGCACCGAGTTTCCGTTTATTTTCTGTTCCGTCCAGGTCGATCATCGCATGGTCGACGTGGAACTGATTGGTGGCTTGCAAGCCGGTGAGCGTATCGGCAATCACGCTATTGACATGTTCGACTGCGGTGAGCACCCCTTTGCCCATGTACCGCTCGGCCTCTTCGTCGCGGAGTTCCCAAGCCTCGTGGGCGCCGGTGCTTGCTCCGCTGGGGACAGCAGCGAACGCCGTCGTGCCGTCGGTCAGCGTGATTTCGACTTCAACCGTGGGGTTTCCACGACTATCCAAGATCTCGCGACCGCGCACTTCCGCGATTGTGTCCGATTGCCCCACCATCGATGGAATTCCTTATTAGCTGCCGACGGGCGATTCAATCGAGACATTCTCAGCCAACGATTTGGGTTCGAAAAGGGGCCGACGGTTGAACTGTTGATTGATTTGTGTCACCTTGTAGCAGACGCTTTCGTTGGGTCCGCCGCGCGAGGAGTTTGCCTTTGTTCACCGGCTTGATTGAAGCCTGCGGCGCCATCTGCGGGATCGAACCGAGTGGTCCCGGGATACGATTGACGATTGCCGCCATTCGATTTTTCGATTCGTTGGCGATTGGCGACAGCGTGTCCATCGACGGCTGTTGCCTGACGATGGTGTCACGCGATCACGATCGGGCAAGTTTCGAAGCGGGCCCGGAAACGCTGCAACGTACCAACTTGAGACGACTCACGATCGGATCGCAAGTGAATCTGGAGCGAGCGACGAGCGTCGGGAGTCCGCTGGGCGGGCATCTGGTGACCGGCCATATCGACGCCGTCGGAATCGTGACCGAGCGGGTCGATTCGGGCGATTGGTCGGACGTTTGGTTTCGTGTCCCGCGGTCGTTGACTCGGCAAATGGCCTGCAAAGGATCGGTCGCGGTCGACGGAGTGAGCTTGACGCTCGTGAATGTTCGTGACGATCAATTCAGCGTGGCGCTAATTCCGCATACGCTATCCATGACGACCTTGGGTCGACTTCGCGATGGAGATGAGGTGAATGTGGAATCCGATATTTTGGCCAAATACGTCGAACGACAGCTCATCAATTCTGGCGTGATTCGACGCGAAGGATCGAATTAAGCAGGAGCGAATTGGTGCCAACACCAACGCAAAGCGCAAGTTTTGATATTGCGATTTTCCGGTTCCTTCTCCCCCAAAGCGGGCAACTTTATGCACGATTGATAGCAATAATTTAGTTCTGGTTCCCAGGCTCCCGCCTGGGAACCCACTGCATTGCTGGCTCTGCCAGCCCAGGACGAGGTAGAGCCTCGAAGACAGTGCGTTCCCCGGCAGAGCCAGGGAACGAGGATTTTGTTGTAAACGATTGCCAAGTCTTGCAAGCACATTCGCATAAAGTTGCCTGAAGCGGGGGCGAGGGACCAATTTTGGTTTTTGGATAGGCTTCTGGCACAACCTTGGATTTGAATAATGACGGAAAACGCGCGACAAACAATTTCGTATCTGACTCGGCGGCTGGCCAGTGTCGGACTGAGGCCGAAGAACCGGTTCGGCCAAAATTTTCTAATCGACTTAAATCTGATCGATCTGCTCGTTCGCGCGGCCGATATCCAACCTCACGACGTCGTTCTGGAAATCGGTACGGGGTTAGGGGGCCTCACGGCAAAACTGGCCAAACTTGCGGCTTCCGTCGTAACGGTCGAAGTGGATCGATACTTGCAACAGCTGGCCCGCGAAGAATTGGAAGCGCATGAGAACATTCGATTTCTCCAACAAGACGCGCTCCGCAACAAGAACCAATTGAGCGAGAGCATTGTAGAGGCGGTTCAAGCCGAGTTGGCCGTTGATCCTAGTCGGCAATTGAAAGTCGCCGCGAACTTGCCGTTCTGCATCGCAACCCCGGTCCTTTCAAACTTGTTGACGACGCCGATCGTCCCCGTCTCGATGACCGTCACGATTCAGAAAGAGGTAGCGGATCGAATCATGGCGCGACCATCGACCAAGGATTACAGTGCGCTGAGCATTTGGATCCAGAGTCTTTGCGAAGTCGAGTTGATTCGGGTCATGCCCCCCACTGTATTTTGGCCCCGACCCAAGGTCGAATCGGCCATCATTCAAATTCGACCGCAATCTTCATTGCGAGCCCGCATTGCCGATTTGGAGTTCTTTCACCAGTTCATTCGTGGGTTGTTTTGTCATCGTCGCAAATTTTTGCGCAGCGCGCTTGTCAGTGCGCTCAGCGATCAGCTTGACAAGCCAGCGATCGACGAGGTGCTTGGGCGACTTCGTTATCAAGCTACGTCGCGCGCGGAACAGTTATCGGTGGAGCAAATCATCGTGCTCAGCGGAGCGTTTGCCGAGGCACTTCCGGTTTCTGCCCTTGGCCCGAAATACTCTGAATGACAATTCAAGCCAGAGCTCGTTTGCGCGAGGCTGTGTCTCAAAACATCAGCCGTAGGGCGCTAGCCCCCGGTTTTCGTCTTGGTCATCGATTCAGGCCGGATGCTACCGTCCCTTGGCTGATGAAAAATCAACTAATTCTTGATTCGAGATACTGCCTGGCCAGAACCCGGGATGGCTTGTTCTCGAACCCACTGAACTTCTTCTTCCCATCTTCGGATTTCGTCGTCGGAACAGCGGAAAGTTTCGGGATATAGCATTCGCAACGCCGCAAACTCGTCGACTTGGGCTTGGGGGGCGAGCGAATTGGTTTCCAGACCCGCGCCTCCCGATTTTCCTTCGTAGAAAAATGCCAAGCGCTGCAATATTTCGGGGGACCGTTCATCCGAGGTAATATCCCAAACGCGAACCGTGCCGTCGGCCGATCCCGTCGCAAATTGCTTTCCATCGGGATTGATATTCACGTTGTGAATGGGACGAAGGTGCCCATGTAGCTCCGCTAACAGGGAACCCGCGACTAGATCGTGAAATCGAATGCTGGAAACACCTGGGCGGAAAGACTCGCCCGATTTCCGGGCGCTGACGATCACAAGCGGAAGTTTTGGATGGATCGATACGCGGTCCACGCTGACGGCCGGATCCACCGCGGACCATTGGGGCACAAAACCAGAGCCTTCTCGACTCCAAAGTATCAATTCTCCGGCTCCATCCGCGGTTATCACGTCGTCGTCGGTACGTCCAAATTGGCAGGCGAAAATACTGGTTCCCAGCTTCCAACGAGTCTCTGGGAATTTGTGGTCGTTCAGTTCCGTCACGACAACTGACCCTTCGTCGAAACTAACGGAGACAAGATGTTTGCCCGTTGAGCTAAATTCCGCATCACCCACCAATCCGAGATGATTGATCCGTTCGCCGAGCGGCTTGCCATCCTCGGTGCTGCGGATCTGTAGAAATGGACTCTCGCCCGATAACGCAAACCATTTTCCGTTCGGGTGGATCCTCAGCCCGACCAATCGCGAATCCTGACTGAACTGGTGCAGTGGCTTATCGGACCCGACAGTCCAAATCGCGCCATTTCCATCAAGCGTCGTTGTAATAACGCGATCGGTTTCGGGAACAAATCTTGCGCGAAGTACCGGACTTTCGTGTTTCCATCGCGGCCCGACCGGCTGTCCCGTGTTCGCATTCCAGACTTGAGCGGTGTTGTCCGAACTTGCGGTAACCACAAGTTCATTAGCGGAATCGTATTCGCAATAGATGACTTCATCCTCGTGCTTCATCGGTTCGCCAATCGGCCGGAGAGTCGTTGCGTCCCACTGCGACGCAGTGCGAGCTCGATCCGCAACGAGCAGCCGCTTCCCGTCGTGACTATAATGGAGTGCGGTGATTTCCGCGGAAGTTCGAATTGCATCATGACGAGGCGCCAGGCCGGCCAAATCCCAAAGGCGTACGACGCCGTCGTCCCCCCCGACCGCCAATCGACGGCCGTCGGGATGAAACGCGACCGCCAGTGCGTGGCCCCCCAACGGGATTTCGGGGCACGCCGGCTCGGCGCAATACTTCCAAAAAACGCGGGCCCGTTTGTCGTTATTTGCGATGGCAAGGAAGTTGCCGCGCGGATCGACGGCAACGTCGTTAACAGCGGATAGTGACTGAATGTTTACTTCTTTTCGGAACTTTTTTCGAAGGTCCCAAAAAGCAATCTTCCCCTCCCGCGTGACGGTAATTAGCGTGTGACCATCGTCGACGAATCGCAAGCGGCCGAGACTGGCATCGTGCCGCAGCGGATCACCATCCACCTCGCCGGATTGCGCGTTCCAAATGACGACCGTTCCGTCTTCGCAAGCAGCGTAGATTCGATTGCCCGAATTGTCGAATGCAATGTCATTAACCTGCGCGGGACATTGAAAAATGGCTGTCCGCAGTTTCTTGCCAGCGATATCCCACAGTCGCAGCTCGATCGGCTGCTCGGGCTCTGTTGACACGGTAAGAAGGGTTTGGGAATCCGGCGAAAATTTTGCAAAACTGATGTATTTCCCCGAATGTTCGAATTTGTCAATCAAGGATCCATCTTCGGATTTCCAAACACCCGCGTTGTGGTCGGCGCCAGCCGTTGCAATCGATTTGCCGTCTGGGCTGAAATTGGCAGACCAAACCCGAGCGTCGTGGGGCAAGCGAGCAATTCGCGTTTTGTTGGTCACATCCCACAAGTCGGCATGGTTTTCCAATGTCGCTGTGCACGCCCGGGTGCCGCTTGGGTCAAGGTCGCTGTTCCAAATCTCGGAGCCGTTTTCCGCTTGGAGGACGACCGGCTCATCCAAGTCCGGGTTGATCGCCTGCACCACGCCGGCTTGAGACGTTGCCAAAAGAGTCCTTCCGTCGGCGTTGAATTCGAGGCGAGTCACTTTTCCCGCCGAAGGCCACACCTGGAGAAGTTTAGGTAGCGACTGGTGAATCATTCCGATGCGGAACCGTTGCCGATCCATATCCGCGGCGACCAATGCGTCCGACGGATCAACAACTGCGTCGCTTTCCGCAGTCAATGCCTTTGAGAACCAGGACGAAGCGCCGAACGAATCACCCGCTTTGAGCCGCTCCAGCCCGTTCTGCTCGTGAGCACCAACCAGCCGGCGGAGCGCTTCAACGCGGTTTTTTGCGCTTTCAATCATCACGTCGCGGACCGCCCGTTCACGAAAAGCCCAAGCCGCGGAAATCCCCGCAATCGTGAGGAGCAATGCCGAAGTTCCGGCGATGACCAAGGTCCCGGACGGATTACGGCGGCACCAGCGTATGGACTTACCAACGATTCCCACGGGTCGAGCAGTGATCGGTTGCGATTGCAGCCAACGGAGCACGTCGGCCGCAAAGTCTGCCGCGGACGCGTAGCGACGATCTCGTTCCTTGGCCATGGCCTTGAGAATGATTGTGTCCACGTCGCGCGGGATCCGTTCGTCCAATCGCCGTGGCGGGCGCGGGTCGTCGTGCAGGACTTGGTGGATCATCATCCGCTGGCTGCCGCGAAACGGGAGTTCGCCGCAGACGAGCCGATAGAAGATGACTCCCAGGCTGTAAATGTCCGCGCGTGGGTCAACGTCTTTGCCCGACGCTTGCTCGGGGGACATGTACGCCGGCGTGCCTAGAACTTCACCTTCCAGCGTGATCGTGAATTCGCCCTCGGACTGACGAGCCAAACCAAAATCGGTGATGTAGGGCTTGCGATTGGCATCCAGGAGCACATTGCTCGGCTTGAGATCCCGGTGGATCACATTGTGAGCGTGCGCGAACTGAACCGCTTCGGCGATTGCGACAATCATTTCAGCCGATTCACGAAACGAGAGACGTCGTCCGCTGATTAAATCGGCGAGGGTGATCCCATCGATGAAATCACTCACGAGATAGGGTATGCCATGATCGGTGGCGATCTCGTGGACCTGGACGATATTAGGGTGTCTCAATTGTGCCGCGTGGCGGGCTTCGCGGACGAATCGAAGTTCGTCGTTGGCGGTTGCAAAGCTTCCGGCCCGGGGGATTTTGACTGCCACCGTTCGGCCCAGGCGAGTGTCTTCGGCCTTATAAGCGGTTCCGAATGCCCCCTGCCCAAGTTTGCCGAGGATTTTGAAGTGTGCGATAAACTTCGGAGTCCGGGACTGAGCGTCCGTCCGCGTGGCGTTCGGGTCGACACTGACTGCGCTGCCGCAGCTCCCGCAGGTAACTTCGACGGGCCCCTGCGAAACGACTTTGAGCATATTCCCGCAATGCGGGCAGCGGACACTGACGACGCGGTCGTTCAGAATTCCATCGCCGTCACCCGACCTTGGATCGTCTCTGCTCGGGGATAAAGAAGGCACCGCCAAATCCGCTTCGTCGCCGGCAGCTGCAGCTGCGCTCGAGTCGCTTTGCAGCGCACGAAACACAGACTCGATAAACCGAAGGCGCCTTTCCAAATCGGGTGCAAGATCCGGATGTTGGTCCACAATCTCGCGCAACGACGTCGAATCGGGCCGTTTATGCAGCGATTTCAGGTACGCCTCGGCAATCTCATCGACGCGTTTTGGTTTCTCGGTGTCAGATGGATTCTTGGAGTCGTTTTCACCAGAGGCCATCGCAACACCTTTTTGACGTTAAACCAGAACCAATTGCGCCTCGAATTCAGAACCTAATTCAAGTATCGAGCTATTAGACTAGTCGGCGTCAGCAATGGCTTGTGCGTGATCGATTTGCGACGAGTCGCTTATACGAAGGATCAAATTGTCCGCCCCGTTTTATGGACTTTCGTTTTGCTGGCGCCTTTTCATCATTATTCCATTCGTCATTTCCTTCTTCATTAATTGAATGGACTAAATACACTCCAGGTCCCCATTGGTCTTACAATTCGGTCTCAATCCAGCGCCGCAGCTCATACCATCCGGCTTACAAGGCCCGTAGCACCATGCGGTATATGCGAGCGCATCGGCGGATCCTTCCACTTCTTTCTCGGTCAATTTCAATACAGGTGCGCCGTCGTCACCTTGTGCCCCTTTATAGTGGAAGTCGATTCTCTCAAGACCTTTGGGTGTTCGGCATTCGATGACCGTGTTTTCAGGATTGTCTTTATGATCGTCATCACTCCCATCGTCCAAATCAATAACTTTCAAAAGATTGCCTGGAAATAGAATCACAGTCACTTTCTTCTTCGTGGCTGTTTTCAGAATTGCAACGGCTTTTTTGGCGGGGGCCTTACGGTTTTTCTTAGTCATGTTGTTACCTCAAGATTAAATTTTAAACACTTAGCATCCCCTCCAAATGGAGCATGCCGTTTGCACATCGCTCTCGGACTTGATCGTAGGTTAGACCAAGTTCGTCCGCGATTTCGTGCAGGGTGCGATTCTCCAGGAATCGCAATTCAATGATCCGACGGCTCTGCGGACAGTCGATCGCCGCAAGCGCCGCGCGGATACGCAAAGCCTCTTCTTGTTCCGAAAGGCAACGACTCGGGGTAACGGAATCGACCGGCTCGACACATGGGCCTCCGCTCAGGTCGTTCAAACTGATCGGTCGGGTCCGAGGCCATCGACATTGCGCTCGACGCGATTGCATAACGTTTAGCATGACATTGCGACTGGTGGTTCGCAGCCAGCGCCGGAACATCGCGAGACAAACTTGTTCATCCGGCGATCCGACAAACTGATCCAACTTGAACCAAACCCGCAGCCAAACCTCTTGTTGCAAATCCGAGTAGCTCAGGTCCGCGCTGTCGATCCGAACATCAAAACAAACTCCACGGACAACGGCTTGGAAACGGGAAATAAGTTCGCGCAACGAACCTTGATCTCCATCTTTCGCCAGGCGCAATGTTTCCACGAAGTCTGCCATCAGCGTCATTATCTAAGACAGGTTTTGCTGTTTCGCGCGGGACAAAAATGGCGGAAACCTGGCGAAGATTATTTAAATTCATAGAAATCTGTGAACCAGACTACAGAGCAGCTCCGATCCGTAGCCAACCTGGATTTTCCTTGACCGCTTTGCTGGAAACTAGTCCCAACAGCGCCAACTGCCAACAATACACGGAAAATGATCCATTTCCGGATTCCGCGGCGTGAGTTCGATTGCCGGTTCTGGCCGAAACTCTGGTGAATTCCGCTACCGATTCAATGAACTCGCTTTTGACTCAGCCTGCGCTAAGCACTTTCAAAAATGCTGGACCTCCATTGTTATCAGACGCACGGTCGTTCCACGTCGCGGATACTTGGCGAACCTAAGCCGACGACGACGTCAAGTTTTTACAGCGAGGTCGCATGTGAATTGTGGCTCGTGCGAAATTCGGATGTCGCGGGCAGATGCATCCGATTCAATCGTCGACATACGAGAGGCGCGAAGTCAAGCCCGGCTGAAACTCACGCCGATCAAAGCAAAGGGACTGAGTCGGCAGAAATTGCGAACGAAAACGCGCAGCCGACCCAGCATTAAGTGAGTTTGCTGACGTTTCCCATCGACGCGTACCGCTGTTCGTCCGCAATTTAGTCGTTTAAATTGTGTTGTGTTACTTGGACAATCATCGTGGATTCTCGGATGAATATCATGAACGTTGGCAAATGGGTTTTGGGGTTGGGAATTCTTGGGGCGACCGTCGCTTACGGCGACGATTGGGCGAATTGGCGCGGGCCATTTCAGAATGGGATTTCGCGGGAGCAAGGATTGGTGAACGAATGGTCCTTGAGCCCCGCAAAGAATGTGCTATGGACGTCGGAAATCGGTGGACGCGCGACTCCGATCATGCTGAATGACCGGGTTTACCTCAATTGTCGCACCCATCACGATATTGCGGATCCCAAAGAAAAAATCCATGCCCGAGAACAAGTCGTTTGCTGGAACGCGAAGAACGGCGAAATTGTTTGGCGCGATGAATTCAACGTGTTTTATACCGACATCCCCTCATCGCGCGTCGGCTGGGCGTCGATGGGTGGCGACACCGAGACGGGTAATGTTTACGTCCACACCGTCAGCGGATTGCTGCGCTGCTATTCCGGCGACGGAAAAGTTGTGTGGGAACGCTCAATGGTCGAAGAGTTTGGCCAGATTTCCGGATACGGCGGCCGAATGCAGCCGCCGATTATTGATGAAGATCGCTTGATCTTGAGCTTCTTAGCGGCAAACTGGGGTGCGACGAAAGGCCCTGGGCCAATGCACTATTATTTCTGTTTCGATAAACGGACAGGAGAGCTTCTTTGGGTTAGTGCGCCGGGCGAAGCGCCCGAAGGCACGAATTGCTCGGTCCCGGTCATCGCGGTTGTCAACGGCCAGCGGATGCTGATCGGCGGCAATGGCGACGGCAATTTGTATGCAATGAATGCACGAACGGGCCAAAAAATCTGGGGGTTCGCGATGTCCAAGGCCGCGATCAATACGTCGCCGGTCGTCGACGGAACTCGGGTCTTCATCGCACATGGCGCGGACAACATTGATAATGGTGAATTCGGTCGGGTGCAGTGCGTTGACGCCACCGGAACAGGCGACGTGACAGCTACTCATAGCGTTTGGCGGGTCGATGGCGTCAAAGCCGGTTTCACAGGTTTGCTGGTAAAGGATGACATCTTGTATGTCGTCAGCGACACCGGCAATTTGTTTGCATTTGACAGTCAATCGGGCAAAGAACTTTGGACGCATAATTTGGGGACGGTCGGCAAATCGGCGCCGGTATGGGCCGATGGCAAGTTGTATATTACCGAAGTCAACGGCAGGATTCACATCCTGCGACCGTCGCGCGAAAAGTGCGAGTCGCTGTCGGTCGTCCATCTCAAGGCGGCCAACGGCGATGGCGACGACGAGATTTATGCCTCCCCTGCGATTTCCAACGGACGCATTGTGCTGGTAACCCGCGATCGGACGGTTTGCGTTGGAGGCACGGATGGAAAAATCACGCTGGGCGAAGCACCATCCCAGCCGGCCGAAGACGCTGCCGGGTCCGATATCGCGTTGCTCCAACTTCGACCTTACGAAGTTGTGATTGGACCCGGGGCGACTCAAAAGTTTGAGCTTTGTTGTTTCGACAAGTCCGGCCATTTGATTAAGAAAATGGATCCCGAGTTGACCGCCGCCCCCGAGCTCGCCGCATTGAAAATTGAAGGTGCGACGGTGGTGGCTCCCGAAGGGGATAAGGACATGGCCGGAACGCTTACCGCGAAGGTAGGCGAATTGACCGCGACGGCGCGAGTACGTGTGTTCAAGGCAACCAAGGTATGGAGCTGGGACTTTGAGCAGTTTGCCGGCCCCGCCGTGCCACCAACTTGGGTTCGGGCTTTTGCCAAACTGAAGCCGGCCAAGATCGGGGACAATACCGTCATGATGGTCGCCGGGATCAGCGACAATACGCGTGGCCGGCCCAGCCACGTTACTTGGCTCGGAACGCCGACAATGAAGAACTACACCATCCAGGCGGACGTGCTCATGAAAGAGCAGCGACGCCAATTGCCGAACATCGGCATCGTGGCAAATCGCTATTCGTTCATGATCAAGGGGAATCAGGGCCGGCTTCAGAGTTTTAGTTGGCCTCCGCACTTGCACAATGCGAAGGACGTCACGTTCAAAGCCGAACCCGACGTTTGGTATTCACTGAAACTCAAAGTCGAAGTTCGCGCCGGCCAAGCCTATATCTTTGGTAAGGCTTGGAAAACCAGCGACAAGGAGCCCGACGCCTGGACGTTGGAACACGTGGATCCACACCCCAACGAAACGGGAAGTCCTGGTCTTTGCTTTTATGCCATGACGGATTGCATGTTTGATAACGTCAAAGTCACTTTTGAATAAAGCAACTTGGCGAGACTCAGCCTCATATTCAACCACCAAGGAATACACGTATGAAATCGTTTAAGCTCGTTTCCCTTTTTGTCGCGTTGTTGATGATTCTCAACGGTCTGGGGGGCTGCGACTCTCCGAAACCGATCAATCAGCAATCTGCGGATACTGGAATCGTCGAGGATGCGTCGATTTCGAAATCGAAAATTAAAGTGTCGGCTAATGCGGATGTGCTGCCGGGGATGAAACAGCCATCCAACGGCGCTAAGGCGAAGGGGAATTCGGACGACGATGAAATGCTCGATGAAACCGATGCGAAGCCAGGTGATCCGGTCGGTCCACCGAAAAATGGATCCAGTCCGACGAGCGAAAATTTGGACGACGGTTCACCGGTTTCCAAGCGCACCGAGGCTGATGGCCAATCTGAGGACGGCAATTGGCCGATGTGGGGTGGGACTCCTGACCGCAATATGCGCAGCCCCGCCGAAGGCCTGTCAATGGATTTCGACCTCCGGGAAAACAAGAACGTGGTTTGGTCAGCGCAACTGGGAAGCCAGAGCTACGGCAATCCCGTTGTCTCCGGCGGCAAAGTTTTCGTCGGCACCAACAACGGGGCCGAATACCGTCCGAAACACAAAGGCGATCGAGGCGTCGTTCTGTGCTTTGAGGAAAAGGCCGGCAAGCTGCTTTGGCAACTGACCCGCGAGAAACTTCCCATTGGCCAAGTCCAAGATTGGCCGGAGCAAGGCATTTGTTCCAGCGGAGTCATCGAAGGCGATCGTTTTTGGGTCGTCACGAATCGATGCGAGTTGCTATGCATCGACACCGAGGGCTTTCACGATGGCGAAAACGACGGCCCGATCACCGACGAGGTCGACGCCGAGGAACTCGATGCCGATATCGTTTGGAATTTGGACATGATCGAACAACTGGGAGTTTTTCCGCACAACTTAGCGACCAGCTCCCCGCTGATTTACGAGGACATGGTCTTTATCGTTACCGGCAATGGCGTTGACGAAGCGCACCTCGAATTGCCGAATCCGCGCGCGCCAAGTTTCTTGGGCGTCAACAAAACTACCGGTGAAGTGGTTTGGGAAAACAACATGCCAGGGGAATCCGTCCTTCACGGCCAATGGTCCAGCCCAGTGTTAGGTATGGTTGACGGAAAGCCGCAGGTCATTTTCCCTTGCGGCAACGGCTGGATCTACGCGTTCGAGCCTAAAACGGGCGAGGAAATTTGGAAATGCGATTTGAATCCAAAAGAGACCGTGTACGAGTTGGGCGGGCGGGGAACGCGAAACGAAGTCATCGCCACGCCCGTCTTTTATGACAACTCGGTGATCGTCGGCGTTGGCCAAGACCCTGAGCACGGCGAAGGTACCGGTCACTTGTGGAGGATCGATGCGACCAAGATCGGCGATGTCAGCGGCGAGCTTGGCGAAATAGGCGCAGCCGGAACGCCGAATCCCAACTCAGGCGTGGTTTGGCATTACGGCGGCGTCGATGACGAAAAGGGGACTGTCACCGGCCAGCAGGGTGAATCGATCTTTCGCCGCACGATGTCCACAGTCGCGATCGATAACGGCTTGGTGTTCGTCGCCGATTTGAGTGGGTTTGTTCATTGCCTGGATTTCGCCACGGGCAAGCGATACTGGGTTCACGATTTGTTGTCCGCGGTTTGGGGTTCGCCAATGGCCGTCGATGGAATGGTCATGATCGGCAACGAAGATGGCAAGCTCACCGTGTTCAAAGGATCCAAGGACGCGGCAGAAGTTTTGCGCGAGTACGACACCGTGAACTATTCCTCGATTTACAGCACGCCCTGCGTTGCCAACGGGCACATGTTCTTGGCCGATCGCAACCGACTCTATTGCATCAAGGTTCAATAGCGCGGCGCTTGGTAATGCGTGGCGATGCCTCTTTTCTTGTTCCTTCTCCCCAAATCTGCACGCGGCAACGTGCAATGTATTGTTTCGCTCACCATCGCGTGCATAATCGGGGGGACGGAACAAAAAGATGCACGACGCCAAACGTTTACGTTCGGTTGCGGATAGTGCGTGCTATAGTAAATCGACCGGGAATTCGCCCGACCGTTGTTGGAAGTATCAAAGGGAGTTTTTTGTGCTCAGTCGACATCCATCGATCAGCGGCAGTTTTGTCTGCGTCGCAATCGTGGTCACGGTTTTATGGTGTTCGATCGATCGGACCGCAGCTCAAGATCAGTCTTCGCGACATCGCGAAGGACTTCGAGTGCAAACACCGGATCGGTTTGCCCTCATCAATGCCAAGATTATCGTCTCTCCATCGAAAACGATCGATCGCGGCATGGTGGTCATCAACGGTCGGCAGATTGTTCAAGTAAGTGAGGTAATGACACCTCCACCTGACGCCCAAGTCGTCGACTTAGAAGGTCGAGTCATTTATTCGGGGATTATCGACGCGTACAGCGAGTTTCGAGTCAAAGACGAAGCACTTCGCACAGGATCCAAGTATTGGAATCCCCTCATTCGTGCCGAAGTCGATTTGACACAACAGCCGATTGTCGATGCGGCGCTGAACAAGTCGATTCGCGAAGAAGGTATTGCTTGCCGACTGGTCGCCCCGACGGGTGGAATTGTCAAAGGTCAAAGCTGCTTATTGTTGTCGCTCGATGACGACATCAACGAGAGTCTACTGAAAGGCCAAGTTGCACAACACGCGGTGCTGACGGTTCGATTCGGCCTGGCCAATAGCTCGGTTGAGTATCCCCGGTCGCCGATGGGGGCCGTAGCATTGGCCCGACAGGCGTTTTCGGACGCTCGATGGTACGCAGACGCGTGGCGAATCGCCCGGGGCAATTCCGCAATTGCGCCCCCCGAGCAAAACGTCTCGTTGGCGGCGCTACAACCGGTTCTGCAGGCTCAGCAGCCGTTGATCATCGATTGCCAAAACGAGATTTTCACATTGCGAGCAGATCGGTTTGCTCGTGAATTTGGAGTTCCCTTAATCTTGCACGGAAGCGGACGCGAGTATCAGCGGCTCAACGACGTCGCAGCGCTGGGACGACCAATCTTGCTGCCGGTTGATTTCCCCAAGCCGCCAGCGGTTGGATCGCGCGAAGGCGCCCTCAATGCACCGTTGGAGTCCTTGATGCACTGGGATCTTGCGCCCGAAAACCCTGCTCGGCTTGCGGCCGCGGGTGTGACATTTGCATTCTGTTCGCACCCGTCGTCGGAAAAGAACCAGTTCCTGCCGAATGTTCGCCGCGCAGTGCATCGCGGACTCGATCCCCAACGTGCCTTGGCCGCATTGACCACGGTCCCAGCGGAGATCTTTGGCGTGCAATCGATGGTCGGAACCGTCGAGCCGGGCAAACTCGCGAATTTGATCGTGGCCGACATAGATCTATTCGATCGCAAATGCAAAATCGTCGAAACCTGGGTGGCGGGCCAGCGGTTTATTCACGGTCCTCCCGATGTCGCAAAAGTCGCCGATCTTTGGTCGCTGAATGTAACGGGCATCTCCACGGTAAAAGAATTGCGCCTGCTGATCGAGCGCTCCGACAAAGGATTCGAGGCGCGTATCGAAACCGATACTGAGTCCGACAAGTCCGATGCTCAAAAGAAGGACCCCGAAGCTGGCGCTCCAGACGACGCGAAGCCTGCGGCCGAAGCTAAAAACGAGGGGGAGGACAAGGTTAAGGATAAAGACAAACCGGACACCCGCGTCAAAGACTTTTCCGTGCAGGGGAACCGAATCAGCGGCTCAATCGACGGTCGACTATTGCAAACCGAAGGCTGGGTCCAATTGACGCTGGTCATACTCGGCGATCAAGCAGCGGGCCAAGCTATCTTGGCCAACGGGACGGCACGATCTGCGACGGCGAAACGAATCGAGGAGAAAGCGAAGGAATCGAGCAACGAGCAAGATCCCGATGCGAGCGACGAAGCCGACGAGAGTAAAACGTCTAAATCTAGCAAAGGCAAGTCGGGAGTCGACCCTGAAAAGGACCTGCCGGCGACCTATCCAACCAACTTTCCGCTCGGACCCTTTGGTGTCGCGGACTTGCCAGCGCCGCCGAAGCTTACGGTATTTCGCGGCGCGACCATTTGGACGTGCGGCAGCCAAGGCGTTATGGAAAACGCATCGCTTGTCATCGCAAACGGCGCGATCGTCGATGTGCTTGCTGCGGACAAGCAATTGCCGGCAGAAGCACAAATCATCGAGGCGAAGGGGCTTCACATTACTCCCGGTATTATCGATTGCCATTCGCACATGGCGACCGATAGCGGCGTCAACGAGGGGGGCCAAGCAATTACCGCCGAAGTTCGCATCGGCGATTTAATCGATTGCCACGATATCACGATCTACCGGCAACTTGCCGGAGGCGTAACTGCTGCGAATATTCTTCACGGATCGGCCAATCCAATCGGCGGTCAAAACCAAGTCATCAAGTTGCGCTGGGGGGCGAACGACCAACAAATGAAGTTTGCCGAAGCCCCGCAAGGCATCAAGTTTGCGCTGGGAGAGAACGTCAAACAAAGCAATCGCAGCGATGCAAACCGAACGCGCTATCCCCAAACCCGAATGGGAGTCGAGCAGTTGATCGACGATAGTTTCCGCGCAGCGCGCCAATACCGACGCCGACAATCGGAATGGAGAACACTGGGCCAAGGACTTCCGCCGCGCGTCGATCTGGAACTCGAGGCGATGGCGGAGATCTTAGAGGGCCAACGCTGGGTGCATTGTCACAGTTACCGCCAAGACGAGATCTTAGCGCTGATTCGCGTGCTGGATCAGCACGGCGTTACGATCGGCTCATTCCAGCACATTCTGGAAGGGTACAAAGTGGCTGAGAAGATGGCGGAGCATGGCGCCATGGCCAGCGCGTTTGCCGATTGGTGGGCTTATAAATTCGAAGTCTACGACGCGATTCCCCATGCGGGAGCACTTATGCATCAAGCCGGCCTGGTGGTCTCGTTCAATTCGGACGATGCCGAACTGGGTCGCCATCTCAATCACGAAGCGGCCAAGGCGGTTCGCTACGGCGGCGTCGATCCAATCGAGGCGTTGAAGTTTGTGACGCTCAATCCTGCCAAACAATTGCGAATCGACGCCTACGTGGGTTCGCTTGAACCAAACAAACACGCGGACTTTGTCGTTTGGAACGGACCGCCTTTGTCGAATTTTTCGCGAACCGAGCAGACTTGGGTCGACGGCCGAAAATACTTCGATCGAACCGACGATTTACACCGGCAGCGAGAAGCCGCGACGATGCATCAAACACTCGTGCAGAAGGTATTGGCATCGGGCCAAGAGCCAGCCAATGACGAGGAAAAATCGGACGACTCGGGACTTTGGCCACGATACGACGAATACTGTCACGGCCACGACCACGATGAAAATGAATGACGATTAGAATGTGCGGCGACTGCCTGAGCCCCGCGGGATACGTACGGCTCACGTGAGGAAATTCGATGCGACGATTCAATTTGACAAATGAACTCCTCAAAAATAACGCTATGAATCACGTTCTGGTAAATTACGGTTTCCTACGCCTGGTCATCGTCGCCGGGTCGTTCGCCGGCTTGTTTTCCATGCGGGCATCTGCCGATGACCAAGTTCCCGGGGCGCTGCAAAAAACGCCAATTGCGCTCACACGCGCGCACATTCATCCGGTAAGCCAGCCGGACATGCCCGATGCGACGATTCTCTTTGCCGGCGGGAAGATCGTCGCGATCGGAAAGGACGTGCAACTTCCCCCCGAGACCAAGATCATCGATCTCAACGGCAAGCACGTCTATCCCGGACTGTTCGAGGCCCACAGCCAAATGGGCTTGATCGAAATCGGTGCCGTTCGAGCCACCGATGACCAATCCGAGACCGGCACGATTAACCCGAACTCTAAGGCATTGGTTGCGGTCAATCCGGATAGCGAAATCATTCCGGTGACGCGCAGCAACGGCGTGCTTTTAGCGCTGTCCGCGCCACGGGGCGGCTTGGTGTCCGGCAAATCTGCCGTATTGCAACTGGATGGTTGGACGTACGAAGACCTGGCGTTGCAAGCCGAAACCGCGTTGCAGATCGATTGGCCGAGCTTAACCGAACCGACTCGCGGTGATGCCGAAGCACGTAAGAAAGCCCGCGAACAACAGCAACAAGCGCTGCGTGACGTTGAAAAGCTTTTTGTCGACGCCGAGGCCTATGTGCAAGCGCGAAAGGCGAACTCGAGCGACCAAGCGTTCGATATACGCCTGGAGGCCATGACTCCGGTGATCGAGGGGAAGTTGCCGCTGATGGTGCGCGCGAATGAGCTCGCGCAGATCGAGTCCGCTGTCGGCTTCGCGGTCGCACAAAACGTGCGGATCATCCTCTTGGGAGGCTATGACGCTCCGCTGTGCGCGGATTTGTTGCGCAAACACAAAGTGCCGGTGATTGTTTCATCGGTGTATCGGCTTCCGCAACGGGCCTACGAACCGTACGATCATGCCTATACGCTGCCCAAACGATTGTACGATGCCAAGATTCTGTTTTGCATTTCTGGATCGGATCGCAGCGAAACGTGGAACGCGAGACTTCTTCCCTACCACGCCGCGGTTGCGGCCGCGTTTGGACTCCCTCGCGACGAAGCGCTCAAGGCCGTGACGTTGTATCCGGCAGAGATTCTCGGCGTCGCAGATCGGGTCGGTTCATTGGAGCAAGGGAAAGACGCGACGCTGATCGTATCGAGCGGCGATCCGTTGGAGACCACAACTCAAGTCGAAATGGCCTTTATTCAGGGCCGCGACGTCGATTTATCGAACAAGCAAACTCGACTTTACGAAAAATACAAAGAAAAGTATCGCCGCCTGAAGGAACAATAGACCGCCCCATTGTCGGAGACAGTTCTTCTGCGGACGGCATTGTCGCCTTTCGCTCGGCGAAAGATAGTTCTTTCGCGGCTTTACTTGCGAGCTCGAGCCCGCATAATCCGTTTTGTTGGCAGGGGGTGACCAGCCGGGCGCATCCCGGGTTTATTGCCCGCCGAAATCGACGCTGCGGCATGGACCTCGACCTACGATTACTGGTTTGAGCGCGTTTCGCGAAACGGTAGCATCTGACGTAGCTGAATTCGCCAGAATTCCGGCCGGAACTCGGGCGAATTCCGCTACCGCTATACGAAATGCGCTCCGACTACCGTGTGTGGCTAAGTGGCATTTTTCGCATCGATTTCGATCAGGGTAAATCAGTCCCATGGCCAAGCGATTGAGTCTCATCGTTTTCGTTCTCGCGGTGTTCGCCAGCGGGCTTTATCTCGGCCTGCGCAATCCTGGATTTTTTGCGTGGAACGAAACGACCCCACCCAAGCAATCGAACGATGTACCGAAAATTGAATCCATCGTGGCGCAAGGCAGGATCCTACCGATGGGCGGGATTGTGAATATTCCCGCCCCGCCGGGGCAGCGAATCGCCGCCATCCTGGTCTCGGTCGGAGACTTTGTCACCGGAGGGAAGACCGAGTTGGCTACACTGGCCGGACGCGATTTGCTCGAGCTGCAGGTCCAAGTCGCCAGCGCCAAACGTTCGGATGCCGAATTGGAAATCGAACAGAGGATTGTCGCTGCCGAAATTAATTTGCGCACGGCCGAAGCCGCCCGCGACACGGCCAGACTCAATGGAGAACAAGTTCGCTCGCGGATGGATCATGTGATCGCCGACAAACAGATTACCGCCGCGCGTGAAAAAATCGAGCGGATGCAGCGATTGGCCAACGAACCGCGGACAAGGAACCTCGTTTCCGAACAGGACATCGCCGATCAGGCCATTCTGCTTGAGAAAGCTGAAGACGACCGGCGGCAAGGCGATATCGCGCTGCGGCAAGCCCGAGAGACCGCCGACCTCGCCCTCAAGAACGCGGAGCTCAATATCGAATCCGCCAAACGCTCACTCGAAATCGCCAACAAGATGCACAGCGGCAACAAATCGCTGGCGTTGGCGGAATCATTGGCGCAAGCCCAGTTGGAGAATAGCCGCCTGATCGCGCCTTCCGATGGAACGGTGCTGAAGGTTTTTGTCAAAACGGGCGAAGCCGCAGTCAACGCGCCGCTACTGCAAATCGGTGACCTGAGCCGCATGGAATGCGTCGCCGAAGTCAACGACCGCATCATCCGCCAAGTTCGCATCGGGCAGCGGGCGACGATTAAGAGCCCCGCCCTTTCCCGCGATTTGGTTGGCACCGTCCGACAGATCAGCCGCATCGTCGGCAGTAACACGTTGCCCAATCCCAATCCGCTGGCCTTGGTCGATACCAAGACGGTCGACGTCCATATCGACATTGATTCGGCGGATGTGGCGGAAGCTGCGAATTTTGTACACTTGCAGGCGACGATCGAAATCGACCCGGCGACGACACCAGCGGACAAAGCCGGTTCCATCGCGCAATCGGGCAGTCAACGCTAAACTTGGCTCGGCGGTATTCCATGCGAACGTCAATCGCGCTGAGCAACATTCGGCATCACTCGGGACGAACCGCGCTTTCTCTCGGGGGCATCGGAATCGCGATCGTCCTGATTTTTATGCAGCTCGGATTTTTGGGTGCAGTCGAGAGCACAGCGACGATCATTTATTCCAAGATGGATTTTGATCTTCTCGTCCGCTCGCACGAGTATTTATTCTTTGCCGCGCCACGGCAGATCCCGCGTTCGGTGTTGAATGAAGTCGCCAGTTTCGAATCGGTGGAACGGGTCCTTCCCTTCCATGTCGGCATGTCCTTTTGGCGACACCCCGCCGGAGCCACAGTCCGCGGAATGGTCTTGATGGGTGTCGATCCGGAGGATCCACTTTTTCGCGATGCCAAAGTTTCGGCGGATTTCGATCGGCTGACGTCCTCAGAAACCGTGCTGATCGATCAGAAAACGCATCGTGAATACGGTCCGCGAAATGGCCGCCGCTTTAGCCAGGCAGACATCGGCGTCGAGACCGACTTAACGCAAAAGCGAGTCCATATCGCAGGGTTGTTTGAAATGGGCTCGGGATTAACCGCCAACGGCGCTGCGATCGTGACCGAGAGAGGATTTGATCGGATCGATCCACTCGAGAGCGAGAGCCGCGTTTCGATGGGACTCATTCAGCTGAAGCCGGGTGTGGACCCGCAGCTAGCCGCGGTCCAAATGCAGCACCGCTTCGCGACCGAACAAGGGACTCCAATGGTCGATGTCTTGACGCGCGATGAAGTCATTCGCCGAGAACTTCGCCGTTGGATCGCGGAAACTCCGATTGGGTACGTTTTCACGTTGGGAGTCATTATCTCGCTCGTCGTGGGCAGTGCCATTGTTTACATGATTCTGGCGACGGACGTCTCCAACCGACTGCGCGAGTACGCGACGCTCAAGGCGATGGGTTACACGAATTGGTTTTTGTCCCGCATCGTATTGGTGCAAGCCACGTATTTGGCAGTGTTTTCATTTGTTCCCGCGTTGTTTTTATCCTTGCTTCTTTATTGGATCACTTCCTGGCTGGCGAACTTGCCAATCGTGATGACCTGGAACCGGTTGGCGTTCGTGTTGGCATTAACCCTAGTGATGTGTTTGGTGTCCGCAGTGCTTGCGATCCGCAAACTTTGGAAAGCAGATCCGGCGGAATTGTTTTAAACGACGTCGTTCCCTCGCCCGCGCTTCGGGGGAGAGGGGAGGGTGAGGGGGCGTTTGAATGAGCCGAAAGATTTAGCGACTATGGAAAGCTTACGTTGACGAATCGAACGCGAGTTCCGTTGGCCTGGAGCAATCTGACGCACGATCTGCGCCGGCTCTCGGTCGCCACCGCCGGCATCGCCTTTGCCGTGATGTTGATGTTCCAGCAGCGCGGCTTTAACCATGCGCTCTTCGACAGCACGGTGGAATTGGTAAAGCACTTGGATGCGGACATCGTGATCTACAACAGCGCACGCTTTTCGCTCTCCGCGGAGTTGCGATTTCGCCGTGACGTACTCGACATTGCCCGCTCGTCGCCGGATGTGGTTTCTGCCGAGCCGATCTATTTAGAAAACGTCGCGGCCTCACTGCGCACCCCAGGTTGGCGTGCCCGTCCTATCCGGGTCATCGCGTTGGACCTCGACAAAGCGACGTACCTCGACCCGCGTGGCGAAATTGCTGCCGCGCAAAAGCGCTTGGCGCAACCGGATACCGCACTGATCGACAGTTTCAGCAAAAGCAACTTTGGCGTGGACTTGAGCTCTGACTTTTCTAATCCACAAACGGTCGAGCTGGCCAACCGCACCCTCCACATCGTCGGAAAATTCAGCATGGGGCGAGACTTTGCCAACGACGGAAACTTGATCATGTCGCTCGACAACTTTGTCAAGTATTTTCCATTTCGCCGCCCTGCCCCGGCGGAAGTGGTTGACCTGGGAGTTATTCGCTGTGTCGACGGCGTTACCGCCACGCGCGTCAAACAGGACCTGATCGCCCGATTGCCGAACGAGGTCGCGGTACTGACCCGCCACGAATACATCGATCGCGAAGTCACTTTTTGGGCCCGCAATACGCCGATCGGAGTGATCTTCGCCGTGGGTTCGATCATGGGGTTCGTCGTCGGGGTAATAATTTGTTATCAAGTGCTCGCCAACGATATCGCCGACCATCTCAGCGAATTTGCGACGCTCAAAGCGATGGGCTATACGACCGCGTATTTTTTTCAAATCGTGATTCGCCAATCACTCTATCTCTCGGTGTTCGGATATGTCATCGGTTTTGGGCTCAGTCTGATTTTGTTTCGCTTCATCGAATCGGCGACCGGATTGTTGATGATCTTGAATTGGGAACGAGCCCTCCTGATTCTGGTGTTGACGATTTTGATGTGCATCGTCTCGGGCCTGCTGGCCCTGCGCAAGCTCATTCTTGCCGACCCTGCCAGCCTCTTTACTTGATGGTTAACGCACGATGATTTCCCAAAACATCGACCTGAATCAACTGATCGCGCAGTGGCACCCCGAGCCGTCTGAGCTGTCGATTTCTGCAGACGACGTTCAGCATTTTTATGGCCTGGGGGAAGCTCGGAAGCAGGTGTTGTTTGACAATGACTTGCAAATTCGTGCGGGCGAAATCGTGATCATGACTGGGCCATCGGGCTCGGGAAAGACGACGCTGCTCACGTTGATCGGAACCCTGCGCAGTTTGCAGCAAGGGAGCCTCAAAATATTTGGGCGAGAGTTGCTGCATGTGGATCAGCCAACGGTCGGCGCGCTTCGCAAGGAAATTGGATTCATATTTCAATCGCACAATTTGTTTGAATCGCTGACCTCCTATCAAAATGTGAAAATGGCGGCCGAGCTGGTCGGAATGGATTCAAGCCGCTCGAGGACCGAGATTGAGCGGATGTTGACTCGGCTCGGCCTGGGCCATCGGATTCACTATAAACCCAAGTCCCTTTCGGGCGGTCAAAAACAGCGCGTGGCGATAGCCCGAGGGATCGTGCATGGTCCTAAGTTGATTTTGGCCGACGAGCCAACCGCCGCGCTGGACGCCGATTCCGGTCGCGAAGTCGTGACCATGTTTCAGGAACTGGCGCGCGAGCATCGCTGCACGATCTTGATCGTGACCCACGACAATCGGATCCTCGATGTGGCCGATCGAATTATCAGCATGGTCGATGGCCGGATCCGTTCGAACGTGCTCGTTCAACGTACGGCCATCATGTGCAAGATCCTGCAAGAAATTCCGCTATTCCAGAATCTTCCGCCCCGCGTTCTATCGCAAGTCGCGGACAAGATGGACTTGAAACGTTTTGCGCCGGGGACGGATATTATTCGCCAAGGCGAAATCGGCGACGAGTTCTTCGTGATTGGCAAAGGATCGGTCGATATTTTGATCGATGAAAAACCAACCACCGTGCTTCAGGCCGGCGAGTTTTTTGGTGAAGTTTCGTTGCTGAAAAAGCAACCTCGCAATGCGACCGTTCGGGCTCGAGACGAAGTCGCTTGTTTTGTACTCACCGACGAAGAGTTCCAGGAAATCGTCAAAGCCAGCACGACTTTCGAAGAAGAACTCCGCCGCGTCCTGTTCGAAAGGCAATAGCCACCTAACGCTCGGCGCAGGTCTCCTGACCTCGCCGAGGCACCGACGGCAGGTTTCCAGTGTGCTAGTGCGGCATCCGTTCGCTAATTCTACTATGGATTGTGATTCGCTCTTGTTTCAACGTCCCCAACGGACTTGTTCCGTTGGAACAAAACATTTGCCGGCTAAGGCTACCGTCCTCTACGTAGAAAGACCCCCACGAACTCGTCTCGTGCGGTGAATCAGATTGAAGCGAGTTAGCGGATTCTTGAGATAGATCCGCCTAGCGATCTTGAAGATCTCGTCCCTAATCTCGCTCACCAAACGGGACAAGACCGTTGGGGTCGGGGCTGGGATGATCGCCGGACGTTAGCCGATGATTGCAGTAGAAAGTTTCGTATGAGGCGACTGAGCAAGACGAGATTTATGAATCTCATTGAATTAGCGCTAAAGGATGCGCTGAAAAAACGGTACCGTCAAATCGGCCCTACGTCATCACCAACTACGATGACAGTGTTTTTCGTTGGCCAAGGCAATGCTTTGGCTTTTGTCTACGAAATTCCTGACGATCAGATTTTCGCATACTTGGTCGAAAGCCCCAGAACGATGGATGATAAGTGGTTTCTCCATGGTGATGATTGGTTGGACTTTTCAACCCCGTTGGAGACGAAAGCGATTGAGAAGCTGAAAACGAACATCGGCGCACTTAGGACGCAATTCGAAGCCACCGTATTAGCCAAAGGCGAGCGAAGAGAGCTTGCGTTTTACCGAGATTTGATTCCTAAGCTATTCGAGTTGTGAAGTGGCGACACCGCCCACCCCGTCATTATTGTCATCGGGGCAGACCCTGTTTTCGGTTTTCATTAATCGTTTTACAAGAGCTAAACAAAATTCACCACGCCCTTCGAAGACTCAAGGACGTGCCACCCTTTAGGCGATCATCCTCCGAAGCGATCAGCTCTTCGCGATGAGATTGCGTTCCACCCAGCCGGTGTCGATCCGGCCTTCTGAGAAGTCGACGTGGCTGAGGACTTTTTGGTGAAAGTCCACGGTGGTCTTGATGCCGGTTACTTTGAGTTCGCCAAGAGCCCTCAGCATGCAGCGAATCGCCCCTTCGCGAGTCGGCTGGTGGACAATAAGTTTGCCGATCATCGAGTCATAATAGGGGGGCACGACGTAACCGGCGTGGACGTGCGAATCGAATCGAACGCCGGGTCCGCCGGGAACAAACAGGCTCTCGATACGCCCGGGCGAAGGTTGGAATCCGCGAGTTGGGTCCTCGGCGTTGATACGGCACTCGATCGCCGCGCCGCGGAATTCGATATCCTTTTGTCGAAACGGTAGCTTCTCTCCCGCGGCGACGCGAATTTGCTGTTGGATGAGGTCCATCCCAGTCACCATTTCGGTCACCGGATGCTCGACCTGAATCCGGGCGTTGACTTCGATGAAATAGAAGTTGTTGTCCTTGTCGATAATGAACTCGACGGTGCCCGCGTTGGTGTAATTTGCGGTTTGGATCAAGCGGACCGCCGCTTCGCAGACCGCCTTGCGGACGCTTTTGGGAATGCTCGGCGATGGGCTTTCCTCGATCAGCTTTTGGTGCCGCCGCTGGGTCGAACAATCCCGCTCCCAAAGATGGACGACGTTGCCATGATGGTCGGCGATCATTTGGACTTCGACGTGGCGGGGGTGCTCGATGAACTTTTCCACATAGACGCCGCCGTTGCCAAACGCGGCGAGGGCTTCGGTCGAGGCTTGTTGCAAAGCGGATTTGAGGGCCAGGTCGTTGGCGGCCACGCGCATTCCGCGACCGCCACCGCCTGCGGTTGCCTTGATCAATACGGGAAAGCCGATTTCATGGGCAACCTTCGCTGCGGCGGCTTCGTCTTCGATGAGCCCGTCACTGCCGGGGACCACCGGAACTTTGGCTTTGCGAGCCAAGGCTCGGGCTTGATTCTTGTCCCCCAGCAATTGCATGGCTTGGGGTGTCGGCCCGATGAAGTCGATGTTGCAGTCGCGGCAGACTTCGTTGAAGTGCGCGTTTTCTGAGAGGAATCCATAGCCCGGATGGACGGCTTCCACGTTGCCGACTTCGGCCGCGCTGACGATCTGATCGATTCGCAAGTAGCTTTCGGATGACTTCGGGCCGCCGATGCAAAACGTTTCGTTGGCAAATTCTAGGTACTTGCTCCCTCGGTCCCCTTCGCTATAGACGGCAACGGTTTCGATCCCCATTTCGCGACAGGCGCGCATGATTCGCAGGGCAATTTCGCCTCGATTCGCAATCAATATCCGGTTGTACATTCAAACGTTCCGTCAGCCTGGGGACAGGCTGACCTACTTAAATGCCGCTAGATCGCCAGTTTGAACAGGGGCTTGTTCACGTCGACGGCTTCGCCTTCTTTGACGCAGACTTCGACGATTTTTCCGGCGACACCCGCAGGAATCTCATTGAACATCTTCATCGCTTCGACGATGCAGACAATTGTCTCGGCAGATACGACGTCTCCAACTTTGACGAATGGAGGTTGGTCGGGCTTGGGCCGCGAATAGAACGAGCCCACCATCGGGCTTTTGATAAACGAAGTATGTTTGTCGTCCTCGGTCTTGGCGGCGGCGCTTGTACCCAACGCAGGCGCTGCGGGCATTGGTGCGGCGGGTTGAGCATTGGCCAGTGGAATTCCGCCGCGTCGGATGCGGATTCGCTGGGTCGCGTCGTGCAAGTCGATTTCACTCAGATCGAACTCACGCAGCAACTCGATTAACTTCCGAATGCGTCCGATCTCAAACACTTCGTTGGATTCGTTAGACTCTTTCGACATGATTTCTCCGGTAGTGCGAATCCTCGCCGCCCAGGCGGCATTTCGCGGTTGAATCGTCCGTTGGTCGTCTTCGTTTTTCGACGGTCGTCACAAATTGATTGTGTCACTCCCCGTTGCCCCCTCACCCTGCCCTCTCCCCCGAAGCGGGGGCGAGAGAACAGAAGTCCTTAATAATCATTTTGCACAATCGACTTGGTGGCTCTCCCAATCGCGGGGCAAGTTCGTCAATACTTCGTGGCCGTCCGGGGTCACTAGGACGTCATCTTCGATTCGAATGCCACCCCAATCCGGCAGATAAATTCCTGGCTCCACAGTGACGACCATTCCCGGTTCCAAAACACCTTCGCTAATTGGTGAAAGTCGCGGGAGTTCGTGAATTTCCAAACCAAAACCGTGTCCCAAGCCGTGACCAAAATACTTGCCGAAACCGGCTTCAGCAATCACAGAACGGGCCGCCGAGTCGATCTGGCGCACGTCTGCCCGCGGCCGAATCCGATCAATTGCGGCTTGTTGAGCTCGAAGGACGGTTTGATAAACGCGTTGAAATTTTGGCGAGATTTTAGCGGTCACGAGCACGCGGGTCAAGTCGCTCATGTAGCCGCAAACCTTGGCGCCCCAATCAATTAGCACAAACGGTGCATCGCCGATCTGAGTCTTTCCGGGGCGACCGTGCGGTAAGGCTGCTTGGGCGCCGACGCCCACGATAGGAGCAAAAGCGCAGCCCTCTCCGCCCAATCGGCGTATTTGATTTTCGATTTCAAAGGCGACTTCCTGCTCGCTCTGTGTAGCGAGGAGTTGGGCGCAAACCGACTGAAATGCCTTTTGCGCGACCCGGATCGATCCGCGGATCGCATCAAGTTCTGATTTGTCTTTGATCGCCCGCTGCGCGTTAACCAAGCCTATTGTATCTAGCAGCGCGGTTGATTTGAGGCTGGATGCCAAGGCATCGTAGTTGGCTTTGCTGATGGAATCGGCTTCAATCGCCAGTGCACGCGGTTTCAGTTTCGCGATCACCCGCGACACGAGTTTCTCGGTTGTCAACGACGCGTCGCGGATTTCGACGGCAAGCCCCGCGCATTCTTGTGCAATTTGAGTCTCAAAGCGCGAATCGCTGATCAGAATTTCTCGCTCACCAACGATCAACAAATAGCTTGAGTCGCCGGTGAATCCGGAGAGGTATCGGACGTTGATCGGATCGGTGATCAACGCGCCGGAAGTCGTTAAAGCCTTCAACTTTCGCCGCAATCGGCTACGTCGATTCGCAAAAACGTCCGACATACATTTCACTCATTTGCCGACAAAGTGGCGCAACATCAAAACTTAGGCTTCGAGTTGAAATTATCACGGGCAGCTACGTTGCAGCCGATCGAATCGCCTTATCCACGGGCCGATTGTTTTCATCCACCAACACGATCCGCGCTTTGTGGCCGCGGATTTCCTCTTCGCCGAACAGGCCGTAGCAGCAAATGATGATCAAGTCGTTGGGCAGAACCAAGCGTGCGGCCGCGCCGTTGACGCAAATCTCCCCCGAGCCGCGGGGGCCGATAATCGCGTAAGTCTCGATCCGATTCCCGTTCGTGATGTCGTAAATCTCGACCTTTTCAAACGGCGCTATATCGGCCAATTCCAACAGGTCTTCGTCGATGGCGATACTTCCCTCGTAGTCCAAGTCCGCTTGCGTGACTCGGGCGCGGTGGATTTTCGAACGTAAAAGAATGCGCTGCATCATTGCGGACTCTCAGAACGTCGTTGGTGCCCAGCCGATGGCCTATTTCTCAACGCCGAATTTGTACACGGTTTGATGGTGGTATTTTTGGCCCGGCTTCAATAACGACGAAGGGAACTCCGGGCGGTTTGGAGTATCCGGAAAATACTGAGTTTCCAGGCAGAGAGCTCCGTTTTGCGAATAGCCGCCGCTCCCCTCAGTACCATCCAAGAAATTGCCGGAATAGAATTGCAGGCCCGGTTGATTTGTGGAAATCGTCATCGTCCGTCCGCTGGCCGGATCGCGCAGCGTCGCGGCCCAGGCGGTTTCCGGACCCTTGGATTTAAGTGCGAAGCAATGGTCGTAACCTTTGGCAGCGGTGCCCAACAACGACTCGATGCGCTTTCCAACATCGACGAATTCGCGAAAATCGAACGGCGTATCGACAACCGCTTTCAACTCACCGGTTGGAATCGCCGTTTCGTCAACGGGTAGATACTTGTCGGCGTCCACTTTGAGCTGATGCTTGAGAATCGTGCCCGTGCCCGCCCCTGATAAATTCCAGTAGTTATGATTGGTCAAATTGACGTGCGTATCGGCGTCGGTTTCGGCATACAAATCAATCGTCAATTCATTTTCGTTGTCGGAGGGCAAGCGATATTCCGCGACGGCTGTAACGTTACCGGGATATCCTTCTTCGCCATCGGGGCTTTTGTACGTAAATCGCACACCCCCGCCGCGGTGATCGGAGAAAGTCTCGGCTTTCCAAACGACTTTATCAAATCCGACTTTGCCGCCGTGCAGGTGGTTTGGGCCGTTGTTTACGGCCAGCGAATACTCTTTGCCGTTGAGCGCGAATTTGCCCTTGGCGATTCGATTGCAATACCGTCCGGCGATACAGCCAAAGTAGGATTTGCACTTCTCATAAGCGGTGACGTCGGGGCAAGTCAAAATTACGTTGGCCAAAATCCCGCGTCGATCTGGGATTTTCAGCGACGTCATCGTGGCGCCATAATTGGTCACTTGTATTGCAAACCCCTTGCTGTTGTTTACGGTGTACAGGAGCACTTCTTTTCCTGCAGCGGTTTTCCCGAACGGTTCTACCGACGTGAGCAGACTGGGCTTGCGCGAGTTTGTATCTTGGCTCATCCCTTGTTCTGGGCCGAAAAGGGCCGCAGCTCCGGTCAGCAAAAGGACTTGAAAAGCGACTTTTTTACGAAACACGGCCGACATGGGTACCTCCGGGAATCGAGATCCATTCCCCGAAATGAGTGCATTTTTCCGACTTGAGGCCGTATTATGATGGTCCGGTTGGCCAGCGTCCAGATGCGGCCAATTTCTGCAAGATTTTTGTCGCTGAGGCAACTTATCGATTGTCATTGGATGGCCATCCTTTGCCGAAACGTGAGTCGGTGACTGTACAACACGACGCCAAGATCGATTGGCAAGCGGAATTCCAGCGTCACGAGCGATGGCTTCGCTCGATCGTCTACGCGCGGCTCGGGGAACCAGGCGCCGTGGACGACGTGATCCAAGAAGTCGCACTGGCGGCGGTTCGGCAGTCCTCGCCGATCGCCGACAATAGCAAAGTGGCCCCCTGGTTGTATCGGTTGGCGATTCGCTATGTGTTGTTGTATCGGCGCAAGATGGGTCGCACGCGCAAACTCCTGGATCGGTACGCCCAGCGTTACCGGCCGAGTCCAAGCGACGATCACGTCGATGCCAATCCACTCGCCTGGCTTTTATCCGAGGAGCGGCGCGAACTCGTGCGTCGAGCATTACAGCAACTGCGTGGTGGCGACGTGGAAATCCTGATGTTGAAGTACACGGAGAATTGGAGTTATCATGCGATTGCCGAACATTTAGCGGTCAGTCACAGCGCGGTCGAAGCTCGATTGCACCGAGCGCGCGAAAGGCTCCGATTGACGTTGGCAAGTTTAGAAACGAAGACTGTTGAGAAATAACATGTTGAACGAAGACGAAATTCAAAACGATCTCTTGGACCGCTTGGTCGATGGTGAATTGCCGGACGGCGACTACTGCACGTTGATTCATCGGCTGGACGATTCGCCGGATGGCTGGCGACGCTGCGCATTGTCGTTCTTGGAACAGCAAGCGTTACAGCGCGATCTCAAGCAAATGCTCAAAGAAGGCCAACGCTTCGACCCGCTCGGCGATGCCGTCTTGGATCACGACGGCAAGTCGAACGGCGCGCCGCGCGTCACCACCCAGGATCGTTGGGAACGGTGGCTGGGTCAGCCTTGGGTGCGCTGGACGTCGGTGTTAGCGGTTGGAATTCTCGCGTTTATTGGCGGCCTGGCGCTGCAGCCATTTGGCTCGACGGATCGCCCGATCGACCGACGAGTTGCTGATGCAAGCCCCAACAATTCGAATTCCGTCTTGCGTTCCCAGGCCTTTCCGGCGAGTGACAATCCGCGAACGGACGCGGCCACGCTATTCATCGAAAATTCGCATGCCGGCCCGCCCCGGCCCGTCCAAGTTCAAGCCCGGCCGATCCGATACCGTGACGACTTCGCGATTCCCAAATTCGCCCCGGATCGATTATCTCAGCGGTTTATAAATGCGATCGGTGGATCCAGCGTTCCCAATCGGATTGAGCGGCGTGTTTTCTTCCTGCGCACGCCCGACGGCAACGTGTTTATTCTGCCGGTCGACATTATTATGCAAGACTCCTCGTTCCAGTAATCCTTTCGTCCCTCTATTCCAGCAAAGACCCGTCCATGAGATTTCCTCGTCCACCAATTGGCCTGAAACGCACCCTGCTTGGTCTTGCGATCCTCGCGTTGAACACCGCCCCGGCACAAGGCGACCCTCTCGTCAGAAAACAGAATGATCGTGTCGCACAAAAAATTTCCCTCGTGCAAGACGAAGCGCCGTTGGGCGCTCCTCAATCACCCGATGAAAAGTCCGCCCAGCCGGAATTCTGGATCGGGGTTCAGTGTGAAGAAACCGGTTCTTTGCTGCGAGCTCAATTGAACATAGACGGGGGCTTGTCGATCGGCGAAATCGCGGAAAACACTCCCGCTCAAAAGGCGGGGCTGCAGATTCACGACTTAATCCTAACGATCAACGATGAACCGTTGGGGAGCGTCGCCGAGTTGCAACAATTCGTGCAGGCGTCTCAAGGCTTTGCACTCGATATTGGGATCATGCGCGGCGGCAAAAACACGACGGTTTCCGTGAAGCCGGAGTTGCGGCCGCGTTGCGACGAACTCGACCCCATCGTTTTGACCATGGGTTTCGACGAAGAATTGGACGAAAAGGAGCTGGAAAAATTGCAAAATTCACTCAAATCGCGGCCCGGGGCACCGCATCGCCAACTTCTTTTGATTCGACCTGCGCTGTTGCTCGAAAAAGAACCGAACAACGATTCGTCGACTCCTAACGATCGTTCCAAGAAGGCTAAAACACCCAACGGGGCCGAGTTGCATTTCAAAGTGAAAAATATCGAGGAAGAGGCCGTTTTGGTGGAATGGGCTGAACTCGAGAAAGGTCAATTGTTAAGCGGTTGCTGCCAGAAACTCTTACGCGTCATCGGCGAGCAGATCGAAATCAATGAAGAAAAACTTCAAAAATTGCGCAAGGAAAAGGCGGCGATCCTAAAGCGTATTCAGCAAGTAGCGGAACCAGCACAGGGTGACGAAGACTCCGCAGAACTCGCAAGGCTCGATCGGATCATTGAAATTCTCACGCTCAACCTCGAAACGTTGAAAGAAACCCGAGCGATGCTCAAGGCTAAGATTGACGAGCGGCCGAAGTCCAATTCAGAGGAATCGGACCCAGGCCAATCGAAGCGCTACGAGTTTCGCCTGCGAAACTGGTCCTAACTCGAACTGACGCTCAATTAATCTCGTCCTTGTACTCCGTTCCTAGGACGGTACTCGAACGAACTGCCGTGACAGTACCAACCTTTGATCACGTGAAGCTCGACGTATATCGCCTTTCGGTCGAGTACGAGTACGGCGATGCGGAGTACGAGTCAGAATAATCTCTGCCGAGGTCGTCGCTGGCATCTTAGCGAATGCTGTTGGTGATTGGTTGCGCGCCCATTTGGATCGATGGATCCGTTGTGTTCGTTTCAATCCCGTCGTCGCCAAAGAATTTGGTTGTGCCGCCGGCGACTTCTCGCGCCTCAGCTTCGTCGCAAGTCATCTGCGCGCGGAACTCGTGGGTCCCTGCGACCGTGGCCCGCGCCGTGACGTTGAAGACGATTTCTTCGCCGGGATCCAGTTGTCCGATAGTCTCGAAGACGACTTCGCCCGGATTGATCTTGTGCTCGCGACCTTCGGCGGCAGTGGGCTCAATCCCCGTGGAAAAATGCATGACGATTTCGATCTCGTTGGCGGTTTTGGTGCCGCGATTCTTAACGCGCAACGAGTAGGTGGCATCCTGCCCGACGGGCAACGGACCTTGTGGATCATCGACGCTCAACACCAAGTCTGCTTCCGTTTCGACCGTTGTCTGAATGGAATCGGCGTCGGCCAAGTCGCCCGCACCGCGGACGCCCGTCTCGATTTGTAGCGGTCCAGCCGAATTCAACTGGCAAGCGATCGTATACGAACGCTTGGCGCCTGGCGGCAATGCCCCCACCGACCAGCGCATTCCGCCTTCAATCTTTTCAGCGCCCTCGACCCCCGACACGTATTGAGCCCCAACTGGGAACCCGATCGCGGCAAAGACCTCTTGGGCTATGGCATCTCCCGTGTTCTCGACGGTGATTTGGTAACTCCCCGTACTCCCGGCATACTTCATGCCCGGACCTTGGATCGCGACGTCCAATTGTGCACGGCGGACTGTGATCTTCTTCGAGGCGTTGTCTTGCAAGTTCCCATCGCCGCTTACTCCCGCCGACAAGTCGAGCGCGCCGGCGCTGCGTGCGATCAATTCAACTTGAATGTTCTTTTCTTCACCGGGAGAAAGGTTGCCCAGCGGAGCCCGCTCGCCACCCAGAGCTTCGGACAACATGACGTACACGTTTTCTGCAACCCCGGTTCCCGGATTGCAAATCACAACAGTGTAAAGTGCCGATTGCCCGAATTGGACTTCATCCGGACCTGTCATCGACATTTTCAGAAGCGGTTCGGTCACTTGGACTTGAACGGCGCCCATTAACGGAGCCACC
>JBGTJE010000102.1:0-6442 GCA_041745295.1 Pirellulaceae bacterium | reverse complement strand
CGCCGGCTTGGGGGGCCACTTACTCAGAAAAAGCGATGGGAACCCCGGTTGGTTAACTATTTGGCGAGGCGTCGACATACTCAATATTGCCATCAAAACCATTCGCGGTGCTCGACACAAATGTGGGTAATGATCAGGATTTAGGCATCGGCTTCGCAAAAATCGATTCGTTAGGATGTCAATTTGCCGGCCGAATCATGCAGATTTGATCTAAGTGCTTACCAATCAATTCGTTGTTACATCAATACGCGTCGCGTTTCGTTTATTCAATACTCAGTTTTTTATGTGTTCTTGGGCCTTCCACTGCACGAAACTCTCCTTCTGTTCCTGCACCACCGTTCTCGCGGATGTCAAACGTGCCGATGGTCAAGTTGCTGAATTACCAACCCGCGACGTACAACTTGGGAAGCTTTCACTCTATCAACTGAGTTACACCCGCAAATAAATTACGGGGTAGCGTCCGTAAGCTCTCTTCTCTGCATTATTCTCTGCACAAGTCAAAAACAATTGCCGGACGTTTTTTACTTCTCCCGGCTTTTGATGAGTGGACCGTACTTGACTCGAACAAGCGACCTCCACGATGTCAATTTGCCGATTGAAGGATGCAGATTTGTTGTAAGTGCTTACCGGTCAATCCGTTATTCCAAAGAAACGCTTCGCGTTTCGTTTATTCAATACTCAATTTTTCACATGATATCGCGCTCTGTACTGCACAAACTCTGCATTTATCTCTGCACTATTTTTAAGACCCAAGTGGGCCGAAAGAAACTCGCGAGAAAGATTTGGTACGACTTCAACCGCCATAACACAATTCATGGTTCGACAATCTTCTTCACCGCCGCCAGCTTGCACTCGCGGCTAAACGTTCGCTTCGACTTCATGAACCACCCTCCGTCATTTATCATGACATCTGGTCGTTCACTGTCTACTCAACTTGGGGAGCCTCATTCATAGTTAGACCGATACTCGAACTGAAGGAACACCGTCGTGTCCATGATTCTCGAATCGGTACAGACCGAGGGCATCGCTGAGCTGTCGTACCTTATCGGCGACGATAAGATGGGTACCGCGGCCGTGATCGACCCGCGCGTCGATGTCGAGATATATTTACAGTTGGCTCGCAAGCGTAAGGTTTCAATTACCCACGTTTTCGAGACACACATTCATGCCGACCTCGTAAGCGGCGCTCGCGAGTTGGCCGCGCGCACACAGACCGCCAAGATCTTTGTGAGCGAAGAAGGGAAAGCGAAATACGCGTTTGAGCACGACGCGGTAAAAGATGGCGACACTTATCAATTCGGTGATCTCGTCCTTACGGCCAGACACACTCCAGGACATACGCCTGAACACATGTCTTACGAGGCGGCTGAGAAGAAGCATGCCCCTAAGCCCTGGGGCGTGTTCACTGGCGACTCCCTCTTTGTGAACTCTGCCGGCCGTCCCGATCTGATGGGCAGCGACCAGACCGAAAAGCTGGTGGAAGAACTATACGAGACCTTGTACTCGTATTACCTGAAGCTCAGTGATGACGTCATTATCTACCCGACGCACGGCCATGGTTCCCCCTGCGGAGCTTCCATTGGTGACCGGCTTACGAGCACGATTGGATACGAGCGGCAATTCAACCCTTTCTTGCAGCATCCGAACAAGAATGAGTTCAAAAAGTACGCGTTATCCACCTCGCCGCCGGAGCCGACCTACTACAAACGTATGAAGAAGCTGAATGCCAAAGGGCCAGAGATCCTCGGCAATTTGCCATTGGTGCCCGCGTTACCGCCCAAGGCATTTAACGCCGCCCATAAGCGGGGCGATTCCGTCCTCGTTGACACGCGGACCATGCTGGCGTTTGGCGGAGGCCACATCAAGGGCGCATTGAATATCGCGGCGTTGCCGGAACTGTCAATTTGGGCCGGCTGGCTCCTCAATCCCAAGCAGGCTGTTTTGCTCGTCTTAGAAAGCGATCAAGACGTCGAGAAAGTAGTTCCTCTCTTCATGAGAACCGGCTATACGAACTTCGCTGGCTTTTTGGTTGGGGGCATGAAAGCCTGGGATAACGCCGGACTGCCGATCCTGGAAGTGGATCAAATGACGGTTCACGAACTTAAGAAACGCGCCAAGGAGTTGCAGATTGTAGATGTTCGGTCACCGGACGAATGGAAAGAGGGTCACATCCCTGGTGCGATTCACATTTTCCTGCCGGAGTTGGAAAATCGCTCCGGTGAACTCAAGAAGAAAAAGCCGGTCGCCGTGTACTGCGATAGTGGTTACCGCGCCAGCCTGGGAACCAGCATTCTCCAGCAGGCAGGCTTCGAAGTTCACAACGTCCCTGGAAGCTGGCAAGCCTGGAAGAACGCCAAGTACCCGATTGAAAAGTAAGTCCTATTGCAGGCCCTTCATCATGCGTTGGTCAATCCTTGTTTCTTTCGCCGCGTTAGCGCTGCCATCTGTGGCATTGGCTCAGGATGTGGGGACGGATCCGCTGCAATACTCCGGCCCCGCTTGGTCGCCGTATGTAGTTGGTGCCTTTATTGGAGTGCTAACGATGCTCACGTTCTACTTTTCCAATAAGCCGCTAGGCGCTTCAACGGCCTACGCCCGCTTGGCCGGCCTGTTTGGCAAAGTAGTCGCACCTCACCATACAAAGTCGCTGAAGTATTACCAGGACAATAAGCCAGCCATCGATTGGGAAGTCATGCTCGTTCTAGGAGCGATCGGCGGTGCATTCCTCGCAGCTTGGCATGGGAACGAACTAACTGGAGAATGGCTGCCCTCAATGTGGGAAGCACGATTTGGCGATGGAAGTTACATGCTCCGGTCGTTGGTTGCATTGATTGGCGGCGTGTTGATGGCCTTTGGAGCGCGCCTCGCGGGGGGCTGCACGAGCGGCCATGGCATTAGTGGCGCTCTGCAACTCTCCGTCGGTTCGTGGATTGCCTTGATCTGTTTCTTCGCGGGCGGCATCACCACCGCGATGTTGATGTTCCGAACGTAGCACGTGCCACTCAAACTGGACCCGAGATAAAGCATGCCTGCGAAAAGCACAACCGCGAGAGCGAAAAACCCGACGGTGGACAAAGACGGACCGAAAAAAGATACGCGCGCGGGGAAAGAATTCTCGTGGAAGCAGCTGGTGCTAGGGCTTTTATTCGGCGTGATTTTTGGTTTTTTGCTGCAAAAGGGCGGCGTGGCGAAATACCACATACTGCTTGGGGTACTGGTGCTGGAAGATTTCACGGTCGTCAAGGTGATGCTCACGGCAATCATCGTGGGAAGCATCGGAGTCTTTTCCATGCATGCGATGGGGCTCGTGAAGCTTCACATCAAGCCCACCCGCTATGCAGCAAACATCTTCGGCGGGCTTCTCTTCGGTGTCGGTTTTGCGCTGCTCGGATACTGCCCGGGCACGGGAGCCGCCGCGCTGGGTCAAGGGAACTGGGACGCGATCGTTGGAGCGCTGGGACTGATGGCTGGCTCGTATATCTTCGCCGAATGCTCAGGGTGGCTCGGAAAGACAGTGATGAAGTGGGGTGACCGGGGAAAACTCATGCTCCCGGAACTCGTTGGCATGCGGCTTTCGATGTTCTTGCTGATTTTTGTCCCCGTGCTGATTGTCGTGCTTGTTGCCGTCGATCGATTCACCGTGCGGTGAACTTCCGTTGGAAAAAACGGTGGCCGGACGCATGCTCGTGCGAAATCGGAACTGGCAACTCCAAAGAAAGGTGAAACCGAATGCAGCCAGAACAAACTCACGACCCACGTGTGGCCTTGGCGGCTGAGCGGACGCTCCTGGCTTGGCTCCGGACCAGCCTGGCGATGATGGGCTTCGGCTTCGTCGTTGCTAAGTTTGGGCTGTTCCTGGGTGAGGTTGCTGCAGTCAATGGCACTTCCCTTAGGCCAGGTTCGGGGTTGTCGCTCTGGATTGGCGGATCACTGGTCATCCTTGGGGTATTGGTCAACGTCATGGCAGCGATTCAGCACGTCCGGAATATTCGAGGACTGCTCCGTGGGGATTCCTATCAAGCGTCGGTTTGGTCATTCGGTGTCACCGTCACGCTGATCATCGCCATTCTCGGGTTGGTACTGACGGCCTATTTGTGCTTCTGGAGTCGCTGATGATGGCAAGTGCGACAGACGTCATGGTCATCCGGGAGGAAGAGCCGCTCAACCTGGAGTGCCCCTTCCGGACGCTTGACGGCCCGATCACGCCGAACAATCATTTCTTCGTCCGCACCCACTTCCCAATGCCTGTGATCGACGCGATGGACTGGCAATTGACCGTGGACGGCGAGGTCGAGAGGGAGCTGACCCTTTCGTTCGCCGACCTGCTCAAGTTGTCGTCCAGGACGGTGCCGCTCTTGCTGGAGTGCGCGGGCAACGGTCGTGCTCAACTCGTGCCGAAGGCGAAGGGACTGCTGTGGGAGTCGGGGGCGGTTGGGACCGCCGAATGGACCGGTGTGCCTCTGTCGGCGGTGCTGGAAATGGCCGGGGTCAAGAAGGGGGCCACCGAGGTCATACTGCAAGGGGCGGACTCAGGGGAGATCGTTGAGGAGCCGACATCGCCGGGGGAGATCGCTTTCGAGCGAAGCCTGCCGCTGGCCAAGGCCATGAGGCCGGAAGTATTGCTTGCGTACAAGATGAACGGAAAAGACCTCGCCCGGGAACATGGGTTCCCGGTTCGGGCAGTGGTCGGCGGTTGGTACGGCATGGCATCGGTCCAGTGGCTCGCCAAAGTGACGGTGACTGCAACGCCATTTGATGGGTTCTGGCAATCGTTGGAATATTCATACTGGCGGCGGGATCGCGGTCGGCCGACACTCACGCCTGTGACCGAGATCCAGGTGAAGGCCCAGATCGCCCGTCCGATGCCTTCCGAGGCCGTTCCGCCTGGAAAAGTCTACCGGGTTTTCGGGGCGGCTTGGGGCGGCGAATCGGATGTAGCGAAAGTTGAAGTGAGTGTCGATGAGGAGAAGACGTGGGCAGACGCGAAGCTGCTTGGTGACGCAATCCCGTTGGCATGGCGACTCTGGGAGTACACATGGGAAGTGCCCACAACTACAGGCCGGTACCAGTTGCGGGCGCGAGCGACCGACGCCAGCGGTCGGACGCAGCTCGCGAAACACGATGAGGACCGGCGGACGTTCATGATCAACTTCGTCGCCAATGTGGAGGTGGAGGTCCGTTGATCGTTTCTTGTCTTTCCGTCGAATCCGCCACTCGGACGGATTGCGGCATGATAATTGCATTTGTGGCGATTATCAATCACGCCCCATATTGAGGATTACTCCGATGAAAAAGAACTTTGCTCTGGTGGCTCTCGTTGGTTGTGGCATCGCACTTGCGAATGCCGACCCGCAGGCTGCTCAGAAATCCGGAAAGGACAATTCGATGATCAGTACCGTCATTCATGTGAATTTCAGCGACAGTGAACGCCAGGGTCACGGGCTGAAGAATGTTGTGAACATTCTGAAGGAGGTACCCAATGCGAAAGTGGAAGTCGTGTGCCACGGCGCGGGCATCAGTCTGCTTGTCCAAGGTGATTCGAAGCACGCCGACAAGGTGCAGGAACTGATTGAGAATGGAGTCAGTTTTATTGCCTGCGAGAACACTCTGAAAGACAAGTCCATTCCTAAAGACAAATTGTTGGCAGGCGTGACGACCGTTCCGACTGGGGCAGTCGAGATTATCAGCAAACAGCAGGAAGGCTACAGCTACTTCAAGCCGTAGTGCTCGAGTGCTGTCCCATTGCACTGTCAATTCATGTCGCAATCCAGATAGCCGAGGTTCGCGCAAATGACTCCTGTTACAACTAACAAAGGAAGTAAGACTATGGAATTTCTTTTCCCTGTGGGTATCCTCATTGTCTGGTTTGCCTTGCAAGCTTGGGTGTTGCCGCGTTTCGGAGTAAACACGTGACTCCGCGGAGCATGCGGACCGAGTTCGGTCCCTTCACGCAAGGATGTTACAAATCTGCCTACCGAGTCCATCACCCCTAACCAGAATTCTGCCGAGTAACGGACATTTGCCGTGAACTTCCTCGTGCCATGGATGCGTCAAATTCCCGCCGGCAGTTGTGTGATGAACTGAACGTATGCAGGTCGTCACGCGACTGATATTAGAAGTCGTTCGTTGCCCGTTGAAGAAAACCGACTCGGTGTCCCAGAAGTGTCGTGATACAGGTCAGCGGGCAACGGTTTCTTACATTGGCGCGGAAAACCGGAGCCGTCAGAAATGTTCAGCCTGCGTCGCGTTTATCGAGCGAATGAGGGAAACGGCCGCGTTGCTCGCGTCCCGTCGTGCCTCCGGCACGAACGCACGGGACGCGAGTTGAAGAGTCAAAAGAGTCGAACGCGCTCGTCCACGGCTTCGCGCCGTGGTGTCGTTCCGCTCTTCGGTCGCGCAGGCCGTGGGGGCCTGAGTGGTGCGGGCGAGCGTCGCGGGCTCG
>JBGTJE010000101.1:0-55421 GCA_041745295.1 Pirellulaceae bacterium | reverse complement strand
AGGGCGGCATCGAGGGCGAGCAAATCGCCGTCCTGAGCGGGTTCTGAGACGAGGTCGGGATCGAACTCCTGCCGCTGTCGGCCGCCGCCGTGGATTTTCCGCTGCTTGTGCCGCGCTCGTTCGATCAGGATACGCCGCATGGCGACAGCTGCGGCGGCGAAAAAATGGCCGCGATTGTCCCACCGTTGGGCATCTGCCGGTCCGATCAGTCGAACATGCGCCTCGTGCACCAGCGCCGTCGCCTGCAAAGTCTGTCCTGGCTTCTCCTGTACCATTTTCGTCGTCGCCAGTTTCCGTAACTCGTCGTAAACCAACGGCAACAGCTTCTCCGCCGCCGACGGATCGCCGGATTCGATCTGCGACAAGATTCGCGTGACGTCGGACATGGGTGATGGCTCGGTAAATATCCCTTTCGACCCTCCGTATAGGGCCGCCGCAACGCGCAGGTTTTGATGCTGCGCCAATGCGCTTTGAGGTAGCCGAATTCGCCAGAATTTGGGCATTCTTACAGAATAGGTCAAACCTGAATTCTGGCGAATTCAGCAACAAAACGATACTAGCGCAACATCAAAGCTCGCCGGCGAATCCACCGCCCATGAGAGTCCGCCACGGTGATCGGCGCACGGCCACGTACCGAACGTGGAGTCTCGATTTCTTTGATCCAACGCAAAGCAATCAACTTTTGTCGATTTCAAATCCAGCTCTGGGTTCGCGACGGAAGAATTTGGCGGCTTGCTTGTCGCCTAGAATCGTCTCCGCCTTTGCATCCCATCGGATCGGACGACCCAGGCGAGCGCTGATCGCGGCGAGGTGGCAGGTGTTCATGATCTGCACATGCGAGAAGACATCACTGACGGGCAGCCCTCCTTCGGCGATGCAGCGGTAGAAGTTCTCCTTGTGGCCTTCATGGGGTTTGCCTTTGTACAAGGTTTTCAAATCGTCCGGGCCGAACTGGTCCTGGTCCCATTGCTCTTCGATTGGTTTGCCCGTGATTCGCTCGCGATTGACAAACATGCGGCCCTTGGTTCCTTCAAACAAAATGCCGTTGTCACCGCGGCTGGTGATATTCATAGCAATCCCGCCAGGAAATTGGCAATGAATCGCGAAATCATGCGCCGTATTAAAACTATCGTCCGCGGTTGGCCAGCCGTCCTTGAAGGGTACGCTGTGCTTGGCATCGGTGCCGTCGATGATCGTCGGACCCATTCCCGCGTCAGTTTGCTGAATCGCCCAAGTCGCGATGTCGACATGGTGGGCTCCCCAATCGGTGAACTTGCCGCCGGAATACTCATACCACCAGCGGAAGTCGCCATGGCAGCGCTCTTTGCGATATTCCACTTTGGGCGTTTGGCCGAGCCACCTATCCCAATCGAGTTCCTTGGGCGGATCGACCTTGGGAAATGGTCCTCCGACCGGGCAGCCGTTAATACCGACCGTGATGTTCGTAATGTTCCCGAGCAAGCCTTTATGAACCATGTTGACGGCTCGCAAGAACAAATTCGGTTCGCTCCGTTGCTGCGTGCCGACAAAGAAGATCTTATCCGAATGCTTTTTGCAAGCTGCTCGGATGATCTGATTTTCCTCCAGAGTGAGCGTCAAGGGTTTTTGGCAAAAGACGTGCTTGCCGGCCGCGAGAGCTTCGACCGCGATCTTGACGTGCCAATGGTCGGGGGTCACCACACTGACGATGTCGATATCGTTCCGCTCAAGGACTTTGCGATAGTCCGCGTAGGCGTCGGCTTTCCCTTTGCCAATATTTTCGTCGATGCGTGCCTTCTCCAAATGCAACGCGTCGACATCGCACACGGCGACGATATCGCCGAACCGATTGTGTTCGTTCGCGTCTCCCATTCCCATGCCGCCCATCCCAATGCAGCCAATCCGCGGCCGGTCATTCTTCATTGGGTTTGCAAAGGATTTTTGCGCCCATGGGAAATAGGTGATTGCTCCCGCTGCCACCGACGCGGTAGCGGCGGTGCGCATGAAGTCGCGACGCGAAGTCCGATTCTGCTTAGTCGGTTTTCGTTCAGACATGATTTTCCCCGGGAATGATCTGGTGCCTTTCGACGATTGCAAACTACACCGGAGGGAAACACAAGTAAACCATGGCCGAGGTCAAGCATGGGCGGTTTATGGTTCGGAAAACTCGCTCAAGGTATGGGTCGGCAACACCGATGGCAGTTCATGAGGCTACTGCGATGGCCAATTGAGAGCCGACGTGTGGTGCATCCACCATCGAGGCGCGTACAACAGTTCGACAACGCGCTCGTGTCGACCTAGCACCGAGTTTCATCCAGTGTCGCCCAGTCTCGTGGTACTATTTTTTTGGTACCACGACTCGAATGGGACTGCACGACAATCCACGAGAATCGGCGACACCAGATGACACTCTTGACGATCGGGTATTCGCAGCTAAACTGCCTGGGATTGCTGCTTTTTTTCGTCGCACTGCAGAGTCAAAGGTTGTTCTACGGCAGGGAAACGGGGACAGGTCCAGTTTTACGATTTCGTCGGTCTGCCAGGAGAACGCCGCGCTGGCCAGCGCGAGGCAGGCCCAGCGAAAAATGGATCGGCCCGACTCTGGCGATAACTGGACCTGTCCCCGTTTCTTTCACTTGGCCGGCTCGACGACCGCTCCCATTGTTCCTGAATTCTGGCCGGCCTGAGCAGTTGCGCCGGGCGTTACTGGGGAACCGTTCCAGACACGAACCACCCCTCCCGTATCCCCGGAGACGATCCAGGCCCCGCTCGGATCGATGATCGCGGATTTGATTTCCTTCGAATGCCCGATTATTTCGAGGGCAAGTTGTCCGGTGGCAAAATCCCAAACGCGAACGGACTTGTCGCGCGACGCGGACACCAGGCGGCTGCCGTCGTGAGTAAAACTCAAGGAGGCAATGCGGCCGGAGTGCCCGGGAAACAGCCGGCCACGCGACCCATCCGCCAGATTCCACTCCTGAATGGCTTGATCGTAAGTGGTTGTCATGAGCCACTGGCCGCTGGCATGAAACGCGACCGAGCCTCCTTCGCCTCCTGTGTCCGGCAGCGTGAGTTCGACATCACCGGTTTCGGCGTTCCAAACGAAGCAGACCTGATTGAAGTCGATCGATGCTACACGGCGCCCGTCCGGACTGAACTCGGCGTCGTACACCCAATGCGAGTGTTCGGCGAACTCCCTCAAAATAACCAAGTTATTTGCGTCGAGAATTCGAACCTGGTGGTCCCCGCTTGCGCAGACGATTTTGCTTCCGTCGAGGCTGTAGGATACGGACGTCACGTCCCCCTGAAATTGAATCGAATTCGAGATTCTCTTTCCCGCACGCCAATCCCAAATGGAAACCAGCGAATCCCATCCCCCGCAAGCCAGTTGGTCGCCGGACGGACTGAACGCAACGGCTTTGATCCCCAGTCCATTCCCTTTGAACGATTGCGCACAGTTACCCGTTGTCGTATTCCAGATTCGAATCGTTTCGTCTTCGCTGACGGAGGCAGCCCACTTTCCGTCGCGACTGATGGCCACCCCCGTTACCGCTTTGGTATGTCCGCGCAGCACGCTGGATCCCTGGTTTTCGCTAAGCGGTAGCACAACAGTTTGGCCATCCTCCCCCCCGGAGACGAATCGGTCACCGTCCGGGTGAAAGCTCACGGTCTCCATCGGTCCTGTGTGCGCACGCAAGTCGTATTTTTTCTGTCCCGTTTCGGCGGAAAGCACGTGCGCCAAGCCGGATTCACCAACCGCGACCACCGTACGCCCGTCGGGCGAAATCGCGGCACCGAATACCATCTCACGCAGGTATGAAGTCCAGTCGTTCCTGGTGGTTTCGACGTCTGTCCGACAGACGGATCCATCCAGCGACACAGAGACGACGAATCGGCCATCCGGGCTGAACTCGGCATCCGTAACGTTTTGTCGATGCAAGCTCAATACTGATCGCTCGGCATTGGTCGGCAGGTCATAAAGATGCAATTTTCCTGATCGGTCGCCCGCGGCCAAGAGATTTCCGTCGGGGGATAACGCGACTCCTCGATAAATATTAACGGGAAACTCGGACAATTGGCGGCGGGCATCGACATCCCAGACACGAACCAACCGTGTCCCAGCGTCCCAGCCCGCCGAAACCAGCAGCTTGCCCGAGGGATCGAACTGCATATCGGATATTCGCCCAGTGCTGCCTGTGAGTTCCCCAGTCAGTGCGCCGTTGTTGATATCGAATAAACGAATTGAATAGTTCGGACCTTCCACGGCGACCAGCCCCGTGCTGCTCACGGCTAGCGCAAACACTCCTCCGTTCCGGCCAATATTCAACTCGGTACGCGACCCATCGGTGATGTTCCATACTGCAGGCGGTTCCGCGGTGGACGTGGTGATGATGCGATTGCCATTGTGGTAATACGCGGTGCGTGTGACATAACCGGAGTCCCGCAGCGCCAACGACGGATACTGTCGTAACCGTTGCAAGTAACGCCATTCGAATCCGTGCAAGTCCGAATCGAGCTTGGTCATATCCAGCAGGGACGACATGGAATTCAGCTGAGATTTTTGCCAGGAATAGCCGGCGAGGCTCGTGCGCGAAAAATACGTTGCGCGCCGCGCCAGCTGCTCTTGCTCGACAGCCAGCTCCCGCGCGCCTTCGGCGATCATGCGTTGCGTTTCGGCCGCGTCCTGGGCGAACACGGCAAGGTCTCGCGCCTCGCGCATTTGCTCGCTGATTGCCGTCTGAATCCACGCATAGATTCCCATCACGGCGCCAAAGCCAATCGCCAGCACGACTCCGGCCATCGCCGGTCTTCGCCTCAGCTGTTTGTAAACGCGATAAACGATACTCGCCGGGTGCGCCATCACGGGCTCGCCGGCGAGATATCGCTGAACGTCCGCCGCCAAGCCATTGGCGGAATCATAGCGCCGGACACGGTCCTTTTCGATCGCCTTCATCACGATCCAGTCAAGTTCCTTTCGCAGAATGCCGGTCAACCTTTTCGGCTCCGTCCCTCGATTGGCCGAAAGGGTGGGGAGCGCTTCGGCCGTGCTGAGTTTGGCGCTGGGGCGCAACGGCTCGTCCTCGCGCACCGCGCGAAGGATTTCGAGCAACCCCTTCCTTACCAAATCATCCCGCGAGAATGGAGGTGACCCGACCAGCAATTCGTACAGAAGCACGCCCAGCGAATAAACGTCGCTTCGAGTATCGATGTCCAGGTTATTCAGCGTCGCCTGCTCGGGCGACATGTACTGCGGCGTGCCGACCACCGCTCCGAACGAAGTCTCAATCGTCGCCTCGGTCAGATCCTGACCTGTCGCCTTAGCGACGCCGAAATCGATGACTTTTGGAGACGGCATGTCGTCGTAAAGAGCGACGATCACATTGTTGGGCTTGATGTCGCGGTGAATGACTCCCTTCTGGTGGGCGTGCTGAATCGCTTTGCAGATCGGAATGAAAAGCTCCAATCTCTCGCGCGGAGTTAGTTTGCGATCATCGCAAAATTTGGTGATCGGTACTCCCTTGACCAACTCCATGACAAAAAAAGGCCGACCGTCGTGCAACCCCGCATCAAATACCTTGGCGATATTCGGGTGATCCATGATCGCCAGTGCTTGCCGCTCGGCTTCGAACCGGGCCAACACCTGCTTCGAGTCCATCCCCGCCTTGATCAGTTTGACCGCGACTCGTCGCTTGATCGGCTGTAACTGGTCCGCCACCCAAACACTTCCCATGCCCCCTTCCCCGATCGGCTCGGATAGCCGGTACTTGCCAGCCAACACGGCGCCTGGCAAGAAAGATGGCGAACCGTAATTCTCCGTGTCGCGCTCGCCGGAGGCCGGCGACAATTCTTCAGTCCGCTGGGGATCAGGCGGTTCGCCGCCATCATTGGAGAGATGAGCAGAGGTTGGTTCGGTCGGTTCCATGGAACCTCAATTGGTCTCAAGCGATCTGTATCGTGTTTCCGTCGACTTGTGCTACTGTCTTGCCCCAGCTGGAAATGGAATTTGTACTCTAGTGGGTTAGCATAACCTGATTGGAGGAACGAATCATGACCAGGACGCGAAGGCATTTTACGGCGGAGCAGCAAGCCGAGGTGGTTCGGCTTCCAGCGGGGGCAAGACATGCGACTTTCTCCAGGGGTTGGGGGTTGGCGCAATAGCACGTTCATCGCGGCATCGCGCCGAGTATTCCCCAGTGTCGTCCAGTCTCGCGGTACTACTTTCGGTACTACACTTCGAACGGGACGTCACGAAAATCGACGAGAGTCAGCGATACCGCACGAGACACTTGACGATTCCGCGTGCAGAGCTAAACTGCCTTTGTTCGCCGTGTTTTTTCGTCGCACTGCAGAGTCAAAGGTTGTTCTACGGAACCGAAGGTTGCAAGTTCGAGCCTTGCCGGGTGTATTCGTTGACGGTGACGCTTCAATGGCCAGTAAGAACAATCAGAATTTGAAGCGGGTCCCCAAACCGGTCGAGATCTCGGAACCGTCGCAGTTTCCCTGGATGTTGACCGCGGTACTCGTGTTTGCAGCCACGGCAATCTCTTTCGGTGCATTCAAATTCTGGCCGTCTGCTCGGACGGGAGCGACGGTAGAAAAGGCACCGCCGTTGCAAACCAACTCTGATCCGGCGTTTACGCCGACCGTCGTTGCCAATCCCGTGCCCACGGTGAAACCGCCCGAGGGCATGGTCTGGATTCCCGGCGGCGAATTCTCGATGGGGATCGACCATGAATGTGACTCCTTGTGCGACTCGCCGGGCCTGACTCGTGATTCCCAACCGATCCATCGGGTCTTCGTCGACGGATTTTGGATGGATGCGACCGAAGTCACCAACGCGCAGTTCGAGCAATTCGTCAACGAAACGGGCTATCTGACGATTGCCGAACGGATTCCGACTCAAGAAGAGTTCCCGACGGCACCACCAGAAAATCTCGTCGCCGGTTCAACGGTGTTTACGCCGCCATCGCAACCTGTCCCCCTTGATACCCATTTCCGCTGGTGGAGTTACATTCGCGGGGCCAATTGGCGACATCCTCTCGGTCCCGAAAGTGACCTGGCCGGACGAGAAAAATTCCCGGTGGTGCAAATCGCATATCCCGATGCGGAGGCCTACGCCCAGTGGGCCGGCAAACGATTGCCGACCGAAGCCGAATGGGAGTTTGCCGCGCGCGGCGGCAGAGCCGGCCAACTGTATCCTTGGGGCAATGAATTGAAGCCCGACGGAAAGCACGTCGTCAATATTTTTCAAGGCCGATTCCCAGTCGAGGATACCGCGGAAGACGGCTTTGAAGGGATCGCACCGGTCGCGCAATTTCCCCCCAACGACTACGGCTTGTTCGACGTCTCGGGCAATGTATGGGAATGGTGCAGCGACTGGTATCGGCCCGACTATTACGCCATGCTGTCTGAACGGGGCGGAGTGGCCAAGAATCCGCAAGGACCGGACTCGCCTTACGACCCCGTCGAGCCGACTGAGAAAAAGCGCGTACATCGGGGCGGATCGTTTCTGTGCACGCAGGAATATTGCACGCGCTACATGATCGGGACTCGCGGCAAGGGTGAAGTTACCACTGCCAGCAACCACACCGGCTTCCGCTGCGTGAAACTATAGTAGCCTCTCAAAATAAGTGCATTGACGCCGAATTTGCGAACGAAGCTACAGCGGGCAAGAGTCGGTGATTTAGCACGATTCCGGATTATTAGCCGCGGAGCGGCGGAAGCGTGTAGCCGTGGGCGCGAGCCCTGATCATTACCCACATTTGTGTCGAGCACCGCGAATGGTTTTGATGGCAATATTGAGTATGTCGACGCCTCGCCAAATAGTTAACCAACCGGGGTTCCCATCGCTTTTTCTGAGTAAGTGGCCCCCCAAGCCGGCGAGTTGCCGATAGAACTGAGCGACCGTCTCGATCTTTGCCGCTGGACGTAGGGCACGCAATGCGGTGAGCCAGATGGAAGGAATGAATTCACTGGCCTTGTGTTCGGGAGTCGTCGTGGCGGCGCAGCGAAGTTGAAGCAAACGGACCGCGACAATAACCGAGACACCGGTGATCGCTTCCAGCCGAGCTCGGGTTCGATATTGTCGTGCTTCGAGCCGGCATCCTGTTTTCAGGGCTTTGTGATATTCCTCAATCATCCAGCGCTTTTCGTAATATTCGATCACTTTCCAGGCATCGTTAAAACAATTCACCGGCAATGACGTGAGCAGTACCCAGCACAACGGCTTCACCCCCTTGGGTGGTTTTACTTCGCGTGCTACGACGACCCACATGCTGATCGACGTGATGGCCATCGCTTTCAGCCAGGGACTTTTCAGCTTCGGTTCGGGCATCGAAATGAGGCCGTAACGAACTTCCATTTCAGCTTGGCGAACTCCTTTTTCGGCCGTCCGGTAACTCAAGCTATAGCTTCCCTCGATAGGAAGTTGATCCAAAGCGTCGGAAAGGATAAAGCCTTTGCCTTGAATCAAAACATGGCGCTTGAGCCTTTGTGCTCGAACGACCCAATCGTGCCGGTTCAGGAGCAGTTTTAAGTACACTTCGAAGTTGTCAGCCCCTCGATCGCAGACGTCGATCCACTTTGACTCGTCCGGGGGTGGTCCAACTTCATCCATCAGTTGCCCCCAAAGTAAGGACTCCCGATCCCGTCGAAGACGTTCGGTTCGCGACTCGTTTGGGATCTTCGGCTTTCGGTATCTGATCTTTTGCCCAGCTAAACCGATGACCTGTCCGTCAGGCCTAACGACCATCGCGGAGTGAAGATGAAATCCATCCGAGCCGTTACCGACCAGCCCCACGTCCTGTTTGCCCGATTCGTATCCGTAATCAATCTCGGTCGTGTCGTTGAGGAGCAAACAAACCCCATTCGCCTGCGACTTCGTTTGCCGAAAGTGCGGTTGCGTGGTTGCTTCGAAGGTCACTGACGATTGATCCATCAGGCGATAGGCGGCTTTGCAGTCGGCCCACGTTTGTGTTTGCAACGGTGTATTTCCACTGGGATTCCCCGCCACCTGTGTAGCGAATTTGATTAGTCTTCGATTACGACGAATATCCCCTAAGTCACACTCACCGAATTGTTGTTGTGCCCAGGACCCTGGTTCCAAGATTTGACGCATGATATGACTCCGTCCAACATGCTGGGCTTTGCCTCCCTGGCCGCCAGCCGTACAAGCAACCGTCCAACCGAGTGGTCACTTTGGACTTGTCATACGCATCATCCCAAACAAAAATCCAAACCTCCGATCCAAGAAATGTAATCCTTCGGCACGCTATCAAACACGATCCATCGAACATATCCCACCATTGAACCGTAAACTTGTGGGTAATGATCAGGGCGCGAGCCCACGGAAAACGCATCCCTACTCGTTCTTCAAGCCGCATAGCGGCGGCACAGAATCAATATTGTGGGTCGATTAATCCGAAGATTCGCAATGCCCATTGACTCGAATGAAGACCGTGTCGCCACTACGTGGCTTTCGGATTCCCTTTTCGACGATTTTCCGTGGGTTGCACCCACGGCTACACGATTCCGCCGCTACGCGGCTAGGATCCCAGGGGCAACGCGAACATTGGCGCGGAACGGAATTTGACGGCGTACCTTTTAATCAACGAAGCTTGAGCTTTGATGTTGTGCTGTTTTGGTACCACCTCCCCGAAACTGCGTGTGCAGATGATCCAAGCAACGTGTTGAGCATTGCCCCACGCTGCCTAAGGTTTTTTTTGCGCGCGACCGATTCCTTGAGGCTGATGAAATCGGAGAGGAGAAAAATCACGGTCGTGAATGCGACGAGTATTTCTGTCATCGTCAAAAACTTTGCCGGAATTGTTTGAGGGATGATGTCGCCGTATCCAATCAACGCCTGCATCAAACCCCAAATGGCAACCAGCACTCCGAATTCACTGAGGTTTCGAACTGTGTGCCGAGAATCTGGAGGCAGCGGCTCGCCTTTGATGAATTGCCAAATGGGTTAGAACAAGATTTGACCTCCCAAGCAACAGGCTTGCATTGCCAATGACTCGCACTCGGTACAAATGTACATCGCTTTGGGGAGGTCCGAAGATTTCCTGAATCAGTTCGACGCCCTGGCCTTTCAACTTCGTCCGCAACTCGTCAATGATCGACGCGGCCAACGATTTTCCTTGCGGCCGATTGCGATCAGCGCCGCCGCGAATCACAAGCCAGGCGCCGCGGGCCTGTCGGATTTTCTCGAGACTGGAGGAATCAAAGCGACTGTCCGACCATGTTGACAGCGCGAAAACCTGACTACGATTATCGATTTGGTTTAGGGAGGCGAATGGAGCCCAAAAATAAGATTGATGCTTACCTAGATCTCGGTCGGCGATTTGATGATCCTCGATGAGGTTGGGAAACACGATAACCGGCATGGGCTCGTCCTGACTATGGTCATTGACCAGTCGCGCGACCTGCGACCAGCGTTCCCAGCGCAGCGGCGCATGCAGGGTTCCTTGATTGAGATTTCCACCGATCGACGTCTGCGACCAAGCGGCAAGCGCCAACGCTGTCGCCGCAATGCCGCGGATCCAGGCGCGCTTCACCGCCGACAGATAGCTTGCGCCAAGCGCTGGACCAAGCCCGGTCGCCGCGATCAGGTATCGGTAATGACCCAGCGGAGCGATGCCCAGGCCCGTTACAAGCACTACTCCCGCCACTGTCGCCAATGCAATGCTCAAAAGGAAGAGAACGCCGCTCCAATCCGAATTAGGTCGGACTCGGTGGTCGGCCCATGCGCACGCCAGTCCGGTGATCGCCGGCAAAGCATACATCAGCCCGGAGAATTGGAGCGAACCCAATAGTTCGATCAGCGAGCTGAACGCCCGCCAGTCCTCGGCCCGGCGATATAGGGCGGAAAGTTCGACCACCCCGGGAAGACCCATCAGGGCAACGATGATGGTTGCGACAGGCCACATTGTCTTGCTCTTTCCCATCCGCAGAGCAGCGATCCAACCGCAGAGGGCTTGGCTGGCAATCGCGAATACGCTCATGAAATGGCAGTAAAACATTGCGACCGAGGCACCGATCCAGATCGCCAATGGAAGTCTCGCGAAGGATTCGGCATTTTTACGACTTGCTTCTCGCGAACGCCATTGCCAAACGCAAGCGGCGCTTCCGAGGCCGAGGAGCTGCACGAGTGCGTAGGGACGAGCTTCGCTGGAATAGAACACGAAATTCGGATCGACCGCCGCAAGGAATGCCGCCAAGATCGCCGCTGACCGGAGCTTGGTCAGTTGCCAAGCCAGCCATGCACTTGCGACAACAAGTAAAAGCCCACTGAACACTGACGGGCCGCGCAGAGATACCGCGGACATGCCAAACAGGCGCGTTAGGCCGAACATCAACCATGTGTACAGCGTGCCCTGATGGCTGATGCTTGCGCGTTCGCTCGACTCGCTGAACGAGCCCGCAACAGTCCACGCCGTGATATACTCGTCGATCCAAAGTTCATCGCGGGCACATTCAAACCGAACGACCGCGGCCAGGGCGAAGATAAGTGACAGCGCTGCGACGGTTGCGAAATTGGGGTTCGAGAAATTCATCGCAGGCGATCCGGCCAATTGCTCGGGCAAAAATTACGCAATCGCGAATAATACCACGGCTATTGCCCGAACATTGGGTGATTGTCCCTTTTCGCTCCGCGAAACGAATGCCGAGGCGGAGCCTTTTGCATTGAGGAAAAAAAGGCGAGGCGGAGCCTCGAAGACATTGCGTTTCCAGGCGGGAGCCTGGGAACGAGATCTTGTGCCGCTGGCACTGCCAGTGTTCGTCCAGACCGAACCGGCAGGACAGCACTGGCAAAGCCAGTGGCACACGGTCAGACGAGGCAGGGCCAGTGGTACACGGCCATCAGCAAAAGGCACTTAGCGAAATGAGCCTTCCCAGGCATTGCACTTGGTTCCGACTGAAAACTGAAAATTAAACAACTTCCCTTCGGAAGTTGTCCGCGATCGCCATTCCCGGTTTGCCCCGCTGCCAAAGCAGGTTGCAAGCACCGATCAGCGGCTGCGAAATTCCCTCGGCATGCGTATTGACCACGACGATCGACGACGACAATCGCGTCACGGTAGCCATTTGTTGGCACAATTCGTCGATCGGGCCGGCGTCGATAATGCAGCAATCGAATTCTTGTTCGGCCACAGCCAATTGAACGATCAGTTGTTCGAGCGTCGCCGGCGTCGACGGAATCTGCGTTTCGGGCGAAAGGGGCAGCAAGCTCAGGGGGAGCGAGCGGCACGTGATCAGGTTGTTCTCGACTCCGAACGCCAATGACGTCTTTCGCCAATCCCCGGTCGGCGCAATGTGCAACGCGGTGGCCACGTTTGGCTGAATCATGTCCGCATCGACCAGCAGGGTGCGCTGTCCGGTCATCGCGGCCCAGCGGGCAAGGGCCAAGGCCACGGTGGTTCGGCCTTCGCCGCGTTTGGTGCTAGTGACGAGCACGCGCCGCGTTTCCTCGCGTGAGTTGCCGAGCGCTGATCGGCCTAACTGATGGATCGCGGTCCATTGACGCCCGATTAATTCATCGACGATTTTAGGCCACAGCCAAGCGCGTCGCCGCGATGACTCGACGAGGCCCTGACTCCACGAGGCCACCGCAGGTGCCGGGGTCGCTTGGACGCTTTGAGCGTAGGTTCGAAACGTGGTTATTTTTTCTGCCGGAGAACGAAGCGTTTGCTCGGAAACGGTCGGGGAAAGGTCGACGGGTGCCGCAGTATGAGAAATCGGGCCTTGCGAATTGGTTTTCCATCGCGCATCACTTGGGACTGAATCTTGCGGGAACTCGGTCAGATTGGGTTTGCTTCTTTGGCGGCGCCAATGCGGTCCAGTGGCGACTCTAGCTGCCGGGTCTGTTCGTTCAAGTGGTTCGATCGCAACCCCCTCGACACCGCTGGAACGGGCCGACTGATCGATGTCCGACAAGTTCCCACTATCGTCTCGCCGAAGCGCTGCGTCCATTTGAGTGATTGTGTTTCCGTTTGGCGTAACGACCGTGGCCAAATCGGGGAACACACTCGACAAAGTCGATTCCACAACGGATTGTTGAACGCGAGGGGGTGACGTCACCAGATTTGAGAAGTGCATCCCTTGCGGATAGTTGCCGCAGGCCACATCACATCGGACTTGCACGGTGTTGTCGGCCGAACCATTTACAAAACTCGGTTCAAGCGGAACGAACATATCCTGACCTATGCGATTTATGGTGCGTTTTCCGGAGCGGATTCGTCCCAAACGGGTATTTCTTGCTTGGGGAGACTTTATGTCCAATGGACAATCCGATCGAAGTGCCTATCCGTGATTGGGCTATTTCGATTGAAAGGGATCTCTCTTCGCGAAATCGACCGCGGGATTGTCCGGCCTTTAACGAATTGGACTGCCCGGCGGGTCATTCAGGAACGGTCGACGGCATAATTGGTAGGGGCGGTAAAGTTTCGATCGGCCGCGTAAGATATTTAGGCCGGGTGCCGGGGCCAGAGAATCGATGAATGACACTCTCGCCGGAAACCGGGAGAGCGTACTGATGGAACTTGAGCGAATGTCCCAAACTACCGTGCTGAAACAATCCGCGATCCTTGAAAGCATTATCCAAGACCGGATATTGGTTTTGGATGGGGCGATGGGGACGATGATTCAAGCGTTGCGCTTAGATGAGGACGGAATGCGCGGCGAGCAATTCGCGAACCACCACAAAGATCTGAAGAACTGCGTCGATATCCTGGCGTTGACGCACCCTGACAAATTGGTCGAGATCCACCTCAAATATTTGGAGGCGGGGGCGGACATCATCTGCACCAACACGTTCAACGCCAGCCCTGTTGGGTTGATTGAGTTTGCGCTCCCCGACTCGGTGGTTCGCGAGATCAACATTGCCGCGGCCCAATGCGGCCGTCGGGCGATCGATCGATTTGCAGAAAAACACCCGCGCCAAGTTTGTTTCCTTGCTGGTTCGCTCGGCCCGACCGCTCGTCAAATGGCGATTTCCACGAACGTCGAAGATGCGAGCGTTCGCGGCATCGAATTCGATCAAATGGTCGCATCGTATTACGCCCAAGCTGCCGCCTTGGTCGAGGGTGGGGTCGACATCCTATTGCCGGAAACCGTGATCGATACACTGAACTTGAAGGCGGCCTTGTTCGCATTCGGGCAACTGTTTGACGAATTGGGGACGAGCGTTCCGGTGATGGCCTCGGGGACTTTTGATCAAGGCGGCGCCACGTTTGTCTCGGGACAGAAAGTCGCCGCGTTCTGGAATTCGATCTCGCATTTCCCCTTGTTCAGTGTCGGGATCAATTGTGCGCTCGGGCCAAGTGTAATGCGGCCGCACCTCCAGGAGCTGGCCCAAGTCGCCACGCCCTACATCAGTTGCCATCCCAATGCCGGTTTGCCAAACGAGATGGGGCAGTTTGACTTGGCGCCTGACGAAATGGCCGAAACGATGGCGGATTTCGCCCGGGAAGGTTGGGTCAACATTGTTGGCGGTTGTTGTGGAACGACGCCCGATCACATTCGGGCGATTGCCAATGCGGTCCGCGGTGTTAAACCGCACCGCAAATCATCGGTCGCGGCTTGGATGCGGCTGAGCGGGACGGAGCCGCTGGTACTGCGACCGGATTCCAATTTCCTCATGATCGGGGAACGGACCAATGTGACCGGTTCGCGGAAATTCGCAAGCTTGATTCGCGACGATAAATTTGAAGAGGCGATCGAAGTCGCGCGGCAACAGGTGCAAAACGGGGCGTCGATCTTGGACGTCAACATGGACGACGCTTTGTTGGATGGCGAAGCTGCGATGACGCGCTATCTTCGGCTGATTGCTGGCGAGACCGACATCAGCGTCGTGCCGGTGATGATTGACAGCTCCAAATGGACGGTCATCGAAGCCGGTTTGCGCTGTGTGCAGGGCAAAGCGGTCGTCAATTCGATAAGCCTCAAGGACGGCGAAGAAGAATTCTTGCGCCGCGCAAAATTGGTCCGTCGTTACGGTGCGGCCGTGGTCGTTATGGCGTTTGACGAACAGGGACAAGCGACCGAGGTCTCGGAAAAAGTCCGCATCTGCCGGCGCGCCTTTGATTTGCTCACGCGACAAATCGGCTTTCCGCCGGAAGACATCATCTTTGATCCGAATATCTTGACCGTCGCAACCGGGATCAAGGAACACGACAACTACGCGATCAACTTCATTGAATCCGTGCGCGAGGTCAAGCGCGTTTGTCCCGGCGTGAAAATCAGTGGCGGCGTCAGCAACATCTCGTTTTCGTTTCGAGGAAACGACGTCATTCGCGAGGCGATGCATTCGGCGTTTTTATACCATGCCATCAAAGCCGGAATGGACATGGGAATCGTCAACGCAGGCCAACTGGCGATCTATGAGGGAATCCCCGCAGAACTCCTGGAGCGCGTCGAGGATGTACTACTCAATCGCCGTAGCGACAGCACCGAACGACTGGTCGACTACGCAGAGTCCGTCAAAGCCAAGGTCAAAACAACTCACATGGAGGATTTGAGCTGGCGCAGCGACTCCGTACAAAAGCGGATTCAACACGCGATCGTCAAAGGGATCGACAAGTACATCGAAGAGGATTCCGAGGAAGCTCGCGGACATTACCCGCGGTGCCTGCAAATCATCGAAGGGCCGATGATGGACGGAATGAGCGTCGTGGGGGATTTGTTCGGCGCGGGAAAAATGTTTCTGCCGCAAGTAGTCAAATCGGCGCGGGTGATGAAAAAAGCCGTTGCCTATCTGCTGCCGTTCATGGAGCTAGAAAAATCGAGTACCGCGGCGACGAAACAGACGTTTCGCGGAAAAGTTCTACTGGCGACGGTCAAAGGCGATGTCCACGATATCGGCAAGAATATCGTCGGCGTTGTGCTGGGCTGCAACAACTACCAGATCATCGATTTGGGAGTGATGGTCTCCGCGGAAAAAATCCTCGACACAGCCGTTTTAGAAGCAGTCGATATCGTCGGGTTGTCCGGGCTAATTACACCCAGTTTGGATGAGATGGCGCACGTCGCCGCGGAGATGCAACGACGGCAGCTGAGCATTCCATTGTTGATCGGCGGGGCAACGACCAGCGAAAAACACACCGCGGTTCGCATCGCGCCCCGGTACGACCATCCGGTCATTCACGTGCTCGATGCATCGCGGAGTGTCCCCGTCGTGGATCGGATCATTAGCAAGGAGGCTCGCGGACAACTCATCGAGGAAAACCGGCAGAAGCAGATAAACTTGGTGAACGAGTATCAACGGCGGCAGATTAAGCTCGTGTCGTACGCCGAGGCGCTCGAATCCCGATTTCCGACGGAGTGGAACACGGTTCAGCTTGCCCGGCCAGCGTTTCTCGGGACGCGTGTCTTGAACACATTTCCCGTCCGGCGCTTAGTCGAGTTCATCGACTGGACACCGTTCTTTTGGGCTTGGGAGCTTAAGGGCAAGTATCCGGCGATTTTGGAAGATCCGGAAGTTGGCGAAGAAGCTCGAAAACTTTTTGCCGACGCGGAGCAGATGCTCGAGCGATTGATCACGGAGAAACTACTTACCGCCCGGGGGACGTACGGTTTTTGGCCCGCGTCCAGCGAAGGGGACGATATCGTGTTGTACAGCAATAACACCCGGAGCGAAGAAATCGCGCGGTTCTCGATGCTTCGGCAGCAATGGCAGCGGAAAGATCAGACTCATTTTCGTTCGCTCGCCGATTACGTCGCCCCGCTTGAATCCGGACGCGATGACTTCATCGGCGCGTTTGCCGTTTCGTCTGGTTTTGGCTGCGACGAATTGGCGGCGCAATTCGAGCGTGAGCATGACGATTATCAGTCGATCTTGGTGAAGTCGCTGGCCGATCGCTTGGCCGAGGCGTTTGCTGAAATGTTGCACGAGCAGGCGCGTCGAGATTGGGGCTACGGCCGCGCGGAACTGCTCAGTCATGAGGAGATCATCAAGGAAAAATATCGTGGGATTCGGCCGGCGCCGGGCTATCCGGCGTGCCCGGACCACACCGACAAGCTTGGATTGTGGGAATTGCTCGAAGTCGAAAAGGCCACGGGGATCACGCTCACGGAGTCATTGGCGATGTGGCCCGCGGCGAGCGTCTGCGGCTGGTATTTTGCCCACCCCGAAGCACGCTACTTTGCGATCGATCGGATCACCAAGGACCAAGTCGAAGACTACGCACGCCGTAAGCATATGACCGTCCAGGAAGTCGAGCGCTGGCTCTCGTCGAATCTTGGCTACGAACCATAGGAATCCGAATCTACGTTTGCGAAACCAAGTGTCGTCCGCAGCGAGCCCATTGGTGGCGAAGGGCGGGCGCGGAAATTAATCTCGCGCGTAGGTGTCGAGCGCCAATTCCTTCAAGCCAAGTGAGGTCAACACATCGACGAACCGAATCACTTCGCCATAGGGGATGCCGCGCTCGGCGGAGAGTTTGCCCTTCGGTTCGGTGCCATTGGCGCGAATATTATCAAGCACGCTTTGCAGATCGCGAACGTCGATGGCCTGGCCGTTGAGGTAGAGGACGACTTTTTCTGCATCCTTTTTCAGTGCGAAATCCAACGGCAAAAGATCCAATATCGAAAGATCGTCGGAAGGAACCGTCGAGCTGGCCGCGGCACTCGCGCCCAATTCCACATCGATAGGTGCCGTGGCCAACATCGTTGGTACGATCATCATAAACATGATCAACAAGACGAGGACGACATCCACCAACGGCGTGACGTTGATATCGCTCATCAGGTCAACGTCGTCTTCTTCACTATGTCGCGAGGCCAAACTAGCGCCCATCAGGAAACCTTTTTGGGAACGGGGACAGGGGCCGGCGAAGACGAAGGCTTTGCAGGTTGCAAGTCGGGCTGCAGAAAAGTAAGAATCAGATGCGCAATCGAGTCGACGTGGGAAAGGGTCATGCGCACACGGCGCTGAAAAATGTTATACGCGACCACGGCTGGAATCGCGACGAAAAGTCCCACGGCGGTTGCCACCAAGGCTTCAAACACGCCAGACATAACCGCGTTTGGATTGCTTTGGCTTCCGGTGGCGGCCAGATCGCGGGCGGCATGGATAATGCCCAAGACCGTGCCCAACAAACCGACGAACGGAGCGTTTGCACCAATCGTCGCAAGGATGGACAAGTTTTTCTCGAGCTTTGGCCGCAGGCTCGCTTTGGCACTCTGCATCGCTTGGTAACACGATTCGAGTCCGTTGGGCATGGTAGTGATACCTGCCGAAACGACGGCGTATTCGATGGAATCGGGTGGAAGCTCGCGAACGATCTGAATGGCGCCTTGGCGATTACCCTTTCGAAATTGCTCGCTCAGTTGCGTCGCAAGTTCCTCTCCATTGACTTTGTGGTTTCTAAAGTAGAGTGCGCGCTCGATGATGAGGGCGATACTGGCGAAACTGAGGGCAAACAACAACCACAAAACCCATTCCGCACCGATGAAAGCCAATCTCAATAGTAGGTTTGTCAGCATCTATTCATTACTCCCGACCAGCAACCCGCCTATTTATAACGGAGCAATCGACGTTGACGCAACCGAGCGGGCAACATCGTGCTTCCGGAGCCCGCGTTCTGAACGCGATGATCGCCACTCCACATCGCCCTCGGCGCAGCACATTCGCAGCTCACGCTAACGTTCCACGTGCCGCGTATCCAAGGAGAGTTTGGAAACTCCGAGCGATCTAAGTAGATCCAGGAAGCGAACGATCTCGCCGTATTCAATTCCGCTCTCGGCAGACAACGCAGACCTTTGTTCTTCGATCGGAATGCTCCGATTGCTTAGCAATTCTCGAACTGCGCCCTCCGTGGTGCGCTCGCCGTTCAGATATAATGCAAGTTGTCCTTCCTCTTGTCGCATGGTGAACACAAGGGGCAATTTATCGTGAGACACGGCGATTGCGGCCGACTCAGGCAATTCCACTTTGACAACCGAATTCGTCATCACGGCCGGCACGATCAGCATGAACATAATCAATAAAACAAGTACGACATCCACCAAGGGCGTGATGTTAATGTCGCTCATCGCTCCGACGTCACCATCACCGAACCCCGAGGAGGGACTGGCGGCACCCATTACAAGACCCTTTTTGAATTGAATACTCGTTGTTTCCTGCCGCGGTACGGTCGCTTCGCCGACGATCGCGTCGACTTGCGGCGGACATTTTACCATCGGAACAAGCAGAATGTCGGTCAAGTCGCCGAAAGAATCATCCGCGTTTACAAGGCACTTGTGAGCATTATTGGGACGAGGATAATTACATTGATAATCCAGAGCGACTGGACTCTCGTGGGCGGGAAGGATCCGACGCGAATTCAATGGTTTCGATTAAATCGCAATGACTGAACCAGGGATGACCGCGGACGGTGAATCAAACGAACCTCAGGACTCGGAAGGTCCAGAAGCGTTGGAGCTTCCGACATCGGCGTCCAATCCCGCGGAATCGGAAGTACCAGACCCAACGGTTTTGCCGCAACCCGGCAAGAGCTTGTGGACGCGCGTCCGCGAAGCAACCGGGACGGTGTATGGGGACATTGGAACGTCCGTGCTGTATACCGTCATGGAGATCACGCGCGAGACGATCCGCCTCAAACATGAGCATCTGTCGAGCGACCGAATTGCAGCGCTGATAGAGCAAGGCGGACCCGGACTGATCGAAGCCCGAGAACTGCTTGGCGGCCTCAGTTTGATTTTTTGGGCATTGATCGTCTTGACGGTGAAATACGATCTGCTGGTCATGCGGGCCGATGACCGTGGTGAAGGGGGGACGTTCGGGCTGTGGGGGTTATTGCACGGTTACACGGGAAAGATCTTTGGCGGCACATTGCTTGCGTACTTGATCGTCGCGGCAGGTGGCCTGTTGGCCGCGGATGGAATCATCACGCCGCCGATTAGCATGCTGGGTGCCTTCGAGCCAATGGGACAATTCTGGTCCGTCGTCGCGACGATCGCTTGTTTGTACTTTCTCTTTAACAATCAATGGCGCGGCACGAGCAAGGTAGGAGGATTCTTCGGCTGGTTCATGATGTTTGTTTGGTTCCCTTGGATAGCTCTTAAAGGTATTCCTTGGATCATCGCCCATCCAGAAGTTTTTCAAGCCGTGAATCCGCTACTGGGGATCGAATTCCTGCTCAGTTTTCCCAGTGCCGGCGCCTTTGTCATTATTGGCGTCGTGGTCTTGGCGATTACGGGGGGCGAAGCCAAGTTTGCGGACATCGGCCATTTTGCACTTTCCGGAAATCGCGACATGCCCGAGGGGACCAGCATCGCGCCGCGGGACTCGGGGCGGCGTCCGGTCACGATCGCCTGGTTTTCTCTGGTTCTGCCGTGCCTGTTGTTGAACTACGCGGGCCAAGTGGGATACATGCTTGCCAAAGGTGTTCCTCCACGAGCCAACAGCTTTTACGCGCTGACTCCAACGACGAACATTGAATGGTTGGACCCAGGATTGCACATCTTCGATCTGCTGATTTCAGGCGTCGCGGCATTCATTGCCTCGCAGGCGATGATCACCGGTTTGTTTTCGCTGACCAAGCAAGCCATCGTGATGGGTTTCATGCCGCGCTTTCAGGTGAAATACACCAGTCGCGATGCGATCGGGCAAGTCTATTTGCCGGCGATCAATTGGCTGATGTTTATTGGTTGTATTACCGTCACGCTGTTGTTTCAAAACGCGACGAACTTGGTTGCCGCCTATGGAATCGCGGTCACTGGAACGATGACGATTACGACAGTGATCTTCGGATACGTGGCGCATTACCGCTGGCGTTGGCCCGTATGGCTCGTTGCGTTGGTTTGTACGCCCCTTTTGACGTTCGATTTATTGTATTTCGCCAGCAACATGCTCAAGCTGACACACGGCGGGTATTTTCCGGTACTAATCGCCAGCGTGTTGATTGTGGTAATGCTCATTTGGAAATGGGGTCGCTTGCAAATCAGCCAAGCGTTTCATCAATTTGGCGTGCGCGAAGGGAAAAAAATCGGTTGGCTCGTCGCGCTGCGCGACATGCTGGACGATATCGAGATCGCCATCGAAGAGGACTTGCCGCACGCTCGAATGCTGGTCCAGGGTCGGCGGCGTCTGGTGGAAAGCGACCGAGCTGCCGTGTTCCTTTGTTCCCGTCCGGTCCATTCAACCGAAGACTATGTTCCGGTTGTATTGCGAGTCTTTCTGAAGAAATCGGGTGCACTGCCATCCCACATTGTGTTGATGCATGTGAATCAGACTTCCCAGCCCTACGCCAACCCGGTCCATCGATATCACATCATTCGCTTGGGACACGACATCGATTCGATCATTGTGACCTATGGCTACTTGGAACAACCCAACATTCGCGGCGCGCTGCGCGAGCTGCAAGCGGCCAAGAAAATCGATATCGAAGCCAACCGCTGGATTGTGGAAGTCGGTGAAGAGGATGTCATCGTCCGAGCAAATACGCCATTCCTTCAGACGGTTCGTATTTGGCTGTTTCAATGGATCCTGCGAGTTTCGACGCCCGCGCACAAATATTTGGGTTTGGTCTATGATGCCGCTCTTTCGAAGGAAATTATTCCAGTCGTTTTCGGACCTGACGGCGCGAAAGTTTCGCTGCCGGAATTGGAGATCCAAACCGACCAAGCTCCCCCGGCCTGATCAACGTAAGATAGAATAAACTGACCAAGAGCGGGAAGCTCCAGTTGGAATCTTGATCGTTGCCGCCTGTCCTCTTCTGCAAATTCTCCGACTGCCGAAGCAGTTGAAATGCCCGAGCTGCAATCGCTGGAGCCAACGGTCGAATTCATGCGAATTGACATTGGCGGCATTCAAGCGATAGGATTGTCGGTTGATCATTCTTGACGGCTGGATGATTTCGTCCAGCGATTGATTTGGGGTGCTTTGCCTAAAAACAGCACTGGCAGAGCCAGTGGCACACAAGACAGCGGCGAATTTCTGTGTGCTACTGGCTCTGCCAGTACCGGAGAATCACGTGCTGGGCAAAGCCGTTGTGGGGGAAGAAGTTCATGGGTCAGACTCAGCTAATGGCGGCACGCGCGCGAGAAATTACCGCGGAAATGCGGATTGTGGCCGAGCGGGAACAACTGCCGGCCGAAACGATTCGCGACGAAGTCGCCGCCGGACGGATGGTCATTCCAGCCAATAGCGAGCACCTTAAAAAGCGCCTCGAACCGATGGCCATCGGCATCGCCGCGAAATGCAAGATCAACGCCAACATCGGGAACAGCGCGGTCACCAGCAACGTCGACGAGGAACTGCAAAAACTTCATACCGCGGTCCATTTCGGGGCCGATACTGTCATGGACTTGTCGACGGGCAAAGATATCGATCGCATTCGCCAAGCGATCATCGACGCCAGCCCGGTCCCGATCGGTACCGTGCCAATCTACCAGATGTTGGAAGAGCTGGGCGGGAACATCGAAGACATGCGCCCGCAACATTTCTTGGACATGGTCGAGCATCAAGCCAAGCAGGGAGTCGACTACATGACGATCCACTGCGGGATATTGCTGGAACACTTGCATTTAACGACGAATCGCGTGACGGGCATCGTGTCGCGCGGCGGATCGTTGATCGCGAAGTGGATGATGGTGCATCGGCAGCAGAATCCGTTGTACGAACATTTCGACGACTTATGCGACATCATGCGGCAATACGATGTCACTTGGAGTCTGGGGGATGGTCTTCGCCCGGGCAGCATTGCCGACGCCAGCGATGCAGCTCAATTCGCGGAATTGGACGTGCTTGGGGTTTTGACCAAGCGCGGGCAAGTCAATGGAACCCAAGTCATGGTCGAGGGTCCGGGACACATCCCGATGGACCAAATCGAAATGAATATCAAGCGGCAGATCGAACTCTGCGATGGTGCCCCATTCTATGTTTTGGGTCCGCTGGTCACCGACATCGCGCCAGGGTACGACCACATTACCAGTGCGATTGGCGCGGCGCTGGCCGGATGGCATGGGGCGGCGATGCTCTGTTATGTCACACCCAAAGAACATCTCGGCTTGCCTAACAACGAGGATGTTCGCCAGGGAGTTATCGCTTACAAGATCGCGGCCCACGCGGCCGACGTCGCCCGCAAGCGACCGGGCGTGCAGCAGCGCGACGACGCCCTTTCCCGGGCCCGGTTCGATTTTGATTGGAACGAGCAATTCCGGCTATCGCTCGATCCGGAAACCGCGCGGCGGTATCACGACGAGACGCTACCCCAAGAGACTTTCAAAAGCGCCCACTTTTGCAGCATGTGCGGCCCCAAATACTGCTCGATGCGGATTACCGAAGATATTCGAAAAATGGCCCAAGCCAACGAGCTTGTTCCGTTAAAATCCGGTGAATAATGGACTGCTCGACCGTTTTTTCTATTTCGCGACTTGTCGTTGTCGCGACGGCAGTAAAGAATAAAGCCGAGAGCCGTTGAACACTGGCGTTTTTTCATTTGAGGCCATCGTGCCTTCGCGAAGCCAAAAAGTCGTCGCCGTCTTGTTGACCGCGGTTTTTGCCGTGTTTTCTTGCGGCAATGTCGTCGTTCACCGGCTCGCGGCAGGGCATAGTTGCGGTTGTTTTGAACACGTGGCCGCGACGAATGTCGAGTCGACAACGTGCGATTGCAAAAACCATGGCACGTCCGACGAAATGCCATCCGACGATGGCCCTCAGCTCGCCGGCAATTCTTACTGCTCGATTGCCAAGTATTTCCAGCAAGCTGTGCAAGGGCCATCGCAAAGCGATTTGGTTCGGCTGAATCAGGCTTGCGATTTCTACTCTTTGTCGGAATCGGCTTCGGTCGAGTCCGCTTTGCTCCTCGCATTTTGGTCGCGCGGACCGCCAATGAGTCGCTGACTCTCCCTTTTTTTCGTCGGCGCCGATCGGATTCCCGTTTGGATTCGCCGAGTCAGCATCATTTCATACATTGGCATTTTTCTTGGGAGCAAAATATGTATTCGTTTTCTTGGGATCGAGTTGTGGAAAGTCTGTTCGCACAAAATATCGGAGACCTGCGGTCGGCGGAGGTGCGGGGTCGGGAGACCCGCGCACAGCGGAAGGAGACCCGCGCACAGCGGAATTTTACCCACGTACAGCGGAGAGAGAACCGCGCACCACGCGTGCCGCATTCGCGTTTATCCCGCGGTCGAAGTGCGTTCACGTTGATCGAATTGTTGGTCGTCATCGCCATAATCGGAATCTTGATGTCGCTTCTGCTGCCGGCGGTTCAAGCCGTTCGCGAAGCGGCACGACGAACGCATTGCAAGAACAACATTCGCCAAGTAGCACTTGCGGCCCATATGTTCCATGACTCCAACGAACGCCTGCCGGCCGGTTGGATTGGCGATCCGGCGGATAACCTTCCCGGGTGGGGCTGGGCGAGCAAGGTGCTGCCATTCATGGAGCAAAACAATCTTTACGACACAATCGATTTCAAATTGGCCATCGATCACCCAAGCAATTCCGATGTTGTGTCAGTCGTCGTCCCGACCTTTATGTGCCCCACGGATGCCGCACCAGAAACGGTGGATTTGGTGCCTACGGTCGACAACGGTGGATTGCCGCCACCGAGCATCATGGCGGATCCATCCGCTCTTGCTTGGGCCACGCCGCCGAGCACTTACCTGGTTGGTCGCGCCAATTACTCAGGTGTTTTCGGCACGATTGAAATCGAAGACGACCCCGACAACGGTGACGGCGTGTTTTTTCGCAATAGCAAAGTCCGTTTTGCGGACATCCATGATGGGCTCAGCCACACGTTTTTAATCGGTGAACGCACTTCGGATTACGGCGCTATGACTTGGCTGGGTACGATTGATTGGCTCGACGAGTCCATGGCCCGAGTCGTTGGACTTGCCGACCACGCCCCGAACGCAAAGGGCGGGCACATCGACGATTTTCGCAGCCACCATCCCTTGGGTGCCAATTTCGCGGCGGCAGACGCCTCGGTTCATTTGATCAATGAAGAGGTCGATTTGAACGTCTATAGAGCCTGGGCGACTCGCTGGGGCCGCGAAGTGCCGGCCGACTTTTAGGCTTGGGCTTTGTCGAAATCCGTCAACCAACTAAACCCCATTGCATTGGCACTAGGTATAGGTGGGACGTTGGCATTTTAGAGGTCATGCTTAAGTGTGCGTTTCCAGCGCCAACGGTGAATTCCAACAATTGCGGCATCCCAATTGCGTCGACCGGAACGTCGTTTTCCGCAGGTGATTCCTTGCCAGCGTCCGCCCTAAACTCTTTTCGCAAAATAGGTTACGACGACCGATTGCGGGGCCGACAGCCAAATTGTTTGACCGCCGCGACTGGCAACTCTACAATGTTTCGCTCCAATGGCGGAGCTAACTAAATTGCGGAGTTTTCCGGTAGCTAATGAAAGGCGGACGGAGGAATTGGATGAAGAAAACTGAAATGAAACCCTATAAGGAGATGTTGATTCAATTGCGCAGTCGGCTTCGAGGCGATGTCGCCGCCATGGCGAGTACCGCGTTGACGAAATCGGGGGACGCAATGAACAACGAATCTTCGTCGATTCCCAGCCATATCGCAGACATTGGAAGCGAAACGTTTGAACAGCACAACACGCTCCGCTTGCTTGATAATGACGGCGAAGTATTGGATGAAATCGAAGTCGCCCTTGAACGAATCGAAGACGGGGTTTATGGTGCCTGCATTGAATGCGAACACAAGATCCCGAAAACTCGCTTAAGAGCGATTCCGTATACGCCGTATTGTGTTAAGTGCGCGAGCCAAATTGAATCCGGACAGCGATAAGAACCGCAACGAGCCCCCACCGCGGATCCCACTATTTCGGGTAGTTGCGTTTTGTACCCTCGGTCTGTTGGGTTTCTCTTCCGACATCCTGACCAAGGCGTACATCTTCGCTCGGTGCTTTGACCCCTATCGACCACCAATGCAATATTGGTGGATCGAGGGAATCTTGGGAATCGAGACGACGACGAACCCGGGGGCTCTTTTTGGCATGTTCCCTGGACAGCGTTGGCTATTTACAGTGCTGTCGATGGTTGCGCTCGTCAGCATTATCCTTTGGCTGTTTGCGTTTGGCGGGGCGCGCGACCGTTGGCTCAACATTACGCTAGGACTCGTGACCGGCGGCATTCTGGGAAATCTCTATGACCGAATGGGATTCGGATTTCGTCCAAATTACCCGGACGGGATACGGTACAACGTTCGGGATTGGATTTATTTCCGGCTCGAAGGGGTCCCTTGGTTTGACCCATGGCCCAATTTCAATATCGCCGACAGCCTTTTGGTCTGCGGCGCAATTCTGTTGGTACTTCATTCGTTTCTTGGTTCGTCCGAGCGATGATCGCGCTGAATCAAGAAATCTCACGCCGCGCCGCGGCCGCCCAATCGATGGCGCGACTTGCCGGGCAAAGCACGCTCTCACTCTTTCAAGTCGAACGACTTCAGGTTGATTTCAAGCGCGATCGCTCCCCGGTGACCGAGGCGGATCGCAACGCCGAGCAGATCTTGCGCGATTGTATTTTGGCCCAATTCCCCGAGGACAGCATCCTCGGTGAAGAACTGGGGCAGGTCGATGGCACGAGCGGATTCCGTTGGGTCTTGGATCCGATCGATGGGACGAAATCGTTCATCGCGGGGGTTCCGTTGTATGGCACGATGGTCGGTTTGGAACTCGCCGGCGATGCGGTCGCAGGCGTCATCTACTTTCCGGGCCTGGACGAAATCGTTTATGCAGCCCGCGGCGACGGCTGTTGGACTTGCCGAGCGAACCAAGTTCCACGGCGGATGCATGTTGCAACCAAAACGAATTTGACCGAGTGCACATTCTTGGTTACCGACGTGAAAGCGTTTGCCAAGTGTAGCGCGATGCCGGCCTATCTGGCTTTAGATAACGCGGCGTTGCTGACGCGAACGTGGGGCGATTGTTACGGGTATTACTTGGTCGCAACGGGTCGAGCGGACTTCATGATCGATCCGATATTGAGCTGCTGGGATGCGGTGGCAGCGATGCCCATCATCGAGGAAGCCGGTGGCAAGTTTTGCGATTGGCATGGAGAACGTCGTACCGATTCGGGAAATGCGATCGCCGCCAATGAGCGTTTGATGCCACAGATTTTGGAAATCCTTCGCACGACCTAGGTTGAATTTCGGCGTCGAATCTTGTGTGCTACTGGCTCTGCCAGTGCTCGCGTTTCGGGATCATTTGGAAGAACACCGGCAGAGCCAGTGGCACCCGAAGACTGATTGTGTTCTCTTTACAGGCAAGATTCGAGCGATTGGGACCGACGTTTCGTTGGATGATCTGCTGCCCAATTTGAAGTTCGTACGTGTTGGATTAGGCTAGGAGACTAGCCGAAAATTCAAGCGCCCCCTCACCCTAACCTCTCCCCCGAAGCGGGGGCGAGGGAGCGAATCTAGTTCTTGGATAGGTTCTGACGTTCCTTACATCCACCTGACTTTCCCTTTTCGAGTACGATCATGCGTCATTCGTTTGCGGTTGGGATGCTTTTGGTTACCTTCCCGTTCTTGCACGGTTGTCAAGACAATCGGTACGAGAGCGGCGCATACTTGCTCAAATTGCGCGAGTTGGAAGCCAAAATCGACGACTCTATTGCGGGGCAACGCGATTCGCAGCTCAACGACGCATTGCAGCGAATCGAGCGACTCGAAGGCGAACTAAAGACATTACGGAAAGCGCTCGCCACCTCATTGCGAACCGATAGCCAGCCGGCCCCCGCAGTCGAAACGCCACTCGATGCTGCCCGCGAATCCCAAGCCATTGCGGCGATCGAAAACGTCGGCGGCATCGTGGTCAAGGACCCATCAAGCGGGGCGGCGGTTGAAATCGACTTGGCCGATGCGGCGATCGACGACAGTTGCCTTGCGGCGCTGAAAGGTCTTGCCCACCCCAAACGACTGAGTTTGGTGGGCGAAGCGGCTACCCAAGCGGTTTTTGACTCGATTGCTCAGCTCAAATCACTTGAAGATTTATCGCTCGAAAAAGCCGTCGTTGATGCCGATGTCTTGCAGCAATTGAGTGGCCTCGTCAATCTCAAGTCATTTCAATTGTTTCGTGCCAGCGTGAGCGATGAAGGAATGGCCGCGCTCAGCCAATACCCGAGTCTGCAGCAAATTCGTGTTGGTCAAACCAAAGTCGGCGACGAAGGTTTATCGCACCTCGCGTCGATGTCGAATCTCACCGTTCTCGACCTCACCGACTGCAATCGCGTTTCCAACGCGGGCTTGGCCCATCTTGCGGGCTTGTCCAAATTGCGATTTCTCAAAGTTTGGGGCCCACAGATCACCGATGAGGGTCTGCTGCATTTGTCCAAGCTGACTTCGTTGGAGGTCTTGGGACTCAACGATACGCGCGTAACCGATGCCGGAATTGCGCAACTGAATAATCTGAAAAACTTGCGCGAATTCTCCGCGGCGCGGACTCAGTTTGGCGACGCTGGCTTGCACGTCATTAGCCAATTGCCACAAGTCGAGACTCTGCGCCTTCGGGACACGAAAGTCACCGACCGCGGGATGGAATCATTGCTTGTCGCGCGAGCGCTTAAGATCATCGATCTTAGCGAAGCCAACGCGCCGGGTATCACCGACGAGTCGCTGAAGTCACTGCGCCAAGTCGAGGGCTTGGAACAACTCAATTTATGGTCCACGGCAATCACCGATCGGGGTGTTCAATTGTTGGAAGGGCACCCCGGCCTCACGTGGTTGAATCTCGACAACACGCAGATCACAAACGCCTCGATTGCCAGCTTGGGAACGATCGCCAAGTTGGAATGGTTGCATATCGGATCAACCAAGGTCAACGACGAGGCCATCGCGCAAATTCTGGCAGTGACAAATTTGAAATTTCTCACGATTCGCCAATCCGGAATTAGCGAAGAAGGTTACCGGCAGTTGGATGCCGCGATGTCGGCCCGCGGCGGGTCGGCGATTGGGCCGTAATAGCCCCGAAGAGGTAAAAGAACGAGTCATGTTCTTGTGTGCCACTGGCTCTGCCAGTGCGAGTCATCAGTCAAGATTCTAAAAGACACTGGCAGAGCCAGTGGCACACAAATCGTTGCTGATGGATGCTCCTTCGATTGAGCAAAGACGAGGGCAGAGCCAGCGGCTACCATTGTCGTCCGCAGGCAGCCTCTCGGACACGGACCCCTTATTCGTTCGCCGTCTCGGCTTCGATTAATCGCCGGTTCGGTCCATATACCATCGCTTCGGTGACAATCGCATCCATCCAAACGTCGTGTTCATCGACAGGGAGCGTGTCGAAGATTTGGCATTCAAATGCCACGCCGACGCGAACCGTTGGCCCTGTGATGGAACGAAAGAGCCGATCGTAATAACCGCGTCCATTGCCGATGCGACTACCGTCGCGGCCGAACGCAACGCCCGGGACGACTGCTAATTCGATCTCGTCGATGCTGCCGATGCGATGCTGTTTGTCGCGGACATCGACTTTGGGTTCGGGTATACCAAACAAACCGGGCGAAAGTTCGTGGATGTCCTTGAGCTGAAACAATCGCAGTTCATTTCCCTCGCACAGCGGCACAAACACACTTTTCTCGGCCGCCAAGGCCAGGGCCACATGGTCGATTGTGCTGACTTCGGTCCGTACGCCGATATAGAACAGAATGGTGCGACTCATCAAATAGGGCTTGCTGGCGAACAGCCGGTCGAGAATGGTGCGACCAATCTCGATCCGATCACGCTGTTGGCGGCGGCGCCGATAGGCAATTCGCCGCACCTCGCTCTTTGTCGTCACGCGAACGCACTCCAACTGATTGTACTATGAAGTCGATGGCAGGTGAAAATGCCTCAGAATCGCCGGACACACATCCGTACTATTGATCGTTTCCTTTGGAAAAAACGTCGCATCCGAGGTCAGCGCGACCTCCGATCCTCCCGACCATGACGAGGGGGCGCCGTGCGAGCCGCGTACCAATTCCGCGTTTAACGGAATGGAACGGGTCGCCGGATCAAAATGCAGTTCGACCGGATCGTAACCGGGCTTGCGATGAATGTCGACGGTTCGGGCAAACCCGGGAGCGTGACATTCGTCCAACCACCAATAATAGGCCTGCCAACTGTGGGGCTCGGAAACAAGGATCACTTCGCCGCTCCGCGGATGATCCATGTTCCATTGGATTTTATCGGCGGCTGTCAGAACTTGGCGAATTCCCGTGTGACCACGGAAAAGCTTGGCAACCCGATCAATCAACGCCGGCTCGGCATTGCGGACGAAGATGTGCGAAAACTGGTGATCGACCAGCGCCCAGGCCTGACTGTTTTCAAAATCAAGTTGCTCGCCATCGTGCGATCGGACCTTGAGCAATTCGTGCTCGCGCAACACGCGATTGGGGTACGTCACGTGGGAAGTTTCGACGATGGCATACTCGCTGGCGATCAGCCAAACGAGCCCGCAACCGTAGGCCGCTTCCATTCGAGTGGCCAACGATTGAACGAGCGAATCCAGATCGCGCACGGCTTGCACCGCTGCCGGGCTGTTGGGACCAGATTTTTGCGCAGCGTAATCCAAATGCGGTAAGTACACGTAGAAAAAGTCGGGGTGAAATCGCTCAGCCGCAATGACTGCGGAGTTCGCGATCCATTGTGACGATTTGATATTCGCCAGTGGTCCCCAAAAGTGTTGCAGTGGAAACGGACCCAACGACTCCAAGAGGTGGCGGTAGAAATCCTGGGGCTGGGTGTAGCACCACATCGACTCGCTGCCATCGGGATTATGGACCGGCGCTGGCATGCAAACGTAATTTGCTTGGCTGCGTTTGCTGAGCATTGGGAACCAGGCAGCCGAAGTGAAGCCCATTCCAGCTTGACCAAGCCGATTCCAAATTTGCGGCTGCTCGATAACTTCATTGCCGGCCGTCCACATTTCGACTTGGTTCCGTTCGCGCCAATAGAAACCGTTGGCAACGACACCGTGCCGATTCGGCCGAAGTCCGGTCAACATCGTGGCTTGTGCCGGCCAGGTCACGGCAGGAAACGGGACGGTCAACTCGTGGATGGCGCCGGAAGCGCATAGTTTCGTCAAGGCCGGCATGTGGCCCAAATCGTTGCGCCGCAATCCGGGCAACGTCAACAAGACAACCGGCGATTGATGCGGCATTATTCCAAACCTGCTTGCTGAATCAGCGGCTGCAAAAAATCAAACGCCCGCTGGGCCGCCACACAACCTTCGTGACTATGGCGGCTCAGTTCGACATGCAAACCACCTGTGTAACCGACTTGTTGTAATGATCGGAGCACGGGGGGGAAGTGGATGTCCCCGTCTCCAAACATAAGGTGCTGATGAACACCCGCGTTCATGTCCTCAATATGCACATTCCGAATCAGCTCGTGCCAGCGAACAATTTGGGCGGGAATCGGGACTTCACCCTGGCAAAACAAGTGTCCGATATCGAGCGTGAGTTTGAGTTCATCGCGGCCGAGCAATTGCTGCAACCGCGAAAACTTCGCCATCGTGTCGACGAACATGCCCGGTTCGGGTTCGAATGCCAAGCAAACTCGGTGCCTGCCGGCGATCTCCAATAGAACATCCAGTCCTTGTGCCAAAAGGTCCAGCGCTTCAGGGTCCTCACAGGCTGCAGGCTTTGATCCCGACCACAACGAAACGCAATCGCTTCCCAACTCGGCGGCCAGTTCGATGCAATACGTATTGAAATCGATCCGGCGCTGCCGATCGCGCGACTCGTGCGACAACAGCGTCGGATGATGCTTGGTGCGTGAATCGAGCAAAAATCGTGCCCCGGTTTCGATTACGGTATGTAAGCCGCGATCGGAGACGAGTCGACGCACGGTCGCGCGCTGCTCCGCCAATCGCGGTGCGCCGGGGCTGAGCAGAAGGTGGTCAACCGTGATCGCGATGCTTTGGTAACCGATATCGGCTAAGACTTCGATTGCCTGAACACCTTCGTGATGAGCCAAGCCGTTGGTGTTGTATCCGATCCGCATCAAAGTCAATCGTGTCCGCGTTCCGTTAATAAAAATCGTTCCCTCTCCCCGGCTTCCGGGGAGAGGGCAGGGTGAAGGGTGTTTGAGTCCTCAGAAAAGCTTTATGTCGCCCGAGCCCAGCGGGCCAGGATCAAACTGGGCACAATCAACCCGGCCACCACCATCGCAAATGTCGCCTGTCCGCCGCTGGCGACAAAACACAGTATCGCATCAATCAAGATCAATGAAAACAGACTCGTCATCACCGCTTGTTGCACGGTGGTAGGGGCCGGACGATTCAACGCCGCCGCGATGCGGAGCGACAGGGGAATGGCGACGAACGCATAGAGAAAACAAGCTCGTATCTTTAGCGCCGCTGTTGGATCGGGCTTTCCGCTCCACCAAGGCAGCGCCGCCAGCCATACCAGGGCAAACGCCATCACCCACGCCGCACCCAGAATCGACCCTCGCCGCACCGATTCGACTTCCCGTCGTGCAAGCCACGATACGCCCACAATGTACACTCCAACTCCCGCGGCGATCGACCAATGCGCCATCGGAAAACTTGCCAGCCCGTCTTGCAGCGAATCGCTTGACGCGGTCGACATTCCCAACAGGACGTTGAGTATCCGACAGCTTCCCATGGACCAGGGACCGAACCAGGTTTGCTTGAGCCAATAATCGTATGCGACTACGGCCATCGCTAGGATTGCGGCGACAACTCCGCTTCGCCATGGTAACGGATTGGGTTGGCCAACTGGACTAAGCCACCCGGCAACAATCCCTGCCGCAACTCCGGACACGAGCAATACCCAGCCGAGGCGGCGAGCCGCGTTCAATGGAATGCTTTCGTCGGCCAGAGGGCGTTGGCGTCGTAAACGACGATCCTCCTCGATGTCGACGACGTCGTTAAGGACCATGCCCGCGGAGTAAAGGCACAGTGACGCAGCCAGCAGCGCAACCAGAGGTCCGACCGGCCACCAACTTCCGTTGGCAACCAAATATCCCATCAAGATATTCGATGCGGCGGTGGGCGTTGCCGGTGCTCGCAACAACTGAAGGTATGAGCTGACACGCGACATCGGCGACCTGCGCGCAAAAAAATAGTCCGAGCGGTCAATTAGACCGCCCGGACTTTCCCCCCTGGATACTGGCTGGTGCGGTTGCCCGCACTTCCAGATTTGAGACTTTGGACAACTCAAGGTATCGGCTGAGGCCGAGCGGTATCTTTGGGGAATATTAACGATTTTGTCGAGCTTGCGTATTGGGCAAAGGACACCGGTCATTTCCGCGTATGACGAGACAAAAAGCTGATTTGGTTGGCAATATGTTCCGATTCTAATGATTAGGCTGATTTTCTTCCCCCATGACTCATCGATAGCTGAAGTGATGGCAAAACGCTCGGCTCAAAGCAATTGGCAGCCGGTAATGGCGAGCATTTTCTACCCCTGCGCGATCGGCATGGCGCTGTACCTCTGCGCTATGACGTACGTGGAAAACTCTGGAAGCGTCCTTCTCATTCGTTATCTCGCCGGTCATCCGGTATCCAAGATTACCACGGCGATGACTTTGATTGGCTTGGTCTCGTTGCTGCAATCCGCGCGTCGAGTTTGGGCGCAGTGCCGCGACTCGTCCCAATACTTGTTTCCAAGCTCCAGCGATTTGGCTAAGGATGATTTGGTCGGTCGCGCTGTACTGCTTCGGGATTTGGTTGGTCGCACATTGCGTTCGTTTATCGGCTATTACCGGCAGCAGCGATTGCTGGCTGCGGCGAGTTTCGTAGAACAGACCGGAGCCGCCGATCGGCTGGATGACGAACTGAAGTACCTAGCCGATGTCGACGCCCAACGGCAAGCCGACGGATATGCATTTGTGCGCATACTGGTTTGGGCGATTCCGATGCTAGGTTTTCTGGGCACGGTTTTGGGCATCACCCAAGCGTTGGGATCGATGCACGTCGGCCCGGACAATGATTTCCAACAAATGATGGATGGCCTTCGCACGGGACTTTACGTGGCGTTCGACACCACGGCGCAAGCGCTTTCGTTTTCCATTGCGTTGATGTTCGTTCAGTTCGTCGTCTACCGCTGCGAGAATCAATTGCTCGAACAAGTGGATCGACAAGTTCGCAACGATTTGTCGGGCTGGTTTGTGTTGGGTTCAAGCTCAGGCGATGCCTACGTTCGAACCGTTCAACAGATCGGCCGAAGTATTCTGGTGGCCACGCACGAAATGAGCCAGACCCAAATTGAACTCTGGAAACGCTCGATTGAAACGGCCCAAGCCGCCTGGCTGGAAACGATTCAAGGCAATCACGAAATGGTTCAGCGGAATCTCAGCGACTCGATTGGTTCGGCCGTCGATCGGCTCACGCAACGGCTGGGAGAATCGATCCAAGAGGCCGATGCCGCGCTGGAGCATCGCGGTCAGCAATGGCAGGTTCATTTGTCGCAGTTGACCCGTCAAACGCTCGAACAGCAGCAATCCGTCATCTCGTCGACGCAGGCCGTTTTGGCGGCGCTTCGCGGAACGATTCCGACATCGTCGACCGAAACGCAAACCGTGCTTGATTCCATTACGCTGAAACACACGCTCCAGAATCTGGCCCACTCGTTGGATTCATTCACTTCCCACATGGCGCGGACCACGTTGGATGCAATTCGCACGGCAGCCGTCGTGCCAGAATCGACTTCCACAAAGACCGCAGTCCTGCGGATCTTCAAAGAGGACTTGGCGGCATGAGACGGCGGAATAAGGAGTCGGCAACGTCATCGGTTTCGCTGTTCCCCTTCCTGGCCGTCCTCATTTGCACGATGGGAGTGATGATCATCCTGCTGGTGGTTGCCAGCAAGGCCGCCGAAGTCCACCAACAAAAATCGAATGCCCTCATCGCGAGGGAATGCGATGAAAAACACGAGGGTCTCGATTTCGAACTGCAGTCGCAAGAACTCAAGATCCAAGTATTGATTGGATCGCGACCCCAACTCTTGGCTCGACTGGAACAAGCTCGGCTGCGCCGCAGCCACGTCGAGAACGAATTACGCAATCTGCAAAGCCGATTCGACGAATCCGTTGCACTTGCAAAACTTCTGGGCCAAACCGTGTCGGAAACTGCCCCTACGCACGAGCCGGATATCCAACAATTGCAACATCAGATCGCCAACGCGGAAACTGAGTTGGATTCCGCCATCGAGGAGCGGCGCGAAAGTCCAACCAGTTACGCGATCGTCATGCACGACTCGATTCATGGAACGCTGCGGCGACCCATCTATGTCGAGTGTGGAGCGTCAACCATTACGCTTCAGCCCAGCGGCATCGTCATTCAAGCCAGTGAGTTGGCGCCGCCCATCCTCCCCGGCAATGCCTTGGATACGGCACTGCTTACAATCCGCGAGTATTGGATCAAATATGATCTTGCCGGGGCACACGGCGAGCCTTATCCATTGCTTGTCGTTCGGCCCGAAGGCGCTCAAACGTACGCGCTCGCACGGCAAGCGATGCAGGGATGGAATGATGAATTCGGCTATGAATTGATCGAACAAAGTAAGCTGATTGATTTTGGCGCGGCGGATCCAGGATTGGCGGAAACGTTGCGTTCGGCGATTGTCACTGCCCGAGCACAATACGCTGAAATCCGTCGGCTCGCGGTGCAAACGCAGCAAACCCATGTCGCCCAAGAGCAGGGCAGCCAAGGCTTCCGCGTGTCGCGCGATGGCGGTTTCGAAATGGTCGGCGGTTCGATCTCCGCGTCAGACGATGACGACCTGTCGCAAGCGTCCGGAAGCGCGACCGTCGCCGACAAATCACCCAACACCGGCGACAAATTGTCACAGGCAATATCGAACGCAAATCCGCCGAACCGCGCGGAAAGCCAAATGATCGAAGCATCCATCGGCTCGACGGCCGTTGTTCCGCTCGCGAATTCGCGGGGAGCGAATTGGGCGCTACCGACGCAAAACGATCGGGCAACAGCCTATCGCCGGCCGATCGTGGTCTACTGCGATGCAAACGGGTTGACGATTGATGGGGCCAGTCGACCGGCGCGTCGCCAGGAGATTGACTTCTCCTCCGACGCGGAGAGCATGGATCGATTCGTCCACGCCATTTGGCAAGTCATGGAGACCTGGGGAATTGCCGAACGCAACGGATACTGGAAACCAGAACTGCAATTCGTCGTCGATCCCGGGGGGCGAACGACCTTTGAACGCATCCAGACGCTGTTGGATGGCTGCGGCTTTGACGTTCGAAGAGTGACCATCAAATGAAGCGCCGCGCCGTTCGCGACAACTCGATGCTCCCCGATGAATTGGGACAAGATTCGTTCTTGGATACAGTGTCCAACCTCGTGGGCGTGCTAATTATTCTGGTCGTCGTCGTTGGGGCGCACTCGCGGAACATCGGTGGCACGGACGCCGCATTGGTGGAACGTCAGCAGGGACTTGTGGCGATGGAACAAACCCTCGAATCGAGTGCGCACACGGAATTGAACGTGCGATCGGAAAACGGAGAGTTGGAACGCCAGATACTGACCGAAGAGCAAATGTCCCAGTTGCGATCGGCCGAGCGAACTCAAATACTTGCGATGCTCACGCAACTCGACGCCGAACTTGCAGCACGGCAAGCCTCCAAGAGTCAGTCCGAGCGTGAAGAACTGGCTCGGCGAGCGGTTTGGCGCCAGCTTCAGCAACGCCTGACGGAGTTGCTGCAACACGCCGAGGCCGTGCGGTCCGAGACCAAACAGGTCCTCGCCATCGATCATCACCCCACGCCGATTGCCAAAACAGTCTTTCGCGACGATGTCCATTTCCAGCTGAAATCGGGCAAGATCACCGCCGTCCCCTTGGAGAAGTTAGTTAAGTTAATGCGCAATGAATGGGAAACTAAAGCTGAAAAACTCGCGACCGCACCCCAAATTAGTGAAACGGTCGGCCCAATCGAGGGATTCCGTTTGCAGTATCGACTTGTCGTGCGGCAAACCATGGAGCCGACATCGGTTGGACCCGTTCCTCGGCGCTCGATCGAATTTGACCATTTCAGTATCCATCCGCTTCTGGCCTCCATGGGCGAATCGGTCGACGCTGCCACTCGGCCCGGCTCAAAGTTTTTTGCACGCATCCAGCAGTTAAATCCTCAACAGCACACGATTTCCGTGTGGGTCTATCCCGACAGTTATCCAGAATTCAACGAACTCAAGAGCTGGCTCTTCCAACACGGATTCCAAACGGCTTCCTGGCCGCTCTCCGCCGGAGGCCTTATTTCTGGCGGCCCCAACGGCTACCACACGCTAGCTCAGTAAGGAAAAGGTGACAGGTACATATATTGCGGTGCGTGGGGACAAACATTAAGCTCAGGGCATGCCGCGAAATGCCAGAATTACGCCGGGCGGAATGCTCTACCATGTGCTCAACCGGGGCGTCGGTCGGCAAAAGCTGTTCTTTGATGATGAGGATTATCTGGCTTTCGAGCGAGTCTTGGCGGAAACACTCCAAAAGACTCCCATGCGCGTCTGCGGGTATTGCTTGATGCCAAACCATTGGCATTTCGTGCTTTGGCCCAAAGAAGACGATGATCTGGCCCGCTTCATGCAGCAATTGACCGTAACGCACACGGCCCGGTGGAAACAACACAAGAAACAGGTTGGTTTCGGGCATCTTTATCAAGGTCGATACAAATCGTTTCCGATTGAATCGGATGAACATTTTTTCGTAGTGGTACGCTACGTCGAGCGCAACGCATTACGCGCTGGTCTGGTGCGTCGCGCCGAACAGTGGATGTACGGCAGTTTGTGGATTCGCGAATTCGGAGGCCCTGAGCATCGCGCGCTGCTGTCCGATTGGCCGCTTCGCCGATCCGGCAGTTGGGTTGAATTTGTGAACCGTGCAGAAACTGAATCGGAGCTGGCCGCATTGCGCAAGAGCACCGTCCGGGGAACTCCGTTTGGTGACCCTCAATGGGTTGATCGAACATGCAAACGGCTCAATCTCGAATGTACCCTACGGCCTCGTGGCCGACCGAGGAATCCTTTAGACTCCTAATATATGTACCTGTCCCCTTTTCTCCCCCGGGTGGAATTCGTCGACGCGGTGTTTCACGTCTCTGCCCGAGGCAATGAACGGAAGCCCATTTTTCGCGACGATGCCGACCGCGTTCAGGTCCTCCAGACGATCGAAAAAGTGGTGCGCCGATTTGGCGTGGAAATCCGAGAAATCGCTCTACTGAGCAACCACTCTTCGATAATCCATTCGAAGGAAACTCGTCAACGCCAAGCAAGCAAACAGCTGATGTTGAGTAAACTTTATAGGCGGTGATGCAATTCAACTGTTCCCCGTGCCTCGTGCGACCAGAGCGACGGCGACTCTTTTGACTCCCGCTTCACGCAAGGTGCGAGCCGCTTCGTTGGCCGTCGCACCGGACGCCATGACGTCGTCCACCAGCAAGACTCGCCAGCCCGCCGGCCGAATCCGTGGATTCACATGCATCGCATTTTTCACATTTTCCAAGCGCCGGCTGCGGCATAACGTTCCTTGTTTTGCGGTGTGCCGACGGTACTGCAGCAGATCGGCGATCAATTCACTGCGCGTCTCCAAGGCGACTCCCTCGGCAACGACCAATGCCGGGTTCATGCCACGCGTCCATTGCCGGAATCGATGTGTCGGCATCGGCACGACGAACTGGAAATCGAATCCCGGCCGCAGAGACTCTACCGCGTATCGACCGAGCAATCGTCCCAATTGATACGCGACGGGTTCTTGATTGGGACGTTTGAACTGATAGATGACGTCGCGCAGGCGGCCACGATAATTCCCCAAAGCAATCGCCCGCTCGAATTGGAATCTCTCATTCGCGCACAAGCGACAAAAACGCGCGTAGCGATTCGTCGCGACGCGACCACCGCAGCGAGAACAGGGCAGCACTTGATCGTCCGCAAGCTCACGCCGGCAATCGAAACAGACTTGAATCGCGCCGCCATCCTCGAGAGAGTCATGGCAGACCACGCATTGCGGCGGAAACACCAAATCGAGGAATCGCGAGCGCCAAAACCGCCAATCCGCACGAGATTTGGGCGGAGCGAGCGCTTGCATCTGAATTCCCGAACCCATGTTCGCCTCGGATTTCTCGACGCCGTGGACTGTTTGGCGAATTATAACCCTCCCACCCCCGCGAGCAGCAGTGGGAGGTACGAAGACCGGTAATTGCCGAATACACCTTTCTTTGTTTAACCCGCGCAGCGGCTGGCACTACGAGTCGGATTATCTCGCCCAAACGGCAAACAGCGCTATTCGGCTCTGCCGGTTAAAGGCTTTGCCTACCAGTGATTTCAAGACACTGGCAGAGCCAGTGCTGTTTTTGCGCATGTCGCCGGTTAAACAATATACTGGCCGCTTCGACGGAGGACTTTTGCGGGGCGCTGCTAGCGAAGCCGCACAATTCGAGATCTTAACTTGAACTGGACCCGAGGATTGGCATACGCTGTCGACTCGCGCGTGCTGCGAATCGGAAAGTCAAACAATTAGGAAAGACCATGAAGGTTATGGATCGGTATGTGGTCGCGATGTTTCTCAAGATTTTCGCGATCTGCCTGATTTGTTTGACGGGGCTTTTTGTCGTTGTCGATGCGTTTTCCAATTTGGAGGAGTTTGTCGAGTTAGCGCAGAAATCCTCGGGAATGATTCCGATCTTGTATACGTATTACGTGCCCCGCGCTTTGGAAATCTTCGATCGGACTAACGCATTCATGGCGTTGTCGGCCGCGATTGGAACTCTGGTATGGATGCAGCGGTTCAACGAATTGGCCGCTGTTGAAGCGGGGGGTATTCCGAAATCGCGGATCGTCCGACCGATTCTTTGGTGCATGCTCGTCCTGGTCAGCTTGAGCATGGTCAATCGCGAATTCTTGATTCCTCGATTTCGAGAATCGCTTGCCCGCAACGCTCAATCCTGGGATGGAACCGAATCGCAATCGGTGTCGCCACAACAGGATCAAGTCACCGACGTTTGGATTTTGGGCGGCAAAGTTACTCCGGCTGAAAAGAAAATCGAGAAACCCGAATTTCGCCTGCCACCAACCTGCGCATCGATCGGGAGCAATGTTTTCGCCGAGTCCGCGAGCAGGCTGGAAGCAAACGATCAGCATCCCGCAGGATTCTTGCTGCGCCAGGTCAATCAGCCGACGGACACCGACCGTAAGGCATCGGTGTACCTCGATGGCGAACCGCTCATCCAGACCCCATCCGATCAATCTTGGTTGGGTCAGCGTGAAGTATTTATCGCCTGCGAAATTCCGTTGAACGATATCGCCTTCGGCCCTAAGCTGCGCCGATACTCGTCGTTGGCGCAGCAAGTCGCCGAGTTGAGAAATTCCAGCGTTTCGTCCAGCAACCGTCAAAAGGTCGAAGTCCATGCACGAATTGTGCGACCCGCGCTAGATTTCGCGATCCTATTGATCGGACTTCCCTTGGTCGTCTCGCGGCGCGACCGCAATTTCTTTCTGGCATTGGGGATTTGCCTCATCGTTGTAACGAGTATCCAAGTCTTGATTATCATCACGCACGCGCTCGGGGCGTCTCGGATTATCGTCCCCACTGCGCTCGCCGCTTGGCTTCCGGTGATCGCGCTGCTGCCCGTTGGCACAGCGATGCATGCACGGCTGGAGAATTAGGCTGTGCCTCAAAGCATTGGCAGTTGCTTGCGCCCGTTTGACGACGGTACCATATACGACTCAAAATCTGCTTGGCACTGGCAATGGGGGGCAATTCGTTGGGATTCCGCCGTCGGTGCACTTTGCGTAGGGGCCCGGTGATCAGACATCGGCACGCGTTGCGATTCAGTTTTTGGTGCCGGATTATGGAAAACAAGAATGATTGAAGACCTTTCGAAATTGACGAAACGGCGCTGGGGCGAAACGTTCCGCCGAGACAACTGGTGGTTGACGCCCGCGATCGTGTTTGTCGTGTTGTCAAGTTTCATTGGATATGCGACTTGGGCTGCGTTTCAAAACGCCCACTACACGTTTGGACCATACCTCTCACCATTTTATTCCCCTGAGTTGTTTGGCGATTCCGGGCATGCTTGGTTTGGCCCCCGGCCCAGTTGGTGGCCCGGTTGGATTCCATTTTCGCCAGCGCTGTTAATCTTGCCGTTTCCAGCCGGATTTCGCCTAACCTGTTATTACTATCGCGGGGCCTACTACAAGGCGTTTTGGCAAGACCCACCCGCGTGTTCGGTGGGTGAACCGCGGAAAGGCTATCTTGGGGAAAACTGGTTGCCCCTGATCTTGCAAAACGTGCATCGGTATTTCTTGTACTTTGCTCTGTTGTTTATTGTGTTCCTTGCCCATGACGCGTGGTTAGCCATGTGGTTTCCAACGCCCGCTGGCGGCCACGCATTTGGTATTGGGGTCGGCACGATCGTGTTGACGATCAATGTCGTCTTATTGGGCGGCTATACCCTGGGCTGTCATTCGCTGCGGCATTTGGCGGGCGGTGGATTGAACCAATTGTCCGGCGCGCCGATACGATCCCAATGCCACCGATGCGTCAGTTGCCTTAATCGAAAACACATGGCTTGGGCTTGGTGCAGTCTGGTCTGGGTCGCTTTTTCCGACGTTTACGTGCGTTTGTGTTCCATGGGAATTTGGTCCGATTTTAGGATTATTTAGATGGCGGAGTATCAAACGGTTGAACACGACGTGCTGGTGATTGGCGCAGGAGGCGCCGGTCTACGTGCAGCCATTGAAGCGGCATCCGCCCCAGGAACTTCGGTGGGTCTCATCTGCAAATCGCTGCTCGGCAAAGCCCACACGGTCATGGCTGAGGGTGGAGTCGCTGCGGCGCTAGCCAATGTCGACGAACGGGACGGATGGCAGACGCACTTTGCCGATACGATGCGCGGCGGCCAATATTTGAACAACTGGCGAATGGCGGAGTTGCATGCGCAGCAGGCGCCGGATCGAGTCCGCGAGTTAGAAGCCTGGGGCGCCGTTTTCGATCGGACCCTAGATGGCAAGATCATGCAACGCAATTTTGGGGGGCACAAGTATCGCCGTCTGGCCCACGTCGGAGATCGAACTGGATTGGAGATGATCCGCACGCTCCAAGACCACGGTGTTCATTGCGGGATCGACGTCCACATGGAGTGCACGGTGACCGCCCTCTTGAGAACCGGCTCGAGGGTGTCCGGTGCGTTTGCCTATGAACGCGAACGCGGGCGTTTCAAACTGTTCAAAGCCAAGGCGATTGTGATGGCAACCGGCGGCATTGGGCGGGCGTACAAGATCACCAGTAATTCGTGGGAGTATACCGGCGACGGCCACGCGCTGGCGTACCAAGTTGGAGCCGACCTGATCGATATGGAATTCGTGCAATTCCATCCGACCGGCATGGTTTGGCCGCCGAGCGTGCGCGGAATTCTAGTGACCGAAGGCGTGCGCGGAGAGGGCGGTATTCTGACGAACAACCAAGGCCACCGCTTCATGTTCGACGACATTCCGGATTTGTACAAGCACCAAACTGCCGATACACCCGAAGAAGGATGGCGCTACGTTATCGGCGATCGCAACGCGCGGCGCCCACCCGAACTGTTGACTCGTGATCATGTGGCACGCTGCATCGTGCGCGAGATCAAAGCGGGGCGGGGTAGTCCGCACGGCGGCGTCTATTTGGATATAGCGTGGATCAAGCAAAAAATGAAGAACGCCGAGGCGCACATCATGAAAAAGCTCCCCAGCATGCACCATCAATTCAAAGAACTCGCTGGAATCGATATCACTAAGGAACCGATGGAAGTCGGACCGACAACACATTACGTGATGGGGGGCATCCGCGTCGACGGCGACACGCAAATGTCCACGGTCCCTGGGTTGTTCGCGGCCGGCGAATGCGCGGGAGGACTGCACGGTGCCAACCGGCTGGGCGGAAATTCCCTCTCCGACCTGTTGGTCTTTGGCAAAATCGCCGGCGAGCATGCCGCCAAGTTCGCCCAGCAAAGCGGCCCGGCGAGCCTCGATTCGCGTTCGGTGGACGCAGCCCTGCGCGACGCCCTGCGACCCTTGGACGAAGACCGCGACCACCGCTCGGGGCCGTACCAAATTCAATATGACCTGCAAGAATTAATGCAACACAACGTCGGCATCGTACGCCACGAGGAAGAAATGCGCTCTGCGGTGACCCAAATCGAGGACCTGAAAAAGCGAGCCGCCACTGTTGGGACCGTCGGAAATCGAGAATATAACCCAGGCTGGCATACGGCACTGGACTTATCCAATTTGTTGACGGTCGCCGAAGCCGTTGCACGCAGCGCTTTGATTCGCAAGGAAAGCCGCGGTGCGCATTTCCGCGAGGATTATCCAGCCAAAGACGAGGGGTTTTCCCGATTCAACACCGTTCTCCGCAAAGGCGGCGATGGAGCTATGCAAGTGCTTCAGGAGCCGATTAGCGAGATGCGCGGGGATCTCAAACAGATTGTCAAGGAGAATCAATTGTGACCCAGGCGACGTTCAGAATTTGGCGCGGGGACGGGAAGGGCGGCCAATTTCAAGATTACGAAACCACCGTCGGCACGGGAATGGTCGTTTTGGACGCGGTCCATCATATCCAAGCCGAAAGCGCCAACGATCTCGCCGTGCGTTGGAATTGCAAAGCGGGCAAATGCGGCTCGTGCAGCGCCGAAATCAATGGCAAGCCGCGCCTCATGTGCATGACCCGCCTCAGCGATCTCAACCTCGAGCAACCCGTCACCATCGAGCCCATCCGGGCGTTTCCTCCGATTCGCGATTTGGTCGCCGACGTCTCCTGGAATTTTCGAGTCAAGCAGAAAATCAAGCCCTTCAAGCCTCGTGCTCCGGATTTTGCAGACGGCACCTGGAAAATGATGCAGCAGGATGTCGAACGCGTGCAGGAATTCCGCAAGTGCATCGAATGCTTTCTGTGCCAAGACGTCTGCCACGTGCTCCGCGACCATCACAAACACGACGAGTTCATCGGCCCGCGCTATTTCGTGCATGTGGCGGCACTGTCCATGCATCCTCTGGATACCGAAGATCGGCTGGGAGACTTGCAAGGACGAGACGGGATCGGATATTGCAACATCACCAAATGCTGCACCAACGTTTGCCCCGAACATATCACGATTACCGACAATGCCATCATCCCGCTCAAGGAACGAGTCGCCGACGAATACTACGATCCGCTCAAAAAATTGTTTCGCAAATTCGTGCCCAAGCGGAATGATGTTTGACGACTGTCCGGGGGACACCGCGATGGAACTTCGTAAAATCTCGAAAGCATCGGTCCCGTCGGCGCTGGACAAAGCCAAACACTATCGATTGCTGAATGATCCGGCGAACGCCGAGAGCATTTGCCGCGACATCCTCGACGTCGATCCAGGAAACCAAAACGCCATCGCGTTGTTGGTCCTGGCGCTCACCGACCAGTTCGACGGCGGATCGGCCGACATCGCCGAAGCGAAATCGCACGTCGCTAAAGTCGCTTCGGAGTACGAACGGAGTTATTGCTCGGGACTGGTTTGCGAGCGAGCGGGGAAGACTATTCTGGCGACCCACCGGCCGGGCGCACAGCACGATGCATTCGAGTGGTTTCAGCAGGCCATGCAGCATTTCGACCATGCCGAGCAGCTTGCCACGGACGACGCCAACGACGACCCCATCCTCCGCTGGAATTCCTGCGCGCGGCTGATACTCAAACACCATCTCACCCCCAATCCGGAAGAGGCTTTCCGGCCGTATGGTGATTAGCGTGTGTAGCTGGTGAAACATGCGATATCCGAACAAAATCTTCCGCTCGCGTGCATCTTTGACCATTGAATCAAGGCTATAATTGACGATCGGCGTCACATTTCCCAAACCCCGATGAAACTATGAGCCAAGCTGGACTGCCGGACGATATTCTAGCGATGCCTGTTGCCGAACGTATCGCATTGGTGGCAAAAATCTGGGACAGTATCGCCGATGATGCGGTGGAAAATTTGTCGCCGGAACAGCGTGTTGTCCTCGAGGCAAGATTGGCCGAACATCGCGCCAATCCGAATCCTGGTTGGACTTGGGAACAGGTGAAGGACTCATTGAAGAATCATCAATGAAATTCGAATTGCGGCTCCGGGAGGTCGCAAGATCGGACGTGGCGGACGCCCATCGTTACTATAGAAAAATCAGCGAACGACTGGCCGACGACTTTCTTGCCGCCGTCGAAGAAGGACTTTCACTCATCCGGGAATCGCCCGAACGTTATTCAATGATGTTGGGTGAGATTCGAGTGAAGAGGATTCGCAGATTTCCGTACATCATTAGTTTTGTGATCGAGGACGATGTTGTAATTGTGCTCGCGGTGCTGCACGGGCATCGAAATCCATCACAATGGTCCGGTCGCAATCGTTAAATTCTGCGACCAGGTAACTGAGTGACCCATCGATTCTTCAAGTGCTCGAAACCGCGCGTTAAAATATCGAGCATTTCCTGGCGCGGACGGCCTGATCGAGATGACTTGCTTGAGAATGCGGGATCGATTATCCTATTTGTGAATAGTACGAACTTCGAATTATTCGCAAAAACGATGAAATCATTAGAACGCCGAGTCAACGATTTTTCCCAAGCGGTCCGGCAGATCCTGGCGGAGTTTCAAAGACTTAACGCCCTTGCTGCGAACGGTCCGCACGCCGAATTGAGTCAACAAGAAATTCGCTTGGTTGAACATTTGCGGCTGTCGGGAATCCAAAAAATGAAGTCGATCTCCGAATACCTCGGAGTCGCAGTGAATTCGGTAACCAGCATTATCGACAACTTGGAGCGCAAAGGACACGTCGTCCGAAAGCGTTCGCCCGACGACCGACGCGTGATTCACGTTCAGTTGACCGCAACGGGAATTTCGGTTGCCGACGCTTCGATGTTGGCCAAGCGTGAATTGCTGCGATCGCTGCTGGAGGTATTACCGGAGGACGAACAAGAAACGCTCGTCACGCTTTTCTGGAAAATTGCGTCCTCTGGCGATGCGCCGTTGCCTGAACCGATGGAAACCCAATGACCTCAAACTCTACCGGACGCTACACTGCCGATGAACCTGCCGAATTGGACGAGGATGCGAAGATTGCCCGGCCGCGGCTTGGGGTCACGAATCAAGCGTTGATTGTAGGCGTGATGGCGGCAATCGCCGGCTGGTTTTTGCACGTCCTTTCCGAGCGCAACGAGCGCGACGCTGCACTTCCGCCGATCCCTAAGCGATTGGACGATTCCGCGTTGCCCACGATTGTGACGGTTGCACCCTCGTCCATTCGCTCGATTTCCCAGACGATTGATATGATTGGCACGCTCAATTGTTTTGAAGAAATTCCGATTAGCGCCAAAGTGGACGGAACAATCCTCAACTTGCATTGCGACGTTTCGACACGAGTACCGGCGGGCGAGTTGCTGATCGAAATCGATCCGGAGAGTTATGAACTCGATGTGAAGCAAGCCCAACGATCGCTCGAAGTGGACCTGGCGAAACTCGGCCTGCACATGCTGCCGCCCGCTGACTGGGACATCCAAGCGACGCCGAGCGTTGTACAGGCCCAGGCACGCTTCAATCTTGCGGAAAACCGCTTGCAACGGTTGCGGAAGCTTGCCGCCGACAACGCTGCCTCCGATGCCGATCTCGACGCCGCAATCAGCGAATTTTCGACCGGAAAGGCGGAGCGCGATAGCCAGATCCTGGCCGCAAACGCGAGCTTGGCAACGATTCAAATGAAGCAAACCGCGTTGGAAATCGCCCAGCGCAAACTTAAGGACACGCGGATTGTTGCGCCCGCGCCATCGCGGGAGCTTCCGATTTCCGTTTCAGCCGGCGCTCCTCCGTCCTTATTCGTCGTGTCCGAGCGGATGGTCAGCGAAGGTGCCTACGTTCGCTCGGGAACTCAAGTGTTGAAATTGGTGATCGATGCCAAGCTCAAGTTGAAGGCGAGCGTTCCCGAAAAGTTCAGTTCCGTGATCGCGCTGGGACAACAGGCGTCGATCTCGACTGCGGCTCAAACCGCGGCGATTGCCGGCTTCGTCACCAATATCTACCCCACCGTCGATCCCACGAATCGAACCTTTGAAATCGAAATTCAAGTCGACAATCAAGACCGAAGACTGATGCCCGGTAATTTTGCCAAGGCAAGTGTGCAGATCGGGCAGCGCGACAACGCGACAACGGTTCCACTCGAATCGATTGTCTCGACGGCCGGCATGAACAAAGTATTTGTACTCGAAGACGGCAAGGCCCGCGAATACCAAGTTCGCCTGGGCACCCAGAGCAACGAATGGGTCGAAATTCTCGATCCGCCGTTTCCCGCAAACGTTTCCGTATTGACCAGCGGCCACGCCCAATTGTCATCGGGGAGCCTTGTGCAAGTGCGCGACGCCCCGAAGAACTCGTCCGCTAATTCAATCGATCGTCCGACTCCATCATCACTCGGCGCTGACGGCGTCAATCCTCAGCCTTAGCCCGCATCGATCGCCCATGAGCATTTCCGAAATATGCATTCGCCGACCCGTCTTCACTTGGGTCTTGGTCGGCATCCCGGTTGTATTAGGCATTGTCTCGTTTTTTGAATTGGGGGTCGATCTTTTTCCCAAAGTCGATTTTCCCGTCGTCGCCGTGACCGCGGTGATCCCCGGCGCTAGCGCGGAAGAAATGGAAGCGAACGTTACTGAGTTGATCGAGGAGGCCCTCAACTCGATCTCCGGTGTCGAAGAAATGGAATCGACATCGCGCGAAGGCGCCTCGACGATCATCGTCGAATTCGACTTGAAGAAGGATGGAGATGTTGGGGCCCAAGAAGTTCGCGACAAGCTCGCGATGTTGGGCGGGTCGTTTCCCCAGGGAATGGAGCCTCCGGTTGTGAATAAATTTGATTTGGACGCAGCGCCGATCATGACAATTGGCATCTCCGGGCATCGCGATGTGCGCGAAGTGTCCGAGATCGCCAAGCACCAAATCCAAGAATCCTTGCAAACCGTGGAAGGTGTCGGCAGCGTCTTCGTGTCCGGCGGCCAGACCCGCGCGATCAACGTTATCGTCGACACCGACAAATTGACCTCCTACGAGTTATCGGTGGAAGATGTGCGCCAGGCACTCGTCACACAGAACTTGGAGGTCCCCGGTGGTTTGGTCGATCAGGGATCTCGGGAGATGATATTGCGAACGCTGGGTCGGATCCGGAGCCCGGAAAAGTTCAACGATATCATCGTGGCACACCGCAAGGGTTTTCCGATCCGGATCAAGGACGTGGGACGCGTGGAAGATTCGATCGAGGAGCCGCGCAGCCTAAGCCGTCTGGACGGATTGAATTCGGTCAGTCTATTTATCCAAAAACAATCGGGCACGAACACCGTTGAGATTTCCAATGCTGTTCATAAGCGGCTGGCGAAACTCATTTCGGCGCTGCCCCCCGATATCAATATTGAAATCATCAACGATCAATCCCGATTTATTCGCAAGTCGCTCAACGAAATTCGCTTCCACTTGTTGCTTGCCGCGTTCCTTGTTTCGGCGACGATTCTGTTGTTTATCCGCGATTGGCGAACCACGCTGATCGCCACACTCGCCATCCCGACGTCGATCATTCCCACGTTTTTCTTTATGAGCTGCATGGGCTTTACGTTGAATAATATCACGATGTTGGCCCTGATTCTGGCGATCGGAATCGTGATCGACGATGCAGTCGTGGTCCACGAGAACATTTTCCGACACATGGAGGAGTTCGGGCGGAGCGCCGTCGAAGCCGCCCGAGCAGGAACCAAAGAAATCTCGCTGGCCGTCTTGGCGACCAGCCTTTCGCTGGTGGTGATCTTTGTGCCGGTTGCGTTCATGGGGGGCATTGTGGGCCGATTTTTTAGCTCCTTCGGCTTGACCGTCGCATTTGCTGTCTTGATGAGCTTATTTGTATCGTTCACGCTGACCCCCATGTTATGTTCCCGGTTTCTCAAGCTTGACCGGCACCGATCGGGCACGGCGGCCTCCAAGTCGGGATTCCTCTATCGCACCGCGGAGACAAGTTTTGGATGGCTGTTGCGCCGCGCTTTGCGACACCGTTGGATTACGGTGGTCGTCTCCGTCGCGGTTTTTCTAGCAACGATTCCACTTGGCCAAATCATCGGTGTGAACTTCGTTCCCCGCGATGACCAAAGCGAATTTCAAGTCCGCTTCTCGATGCCCGAAGGTTACACACTTTCTCGTTCCAACCAAGTCGTTTCCGAAATCGAATATCGACTCTTGCAGCTGCCGGGCATTGCGCACCATTTCATCGTGATCGGGGAGTCCAACGGAATTACCGGCGGTCAAGGTGACGTGACGCGCGGTTCCATTTACTTTCGAATCAAGGAACTACGGGATCGTGATTACAGCCAATTCGACTTGATGGCTCGGGCCCGAGAAATACTCAAGGACTTTCCCGATGTCCACAGCGCTGTCTTGGATGTGTCCGCCATTGGCGGCGGAGGGGGTGGCGATACGCGCACGTTTCAGGTCCAACTCAAGGGCCCCGATCTGTACAAACTCAACGAATACTCCGAAAAGCTACTCGCGGGTCTGCGAAATGTTCCGGGGCTGGTCGACGTGGATACCACGTCGGCGTTTCGCAAGCCGGAAATTCAAGTTAACATCGACCGCGATCGAGCCAGCGATTTGAACATTCCAATCCAAACAATTGCCGACACGCTCGGCATCCTGGTTGGTGGAAAAATCGTTTCAAAATATCGCGATGGAAGCGAGCAATACGACGTTTGGCTGAGAGCGGATAAACCGTTTCGCGCTAACCCGCAAATTCTGTCGGAAATCACGATCCCATCGCCAACCGCGGGACCAACGCAACTTGGCAGCCTGGCCCAACTGCAGGAAGGCCGAGGACCAAGCCAGATCGAACGAAGCAATCGCCAGCGGACCGTCACCGTAGTCGCACAACCTGACAAAATATCGCTGAACGATGCCACCGCCAAAGCCAAGGAGATCATTGCCGCACTAAACCTCGCGCCGGGCTACGAAGTCGACTTCGGCGGCCAGGCGGACATGCTTGGCGAAACCGGATACTACTTCGCAGTCGCGTTGGGCCTGAGCATGCTTTTCATGTTCTTGATTCTCGCCGCGCAATTCGAAAGTTGGGTGTACCCCATCAGCATTCTGGCATCGCTGCCCGTGACAATTCCCTTTGGCTTGCTATCGCTGCTGTTGTTTCGGACTCCGTTGGACTTGTACTCAATGTTCGGCCTTTTCATGCTGATTGGAATCGTGAAGAAAAATGGAATTCTGCAGATCGACAAAACCAACGAACTGAGAAGGGCAGGAGTCCCACGCGACCGAGCCATTTTAGAAGCCAATAAGGTCCGGTTGCGGCCGATCCTCATGACGACCGTCATGCTGATCGCCGCCATGTTCCCCATCGCACTTGGCGAAGGGGCCGGTGCCGGTGCCCGGGCGAGTATGGCGAAAGTCATCATCGGTGGTCAAGCGCTAAGTTTGCTCTTGGCCCTTTTGGTCACTCCCGTCGCATACTCTCTTTTGGACAGCTTCAAAAACCGACTGGCGCGACTCTTTCGCCCAAGAAATCATCGCAATAGCCAGGTCATAATCGCAATACCGGAGGTCGCCTTGGCGGCGCAACCACCGACGTCAGAAGCGCCGCTCGATATCCCCGCGTTGGCGACCCATTTGCGGCACGACGGGGCGGCCTAATCTGCGTGAAATGCTTTGCATTGGCGCTTACCAGCCGCTTCCACCGCGGGCTTGGTTCGCCAAGTGTCGCGGCCCGCGGCTCAAAAGTCGCCATATCGGCAGGCAAAGTGGAACCCGATTTTTTGCGGATGGCAAAGGCGAGGAAACCCCCGCGGAAACGGCCGAGGGACAGGGCAAAAATACAGCGTTTTGCCCTTCCTAGGGTGGAAGACGCAGAATGGCACTGGAAATAAAGGCTTTTGCCTCGTCCAAATGTTTTTTTGGACGCGAACAAAAAACTATAGACTTTGACTTTTCACGTGTTATCATCTTGGATGACGGAGACAAAGGCCGTATCTGCTGCCCCAAACCCCCGTTGAAAAAACCGAAATCATCTCTTGCTATTATTCGGTTTTTGATCGGCCTCTTCTCTGTTCCGGCCCCGCCGTCGTGCTTATGCATACGGTGGGGTTTTTTTATCGGCGGGGCCTATCGATATTTTCTTAATTCGATCCGAGGCCAATGTTGAGCCATCCGCTCGCTCACTTTCGGGGTCAGAATCAACGGGTGCAAAATTTCATGCTGGTCCACAGCAAAAAATGCGATCCGTCGCACTTGGTCTAACCTGACGCCATGAATCACAACGTCGAATCCGCACAAAGGAACATGCTCTGTCCCCACCGCGCTGGCAATATCGCGGCGCCCTTGTTTGGCGGCCAACGGCACGACCCAGTTTCTTCCATCGCAATGCACCGCGAGTCGAGTTGGAACGGTGTGATCGTCGAGGTCGATGGCCCAACCGGAAACTTGGCTTCCGACGGCTTGTTGAGCAAACTGCTCGCACCGGCCGTCAATGCGCTTGGGAAACAACTGGATGCGTCGATCGTGGGGAACATCTTCCAATGGTTCGAATGCCCGCAGTGGACCAAGCTTGGAATGCCAACCGTTGGCGTTCGCGGCGTATAGTTCCCAAGCCGCTTGCGTCCCAATCGATGTCAAGGGAACCCTTAACTCAAAGCCGTTCCGCAGTTCGCTGGGCGACCGGCTGCTCGATTCTGACAGCTCGATACGTACCAGGTGACGACGGTCCACATCGACAATACAAAACGAAGTAGCACGCGTGTCGTGAATTAAGTCGTCGGCATACCCGCGCACGATGATCTCGCCAGCCGATTGCAGAACACTGTCGACGCGGCCGGATATGGCGTGTGCGAGAACGGCGATTTGTTCAGAATTCGTCCGAACAGATTGAGGTAAGAGTTCCCGACACCTTGCACCGACGCGCATGTTAAGAACGTATTCGCCGCCAAAAGCTGCTAGGGCAACGGCAAGGATAAAGTGCGATGCAATTATCGGAGCCATTTGGCGAAAGCGCAGGTAAAGCCATATCCAACCATAGCCGGCAATCCCAGTTAACCCAACCAAAAGCGGATTGGGGAGGTGCAATGCGGCGAACATCGACGTGGCCACGAGTGCGACGAGCCTGGGTCGGCCGAAGCTGGCCCACAATCCCGGCACAATAAACAATTGAAGGGCGATCTGTTGAGCCACCACAGTAGGTAGTTTTATCAGCAGCCAATGTTGGGCGGATTGATTTAGAACTCCAAACTCCCACCGACCACGCCATGAACCTGCGCAAAGCGCGATGATCGGACCAAAAACTAATGCCAGTAGCAAGGCTGCCGAAACAAATGCCCAAGCTTTCCAGCGATCCCCCGCGCTGCTAGGTTTGAATGATTCTGCCGAACCAAAATGCCAAACGCCAAATAGCGCAATTCCGACACAAGCGACGGTGCAGACCCGTCCGACCCAATGGTCCGCAAACCATTCGGCGCCAAGGCAGGTCAGGAAGAATGCTCCCACGAATGCCAAGGGAAAGGACCTAGATCCCATTGACGATCGAACCGGGTGCGGCACTGTGCTCACGGCGCAACCTGCGACAAGCGGTTGAATAATTGGTAATATTGAGTTTTACAAACTATGTTGCGGGGCGAGAAGACAATAGAAGACTTTGCGGATTTAGGCATCGTCTCTCGCCCAAGACTCGCTAGCTGCCAGCATTCGCCCACCGGTGAAAGACCCATGATATTGGAGGGAATAATCACGACCGTTGATGACGATGGCCGACCCCACCTGTCTGCAATGGGACCCGAAGTCGATTCGGCGTTTTCTAGGTTCGAACTGCGACCGTTTCCGTCCTCGCGAACTTGTCAGAACTTGCGGCGCGATGGACAAGCGGTGTTTCACGTCACCGATGACGTCGAGCTTCTTGCCGCAATCGTTGTTGACTCTCCGCCTCCCAACGCGATCTTGGAGCGCGCGAAAGTCGTCGACGGATACGTATTGACCAATGCGTGCCGCGCTTATGAACTCAACGTCCTCCATCAAGACTTTACTGGGCCGCGGGGTTTGCTGGTGTGCGAGGTCGCAAGCCTGCATCGGATTCGTGATTTCTTTGGATTTAATCGCGCCAAACATGCCGTCGTGGAAGCCGCCATCCTCGCCACGCGCCTGGGCTTTTTGCCGCAAGTCGAAATTGAGACCAAATGGAATTGGCTCGCGGCCATGGTGGAAAAGACCGGTGAAAATGCCGAGCGACGGGCCTTTAAACTACTAACTGCATTTGTGGAAAAGACCCACACCGTAACCACGAACTGATCGACCCGCGAAATGGATCGCATCCCCCGACGCGTTCTCGCGATTACCGCACCGAGCCGCTTGCATTTCGGGCTGTTTGGCTTTGGCGGCGGTCGCGACCTGCAGTTTGGAGGGGTCGGGCTGATGATTGATCGGCCCAAGAACCGAATCCGTTTCACCCAATCGGAAAGACTTCAATTGCAAGTTGCTGACGAGCCGCGCGTGCGTCAAACCCTGGCGACCTGGCTGACTCTTCAAGCAGCAAAGGGGACGAATTCATTCTCGGAAATCGACCAATTGCCGGTCGCCATCTGTCAAATCTCCAGCCCGCAACCACATGTCGGATTGGGATCGGGAACGCAACTTACGTTGTCCGTCGCCGCGGGACTCAACCACTGGTTCGGTGTTTTGCCGGAAATGTTGCTCGCGGATGCCGCTAAATACGGTCGCGGCAAGCGATCGGCCGTTGGCAGTCACGGCTTTTTCCTCGGGGGCTTGATCGTCGAACAAGGCAAGAACAACCGTGAGTCGATCGGAACGCTGGATGCCCGAATCGAGTTGCCCGAACAATGGCGTGTCGTACTTGCGTGTCCACGTGGTCAATGCGGACCCTCCGGCGTTCTCGAGGATAGTTTATTCGAATCGCTGCCGCAGCTAGACGCGAGCGAGGCGAGTTTCTTGCGGCAGTTAGTCGGCGATCGACTTATCCCGGCGGCGAGAGCGGGAGATTTTGACAGGTTCGGCAAATCCGTTTTCGAGTTCGGATTCCGGGCTGGCTTGTGTTACGGAACAATTCAAAATGGTCCGTTCCATAGCCCGCAAGTCCGCCAGCTGGTGGACTTCATTCGGGCTCGGGGGGTGAGTGGTGTTGGGCAAAGCTCGTGGGGACCTTGTGTGTTCGCGGTCTGCCAATCGGCGACCGATGCTTCGGCACTTTTGGCGGAGCTACAGCAGCAGTTTCCGACAGACCACTATTGGTTTGACGTTGCGCGGATCAGTTCGCGCGGATACTCGGTATCGGAATGTTGCGATCAGCCGATTACTATGTACCCTCGCACCATGTAACGATTCGTAAGCACATTGACATTCGATCGTAGCCCTCTCGCTCCGTGTGAGGAAAGCGATTTCAAATTACGCTGGAAATCCGACGGGGCAGCTCTCATCACGCGGAGCGTAATGGCTACACTGAAACTGACCCATTACCCAATATCGCTTCCACTCACTTTTCATTTCGGGTCAACCCATGCCACGACTGGGAGTCAACATCGATCACGTCGCCACGGTGCGCCAAGCTCGCCGCACGGTTGAGCCGGACCCGGTTTGGGCGGCAACATTGGCCCAGTTGGGGGGCGCGGATGCGATCACCTTTCATTTGCGCGAAGATCGCCGCCATATCCAGGACCGCGATGCCCGGCTGTTGAAGGAGACTGTTCAAGTCAAATTGAATTTCGAGTGCGCGTGCATCCCGGCAATGCTTGATTTCGCCATCGAGGTCCATCCTACCGATGTATTGCTTGTTCCTGAGAGTCGTCAAGAGATTACGACGGAAGGTGGACTAAATGTCGTGGGAAAGCGCGACGACATCAAGATCGCGATCCAGCGACTGCATGATGCCGGAATTTCAGTAAGTTTGTTCGTCGATCCCGACCCGCATCAAATTGCAGCTTCGAAGCTGGTCGGTGCGGACTCGGTGGAATTACACACCGGTGCATACGCGCTGGCCGCGACGGGCAATCCGCGGGCGAAGCAATTGCTCGTTTTTCGACAAGCCTGTGAACTCGTTCTTCAGCACGAACTGCAGCTCCATGCCGGGCATGGATTGACCTACATGAACGTCCGCGCGATTGCGTTGACCCCGCGACTTGCCGAACTCAATATTGGCCACACCATCGTCTCGCGCGCCCTGATGGTCGGAATGACCCAAGCCGTCCGCGAAATGAAAGCCCTCGTAACGACAACCGCAGAGTAGGCGGTATCAACCCAAGAACCCAAAAGGACAGGCCTAATCCATGGAACGGTCGGAAGTTGCGAGTATTTCCCAGTGAAAGAGTTGGGGACCTTGCGGGGAAGGCAAGCAAAATGGCGTTCGAGCGGTGGTCAACCGCTGCACGCTCAGCCGCTGGTGGCCAAGCTCACCGCGTTGTCGACGTGATGCAGGCCACGCTGCGCGGCGATCTGACGCAACCGCTCGG
>JBGTJE010000100.1:0-1838 GCA_041745295.1 Pirellulaceae bacterium | reverse complement strand
TCGCGTTCCCGCAATCGGCCATACCACGCTTCGGGATCCGGGGACTTCCCGTCGTCTAGGTCGAGCCATAATCGGCTCAGGGCAAGCTGTCGCATGGCATCGAGCATAAAGAATCGTCCGTCTCGGTTTACTCAGATTCGTTTGGCCTCTGGTGGCTAAATCAATCCTTGTTGTAATGGATTAACTCCGCGACACACCTGATATCGTTTCAATCCTTTTTGTAGTGGATAACCCTCACTTCCAAGAAACGGCATGGTTAATCAATCAGGCTCCGCAGCTCACCTAGCCCGTCAAGGACCTTTTGTCGAGCCCATTCCCGACTCTTGTTCATCGAATTACCAATTGCCCCAAACGACTTTTCGTCGCCTTGAAGGCCAAAGTGCATTTGGATTGCACGACGCGTTTCGGGGGACAATTGATTCAGGGCCGTGATCATTCGCTGGATCATTTCGTTGGTTTCCACAGCGGAAACGACGGAATCGACTTCGATTCCCACATCAAGACCAGCGGCTTCAAGCTGTGACAATGAGAAAACGGGCTTGTACGGCATTACGCTTCCTTTCGCTGTCGAAGCAATCGTTTCTGTTCACTGCGCAGGCAATTGAGAAATACACCCGCCGGATTCGCTGGACTTTGCGGGTTGACAACGAAGTATTCCTGCGCTCCGATTTCCGCCTCGTCGATTTTCGCCTCGCGTCGCTTGTCGCCCACGATTGCCCGAAAACGATCGGCAACCTGGGATACCTCAGCAGCTCGTTCCGAGGCCAAAACCCGTTCTTCGTTGGTGAGTCGCGATTTTCGTCCAGCCATTTTGATTAGTCATCATCTTAAGGTTGGATATGAGGTGCATCAACTACACATTATGTCCCTTGAAACTACCTCGGCAACTTAAAGCTGCTACCACACTGCAACAGAATAGTCGCAACTGTCTATTCCACAGCATCTTACGAAAAATTGTTCGCGATAAAATTCCGCAACCGCCGAGCGACTCCTTAAACGACCTTCGTCAGAATCTCGTCCGACACCAGTTGTTCGTCGAAGCCTTGCCCGATGATGCGGACCTTTTCAAAATCCTCGCGGCACATGGGGAAGACGTAGATCGAATCGATTTCCTCGTTGAGCAGTTCTTTGCTGAACAGGATCACTTCGTCCACGCGGTTGCTGTCCAGGTCGCCGAGGAAGACGCTTTTTTGCACGCGGTACAGGCCGTAGTCCAGGCAGCGGTCGGCGATTTTGGTGCGGGTCTTGTCGCTGCTGATGTCGTAGATGACCCAGGTGAGCATGGGAATGGTCCTTTGTCAGTGGTCAGTCGTCCGTGGTTATTGGTCCTTCGTCAACAGGTCCTGCGTCGGGTTCGGACCAAAGTTTTTCGGTCTCGACGATTCTCGGCATGTCGCGGCGGCCCAAGAGGGCGTTGGCCAGGGCGTGGGCTTCGTGCTGGATAAGGGCGCGCTGCTTGACTTTGCGGAATTTTTTCTTGGGGCGCTTGCGGCTGGGCGTGGGGCCTGGAGCAGGGAGTGGGGAGGTCTCGGCAGTTGCCGCGGGCGGAGCCGGCTGGACGACATGATCGCTGGCGGCCGCCTGGCTTGCTTCTGGTCCCGCTTGGCGAGCGGGACGTACCGTTTGGACCGGGTAGCGCACGGTGCGGTCGAGCCGTTCGTTGAGTTTGGTGATCAGTGCGGCGCGGCCATTGCTGGCCGCGCCCCCCACACCACCGTACATGCGGGTCCGGAGCGAACTGGAAATGTTTCAGGGACAAGTGGGTGCGACTCCCACCTGGGTAACTCTTAGCCCGAGGCCCAGTATCGAGTGTTGCAGCGTGACTGGTAACAGGCGCG
>JBGTJE010000099.1:0-37846 GCA_041745295.1 Pirellulaceae bacterium | reverse complement strand
GCTTTGTCGATGTCGCTGATTGTTTGGGAAAGTTCAATAAGCACCTTCCGCCGTATCGACTCTGCCCGCAACCGTTCGGAATAGAACCGCGCGTGCGCAACTTCGAATTGAGAATTGTTCAGGATGTTTCTGATTCGATCGCGACCGATTTCCTCAATGAGCCCTGCCGTCGTCATCGCGTTTAGCAAGTGCCGGCCCGTTGTCGGTTCGCCGGCCGCGTGCAATGCCATGATTAAGTCAAATAGTTTTCGCAACGATGGACAAGTGAAATCAGCGCCGACTACTTGCGCCGCTTCCGCCGAGGAACTGTCGACGATAATGGACGCAATAAGCGCTTCCTCAGTTGGAAGGTCCGCGTGATGTTTGATCGGAGCGTGTAGTTGGTTCACGATTACCGCCTGATATTGGTTGGGGTTGCGTCGACAGAATGGCCATTGCCTTTGTGCACGGCCCAAGATTCCGGATCTTCGTCGAATCGATTTTCATTCAGCCACGATGCCGGATAGGGAGTGAATTGAACCGGCTCGCCAATCCTTGACTTTGCAAATTGTCGCGTCCTTTCCAAGAGAAATTCGACGCTGTTGTTTTCCTCACGAGAGCGAATCATCACGAGCTTGGTTCCGAAGGATTTTGCCGCGCTGAGTTTCTTAACTTTCTTTGGGTACTCGGACCACCAATTCTCGAAGAGAGTATTTACTTCTTGTTTACTCTTCTTGTTTGTGTCCACTTTTGATTTTTTTGGGTGGTCCTCGCCGTTCAATTCGGCATGCGGAAACAACTCATTTTCGTGCTGTTTGCGGTTTGTTTTTGGTGGTCCACTTTGGTGGTCCTTTGGGTGGTCCTTTGCTGGTCCTTCATCGTCCTTTCGTTTTTGATAAATGCCGTAATTTGCAATGCAAATCCGCGAAAATTGGTGGTCCTCGAAAATCGCAATACAGCCAAGTTTTACGAGGCGCGATAGCCGGTTTCGAATTGAGCTTGGCGGACAATTGAATTCAGTTGCTAGGCTACGTCGGCCGGTGACGAATTCGCCGCGACCGACGTTTATCATTCGCGACCCGCGACCTGATTTCATGGCGACCGACTTTGGCTTATGGTTGGCCTTCAGGACGCAATAGACGAACAGCTTGAGCAATTCAGCGTCCGCAAAGACCGGATGGCCAATCAGCGACCGATACAGCCGAACGTATCCGCCTGGGGTCATTTCTGCCCTCCAGACACACCCAGAAGTCGCCCCGCCGCCCGTTCGAATCGCAGGCGGATTTCGCTCGCGATGTTTTGCCATTCCGCCGCTTCATTTTGGATTGCAACCACCGCCTTCAGGGTCGTCGTGGAATCAAGCAGCCGTCGCAGTTCGCAAATCCGCTCTCGGCAACCCTGAATGATGCGGTTCATTTCGCAAACGAAACTTCGAGGACCAGCCGGCGGCCGCGTCAGTTCAATGGCTTGATCGATAGACAAAAACGACGCCGCGTCGTTTTGGTGGATCGTGCCCCATTCCTTCGCGACGCGCATATAACGCTGCGCCTGTCGGATTGACACGTCGCAATTCTCCAAAAGCCAACGCTGCCATTCGCCGCGTTCAATTTGCGACTTCGCTTCGCGCAGCAGATTGCCAACGCGATAAGCAGCTTCCAGTGCGGATCCGGCGAACGATAGCGCGTCGCGGTGTACGGAATTGATTTCCGTCGCGATCGCGGAAAGCGAGTCCGTGCATCGAGTTTTCGTGATCGCATCCATCGCGCCGCGGCCCTTTTACAATCCGAGACAGTCTGTTAATTTCTCGATCGCAGTCACATATGCCTCGGAAGTTCCGAGAACTGTGAGCTTCGCGACCCAGCCGACGTGGCAGCTCAATTGCCTTTTGAATCGCTCATAATCGGCCCAATCAGGATTGCGAATCGCTTGGGCCCGCTGGAGGATCACGAGAACTTCAGGCGCTAAAATGCAGATTTGCCGAAGATTTATAAGCGGTTTTGGAACCGCCAGGGTTGCGGTTGACGTTGCGTGTTGAGTAGCTATAGTCACAGTTTCCGGACCTCACTCCGGTTGTCGTTTGAACGACGTAAAAAACATGATTCAGCGGCGGCCAAAAGAGTTGATCCTTTTGGCTGTTCGCGTTTCTTGGCCTAAGCCGCCGGTTGCAACTCCGGCTTTCTGTTTGATCTAGATTTCATGTATGCATCGAACGCTGATTGCGTAACAACCCAAATGCATCTCAAATCGCTGCCGACGTTGTAGCCCTCAATTGCGCCTGCCGTGATCCGATCGCGAATCGTGTCAGGGTGCAAATGAAGCAATTTCGCGAGCTCGCGAACCGTCAATAATTTTTCGCCTGCGACCATCGTTCGCCTCCGCTTTTCTTGTCTTTGGTTTCATTAGCCTGAGCTACGGATGCAAACTACCACACATGGCCAAAATGGAAAAATGTATTTCTTTTGGCCATCGCGCGCAAATTACAAAATTGCGTTTCGTCAAGTCGGCCCGCGGACCAGTTCTGAGAATGCGCCAGATGAATTGCGTTTATGAAAGACTTGCCCCCAGCGGGTACTCGGCACGCAGGGCCAGTGAGCGAACGCGCCGGAAGAACCTAGGACCGCGATAGGGGCTGCCCGAAACCGGCTTCCCCTGAATTGGTTGCTTGGGAACTTTCAAAGCCGGCGCAATGCACAAAAAGAGGCTATTTTGCACGTTTGCGCGGCAAATTGCTTTTTCATATGACACGCGCGGCTGGGGGTACTCGCTCAGCAGGATCGCCGGTTCAAACTGTCGAAAGAACCTACCGAACAACCCGCAGGTGTATTTGTCTCAAGACATTCTGCTTTGCGGGTACTCAGTCGCTAGGCTGGGTCGAGACAAGCAGGAAAAGAACCTATTCAACGTCCGCTCGGCGTCCGAATCTGCATTTAGTCAAGACTTGCCGTTTAGAAGTACTCACCGTGCAGGAGCCCGTAAACGTCAACAGAAAAGAACCTACCGAACGCCCACAAATTGGGCACGATGTCTTTATACTCATCGATCACGCTTTACACGTACTCGCCGGGCAGGAGCCAGCGATTGTCTTGGTAAAAGAACCTACCCAAAGCCCGCAGTTTGTATAGCAACTCACTGCACACACACGCAACGAGGATGCCCGTCCTTGGGAAGTTGGCGACAGGCGTTGCCGTTGGGGGCCTGCCACTAGATCGCATCACCAGGGCAGTCGTCGTGCGATAGGCGGTCAATCAGACGCCCTAGGTTCTTTTGGGCTTTGCGTCGGGTGCGCCTACAGCCCGAGTACCCCTTATGGGCAAGTGTTTGATAAAAACGGGTTTTGGTGTCCAAGGTGCGAAGTTTCCGATAGGTTCTTCCCGCGTTTCCTGTCGGCGGACCTAGCACGCGAGTACCCCTTAGGCCGCATGTTTTCACATAAACGCACTTTGCCGTTTTTTTTGGCCCGTTGTTCTAGTCAAGAGACCACAATGGACTGCCCACCAATCCCCGGCCGCACCTACCGCACCCGCGAATGGGAAGTGACCTTTCAAGCCGGTCGCATTCTCAAATCTTGCGGTCTAGTCTTTGGGACAGAATTTCATCTTTGGACGGGCTTTGTCGGCCCGTCGATCGACTGCTCAATGGTCGAGTCAGCAACGAAACGGAATCGCCGTTGGACTTGGTTGCGGAGGATCCAGGCGACAAGAAATAAAAAACGGCAAGCCGGATGGCCTGCCGCTTGTTGGTGAATTGATCCTATTCCGGTTCCTGTTCTGGATTGTCATACATGCATAGGTCGATTAAGTCGGGAGGTTCATTTGCGAGGCAAATAATAAAAAAATCAATGTCGTCTGGTTGACCAGCTTCTAGCCATGCGCCCTTCACTCGCCTGTATTTCATGCCGTCGGGCGCATCGCATTTACCCTGCGGGGCGAGACGGCTATACGCTTCCAAAAACTTGTCTTCGTTCGGGCTTTCGTTCGTCATGTCAAATCCCCTGTGAAATTGTTTGAAACGTAAAACACGGCAGCCCGTTTCCAGACTGCCGCGAGTTGGTTGAAATGTTCGCTCATTCGATTGACGCTGGATCGTTCCCGTTGTTCCCGTCTTTGGAATCGGCTGCCATGCAGGCGACCGCAAGGTTAAGCGAGTCGCGAAACAGCGAATTGAACTGGTATTCGTGGGCTTCTTCGCGCAGCTTCGCGACGAACGGCCACCAGATCATCCGGGACGCCTCAAAGCCCACGAACTCGTCTAGTTCTGGCTTGGCGAATTGAGCCTTGCGAAGTTCAAACTCCGCTAACATTTTCTCGCCAACGTCGAAGTTCTCATTGAAGTAATCGGTAAATTCCGTTGTGATGCAATCTGGCAGATACAACGCAATGTGCGCAGCGTCTTCCATGATCGTCCGAACGGCGCGATCGAGAAGCCTATTGCAAAACAGCGTCACGGCGTCTTGGGTTATTTGATGGATGTCCGCGCGCGACTCAATTCTTTCTGTTTCTTCCGGTGCAATTGGCTTGGTTGCCTTCTTGTTTTTGGACGGCAGCGCCGCAACTTCGGCTGCGAGTTCCGCGTACTCGTTCTTGGCTTTAGGCTTTTTCCCGTTGGTCCGTTTCGACTTTGCTTTCGTAATCATTTGAAGTTTCCTTTTGTGAATACTGTTTGGTGAATCGATCGACTAAGCGATGGGGCGCAGCTCGTGATCCTTAATCGCCTCGTCGAATGGGTTGATTGACCCATTGTCTACCGGCGCGACCGCTTTACCCGCGACATTGAACTTCAATCGACTTTGGGCTCGTCGGCCGACTGAACCAACGGCCATTGTCCATGTAAACTAGTTCCAATCGCACGAGCAATTGCAGCGCCCGTCGGCAGGATCGTTGGCAGCCCTTGCCAGTCGTCTCGAGCGCGTGGCGGTGGATGTCCGGCAAGGTCGCACCAAATCGGTGATCGCGCACGAAGCCATACACCGTGGCTACGCGATCGAAGCACGGCCGAAAGGCATCCTCGGGCAAGTCGGCGACGGCTCGCATGTTGCGGATCATCACGCGGCCTCCGGACGTATTGACGTTTGCTTGGCCGCTAGCGCCAGATCAATAATCGCGCCGATGGATTCGCGAAGTATGTAATTCGGAAACACTTTCCGGATGCAATGAACCGGCGGCCACCAAATCGCGATCGCCGCCTGCTGTTTCTTGTTGTCATAATCAATGTCCCCACCGCCGGCCAAACCAAGTTCAAGCCTGACCAGCGCCCACGACAAATCCGAGTGCTCATCGTGGAAGCGGTTTGTCAGATCGACTTGCCGTTCTTCCGGGAGCGCGCCAGCAATCGCGATAGCGTCCTCGATAATGGCTTGCACCGCTCGATCAAAGATCCGGCTGCACAACGGCGACGCAGCATGTTTAAAGATCGGATGTTCACGCACCACGTCAGCGTCCGGCCGCGTTGTTTCAGTTGCTTTGTGAACGCGCAAGCCCTTCGACGTTGATCGAGGTTTCGCAACTCGGGTTTTTCGTTTCTTCGTTTTCATCGGTTGTCTCCCAAAAACTAGGCAATGGAATTGAAATAAAACTCTACTCGTTGTCGGGCAATGGCGGCATGTCGTACCGGCGGCGAACCTCGGCCTCCATGTCCCGCCGAACCAACATCAGCTCTTGTGTAAACTCTTGGTGGGTTGCAGCAATGCGCGCGATCAAATCGAGGAGTCGCGCACCGCCGGGCAGCTCGGCCCTGATGCAGCGATTGATCGCGATGTGCTGCTGCCCGCCGTATTTGTCCTTCAAATCTTTTGTGTTCACCAGCGAGTCTCCCTTCGTTGTTAGCCTGTCTCATCAGTGCCGCCAGGCCATTGGCGACAGACCGGGCGTTGGGCCCGGTTTCGACACTATGCAGCGATCGCAAGGCGTCGCTTGCGGATGCTCATCGACGGGGAGGAAATGTTCTGGCACTTCACCGAGCCGCGGACGGGCTGGGTGACTTGCTGGCGAAGGGCCGACAAGAACTCTTCGGCTTCCTTGGTTGACTCGGCGGACGCGTCGACGGTTTGCGTCTCAGCAAAGCCGGCTAAGATGTCCCGCTTCACGGCTTCGCGCGTCGTGCCGTTCAGCTTGCCAAGGATGGCCGCAACCACCGCATTGATTTGCGGGTTCGTTGTGCCGGCTCGGGTCGACCCATGGCCCACGGTCAGCAAGGAATCGAGGTCCAACTCGAATCCGTAACCGTTGATAGTTCCGCGAACCGTTGCGGACAGTTTGAAGGCGCTCCCATCAGATACCGCATCGCGATCAGACGCGTTGCCAGTGGTTTTCGAAAGGGCCAGGAAAGTAGCGTTGCGAATTTCAGTAGCGTTCATTCTTGAATCTCCCGAACAAGCCAGGACATTGGTTGTGACCACAGCGGTCACGTTGACTGATATAGTATTCGGTATGCAAAACCCTTTGTCAAGATAAATTCCATAAAAATAATGGAATTAGTTTGCTGTGCTTTTTCTCGCAGTTTTCGGTCCCGTCTTGGGAGTCTCGGCAATGATGATCGACACCGCCAAATTCGCTTCCACTTCCTATGTTGCCGAACTTATCGGGGAGCCGCGGCCAACGCTTGTTTCGGCAATCGAGACGGGGGCCGTCGAGTCCGTTAGTTTCCGGTGTGGCTCTGTCATGGTCTCGATTTCATCGGCCCGCCAATGGGCCAAATCGGACCGCAAGCGAGGCCGGCCGCCGAAGCCAGTGGATCCCCACGCTATCGATGGCCAAGATTCCACGCCGAAGAAACGCCGCGCGAAACGAAAGCCGAGTTGATCAGCTCGCGTGAATGTCGGCCCGAAGTTTCGCCAGGTGCTCTCGCATCATTTGCCCAATCTTGGCCAACTCTTTGCGAGTCTCAACTGGATTAGTCTTAAGGTTCGCAGATTTCTGCGAACCTTTGCCCGCAGAAATTTTTTGATTTGCCTTGGCCCGATTAAGTGTTGCAAACCCAAACACGCGATCCGTACAATTAGGAAACGTGAACGCCAAACATGTATGTAGCTAGGAGCCCTTCCTTTGGTCCAAAAGCGCCATCACGGTCAAATAATTCAAAACCGTAAATGCCGGACCGTGGCATCGGAATCGTTATGGAATACGGAAGAATATCTGGCCCTGTTTTCTCCGGAAGAATCAATGGAGTCCCAGCATAGCCAGGCAGTTTCTCGCGCTGGCCTTTACTATCAAGCATCCACGCCATTAGGTCCAAGCGTTTACCCTTCATGGGGGGCCGAAGAATCGCCCCGATTATTACAGCTAGTTCGGCGCGCTCTCCACCTGCTGTTACGGAAATGTCATTTAGGACGCCGCTAAGCGTTACGTGTCCATCGGCAAGCCGTTGCATTGCTCCCATGCAGATAATGAGAAAGCGGAATTCGCTTGGCATAATGATGCTCCCGAAGTCGTGAAAGTGGTTAGGCGTTGCACGTTCACTCGATCAATTCTCGCGTGGCTCAGATATGGTTCGAAAGCCCGTGTTTTACAGTCGCATTATTACACGCTCCAATTCGACACGACTGGAGCGACATTTTAGCCCTGATGGCCGAATAGCCGCGATGGGCAATCTATGACCTAATTAGGTCATTCGACAAAACGCGAAGCACGAAACCCCGCGCCTGCCACGACCAAAAAAAACGCGAAAAGGTCTTTTTCTAAAGACACACGCCCTTAGGGGTACTCGCGTGCTAGGTGGCATGGTTTCATCGGCCGAAAGAACCTATGGCAGTCCAATTCCCAGGTCCTCGGCATGGCTCAGTCGGCGAGCAGGGCTGATAATGACGGATCCGCTAGGTTCAATCCGGAGAATTGCGATGAAACTGCACGCAATAACAAGCCCGCTCGTTTTCGTGTTGAGTGCCACCTTGGCGCTGTCGGCACAAGAAACCAATCCACAAACTTGGACCATTGACGGAAATCGCGTGGTCGCGAAGTTCAGCGCGATGGTTGCTGGAAACCTACTTTTTCGCGACGCAGGTGGTAAGGAAATCAAAACGACCATGGGTGCGCTACCCTTTGATCAGCAGCGCACGGTAATGAAACTCGCTAGTTGGGGGCGCGAATGGAACGACGCGACATTCAAACACACCACCTTAGCGGCGTTGTTCGATGTCGGACCAAATTCAGTAGTTCTTGAAAAACCTGATGGCACAAAGATAACCGTGCCGCTGGAGAAGCTCAGCGCAAGCGATCGCAACTACGTAAAAAAATGGGTAAAGCCCACCGTTCCAATAGCCAGCTTGCCATCCGGTCAAGCAATCCCGGATCCTCCCGAGATCAATAAGTCAATCAGCGTGGATCCGTCGATAGTCGAATGGCAGAAGGCGACGCCCGACGAACGATTGCAGATTTGTGTCGGAATTTTGGAGTCTTTGAAAAAGCGAGGTCTGCTGAATCAGTCGACTCCTGGTCGCGAAGCAATGGTGCGCGAGGTCGATTCGTTAATTGACGCTAAAAACCACATGACTCTTACGCAGGTCGCCGAAAAATGGCTAAAGGATCGTGGCCACATTGCGTTAGTCCCAAATGCTGGAAAGCCGTATGTCGCGCCGGCACCGAAGGAATTGGATCCCAACCGAGTCACTAAGAATAATTATCTCAAATTGGATGTCGGAATGTCACGCGCCGACGTGTCTATTCTATTTGCCGTCGAAGGTCAATTATGGGGGGAACGTCTAGTTCGTGACGTTCACTGGTCGACCTACAAATGGTACGTCGGCAATGGCGATAGTGTTTGGGTTGACTTTGAAGACGACAAAGTAGTTTCCAAAAGTTATTACATTAAGCGATAGTCGACCAATTGTTTGCCCGACACTTTCATCATCAACACGCGCAACCGCTGGCCATTAGACCGCGCCGATGTTTTGCAGCGCGCGATTTAGCTTGCGCTGTTCTTGCAATTGATCGCCGCCGTTATTGTTCAGCCGCCGGGCATCATCGGCGGCTTGCTTTTTCGCCTTCTTAATTTCTTCCGCGGTCATTAAGAAATACTCAGGATGTTCCTCACCGCGACTGTGGCCTTGGTCTATGAAATCTTGCACCGCAGCGACCTTGTCTTCCAACGCTTTTTGTTTTTGATAAATTTCTCCACCGCGCCGCAGAATATCTGCCTGTGACGGAATGTTCGGATTAAGCCGCCGACGATCTGGATTGTTCGCTTCGCTAATCGCTTGCCTCAAGGCTGCATTGCGAGCGTCTATATCAAATTGCAGATCGCCTTTTCTCCCGAAAGCGTCAACAGTTTTCTCAAACGCGGCCCGTTGTTCCTCTGGCTTGATTTCGGCAGCGGCTTTTTTCCGCTGTGCGGCGTAAGCGGCTGACGCGATTGGGTCCACTTCCATCCTCGCCTGGGGCTTAGCTATTCGTGAAGCAATATCGTCTGCCAATCGCTTTTCAGCTTCCGCAAGAGCATTGTGCGCATCGATAACTTTTTGATTTGCCTCCAGTAGTTTCTTTGCTTCGGCCTTCTTCGTAACCTCTTCTGGGTCCACCTTGGCGCGGACCGCTTGCTCGGCATCCAGGCGGGCGTTTGCAGCCGCAAGTTTGCGTAGAAGTTTTGGCGACAGCTTGCCTGTACTTTCTTCAATAGGCGCAAGTGCCGAGGCAATGCCTTCGGTAGCTGTGGAAAGAGTATCCCCAGCCCGTTCAATGGTACTAGCCGTTGTTTCAGCCGCTTGCTTAATTGGTTTCGTTGCGGCATCGGCGGCAACTTGTGCGGTAGCCAGCGCTTCTTGCGAGGCTTTCAGCTCAGCTTTGGCGGCTTCAACAGCCTGAAAAATTAACTTGCGCCTTGTTTCCTCTTGTTCTTCTTCAATCTTAACCGCTCGGGCTCGCTGCTCAGTTTCCCTTACTTGCTGCTCATATTCTTGTTCCTTTGCTTCCGTGACTTTGCCAGACGCTGCGACTTCGGCGATATTGGCCGCTCTAGCATTCAGCATCCCAACGCGGTATTCAAGTTCTTCGCGCCTATTTTTGAACGATGGTTGCGCGGCTTGTTGCGCGGCTTGTTGCTCAGGTGTAAGAATTGGTTCTTTTGCCGCTGCCTTGGCTGCTGCGATAACTCTGGTGCCAGCTTCGGCAAATCGCTTTGTAAGTTGTTCTTTATTGAGGGTGTCGTAATTATCTCTTTCCAGCGCCTTGCGGATATATGCAAGCTCAAATTCAGCGCGTTTCAGCTCTTTTTTAGCCGCGGATTCAGTAGATCGCGCAAGTTCATCTTCTAGCGCCACTCGTTGATGAGCAAAGTCGACCGCAATTTGCCACGCGCGTATCGCTTTCGGATTCGTGTTGATTTCTGCCGCTTGCCCAGCTAACTCCTGCCGCAATATCGCTCGGGCAGCTAATGATCCTTTCGTTTCGTGTGGTGCGCGGAATCCTTCACTTAACTCATCTCGCTCTCGATCAAGCAACCTTTGCCGTTCGGCTTGAACTTTGCTATCGTCCTTGAAGTTAAGCGCCTCGGAAGCAGTTGCAATTGAATCGAGCACTTCGAGCAATTGAATCTTCATCCGTTGTGTAAGATTCGTGAATAACAGCTCGGCATTGGTGGCAATGATCTGAAACGCCAAGTCCAAGTCGCCGCCACTAATCGCATCGCGGATTCCCTTGACGGCATTCTGTGCCAAGCCGGCCAGTCCGCCAAACGTTGCTTTCCATGCCTCATAAACGTGAATCGCAGCGCCCTTGAGCGTATTGAATGATTTATACAACGCGGCGATTGCGAGACCCGCAGCGGCGATTGCGGCGGCTAGTCCGGCAGGCCCAAAAGCAGCAACCAAAAGTCCAACCGCAGACGTTACTGCGCCGACCAAAGTAGCAAGTGCACTAAAAGCTGTTCCGAGGATCGTCATTGCCGCGGCAATCGGCGATAACAAAACACCGAACCCGAATACCGCAATTCCGATCGCGGTAAACCCCGCGATGACTTCCGCGATGTTCGGAATGATCGCCTTGTGCTTATCGATGAACTTCGTCAGTCGATCAAAGTTCTCATGGAGAATCTTTTCTGTGCTGACGATCGCCCCCGTCAATGTGTCGGCAAGTTGAATCGCGACAAGTTTTGCCTTTGAAACCATCCTGCCAAACGAACCGCCAATCCCCGCGTCCATTAACTCAAATGCGCGGTCGGTTGTACCTGTTTTATGCTCTAGCTTATCGAGCATTAACAAAACGGTATCGCCTTGCTCAGAGATAACCGTGGCCGACGTGATTCCAAGAATCCCGAATGCTTCTTCGAATTTCGCGGCGCGAGCTGCATTACCAAGTCCCTTGGTGAGAATCTGAATTTCATTCAGGACTTCATAAAGTTTTCGCGCCTTGCCTTCCGAATTAACAAACGACGCGCCAAGGATTTGTTCAATCTCTTTCGCTGTCGCAACCGAAATCGTCGCGATACGACGCACCGCCGTACCCGCCTCGCTACCTTTGATGCCAAAGTTGGCAAGAGTTCCGATGATCGCAAGGGATTCCTCGATCGAGTATCCGAGTTGGGCCAAGATTGGACCGGCGTACTGAAACGATTCAGTCAACGATTCGACCGACGCAAACGACGCATTGGAGGCAACGGTGAAGGCGTCCACGACGCGCGTAATGTCTGTGACTGGCAGGCTGAATTGACGCATGGCCGTTGCCGCGGCCACGGCAGCAGTCGTCGTATCCGTCCCAGTTGCCCGAGCAAGTTTCAGGATCGAGAGCGTCATCGCGTCGATTTCATCTGCAACAAAACCGGCTCGCCCAAGTTCAATCATTAAGTCCGCAACCGCTTCCGCAGAGAACCGCGTTTCAGCGGCAAACCTCTTGGCCGATTCCGTTAGCTGAATGAAGTCCTTTTCGCTGGCTTCCGAAACAGCCCGGACCGTTCGCATCTTGTCGTCGAACTTGGTTAGTTCGGCCAGGGCCGCTGTAAACGGCAGAGCTGAGACAATGCCACCAAAGACGATCGCCCGACCAGCGGAACGCATTCGGGCCACGGCAGCGGAAAACGCCGACGTGGCAGCCTTGAGGCCATTGAAGAATGCTTTAGTGTTGAGCCCGATACTGACCGCTCCAGCGCCGATCTTGCTCAAACCACTCGTGAGCCGCCTAAGATCTCCTTGAAACGCATTCCATTGCCTCTGAAACGTCGTTTTGCGCAGTGATAGCTCGACGTAGGCCGCAGCCGCTTTGATTGATCCGCCAAAAGCCACTTTTCACCTCGAAGGTTGGATAACAAAAAAAGGGACTGGCCATGTCGGCCGGTCCCGTTTAGGTTGGTTCGTCTGTGAGCAGGGATTCCGCGAAGTCGGCGACCTGCAGGCGCTGGTCACTGGTGAGATGGTCCCAGGCAGCTTTCAGGGCCTCCCAAGACTGGCCAGCGCCTGTCTTTTTGGTGCGCATTTGGTGCGCATCTTGGGAAACCTGATCATTCGTCGGCGTTTCCTGCGGTTCGGCATGGACTGAAAATCCATGTGTCGCCGGTTCGATCCCGGCCCTAACCACTCGCCCCGGACATGAACGAACGCGACATCTTCAGTGCGGCAATCCGACTTGCGGTCGAGAAACGCGATGCCTTTGTCGTCGACGCCTGTGCCGGCGATCCGAGCTTGCAGAACAAGGTCCAGGCGTTGCTTGACGCCCACGATCGCCTCGGCGGTTCACGGGTTGATCAATCCGACCAAACGATCGCGCACAACGCCGGCGCAACGATCCACGAGCCCCGCGGCAAGGTCATCGCAGGCAAGTACAAGCTGCTCGAGACGATTGGCGTTGGTGGCATGGGATCCGTTTGGCTGGCCGAACAGTTGGCCCCGGTCAAACGCAAAGTTGCGATCAAGCTGATCAAGGCCGGAATGGATTCGCGGATCGTGTTGGCCCGGTTTGAAGCCGAGCGTCAGGCCCTTGCCCTGATGGACCATCCCAACATCGCCAAAGTCTTCGACGTTGGAGTCACCGCTCAAGGGCGCCCGTACTTTGTGATGGAGTACGTAAAGGGAATCCCGCTCACGGAATACTGCGACGAAGCAAAACTGAAACTCTCGGAGCGACTTCGACTTTTCGCCGCCGTTTGCCAAGCCGTGCAGCACGCGCACCAAAAGGGGATCATCCACCGCGACCTCAAGCCCTCGAATATTCTCGCCTGCTTATACGATGGCCATCCGGTCCCCAAGGTAATCGATTTTGGTCTGGCCAAAGCGATGCACCAATCGCTGACCGAGCAAACGCTGCACACGGCTCACGGCATGATGGTCGGCACGCCGCTGTATATGAGTCCCGAGCAAGCCGAACACAACAACTTGGATGTTGACACGCGAACGGACATCTATTCGTTGGGTGTCATTTTGTACGAACTGCTAACGGGTACCACTCCATTGGCGAGGCACCAGCTTCAGGACGCAGCGTATTCCGAAGTTCTTCGCCTGATCAAAGAGGTTGACCCGCCGAAGCCGAGCACGCGATTGAGCGGCAGCGCGAGTTTGCCCAGCGTTGCCGCCCAGCGTGGTTTCGATCCCAAGAATCTTTGCAAATCGCTCGCCGGAGAACTCGATTGGATCGTCATGAAGGCGCTCGACAAGGATCGCTCACGACGCTACGAGTCGGCGGCGGGGTTCGCGCGAGACATCCAACGCTATCTCGATGGCGACGCCGTCGCCGCTTGTCCGCCGTCCGTCGGTTATCGCGTTCGAAAGTACGTCGCAAAACACAAAGGGCTAGTTGCCTCGCTCGCCTCAATCTTTCTGCTTTTGCTGGTCGGCATAATCTCGACGGCTTGGCTTGCGATCGACGCCAGAATCGCGCGGTTCAACGCCAGGGAATCCGAAACAACGGCTCTGATCGAAGCCGTCAAGGCGCGGGAGGCACTGCGTGCGGCGAGTGCGGCGGAATATTGGGCCAACAACGCCAACGCGACAACGGTGGCGACCTTGGCGCGAGCCAATTACTTACTCGCCGATGCTCGATCGAAGGAACACCGCATCAATGAAGCCTACGCGCTGCTCGAAGCCATTCCCCCTTTACATCGAAATATTGAATGGTTTCTCGCGCGGCGAAATTTTGATGAAAGCGACTTCACGCTCTACGGCCACGGCGCAGGCGTAAACTCTGTTGACTTTAGCCGGAATGGAGAACTCGTCGTTTCAGGCGCTGACGACTTTGCGATCAAGATTTGGACCGCGCGGACTGGAGCAGAGCTGCGAAGTCTTTCGGGGCATACCGGCGCGGTTCGAGCCGTGGCGTTTAGTCCCAACAGTGAACAAATCGTTTCGTCGAGCGATGACCGGACGGTCAAGTTGTGGAACGCAACGACGGGTGCGGTTTTTCTAAACTTGGATGGGCGTTTCAGCGGCGTGCAATTCCCGGCATTTAGCCCAAACGGACTGCACATCCTTACGTGCGGATTCGCAAACAACCAAATTCGAATTTGGAACGCACTCAGCGGCACGCTCGAGCAAACCCTGCCCGGACATTCCAATGGTGTAGGTCACGTGGCGTTTTCGCCTGATGGCATGCGGTTGGCATCGGCAGGAATGGATTGCACGGTAAAGTTTTGGGACGTCCGCACCGGCTCCGGGGTCCGAACACTTGCGGGACACACAAGTGACGCAAACAGCGTCGCAACGGATAGGGAAGGACGTCTGATCCTCTCCGCCGGACCCCCGATGCTTAAGTTGTGGGATACGCGCTCAGGTCGAGAGATTCGTTCAGTGAAGCCCGTGGACGGCATTGATCCCAAGTCAGCTATTCGTCAAGACGGAAAGCAGATCGTGGCGGCAAGCTCCGATGGGGTGATTCAACTCTGGGACGCGCAATCGGGAAATCAAACCGCTTCATTTGTCGGACACGACGGCCCCGTGAACTGCGTTCGGTTCAGTCCCAACGGCGAACGATTCGCTTCGTGCTGTTTCAATACTGGCGAGATCAAGATCTGGGACTCGCAAACAGGGGCAGAACTTAGAACGCTGGAAAACGCCGTGGACGGAAACAACGGTTTCGCATTTAGCCCGGATGGAACTCGAATCGCTTCGAGCTTGGACAAGTCGATTGCGGTGTGGGATATCAAATCGGGTAAAAAAGTGCTCGTCTTTAACACGCCCTTCATGACGGCCGCACATTGCTTGGCGTTTAGTCCCAACGGGCAACGGATCTGTTCCGGCGATTGGCGTGGTTTCATCAGACTCTGGGATTTGAGACCGGGCTTTGCGCATCGCACTCTGCAGGGCCATTCAGATTGCGTGCTCTGTTTGACATTTAACTCGGACGGGAGCCGCATCGTGTCAGTTGGCCGCGACCAATTGCTCAAGATTTGGGATTCGCAGTCGGGCGAGGAGATTTGTTCACTGCCCGGAGGCGCATTCTGGGTGCATAGTTTGGCCTTGGCGCCCGATGACCAGTGGATCGCGGCACCCCAGGATTCGACGATCAAACTTTGGAACGCACCCAAGCAATGTCGACGGAGATTTCTCCTCGGTCATGCCCATCCAGTTTCCCGAGTCGCTTTTAGCGCTGACGGAACTCGTGTTTACAGTGAGGATGAACCTGGCCGGCGAATTGCTTGGAATTCTGAAACCTGTGAGCAGCTATTCTTGGAGGATTTTGGGCCCGACCTCTCGACTCTTTCGCATCGATCGCCCGACGGCAAAAAATTGGCGTTGCCGCACGGCAACCTCGTTGCGATGATCGACCTCGATTTCTCGGATGAAGTCGAAGGACTTGCGTATCGAGAGTTTAAGTCCGAACTCGATTCAACGTGGCACCTAGCGCAAGCCAAAAATGCCGAACTTCGGGCAAGCAGCAATCACGAGATTGCCGCGCAAGTCGATGGGCAGAAATTGGATCCTAACGGCTCGACCGTCCATGAAACCGCAGCCGCATGGTTTTCAGCCACGTTTCATTATGCCTGGGTGTTCAAAGCGAATCGCAACGATCCGAAGACATACGAAGCTCTGCATTTATCGTACGAAAACTGGAAACAACATTTCGCCAATGTGCCGACCACCGGCGTTGGGCAAAGCGACGCGACCGAACCACTTGCGCCGCCGACGCACCCAGATGACTTTCTCGCGCCAAGTGTCGTCGAGATATTGAAACTTCCCCGGCCAACCGATGCCGAAATGAGCGGTGCAGACGCGAAATAATTGCCGTCGTGAAATTGGGAGTCTTACGGCGTCACTTAGTTCTTAATTCCTAATTCTTAGTTCGTAATTCCTAATTCTCTCTATTCCTCGCCACCAGCGACCGAACCGAAGTGGGAAGCCAGTATCGCAGCACAATTTTTGTGCCGTGTTTCTTATTAAACGCCGCCAGCTGCTCTTCGATGTCGTTATAGAGTTGCGCCCAATACGCATCCGGTTCAATCGAAATGTCGATATTGTTCGCTTGAAACTTCGGGCCAGAACTGCGGTAGCGATGGTGGATGTGATGGAAAATCGAATCCTCAAGCGAGAACTGCTGCTGGCCCTTGATCGCCGAAAGCGAGTGGTCGATGTAGACGTTGCGGAATCGAATGTCGCCGCCCGTCGTGGCATCGGTCAACATGCCAATTCCCATCGACCAAAAATTGAGCGCCGTGAAACCGTTGACGTAACAGCGCCGCGGATTTTTTGCCAAATCCCAAGCCGGCCAGGGATTCAGATTGACGATGTTGCTTTGCTCGAACAGCCAATTCTTTCCATAAATCTCGAAGTTGTTGCCGCTGCATTGGGATCGCCCCCGCGGGTTGCGGACGATGAGGTCCTTGATCACAGCGACATCGGGACGCGATCGATCGAAAAACGCGCCGGCGTTATGAAGGTCGAGGGCATTGCCACAATCATCCGCGGCCAGGCGATTGATTTCCAGGATCGACCCCCCGGCGCCGCGTACTCCCACCACGTGCTTGGCCACTCGCTCGGCAGTGAGGTCGTCGATCTTGAGGTGGCGAAACGAACCCGCAATGCCACTGTTGCCGCAGTTCTGGAGCCGCACCCTTTCGAGCCGGACTTTGTTGGCGGAATTCGTAACCGTCGTGATTAGGTTATGGCCTTTGCCCTGTGCATCGGCCGTTTGTTCGTTGAACTCTTGGATCCCGAAATCTTGGTCAAAGCTGCCGTCGATCACCAGATCGCGCAGCGTTAAGTCGATGCGACCGGCGGGAAAGACTACCGATTTGCCGGCGGCGTTCCACCAGCGCTTGCCTTGGACGATTTCCATTCCGCCGACGCGGGGGACGGATCCCGAAAATGTGAATACGATCCGTCCGTTTTGAATGACTTTGCCGCTGTGCATAGTCGTGATGGTCAGCCGCGTTGCTACGACATAGGTTTGACCGCGCAGGTCATTGATCTGGTCAGGACCGTCCAAGAGCGCTTGCAAGGGTTCGACGACGCGAGATTCAGCGACGACTGTCGCCCGCGCGAACGAGTGGCCTGTCGGTTCGTCGGAAGTCTGCCCGAAAAGTGCCGCTGTGGCGGCCCAAACGCCAAGGAGAACACAGCGCAGGACGACGTTTTGTTTCATCGATTTCTTTGATTGGAAGGACCTCGATGCGGCTGCCTGTCGAAAAAAATCCTCGTTCGGGATCTTGGACGATAGTAATTGCAGTCGCGCATTCTTAGGCCCGAAGGGCCGACACAATCTTTGCCGGCGGTGTAAACCGCCGGTTAGTTATCGTCGCAATAGTCAAAGGCCCGGAGGGCCGATACAAAGCCGATGTGTCGGCCCTTCGGGCCTAAATAGAAGTATTGCCGACCCTCTCCGGGGCCTGACGGCCTCCGGCAGTGAGTGTATCGGTCCTCCGGACCTTAGAAAGCGCAACATCATAACTTACGCGTCGGGTTGTGATTAAGAGCCCGGATCGTTTTCCGCTTTAAGTTCACCCTCCGGCCAGTGCCGCCGTCCCCAGCGCTCAAACCACCGGCGGAAACAAGCGCAGAGTGCAGGACATGCGAAAGCTCCCAGCCAGAGGCCCACGATTCCCCGTCAGTTCCGCTTGCGCCGCGGCCACAATTGTTTGATTATGTTGCTTAACGGCGTGGCACATCTGCGCCAAATATTCGCTCAGTTCCATCCTGTTCCATGCGACGGGCGCGGACTTCGTTGGCCGAATTGTACTCCAACAGCCATAGGTTGCCGGCGCGATCGTACATCCCACCCGATGGCGCCCAGGGCTCGCCCGATCGCGCGATAACTTTAGTCTGGCCATCGGATTGGACCCGAAGCACAGGCCTCTCCCGGGCAACGGCAACGCAAGGCTGGCCCCTGTCGTCGGTCCAAATTCCCATGTGGTAATGCAAGTCTGAAACATTGTCGGCCGACGGCTCTCGTTCTGTCAGTTTGGCTGCAACCGTACTGACTTGGCCGTCCGGCGTCACGCGACGCAGGTCGCCGCTGTCCATGAGGAACAGCGTGCCGTCCGACGTCGCAGTCATCCATTGCACCTGGTGAAAATCGGCCGACGCGTGCGTCGCGACTTTTCCGTCGGGCAAACGCTTCTTGATAACCGTCTTCGCGCCGCGTTCCGCCCAATACATATTTTCCTCACGGTCGCGAACGAAGCTGTAGTCTCGCAAAAAACCGCTACGTTCCGGGATGACGTCACTCAGTGTCCCATCTGGTTTCAGACACCAAACCCGATGGCGCCACCGCTCTCCTTCGGCCGCAAGAGGTTCCCCGTAAAGGTTGTCGTCCGCATCGAGGCAAAGTTCGTGCGTATGCACGTTTGGAACCGCGATCGACAATTGATCATCGGGCGTGATCCTCCAGACTTGTCTCAAGTCGGTGAAATAGACGTTCCCGCGCGAATCCTGCACGATGCCAACGCCGGGGTGAGCGATCGGCATCGCCGCGGACAACAGCAGTTCGACGAGCAAGAACAAAACGTTCATTCGATTGTTCCAACAACGCGTTGCAGACGATTCCCCCTCCCTAACCCTCCCGGCAAGGGGGAGGGAAAAGAAGTCGCACGCCGCCAACTCTCAACTCTCCCTTACATCCACACGTCGGAGGTCGAATCGCCCAACGGAAATCGAATCTCGTGAGCGCGCGCTGGACCGTCGGGCTCCTTGCCGAAGTCGACGAAGAATTCGTCGTTGAGTTTGAGGCCGCCTTTCTCGGTGTCCGTGTCGAGTCGCAACATCAGTGAACCCTGCTTGCCAATGTTCGGATAAAATTGGTTGTCCCAACTGCTGACCAGCGAGTCCGTGACATAGAGCCGCTTGCCATCGAGACTCAGCTGCAACATCTGCGGTCCGCCGGAGACCTGGCGGCCCCGAATCGCCGGGGCTTTCCCAATCAAGCCACCGACCCAAACCTGTCCGGTCAGTTTCGGTTTGGCTGGATCGCGAATGTCGTATTGGCGAATGTCGCCATGCAGCCAATTCGAAAAATAGAGCCAGCGGTCGTCCATCGAAACGACAAGATCGCTAATCAGCCCGGGGACCGGAAAATCCCAGCCTTTCTGCTCTATCCCCTCGACCTCGATGACCTTCTCGGCTTTCCATTCATCGCCTTCCTTGAAGAGATGCCACATCACGCTAGAAAGCGCCGCACCGACGTAAGCATGCACGCTGTCCGGGTTATGGTGGAAGCGGACTTCGAGCGGGACCATTCCCTTCTCGCCCAAGTCGATGCTCTTGGCGATCCGGCGTTTTGACCAATCCCAAAAGTGGACGTGGTGTCCGTACTTCCCGGCTTGAACGTCCTCGATTTTGAAACCAGGCCGAGTCGTGCTGGGAGCGCCCCATTCGCTGCTGACCATCACATTATGCCTGGGCTGATACCAAAAATCGTAGTTGTAGTTCATTCCTCCGAGGTCGTCCTCCCAGCGACCGGCCACCTCGAACGCCTCGTCGAGCAAGAGGAATCCGCCAGGCCCATTGAGCTTGTCGTCGCCAAGCATCGAGATCATGATCCGGCCATCGGCGAGGCAGTGGACCGTGTGAGGAGCAGTTAGCTTTGTCTTGCGAACGATCTCGTCGGGTTCGATGACTTTGTGCAACTTGGGTTTCTCCGGGACCACCGTATCGACAATATGGATCCGGCCCGAAAGGAGTCCGGGGATGATGAGATATCTGCGTTCAGCTTTTCCGTGGCAACTAGCACAGGCATTCCAGCCGAAGTGATGCAACTCGTCGCCGACGTTGGGCATCGGCAATCGGTGGACGACTTGCGAATAGGTTTTCGATGCGGGATCGAGGTCGATGGTCGCGAGATAATCCGGATTCTGCAGGCCCGTCCCGGCGTACACGCCGATGACATAGGCAAGCTTCTCGGCGGGTGATTTCATCGCCTCTTCGGGTGTTGCGAAGGTGCGTCCTTCGGTTTCTTGCTGGCCAAGCAAGGGGTTGGGCACCAAGGCCAGCGACCCGACGGCAGCCGTTGAGACCAAGAATTGACGGCGATCCATGGTTTGCTCCACATGAGATTCTTGGGGCGAGATATCGACCGCGGTAATAGCGCTTCGTGTCCGCGCCAGGGGAAATCTTAACAGATGATTTGATCGTGGGCTATCGTTTCCCAAGTGTGAACCGGCGACGAGTCAGAATAATTGCCGAAATTGCCACGACTGCAAACAGGAACGCGACCGCGGTTGTCACTTTTCAAAATATTAGCCAAGAAACTAGAATGCCCAGGAAGACAACCAATTCGACAACAAACAGCATCAGCAATCCCCAGGTTACAAAACGAACTCTGGTTTGACTTGAATCGTCATCAGAAGATTCCGAGTCCTCGCCGGTGGGTTGTGGAAAGTGTTGTTCTTTGCGTTCCGCAAGTATCGAGTTTGCCGTCGATAAATTATCTTGCGTGACAAGGACTCGAACCATTCCCGGGGCTTCGGCCCGGAATTGCGACATGTATCCTCCGGTCGCGACGGCGCGAATTCCGTGCTCGTTTAAAATGTTGACCAGCAACTGTCCTTCCAGTTCGCTGGCAACCGTCGCCACCGTTGCCAGTGTGTCGTGTTCCAATGTCATAGTAGTGTCACCTCCGGCGGCGGCGTCTCCAACTTGTAACCGTTATTTACCCGACGCTAGTCGTTTCCGCGGTTATTGGCCAAATCACAGCTCGCGAATCTCGACGAGCGTTCCGGCGGGATAGGTTTGATCGCCGACGGGAAAGACTGCCAGACAGTTGGCCTGTGTTAAGCAACGTTGATCGGCCGAGCCTTGCCAAGGGAGCGGGGCGACGACGGCACGGCCGTCGATGAGACTCAAGCGCGAAGGCCAGTATGTCGGGCGGTCGCCGCGGATTTCGTGGGAGCGATCGAGAATTGCGCGCGGGGGATTTGTGGTTCCCTCTCCCCCGAAGCCCGGGGAGAGGGAACTTTGTGGGGTTGCGCGTTGGCACATGGCTTGTGGCTCGCCCGTCGCCGAATCGGCAGTGGAAGTTCGTTGCCCATTCAATACCGCCAACGCCTCCTTCACCAACAGATGAAAGCAAACAAAAGCGCTCACCGGGTTTCCGGGCAATCCAAAAACGAGGCAGGCCTGCGGGTCTTTGTCCTTCACGCCAAACCAAACCGGCTTGCCGGGCTTCAAGGAGATTTTGTGGAAGACTTGCAAAACCCCCAACGATTTCAAAACGCGCGGCACCAAGTCGAGCATCCCTGCGGAGACGCCTCCGGTGAGGACCAGGACATCGGCAGACAAGCCGCGACGTATCGCATCCGACAAGGACTGTTCGTCGTCGCGGGCCGTTCCCAAATCGAGCGGCTGCGCGTGTTGCGCCGTGACCATGCCCAGCAAAAGCGGACCATTGCTGTTGCGGATCTGCCCGATTCCGGGATTTTGTTCCGGCGAACAAATCTCGTTGCCCGTCGCAATGACAGCGACAACCGGTCTTCGTCGAACCGGCAACTCACTCGCTCCCGCTTCGGCCAACAAGCCAACATCGTGAGCCGATATCCGGTGACCGGCGGGCAGTAACCAATCGCCACTGCGATAGATCGCTCCTCGCTTCATGATGTGTTGACCAGCGCGAATTTTTTCGGATCGAATCGTCACCTCTTTTCCCTCCCCTCGGTGGGAAGGGTTAGGGAGGGGGGAGGACGTAGTTTCTTCGAGCATGACCACTGCGTCCGCACCCGTGGGAATCGGCGCTCCCGTCATGATTTGGACTGCTCCCCCTGACTTCAGCTCTTCGGCCGCCGATTGACCGGCAACGACGCATTCGACTATCTGCAGAGTCTTGCGTCCCGCCACGGCGTCGGCTGAGACAATTGCAAAGCCGTCCATCATCGACTTGTCGAACGGAGGGGCGTCGAGGTCCGCGATCACAGGTTCGGCCAAAACGCGCCCCACGGAATTTGCCAATCGGACCGATTCCGCATTCAGCGGCAGTGCCGCTTGATGAATCAATTGAACCGCCTCTGATACATCGATCATGATTGGCTTTCTGGTCACTGCTTCGGCCGACGCTAGCGAAAAATGGCGAGTGCTCAAAAGACATCTCGCATGCGGATAGCCGCACTCGCCAGTGTGCAGGAAACCCACGTCCTGGCAAACGCTGCTACGCGGTATTGGATCGTAGCTCTCACGCTCCGCGAGAGGAAGGTAACGCGTCGCGGCGAGCTGATCACGGCGGAATTCGCCATCGCCTTCGGCTTGCCGTCAAACGAAAAACCCGGAACGCAGTTGCGCAAGGGCATGCGCGTCGTGGCTTGAATCCCACGCGAGGCTGGCGATTCCGCTTAGCTCATGGATCACACTTTTTTGTCTTGACCCTGGAGTAGGCGATTTGTACCCTTGGCCGCTGAAATTATCCCGGTTTACACCCGGTGACATCCAATAACGTCAAATCCACCGCAGAGGCAAGTCCATCATGAACGAAGCTTCGTCCACCATTGACCCGATTCCCATGCTGGACATCAACGCCGAAAACCGGCCGCTGCACGCCGACATTCTCGCGGCGATTGAAGAAGTCTGCCGCACGGGGAGATTCGTCGCGGGTCCAAGCTGTACGGAATTCGAGCAGCAGATGGCGACGCTTTGCCAAGCCAAATTTGCGATCGGCTGCGCATCCGGATCGGACGCGTTGTTGTTGGCGTTAATGGCCCTCGATTTGCAGCCCGGCGATGAAGTCATCGTTCCCAGTTTTACGTTCTTTGCCACGGCCAGCGCCGTGTGGCGTTTGGGAGCGACGCCCGTTTTTGTCGATATCGATCCAGCGACCTTCTGCCTCGATCCGACCAAAATCGAGAACAACATCAGCGATTACACCAAAGCCATTATTCCGGTTCACTTGTTCGGTCAATGCTGCGACATGGACGCGATCGGGGAATTGGCGCGAGAGTATGGCCTGCCAGTCATCGAAGACGCCGCGCAGTCGATCGGCGCTTCGTTTCAAAACAAAGCCGCCGGCAGCATCGGCGACATCGGGTGCTTCAGTTTCTATCCAACCAAAAATCTCGGCGGCTTTGGCGACGGCGGAATGATGACCGCCAACGATGACGAAATGGCAAAACGATTGCGGCTCCTCGCCAACCATGGGATGGCACCGCGTTATTATCACGCCGAGGTTGGCATCAACAGCCGTTTGGACACGATTCAAGCGACCGTACTCAAGACCAAACTGGCGCATTTGGATTGCTGGACTCACACCCGCGCAGACAACGCGGCGCGGTATCGCAAGATGTTTGCCGCCTCGACGATCGGCGATGCCATCGAGCTTCCCTTCGAAGACTCTCGCGGCAAACACGTCTGGAATCAGTTCACAATACGCATTAAGAACGGACTTCGAGATGTCGTTCGTCAACAATTGACCGACGCCCGCATCGGAAGCGAAATCTACTATCCAGTGCCGCTACATCGCCAAGAGTGCTTTGCGACGCTCGACTACGATCCGGATAGCTTGCCGGAGACCGAAGCCGCGTCAGCCGAAGTGCTCAGCCTTCCGATCTACCCCGCGCTAACGGCGAAGCAACAAGAACGGATCGTGGGGACGCTTGAGTACATTATCGCCTCGCATCGCCGACCGAAATCGAAAGCGGCGTAGTCGCGTTGTGCTGTGGCGATTGTTTTGATGGCTCGTATACCTCGTTCCCAGGCTCCTGCCTGGGAACGATTAAAGATATATTTTCGCGGCGTCATTCGTTTGCTTCAGCCATCCATGGAGGATGGATTCCGGGTCTCAGCCCGGAATGACTCAGTGGTAGTGTGACGCAGGCCCGCGCTGCGAACGCTGCCTTACGCCAAGATCTCGCGCACGATGCGGCCTTCGACATCCGTCAAGCGATACCGGCGACCCTGGTGCTTGAAGATCAGCCGCTCGTGATCCAATCCGAGCAAATGCAGTATCGTGGCCTGAAAATCGTGCACATGCACCGGGTCGCGGATAATGTTGTAGCCGAATTCGTCGGTCTCGCCGAAACTGAAGCCGGCTTTGACACCGCCGCCAGCCATCCAAATCGTAAAACAGCGCGGATGATGATCCCGGCCAAAATCCGTTGCCGTTAGTTTGCCTTGACAATAATTGGTACGACCAAATTCGCCTCCCCAAATCACAAGCGTTTCGTCCAACATTCCCCGCCGCTCCAAATCGAGGACGAGTGCCGCGGATGCTCGATCCGTTTCTTTGCACTGCGTGGGAATCGATTGGGGCAGGTTTCCGTGATGATCCCAGTCTTGGTGATAGAGCTGAATAAAACGAACGCCTCGTTCCGCCATCCGCCGCGCGAGCAGACAATTCGAAGCGTACGTCCCCGGAGTTCGTGAATCGGGTCCATACTCGTCCAACACGGAATCCGATTCGTCCGACATGTCCGCCAAATCGGGGATCGACGTTTGCATCCGAAACGCCAGCTCGTATTGCGAGATCTTATTTTCAATCAGCGGGTCGGCGTGCTGAGCGAGTTGCGATTGTTCGAGCTGCTGCAAGCTATCGAGCATCGCGCGGCGCGTTGCCGGATCGATGCCGGGCGGATTGTCGAGGTAGACAACCGGTGTGGCTCCCGGCCGGAGCAAGACGCCTTGATGTTTCGAAGGCAGAAATCCGTTGCCCCATAATCCCGCGCCGAGCGGCTGTCCCCCCTTATCTTTGGTGATCAGCACGACGAATGCGGGCAAATCCCGATTCTCGCTTCCCAATCCATAATCAACCCAAGCGCCGATGCAAGGCCGGCCGGGAAACTGCGAACCGGTTTGAATATGGGTCACACCCGGCCCGTGGTTAATCGACTCGGTATACATCGAACGGATAAAGCAAAGTTTGTCGGCGATCTTGGCGGTGTGCGGCAACAAGTCGCTGATCCAACTGCCGCTTTGACCGCGCTGGGCAAAGGTAAACGGCGAGCCGGCCAACGGCAGGATCGCTTGATTGGCGCTCATTCCCGTCAGTCGCTGTCCGTGTCGGACTTCGTCGGGCAACGGCTGACCGTGCCGCGTATTCAAAATCGGCTTGTAATCGAACAAGTCCAGTTGCGACGGAGCGCCGCTTTGAAATAGGAAGATCACGCGTTTGGCTCGTGGTGCGAAATGGGCCACGGGAGTTGCCGGTTCACCATCCGTTCCCGCCACAAGCAAATCGGCAAATGCCAGGCCGCCAAATCCGCCCGCAAAACGTGTCAGCCACTGCCGGCGGCTGAGTGGACAGGGCAACGCTGGGCCCGGGTCCCTCGTTCCCAGGCTCCCGCCTGGGAACGCACTGTCTTCGAGGCTCTGCCTCGCGAAGGTTTGCTCATCTGCCACTTCCCCCATCCTTGGAAACTGGATTCCGGGTCTCAGCCCGGAATGACGAAAGGGCAGGCCGCACGTGCATTTCGAGTCGTTGGTGTACATGCTCGAACTTCCCCTTACCTTTTTGTCAAACTCGCATCCATGTTCATGATTGTACTCGCAACCACCGTCATCGCCGCCGTGGCCGCTTCCTCTAGATCGGTGGGGGCCGGCCGTTTTCCTACCGCCATTAGCTGCTTGGCCTGATCAGGTTGTGCGGCATAATGCTCGCGTTGCTTTCGAAAAAGATCGGCCAACACAATCGACTCGTCGCTCCGCGGCTCGCGGCTGGTCAGCCTGCGAAAAATCTGCGCAATCGTTTGATCGATATCGTTGCTGCACTCCGTTAGGCCATTCGCCGCCAAAACGCGGGCCGCTTCGATCCGCTGCGGGTCGTTGAGCAAGACGATGGCCTGCAACGGAGTCGACGTGCGCTCTCGCTTCACCGTACAGATTTCGCGGCGAACCGCGTCGAGCGTAACCATAACCGGCGGCGGCGACATGCGTTTCCAATAAGTGTACAAGCTGCGGCGGTACAAGCCGCTCCCTTCGTCCGGAGCCTGAGGGTTGAACGCCTGCGCCATCTCGTACGGCTTGACCGAAGGGCCACCAATGGTTCGCTCTAACAAACCGCTCGTAAACAAGACTTGGTCGCGCAACATTTCCGCATCCAGTCGCTGACGATTGGCTCGCGAGAGCCATACGTTTCCGGGATCGGAAGCCAACGATTGTTGGCTGGGCCAGGACGATTGCCGGTACGTCGCCGAGAGCACGATCTGCTTGATCAATCGCTTCACGTCCCATTCGTGAGCGACGAAATCGCTGGCCAACCAATCAAGCAATTCGGCGTGCGTCGGCGGAGACCCTTGGCTGCCGAAATCCTCAGGCGTCCGCACCAAGCCTTGGCCGAGCATCAATTCCCAAATCCGATTGACCGCCACGCGCGCCGTCAGTGGATGCGCAGGATCGGTCAGCCACTGAGCCAGCCCCAGTCGATTGCGCGGAAGGTTATCTGCCAGAGGCGGAAATGCTTCGGGGGTACCAACGTCGACGGGATCCGTCGGCGCGTCATACGCTCCACGGCGAAGTACAAACGTCTGTCGGCGGTCGATCATCTCCCGCATCACCATGATTTCGGGAATGGCTTCAACGAGGTCGGTAAGTTGTTCGCGGGCCAAGTTCAAGGCCAAGCGTTTTGCATGAGTGACTTCATCTAGCGTCGCCAAGTAAACATCGAACAACGCGTCGACCGATTCCGAGCTCAATCTTTCCGCGCTGGCGTTCAGCGCGTCGGTCATGGAATGGCCATCGAACAATTGTTGTGCTTCGAGTGGAACGAGTTGGCGGTCGAAGACTTGAAAATCGTCGACACTTCCCAACTTGAATCCGCAATCGCGAAACCGCGCGCCGATGGCGACGTTGTCGCCTCCGCCGCCGGTGATTTCTTTGGTCAGGCAATCCCGAACGATTTTGCATTCAGCCCGTCGCCCGTCGATAAACAGCGCCAGCCCCGGGGCGGAGCTCGATCCATCGTACGTCATGACGACGTGCGTCCAAGTGTCGATCGGCAAGGGATTTGCCGCGCGAACTCGAATGGCGTTGCCGGGCCAAAAATGAACGAGCGCAGCGCTCAGGTGCCCGTCTTCAATCAAGAGTTCGTAGCCCCGGCTCCCGGCATCGGTCCAGGCCGCCGAGCGGTGAAAGATGACCGCACGTTCCTTGACATCGGGAGTTTTTATCCATGTCGCAATGGAAAACGGTTCGTGGCGATGAAAATTGCCGACGCTCAATTGTATGAGGTCGTCTCCGGTTAGTTCCGCCGCCGAACCATGCCGACCCGGAACCGCTCGATTCGGTTCGGCGGGGGGCGATTCGAAATCCAGATTGGCAATTCGGCCCGGAATTAAATTGGTATCTGCTGAGGCATCGCGCGATTTGGTTGTGAGCCAAGCCATAAACGCCTCGCGCCGCAACTCGCGCTGTGCGCTGAAGTCAGCCTCGGCTTGTGCGACGGCGTTTTTCAAAGTGACAATTTTTTGTTTGGCATCATCGCTGGCCAACAACAGCGTCGGCGTGGGAACTGCTTCGGTGAAGTAGGAATGCAAACCAAATTCGTCAATGTTGTCGAAGTATGCATAGAACTGGTAGTACTCGCGCTGCGTAATCGGATCGAATTTGTGATTGTGGCATCGGGCGCATTCGATCGTCATTCCCATGAAGGCCGTGGCAAAAGTTTGCACTCGGTCGGCAACGTACTCGTTGCGAAATTCTTCGCTGACGCTTCCTCCCTCGGATTTTTGCGGATGGAGCCGATTGAACGCGGTCGCCAATACCTGGCGATCCGTGGCGTTCGGCAACAAGTCGCCCGCCAATTGTTGAACGACGAATTGGTCGTATGCTAAATTTTCGTTGAACGCGGTGATCGCCCAGTCGCGCCATTGCCAGACGACGCGGTCCTTGTCAACTTGGTATCCGTACGAGTCTGCGTAGCGGGCGACCTCCATCCAGTTAAACGCCATCCGCTCGCCGTAACTTGATTGAGCCAAGTAATAATCGACCATGGACTCGTAAGCGAGTTCGCTTTCGTCGCTGAGGAATTGATCTAGTTCCTCGATTGTCGGCGGCAGCCCGGTGAGATCAAATGCCAGCCGCCGCAGCAACTCGGTCTTGGCCGCGGGCGAGCTCGGGGCAAGCCCGTTTTCATGTAATTTGGCCAGGACGAATTGATCGATCTCGTTATGCGGCCATTTCGAGCCGGCGCTGGCGGGCGGATCGGGCCGGGCGACGGGACGCAATGACCAGTGGACGGTATAAGTCGCGCCTTGGTCGACCCATTTCTGGATCAAGTCGATTTGCTTTTGCGTCAAGCTAAGTTTGGAGTCGGCCGGCGGCATACGTTCCGCCGGATCGTCGCTGGTGATTCGTCGAAGCAACTCGGGGGGTTCGTCGGCGTCCGCGTCCAACACGGCGATCGCGTCTTCGGCCCGATCTAACCGCAAGTCGGCTTGGCGAGCGGCATCATCTGGTCCGTGACATTTGAAACAGGTCTCCGACAAGATCGGCCGGATATCGCGCTGATATTCGATTTCGGATTCGCTCGTCGCAGGCTCCTGGGCGACGGAGACCCAACTCAGCTGCGCAACGGCGCAACCGAATGCCAACGCCACGATTGTTGCGAGCTTCGAATTCATGCCGCGACCTTAGGATAAGCGTTTCACCACGCATATCATTTTAGCTGCGAATTGCGTTGCGTTCATCCCGACCACAGCCAAGAGTCTACCAACACGGGGAATGTGTATACGAGTTTTGCTCGAAGATTGGGCGATACTCGTTCGTTTAACGCCAAGCCGTAGGCGCCGGCATGTGCGACAAGAAAACTTGCCGGCGCCTACGGCTTGGCGTTAAACGAAACGATAAATAAGTCCATCAACGTCAATGACCGCCAGCGCCATGTTATCAATCGGGATTCCTTTCGCGAACCTCGTTTTCGACAAACGTAATGTTTGCCGGATCGGTGCTGTTGTAGGTGAACGGCTCAACTCCCGGAGCCGTGAATAGCTGATTGCGAGAGAGCTTGTTCTCCAACGCTTTGTGAAAGCGAATCGGACTGCGGGCGATGTTGAAGATCGTGTTTTCGCATACTTCGATCTGCGAACTTCCTTCGTCCATGAAAATGCCGTTGCTGTCGGCGCGCCCTGCGTTGAGCAGCACGTCGTGAATGCGGTTGGATTTCAAAATCGTGCCGGGTTGCCGACCAAGCGTATAAATGCCGCCGCCGTCTGAAAGCGTGTTCATCACATGGTGAATATGATTCCCGACGATTTGATTCCCGGCGCAACCCGTCGGAGTCGCGTCCCAGCACCAGCCGACCGAGACGCCCGTGTACGGTAAGTGGTGAATCTCGTTGTCGTTAACCTGTGTATCTCGGGCGATCCCGATCCAAACACCGACCGATCCATACAAGATTGTTCCGCAATTGGAAATTCGATTTCGCGCGACCACATTTTTGGCACAATCGTGATTGTTGCCGTCCGCTGAGGTCCGAGTGCTGGTCTCGCCGATCATGATCCCACAGCCGCCGATGTCGGACAATTGACAGTTCTCAATTCGATTCTCGTAGCACTCGCGGCCGAGATAGATGCCACCGCCGCCGAAGCGCCTCAGGGTACATCCGTCAATTGCGCACTCCGAAGCGAATTCCAACATAATCGCAGCCGGCAAACGCAAGTTTCCCGTCTCTGCGTTGGGATCGCCGACTAGATTAGGGGCGTCCGCGGATTTTCGTCTCTGGAAAAAGCTGGCTTGGACCTCCGCGCAGCCTCCCGACGGAATTGGACAACTCGTGTCCGCAAAACGGAGCCCACGAAATCGCAAGCCGCGCACCGGCTTGTTCGGTTCGCCGACTATTTTGATCAGGCATTCCAATCTTGGAATTGTGATCGAATGCCGATCGGGAGAGTCGTCAACTGCCAGCTTTAGAATCAGCTTGCCCGCGTCCTGATCGTGGAACCACTCCAATGGCTCATCGATAAACGCGCGGGCATGTTCGAGAAAATAGCGCGGGTTTGGTTCGAAACCATCGATCCGGAAGAAATCGTGATTCGCGCCAATTGGATCGGAGAGCACAATTTCATTCGCACCTGCGTTGACCTCGCGAACCGCAACTCGGGAAGTCGACCAATCGTGCAAGAACACCAGTTCCATCGCCGGTTCAAATGTTGGATTCGGCCATTCTGCCGAATCAAATTGGAACCGCGTTCGTTGGTCCGCACCGGCTTGGGCCACACGAAAAAAACCCTCGTCGGGTTCGCGAGCGCGAGTCGGGCGCTCATCGCCTATGAATAGGCTTCGGTGCAGCCCTTGCAACTTCGTATCGGCTTCCCAAACGTCACCGGACTTTTGCCAATTCAGGACCCGAACGCCGCCGCTGAGCGTCGCTGGAGCGTTTGGCCGGGCGACGTAAGTGATCGTTGCGCCAGGCGGTGCCGAGTCGGCTGGCGAGAAAACGAGAGTGTCGCTTAGTTCGAAGTGTCCCGCACCTATAAGAACTTCGACATCCCCGCTGCCGCCTTGGGCGATCCAATCGCGCAGCGCCAATCGCGCCCGTTCGAGCGACGCGAACGGACGCTTTTCACTTCCGTCGTTCTCGTCGTTCCCGTCGACCGCCACGTACCAGCGCGTCGGTTCATCAGGTGCTGCCAGCAGTTCGCCGACAAAAATCGTCGTTGCAATAACTAAAAATAATCGAACACAGATACAAGTTCTCATAAGCGATCGGCTCCCGTTAGTTCGCAACCATCACCGTACGAATTGCACGAGCCGCTTGTCAGCATTTTTTAGCATTCGTATAATCCGCGAATTCAACTGCAAACATTCTACAACACCTATGAGGTTGCCCGTGGCAGTTCGCGTCGCCATCAATGGCTTTGGTCGCATCGGTCGATTGACGTTTCGCAACTTTATGACACGAAACGATGAATTTGACGTCGTCGCGGTAAATGATCTCACCGACACCAGAACGCTCGCTACGCTGCTGAAATACGACAGTGTCCATGGCCGTTACCAGGGCATGGTCAGCCACGACGCCGAGAACTTGATCGTCGACGGCGACAAGATTCGCGTTTACGCAGAACGAGATCCACGCAAACTCCCTTGGAAAGACCTCAAGGTCGACGTCGTTGTCGAAAGTACCGGTGTGTTTACCGAACGCGCTACGGGCGACAAAGCCGGTTACGACTCCCACATCCATGCCGGAGCGCGAAAAGTTGTCATCAGCGCGCCGGCCAAAGACGGTGGTGATTTGACGTGCGTTCTGGGCGTCAACGATCACAAGCTTACGAAAGACATGAAGTGCATCTCCAACGCGAGCTGCACGACAAACTGCCTGGCCCCGGTCGCCAAAGTCCTGCAGGACACATTTGGGATCGAGCGCGGGCTGATGACGACTGTCCACGCCTATACCAACGATCAGCAGATTCTGGACTTGCCGCACAAGGATTTATATCGTGCTCGCGCGGCCGCCGAGAACATCATTCCGACATCCACCGGAGCCGCCAAAGCAGTCGGGCTGGTGATCCCCGAACTGAAAGGCAAAATGACCGGCATCGCCATTCGCGTTCCGGTCAGTTGCGGTAGCATCGTCGACCTGACCGTGGTTCTGAACAAATCGGCCACCTCCGAATCGATCAACGCTGCGATCAAAGCCGCCGCCGAAGGACCGCTCAAAGGTATTCTGTACTACACCGAGGACCCCATCGTCTCGACGGACATTATCGACGACCCGCACAGCTCGATCTTTGCGGCCGATTACACGCAAGTCATCGGCGACGACGGACGAATGGCTAAAGTCTTGAGCTGGTACGACAATGAATGGGGCTATAGCTGCCGCACCGCCGATCTCGTCGGAGTGCTGGGCAAACTCTAGGTCGATGCGATTTATTTATCGAGATCAACATGTCGAGCACGTTGCGTTGGATGATATGGCCGCTGATTGGATTTTCGTTCCTTTGTGGCAGTTTGTCGGCGGGTTGCCAGAATGAGCCCGGGAGCGCGAACAGTGCCGCCAACGAAAAGGGAGCTGCGGACTCAAGAGCCGCCCCTGAAGGTGCCACGATCCGCGGGATAATAACGGCGGCGGAGTCGTCTCCGTTTGAGTTCGATTTGACGACGCTACCCGTTACGATCACCGAACATGTTGTGTACAAACCTTTGCCGTTGCCGCCAGATTGGGGAACGAGGACCGATGAACAGCGCGATCAGTGGGTCAAGGAATTTCAGGAGACCGACGCTGGCAAGGAATTTTTCGCTGAACGCGAAGCGCGATTGAAAAACCAGCGACGATTTCAAGTCGAGCTGGAAGCGGACGGAAGTTTTGAAGTCTACGACGTCCCCGCAGGAAACTACAACTTATTTGGGCGGAAGAATATCGAAGTGGCGGGGAAAAATTACGCCGTCGAAGTCTTCGGACAAATCGAACTGCAAGACGTCGACGAGCTCGTATCGCCGCCGCTGCCAATCGCCGTCACGCGATTGCTTTCCGTCGGAGAGGCGGCACCGGATTTTTCCGTCGATTCCCTGGCAAATGCCGGAAACAATATCACGCTCGCCCAATATCAGGGCCGGCCGATCCTGGTCTATTTCTGGACGATGAAGAATCCCCCGGTCGAGGACGAGACTGCGATGTTGAAGAAGACCTACGAGGTACTCGGTCCGGAATTGAAATTGGAATTGCTCGCGATCTGTGTCGATGAGACCGTCGACAAGGCGGTCGAGTTTATCACGGCTCGGCAATTGACCTGGCCTCAAGGGGGCACCGCGGGATGGAAACACCCTGTCTTTGCCGATTATGGCCTCCGCGCGATTCCCGCGTCGTTTTTGATCGGCGGCGACGGTAAGCTTCTTTTGACGAATGCCGAATTCTTCCGCGAGTTCACCGACCCGTCGCGCGATCTCACGACGGTCATTCGCGAGAAGGTGACGGGAGCCGGGAACGCCAGTGACAAGTAGTTTATGTTTAACGCCTAGCCGAAGGCGACGGCAACGTTGGCGGCAATGCCGTCGCCTTCGGCTTGGCGTTAAACGAACAGAATTTTCGCGCGCCGTACCGTTGGAGTTCACGCTTTAGCGTGCTGCGGCAGCGTAAACGCTGAACTCCAACAATCGCGACCAAATCGAAAAACTAGCGGCGACGCGCCCTACCCGCGGGCGCGAGGGTGGGCTTTGTCGTAGGCTTGTTTGAGCCCGGCTGTGCTAACGTGGGTGTAGATCTGAGTCGTCACGATGCTCTTGTGGCCGAGCAATTCCTGAACGCTGCGAATATCGGCTCCCCCGTCGAGCAGATGCGTCGCAAAGCTATGCCGCAAGGTATGCGGCGAAGTTTTGCGATTCAATCCGGTCTGGAGCAGGTATTTTTCCAGCATTCGAGCCACGCTGCGCGTCGTCAACCGGCGGCCGAAACGATTGGTGAAAAGCGGTGTTGCGCGGCTCGTTTTGGCAAGCCCCGGTACCTTGCGCGCGGCGCGCCAAATCTGAATGGCCCCGACCGCAAAGGAGCCAAGCGGACCGAGCCGCTCTCGCTTTCCCTTGCCGCGTACCCGAACCAGTCCTTCCTCCAAGTCGAGATCCTCGTCATTCATTCCGACTAATTCGCTCACGCGAAGTCCGGCCGAGTAAATCGTTTCGAAGATGGCGCGATCTCGTTTGCCGAGCGGCTCCGAGACGTTGGGCGCGGAGAGTAGCTTGGCGACTTCGCGGGTGGTCAGAAAATGCGGTAGGGCGCGCTCGCGCCGTGGATTGCGCAGCGGCTTGGCGGGATTTCCCGCGACGAGTCCCTCACGCTGGGCAAACTTAAAAAAGCTGCGCATCGAAGCCAACTTGCGGGCGATCGATGACGATGCGTAGCCGGCGTCGGTCAATGCTCCGATGTAGCCGCGCAATTCGACGGAACTGATCCCGCTCAGTACCGGAGCGGCACCCAACGACTCGGTCAAATACTGCGCCCAAACCAGCAGGTCTTCGCGATACGATTTAATCGTAAAATCGGACGCGTTGCGCTCGACTTTGAGATAGCGCAGAAACCGTTCGATCGCTTCGTTCATGGCAATCTCCGACGCTGCGCTGTGTCAAATCTTTGAGGCTTCGCTCTGGTTCCCAGGCTCCTGCCTGGGAACCCAATGTCTTGCTGGCTCCGCCAGCGGATTTCGAGGCAGAGCCTCGCAGACAGTGCGTTCCCAGGCGGGAGCCTGGGAACGAGGTGACTTGGTGCAGCGATCCAGTGGCCGATGCTTAACTCAGCGGTTCGTCGTCGAGCAGAATGTTGCCCAGAATATCGCTGCTAATCCGCGAGGCCATCGGGAATTTCGCCTTCGATTCCGCGCGAACACGTTGACTTAACACGGCGGCGTCGTACCAGCTAAAGCTGAGTTCGGGGTTGGAGGCAAACCGGCCCAGCGTTTTCAATGTTTCCGATCGCGTCTCGTCTTTGTACAAAAAAAGATACCGCTCTTCACCCTTAACGAATGCCAGGACGTTAATGTCATTGCACACTTCGTGTTTCCTCGACAAGCCTTGAACGGAGAGAGAAGATTTAGGAAGCTTGGCGGCAAGGTTGGCATTCCGCTGATCGTCACGCCAGCAACTCGGTGACGTGCCAGCAACCGAATTGAATCCGTTCGATTGAAGACGTCGCTTTTGCCGAGATGCCAATGTTATCGGATCGTGTCCCAGCGGCTCGTTACTGCACTTCGCGTTTGAGGCGCTGTTCGGAACAATTGTTTAAGCTTGTCAGATATCGCCAGCATAGTTGCGCTGGTTGGAATTCAGATGCGGCCCCGCGCCAGGTTGAATCGGATTGGCGCGATTATGCCGCCGCGATCTCGCGATGCACGAAGCTACTGCGAAATCCGACTTCCGATCGATTCTGCGGGGACTGGGATGACTTTACTAACCGCTGCTAAGTCGGTGCGCAAAATGTCCGAGCCTTTTTTGGCGGCGGTGGCCATGCTGAATTGCACGATGAACGCCCCGATCTGAATCCCTTGGCCCTCGAAATTTGGCGGCCAAAAATCTTGCGCCCTCGTTGCCAGCGCGCGCGCCAGCAAGCGCGTCGCGCGCCCCGAAAAACCCGCCAACACCATCTCCAACCGACCCAGGGATTCACGGTGGATGTAAAAAACCATCGCCGTTTCGTGCTTCGAATCCTCGAACCCGCCCTGAACCCACTTGCCGCCGGAATCCTCGTAGTAGATCCCCGGCGCCAGGTTCTTGCTCGACTTATCCACCGTCACCCCGGCCATGCACGAAGTCGGTTGCGGATCTTGCTCGCGATAGCGGATAAAAAAGGGACAATGCCGCTGGCGCGCATTGGCAATCCCATCCTCGGATACAAACGGCTCACCGCCAAACGCCCTGGCCAACACCAGTTCGACAACCGAGTTGCTCTTGATGCTGCCAATGCACACCAACCCTTTGTCGCCGCTGGTTTCCGAATACAAGTCATAAATCTCCTGGGCGTGCCGGCGAATTTCCGCTTCGTTCGCCTGGCCAGGACTCCACACGAGCGATTGTTTCAAATGCTCCGGTCGCGGAACATCGTTGGCAGTTAACTCCCGATTGGTTTGGGTTTTTTTGAGCGGGACCGTGCCTCCCAGCGTCGTCACACCATTGAGAATCTCGCCCAGCAAGACAGAATCGGATGCGGGCACGTAGGAAATCTCTGGGTTCTCGGCCTCCACGACGCGGCGGACACCCAAACACATTTGCAATCGGCGTCGACGAGCTAGCAATTCCCAAAAGCTCTCGGGCTCGACCGCGAACAAGGCACCCGGAAGCTGGTCGGCGGTCGCGTGCCCGTGTTCCACCAAATAGTCGCACAGTCGCGAGAGTGCTTTCAGCGGAATGTATTTGACTTCGTTTTTCAGCAACGCGGCGACTTGATGACGATCCAATCCGGTGTACTCGACGATCGTCTTGATGGTCCCTGGTCGCTTGCGAGGATCGGGAATGTGTCCCAGCAATTCTGCCAAGCGAAACGAATACTGCATGGTGTCTCCCCGAGGGCTGGTGGTTGCGTTTTCCTCCGCAACAAGCTCTTGTCGGAAATCCCGCCCTTGAGTCCAAGATAAGTCCGCTAAAGTGAAAATCAACCCCATAGACGACCCAAGACAATTGATCTGGCCGCGAAAAACCGCGTTTGCTAATCTTCCCCGCCAAGTTCTCGGTCCAGCTCGGGACCGCGGTCCCTTTTGGAGATCTGTGCCATGTCTAAGTCTGGAATGCGTTGGATTGTATGGACGCTCGTCGTGGCCGGCGCGTCCTCGACATCGTTCGCTCAGCAGTTTCCCTTGCCATTTCGCCGGAGCGTCGAAGCGGACAAGGAAAAGACCTATTGGTTAACCGATCGCGAGGGTCCGTGGCTGATCATGTGCGCATCGTTCGCCGGTGACAACGCGATCTTCCAAGCCAACGATTTGGTACTCGAATTGCGCAGCAAGCATAGCTTGAAGGCGTTCGTTTTCAAAAAGGACATCAAGTTTGCAAAAACGGTCAATGGTGCCGGAATGGGGACGGTTGAAATTGTTGGAGAAGGCGAAAACAAAAAAATCGTTGCGCGCTCCCAGCAAATGGAATATGCCCACGGCCACGACTTTGAGGAAATCGCCGTCCTGGTTGGAAGCTTCTCATCGATCGAGGATCGAAGCGCCGCCGATACGCTGGAAAAAATCAAGACGCTGCAACCGGGCGCATTGGCGTTTGACGAGACCGTGCCGACCCATCAGCGGATGGGCGTTTGGCGCGAAATTCAACGGCGGATCTCCGGCAACGCTGAAATGAAAAAGAAGGGGCCGATGCGGCAAGCCTTCATGATTCCCAACCCGCTGATGCCCGAAGAATATTTCACGCGGCACGGCGTCGATACCGTCATCTTGAATTTGAACCGCGACCGCGAAATCAAATACAGTTTGCTCAATTGCCCTGCCCCCTATTCCGTGCGCGTCGCGACGTTTCGCGGCGAGACATCGTTTAAATTAGAGGATATTGAGAAGGCTAAACAGGAAGAATCGCGCTATACCAAATTCACCAAGCCGCGCGAAAAGAGCCAACTTGCCGAAGCCGGGGAAAAAGCCCACCGCTTAACCAACGAGTTGCGCAAAGAGGGTGTCGCGGCCTACGAATTCCACGACCGGTATGAAAGCTACGTCTGCGTCGGCGAATTCGATTGGATCAAGAAGACAGGAACCAACGGCCGTGAAGTCTGGAATGAAGACGTTTTGAAGACGATTTCCCTTTACAAGGCAACCATTGAGGACCGGGCCATCAAGAACTACCCTGGGATGGGTAAACCGATTCGTCCTAAGACGCTGCCCGCGCTCCGGGGTACCGACATCGTCTTCGACGCCCAGCCGATCCCCGTCCAAGTTCCGGTGGCCGGCGTCGGAAATCGCTAGATACTCACATCAGTTGAATTTGGCTGTTCAACAGATTGCCGAGGCAATTTTTGTTTTGCGGGCCGAAGGCCCAGCCGTTTGCTTAGCCCAGGCCGAAGTCTTCTGTTCGTTGAAGAGACATGGGTGGCGCGCGTTGAAGACACATAGGTAACAGATTTAGGGCAGACTAGCTCCTCTAAAGGGAGGTGCTTTATGCCCTGGGAAGTTACCCACATGAACGAACTACGTATGGCTTTTGCGAGTC
>JBGTJE010000098.1:0-21347 GCA_041745295.1 Pirellulaceae bacterium | reverse complement strand
TTTCCTGAATCACAGGCTCGTAAAACATCCCGACGAAACTCCTTCGAATAGGGCTCCATAAAACCTCCTTGGTGTTGGGGCTTTATGCAGTTTATCTATCCGACGCAGATGGCGCTAGACCTACGTAGAACGCGCTCTAGCGTCTACTGAAGTAGCCCGCCGTCGGCAGCGCTGTAGAAAATGTTGATGTGATAGTCTTTCACGACGGATCGTCCGTCAATTGCAAATTATACTCCTCGACCAGTTTGGGGAACCATCTGGTACGGTTTGGCTTTTCCGCCAACATTCTGGACGTTTACAAGCGTTGGAACGTTCGGGTGAACGAAAATTCGGCAATCAGGTCCTTGGCACGCCCTGTCGCTTTGAAAGGGGCGTGTCTGGCCGCAGCAAGTATTGTTTGCGAGCAAGGATTCTGGAATCACGCCCGTCGCGCAAACCACGCCCTTCGAAGACTCAGAGGGTGCCACCCATCGGAGACCTTCGGTCGCTATGGCGGCGAGGTCGGAAGACTTGCGCCGATCGCTTTGAAGAAAAGAAGGGCGGTCGCGAATGAGACGCGACCGCCCAAGACGTCAGCTGACGGAATCAGAAAGAAAGCAAAGTTGAGCGCGTCCACTCACCCTGCCCTCTCCTCCGCGGCGGGGAGAGGGAACAAGGAAAGGTATCAGGTGACGCTCAACGCGCCGATCTGCTGCGCTAAACGCTTGCGCGCAACGTGCAACCGACGCTTGATCGTACCTAACGGCGCAGCGAAATCGCGGGCCATCTCCGACAGCGATTGACCCTTGATGTAAAACGCCATCAAGGTCTCGCGATCCAAGCGACCCAAGCGCCGCAAGCCGGCCCGCAGATGCGACGATTCCTCGGCTCGCGACACGGCCGCCGACGGATCGGTCTCGTCGATCGCCGCTTCGCTCAGCAACACCGGCTCCAACGACAGCGCCGTCCGGTTGCGGACTTGCTGGTTGATCGCCATGCGTACGGTGATCGAGCGGAGCCACGAACCGAAAGCTTCCGGCGTGCGCAGCTGGCCGATCTTCTGCATCGCTTGCACGAAGACTTCCTGGCACAACTCTTGCGCAGCGTCGACGTTCTTCAGCCGACGAAAGGCAATCGCCGTGATTCCGCGGTGGTATTTTTCGAACAAGCGGCCAAAGGCCTCGCGGTCGCCGGCTTGCGCGGCGCGCACCAAGTCCGCCGTCAGCCGCAAGTCGATCAAAGGATTGGTAATCGCGTTCATGGTATTTCTCTGCGTTGCGGCACGCGCTGCCCTCAGCTAGGTGCCAAAAACCTGTTCCGAGCGAGAAAATCAACAAATCGGGGGCGAAGAAACGGCAAACGAGCGAGCGTTGGTGCGGATCGTCGCGGCGGTTCAAATCGTCGTTGTCCAACCCTTAAGGGGTCGGAGTTAGCAAGCGACTCGGAGTCCGCTGCGCAACAAGGACGAATTTCGTCCTTGATCCGGCATGCGATCGGATTTCTCCCATCGCAAGCTCGTGGCGCACTGTTGGCTTTGGGCGCAAGGGCATTGCCCCAAAGCGGTATGGCGCTGTGCGTCTTGGGTATAGAGGCGCACGGGTATTGCACGGAGTGAGCGCAGCGTTGTCCGACCGGCCACGCGGATCGAGTTGCCGACGAAATCGGCATTGACGATCGTGTGATTGCGGAAATTGCGCATAACATTCACTCCCGTGCCCGTGCACGCAGTTGAAAAAGTTCCATCCTGTCGTTCCATCATCCTAGCCGAGACCTGGATTTTGGCCAAGCAAAATTGGGCCCATCCCTGCCGTCGGCGAAAGAATAGACAGTTGCTTCGGCCAAACGTTCGCGCCGGATCAAAAGTATTTGGAAAAATCGCGAGTGAGGCCATTTTTGCAGCGGTTTCTGCTGCAAAGGGCACTTAGGTTAGTGTAGGCACGATTTTTTCGTTTAACTCCAAGCCGAAGGCGCCGGCACACCAGATAAGGGCTGCCGGCGCCTTCGGCTTGGCGTTAAACAATCGGAGTCCGATAAAAACCGGTTCAATGGCGGACTACGGCTTTGGCCGCAGTGGCTTCAGTCCGAGTGATCCGCGTTGGGCGTTTAACAAGGCCAAGGCTCGATCGTCCATCGAAAGCAGCCGGACGAGTTGCGAGTTGGAGCAGCCGAGTTCGTCGGCCGCTTGCTGGTGGTCGCCGGCGAACTGTTCGAGCAGGTCCAGTGCCTCGGCGAGCATCCGCGGGAAATCCGCGTGCGTCGGGTCCAGAACGATCCGGCCGCGATGGCGGCGAGATTCCCACAGCGGCGAGGGCCATCGTTCGCGTTTGGTGCGGACTTCGAGGGCCAGCTGTACGCGGAGGCGAAAGATGGCCCGTTGCAGGTTGACGCTCTGGTCGCGTCGTTCGTTGGCTTCGGCGACTGCTCCGCTCGGCAAGTGTTTTACAACGACGGCCGATGCGGTTTTGTTGCGATGTTGCCCCCCTGGCCCGCCGCGCGTGATCCGCCGGACGTGGCACTGGGCGAGCAACTGTTTCGTCTCCAACTCGGTTGGATGCACTTGTCGGTACCTAAGTTGTTATTGAAACTAAGTGTGGTGCGACGGTCCGGTCGCGGGGATCGACGGGTTTTTCGATGATTCCGTTTCCAGTTTACGTGATAACAGCCGGTGGAAAATCGGTGGATCCGCGGTCGGCATCGTCGTCTTATGCTCCGCAAAAGCAACGTCCTTTTCGCGAATAGGCTGTGAGTTTATTCGTAGGACGGCCTTTCGAGGCCGTTCATCGAACGGAGAGCGACGGCCTGGAAGGACCGTCTTACTTCCGAAATGAATAAATTCACAGCCAAGGAGCGAAAGGCGACAATCCTAGCAATTGCCCGACATCTCCTCCGCCGCGCGGAATTGCCCTTGTTTCAGAGCTTGATTTACAATGCAAGCGCCGATTAACCGGCCGGTTCAGTTCGGTGCGGCGCCAGGAACTTGTGTGATGAATCAAAAACGACTGGGACCGTACGAAATTCACTCCGTGCTCGGGCGCGGGGGCATGGGTACGGTTTTCCGCGCGGTTGATTCGCAGACCGGGCAAACGGTCGCGGTCAAGGCGTTGGCGCCGACCCTTTCATTGGACGAGCATTTCCGGCTACGTTTCGAATCCGAAATCGAAACGATGACCAAGATGGATCACCCCAATATTGTTCGGATTTTGGGTTATGGCCAAGACGACGGCAATTTGTTTTTCGCGATGGAATTGGTGGAAGGTAAAAGCCTGTTCGTCCTCCAGAAGGAAGGATTCCTTTTCGACTGGCGGCAAGTCATGCGGATTGCGCTCGACGTCTGCGCGGGCTTGCAGCATGCGCATAACCGCGGCATCATTCACCGCGATTTGAAGCCCGGAAATCTGATTCGCGAAAACACGGGCAACGTGAAGATCACCGATTTTGGGATCGCTAAATCGTTCGGCTCGACGCAACTCACCGGCGAAGGGAGCGTGTTGGGGACGATGGATTTCATGGCTCCGGAACAGGCCCAGACGGGGAAGGTCACGCCGCGGAGTGATTTGTATTCGTTGGGCGCGGTAATGTACGCCCTGCTCTCGCGGCGCCCCCCGCTGAAGTCCGAATCGTTGGAACAGACCATCCGCAATTTGACCTCGGTGAAGCCCGACGATATTCGCAAATATGTTCCAGCCGTTCCGGCGCAATTCGCGGCCGTGATTACCAAGCTGCTGGAAAAAGATCCGCAAAAACGCTTTGCGACGAGCATGGCGCTGTCCAAGTACTTGCTCGATTTGCAGACCTATTTGCGCGGTTCGTCCGAAGCCAAAACGGAGTCGGCGGGTGAACAAGGTGCCACCCGCGAAATATCGCGAGTGGGCAACACGCATGATGATTTTTCGCTCGCGCCCGCCGCGACCGCGACTCCGGACACGGAATTTGAGGTGGTCCAAGGGACGAAGGGGTTTCCCACGGCGGGCACCGCGTCGCTCGACAATCCGACGCGCGTCGTTCCCGTCGACGACCTGCCCGCGTCCGTTTCCCAGCCAAACTTCTACAGCACCGTGCCGCGGATCAAGGCGACCGTGGAGGAATCGCCGCCTCTGGTCCGGGCGGCAAGTATCTGGCCTTTGGCAATTGCGCTCGGAGCCGTCCTCGCCGTTTTGGCCGTTGGATTCTATTGGGCGTTTCGCCGCCCCTCAGCCGACGACCTGCTGGCTCAAATCGATGTCAACGCGGCTAACCCAACGCGGTTGAAGGAGCCGATCGACTTATTCCTTAAATATTATCCCGAGCACGAGCGGGCGGCTGACGTTCACCAATTGAATGAGATTTCCAATGCGATTCGATTTCGCAATGGAATTGCCCAGCGCGGGAAAGTTTCTGGGCTGACGGCCCTAAACTCTATGGAGCGGCAATTCTTGGACGTTACGGATTTCGATTCGCCCGGCGACTTTAAAAAGCTTCAAGCGATGATCACGCTGAACGAAGCCATCGCGGAACTTGATCCGCTGTCCCGGCGCATTCTCGCGGCCGCCCAAGCGTACTCCATAAAGTTTCGCTTGGACGTCGCGCGGGAGGCCTCTCAAGGCCGGCTGCGCATCCAAAACGCTTTGGATTCGTGCGACAAAGTCGAGACGGAAGCCGCTCGCAATATCTGCGAGTCGATCATCGAACTGTACGCCAACCAGCCGTGGGCCCGCGACCTCGTGGATCAAGCCCGCGAGCGGCTGCGAGTCCTTCCTCCCCAATAGAAGTCGACGGTATGAGCCAGATGCGGTGCTCGATGTGCGGCAAAACGGTCGAACGCGAGGGCAACCTTCACTCGCCGTTTTGCAGCCTGCGCTGCCAACAAATGGACTTGGGTCGTTGGCTGAGTGAACAATACGGACTCCCTTGGGACGATCCGACCAAGGAACAGCAGCCGGAGCAAGATTCGGCTGATTCCGACGATCGAAATCGACCGCCGGATTAGCGCGGGCCGTAGCTTTGCGACGAAAGTGATTTTCCAGCACTGGCAGAGCCGGTGGCACACGGAAAATCACTTCTGTCTTGTGTGCCACTGGCTCTGCCAGTGCTGTTTTTGGGCAAAGCCGCGAGCAGCCGAGGGCGTTGGTATTTCGCCGCGCAAAAAGCCCCGCGGCGCTGCCTTTGCTTCGCCACTCATTTATAATGGCACACCCCTCAATCAACCGGACGAATGATTATGGAATCCGAAAACAACTCGATTCGAACAATCCCCTGGCGCGAATTGTGTCCCTGGACGCTGATCTTCCGATCCCTTCCCGTCGCGGTGAGCGTGCCGGTGATGGTGCTCGCTTTCATCGGCGTCGTCATCACACCCGTGGGCTGGAAGGCCAGCCAATTCGTTTTTGTTAATCATGAAGAAGTCAGCGCGAACGACCCGGAGTTTGCGGAGTTCATTAGCAACGTCGGTAGCCCGCACGAAGGAATTATGGGCACGTCATCCGGCGAATCGTTGGTCACTCTGTTCGGCTTCCGAATCAACGGTCCAAAAATTGTTTTCGTCCGGTATGTCGAGCCATTCTGGCGAATGTTCCGCCAATACGATGGAGTCCGTTCATTCCTGTATTTGTTGGTCGGGGGTGTATGGACGATGGTGGTTTGGAGTCTCATCGGCATGGCCATCGCTCGCATCGCCGTCATGCGCTATGCGCGGAACGAGTCGATTAGCTTGAACGATGCCGTTCGTTTCGCCTGGGTTCGCTTTCCAAGCTGTATTACCGGGTTAGTGATTCCGCTGGTCGGCGTTTTCGCACTTTGTATTGTTACGGCGCTCGTCGGATTGTTCATGGCGTTCGACGTCGGACTGTTTATTGTGGGCTTGTTGTATTTTTTCGTCATCGGCCTGGCTGGCGTTATGGCCGTGATTTTGTTGGGATTGGCGTTTGGATGGCCGCTGACCATCGCCGCGATCAGCACCGAGGGACAAGACTCCTTCGACGCTATGACGCGGTCATACGCTTATACGTTTCAGCGCCCGCTGAACTACGCGTTTTATGCGATCGTCGCAATTATCTTTGGCGGACTTTGTTGGCTGCTGGTCGCGCGGGTCACCGAGGCCACCGAAAACCTATCGTTTTGGTCGACTTCCTGGGGAGCGAATATCGCCAACGAAAACCGGATTGAAAATATTCGCGATCCATCGACGATTCAACCGCCAGCGACCCCATCGCCAACTGCCAACCCAGCGACCGCATCGCCAACTGCGTCCGCGATGACGCCGCGCGGATCGGCCACCTTTCGCGGGTCGCGCAGTGTGATCGGATTCTGGATCAGCATGCTCAAGTCCGTTGCGGTCGCGTTCTTATATGCGCAGTTTTGGTGTCTTGTGGCGGCGATCTACCTGCTATTGCGCAAGGATGTAGATGAAACGGACCTGGATGAAGTCTTTATTTCCGAAGAACAACGAACCTACGACTTGCCCGCGCTGGCGACTGGTCCCGGCTCGCCGTCGACTTCTCCGGACTCCTCCTCGGGCGAAGCTGAAACTCAGGTGCAAAGGGACAACGGCGATTGACTTATTCGGCGCCCCGCGCCCCGCGCACAGGCATTCGCCATTCGCCCCGCGAGTAGACGCAGCGCGCTGTTTCGCCGGGCACCGTTTGCGAAACTTCACCACGCCTTGCACTTCCTGCTCGGGCAACTATTTCCCCAATTTAAACGCATCCGGCAAGAGATCCGCCAAAACCCAGATCTTCTCCGCGCCTGAAACGACGTCAAACGAGATCACTTCCATTTGCAAATTGAACTCCGCCAAGAACTGCCGACAGGCACCGCACGGGGGGGCCAGAGGCGAGGCCGCGATTGCCACGGCAATGACTTTGCCTCGGCTTTCCGCAATCGCTTTGCTCGTTGCAACCCGTTCGGCACAAAGGGAAAGTCCAAACACGGCATTCTCGACGTTGCAGCCCGTTACCACCTCGCCCGTTTCGCATAAAAGCGCTGCGCCGACTGGAAACTGCGAATAGGGAGCGTACGCATGCCGCCGCGCTTCGATGGCGGCGGCGATCAGTTGTTTCCGTATTTCGGGAGCTACTTGCTTCATGGTTAGTCAATTTCTTCAACAATGAGCGGCGGGCTGGCAATCGGTCGCTTGCCAGTTCGAACCGAAATACTAACAAGTTGCACGGCGAGTTCCGTGAGGTCGTTCTTGTCACAAAAGACATGAGCCACAGGCTGCCCTTGGTCGATTTTATCTCCCAATCGGACCAAAAACTCAATTCCCACCGAATGGTCGATCGGATCTCCAAGCGTTCTCCGCCCTCCCCCAAGCTCGATGACGGTCAAACCAATCCGCTCGGCATCGATCGACTCGACAAAACCCGATTCGTCGGCAGGGACAACACTTTTCTTGCCGCGCCGCCGAGGCGCCGTCGCATCGCCCCCGTGTTCGCGGACCATTTCCGCAAATTTTTCCCAACCCGTCCCATCCGCGATCGCTTGTTGCAGGCGAAGAACCGCGTGGGTTCGGTCGACGGCGATTCCCGCCAACACCAAAAGGCGCGAACCCAATTCAATCGTTAGCTCGGTTGCGTCTGCGGGCCCGTTGCCCTGCAAAATATCTACCGACTCATCGACTTCCACCCCATTCCCGATCATTCTTCCCAGCGGTTGGTTCATATCGGTGATCAAGGCCTGCGTTTTTACGCCAAGCTGCTTGGCCACGGCAACCAGTGATTTTGCCAGAGTTTGGGCCTGATCCAACGTTTTCATGAATGCGCCGCTTCCCCATTTGACGTCGAGGATCAATGCATCGAGTCCCTCCGCGATTTTTTTGCTCAGTATACTGGCCGTGATCAACGGAACCGATGGCACCGTCGCCGTCACATCCCTCAGGGCGTATAGCATGCGATCCGCCGGAACCAAGTTCTCCGTCGCACCACAGATCGAGCAGCCGGTCCAATGCACAACATTGCGAAACTCGTCCAGCGACAAATTGCAACGGTAGCCGGCAATCGATTCGAGCTTATCGAGCGTCCCGCCGGTCGCTCCAAGCCCGCGCCCAGAAATCATCGGCACATCGACACCGCAAACGGCCAACAGCGGAGCGAGCGGGAGCGAAACTTTATCCCCGATTCCCCCGCTCGAGTGCTTGTCGACTTTTGGCTTGCCGTTCGACCACGTTAGGCGATCCCCCGAATCGAGCATCGCTCGGGTAAGATGCGTTGTCTCCTCGAGCGTCATGCCTTGAAAATAGATTGCCATCGCAAACGCCGACATTTGATAATCGGGAACGTGTCCGCGCGAGTATCCGTCGATGAGGAACGTAATTTCCACGTCGCTGAGCGTTCTTCCATCGCGCTTTTTAGCAATCAGGTGTGCAACGTTCATGGTGTGGAAAGCGGCGGGAAGGAAACGCTGTCAAACCAGTTTGCAAAGGATCGATCGGGTGTTCGAAGTTGCAATACGGACGTGGCAGCCATCAAAAGTCTACTTACAACGCTGCTTGCCGAGTAAGCCCGGTTGGGATTTTGGTGTCCGTTCTAGTCGGAAGACTTCGCAATTGACTCAAACTTATCTGGAGATTGAATCGAAATTCGCCGCGCAACGCCCTTGCAAATCAGCGATTGGATGTTGACGCCACCCAATACCAATCATTACGATTCAGCTGTCGGCAAACGTTGGGCCGAACCCATGAAATCGCACGGCGGCCATCCGTCACCCTCTGTCCTCAGTGGTTTTTAATATTGCGATTAAGCGGGTTTTCATACTCATCGGGGCGTAGCTCAGCCTGGCTAGAGCGCTACGTTCGGGACGTAGAGGTCGCAAGTTCGAATCTTGTCGCCCCGATTCACATTTCTTAACGAGTTGTCGTTCTGGTTGGAGTAAGTAGATTCATTCTGGGATTCGAGTGCCCGCCGACCGGTTGGTCCGCGGTAGATCTCGATAGGCGGCGCGGCATCGCCAAAGGTGATGACGCCGGCCTTGAGCCTGTTCAACACTCGTTTGCCCTTTTGACGGGGCTCAAAGTCTAGGAACAGTCGGCAATTCGTGATCTCGAACAGCTGTCGAACTAGGCCGAGATTGGACGGATTCTGAGCAAGGTTGACTAGCGATCGAATTGCTTTGACGGCCGACTCAACCTCGGTGACACCACTTGCGTTTTGGCTTGCCTTGGCGGTACGCGACCTGACCTCATTTTCGATTTTCGACTTCTCGGCTTTCAGGCCTTTAAGAACGCCTGACACCGTGTTGAAATCATCCTGGGATTCCGCGAACGCCATATTGTTGGACGCCCGTTCACATTGCTCGTTGATTTTATCGAGACTGCTCTTCAGACTCTCAATCGCGGCCATCGTCGATTCTGATTCCGTTGGTTGCTCTTGTCGTGATAGTTCAAGGAGTCGCGCTTCAATTCGCTCGACAAACCCCGGCGAGAGCAGAATTTGGCGAAGGCTCCCGAGTGCAAACGCAGTCGCTGCTAATCCGTCGATGTGATTGTGGTTGCACTCGCCCCCGTGCGATTGGTTGTACAATCCGCACTTATAGCGAAACGACTTTGCATGCGGCTCACGATACATTGGCCATCCACAGGCCATATCAATCACGCGGACTCCAAGTGGGTTCTGGTTTGGATCACGGGCTCTGGGCTTGCCTCGTTGGCTACCAGCTCGTGCATTGAGTTTCGCGATGAGTTTGTCGTGTCGATCCAAGTCGACTAGCGGGTCAAATGCGGCTGCAGATTTGACTTCGATCGGGTTCAAATTTCGAATTACCTTCGGCTTGTTGTCGGCCGTAAAGTCCCCGTCATCAAGTTCGCGCGGCCCTTCCGGACCACAACGAAGTTGATCACCCATCGACCGCCGCCCGTAAATCATCATTCCTCGAAGCAGTGGATTGCGAGCAATGCCCAAGATTGTGCTCTGGTTCCAAAGTCCGCTAACGCGATGGCGAACTCCTTGATCAGTTCGGAAGCGGCCGGCGTCCGGTGAAGGGACACCTTCACGATTGAGCATTTCAGCAACTCGATTCGCGGGATTCGTTTCAAGCAACGTCAGTATCCGTATGATCGTATCGATTTCGTGATCGGGACCTGGAAGCCACACAACATGATGACCGGCGCGCCGAACGTATTCTTTGTCAGCAAGTTCGCGAACGCGCTCGCCGTCAGGATCGACGAGCCATCGTCGAAATCCGTAGGGAGCACGACCACCGGCCGAATAACCGTTTTGAGCCAATGTCATCTGAGCATACAGGACCTTGCGAGCTAGGTCGGTTCGGAACTGCCCCGCCGTGTCGTATGCGATCGCTGCGGCGAGCATGTCCGAGGTGCCTTGCCGTTTTCCTCGCCCGAGCGGAGCGGCCTCGCTATCCATAAAAACAATGGTTACACCCGCCTCTCGAATCTCGCTTTCGATTTTCAATCCATCGATCACCTTGTCCGGGCGCGCTAATCGGTCGCGGCGTGGAATGAAAACCGCCGAAACATCTCTCTGCGTTTTGGTTGCATCAATCAATCGCACGAGACCAGGACGGTCCATGACATTTCCGGAGACGTCGTAGTCAAGATAGATGTCACCGTTGTGGCATTCGCCGTTTTTGATCATCGCGCTAATCGTATCCGGCGTGCCGTCAAACCGCATGCCACGTTTTTGGGATTCATGGATAGCCCATTCAACGTATTGTCCGGGAGTCGTCTCGTGTTTGCCGCCACTGTCTCGCGTGTAAAACAGCGCGCGATTCCTATCGGTCGAATTCATCTGTTCCTCCGTTGGTCAGTAATTCAAGTTCGGCTCGATTGGCCCAAAAGAACGAAGCCAACGCATCGATCACGCTGTCGTCGATGTTCTGATCGATGACAACGTCCGCCTGGAATTCATTCATGCCATCAAGGGCGATTTCGTTTTCGAGCACCGGATACACCTTGGCCGCCAAGACGTTTTCTAGCGGGCTGTCTGGATTGTCCAAAGCAGCCTCCAGCCGTTCCTCGAAGTCGGTGAGCGCGGACTGAAAATCGGGAAGATCGGACGAAAGAAGCGGCAGCACGCCGTTCTTTTCCCAGATTCCGATTTGGGACAGGGCTATCAATTCGATTAGCATTTCACGGGAGAACGCCGAAATGGGCACGCCGGGGAAGAATACGCGAAGGAACATCCGGGTTCGTTCCGCATCGTACGTTGAGCGGCGCCGCATAGCCTCCAACGCGACATCTTCCAATTCGCTGGCTTCGGTTTCGGCTCTAGCAATCTTGTCCTTGCCCTTCCGTTTCCTTCCTGTCTTCCGATCCATCTTGTTCGCTCCATCCTTCACGATATCTAAGTTCTCCTCAAAGTATTCTGACGCGGTTGACGCCAAAATTTAGCTCCGCGTCGGCGACAACTCGATCAAGGAATCATTCCCGCCCTCGGATGAGAACAGCCCCGAATCCTTGATCGCGTTTCCGCTGTAGTTCTCGTCGTCCGCAGCGAACGTCCCGTAGAACTTGAGGCGGATTCCAAGATACCGAAATCACCAAAAAGGTAAATGCAAAATGGCGTCTAGCGTCCTGGCGCACGAAGCTGTAGAAGGAATTGGCCGAAATCTCCGAGAAAGAGACTACTTCCGCCCGGCAAAAAAAGTTTTTCCGCCAGCGGGCAATCCGGATTCTGGACATTGCCTTTCGGGGCAAATTGGCGAGACAAATGAGGTTGATCGATTGAGTCCGACGAGCCACGCGCATCAGGCAAAGGCGCGGGTCAGCCATTGTTGGAGCGACTCGTCGCCGATGATCCACTTGGGGAAATTGTGTTCGAGCCAGGTCCGGGTGATCGCTGTGATGTAAACGAATCGCGGGGGGTTATGATCATTGGTGCCCGCACGCATAACGCGCCCGCCCGGATGGATCGTGCAGAGTCCGTAGACCTTGGGGAATGCCGACCGGCGATTGGCTGGTGACGCGACAAGACCAGGCACTAAAGCAGTTCTATGGGTCGATTCGGCAGCAGAGGAAAATCGGCAAATGCTGCTGGGGGCTCGCCCAAGACATTCATTTGGCACTGAGTTTTCGAACTCCACGGAGCCGTGAGAAAATTGCGACAAACGTGCGTTGCCGCTGGTTCTCGTTTTGCTGCCCGTTGCAAGTACGTTTCGATCCGATCCAAAAGAAAGCGTTCAAAACAGCTGCGCAGTTAATGGATTGGTGCAAAAATTGGCCTCAGTGCAATTGACCCGAGCGCCTTGCTAGCCCAAGCAAGGAGTCGCGCTGAATCCTAGCTTAACTTTTGCCGAGCATGTGCTTACGGTTGCGAAGCGGTGGTGATGTCCCCTAGACTGAATCGCGGAGGAAGGGAATGAGCGCCAAATCTAAAATCGAATGGACTGATGCAACTTGGAACCCGGTTCGCGGCTGCACGAAGGTAAGTCCCGGCTGCACGCACTGCTATGCCGAAACATTTGCCGAGCGGTTTCGCGGCGTGCCCGGCCATCCATACGAACAGGGCTTCGACCTTCGACTCATACCTGGAAAACTGGTCGAACCACTCACATGGTCAAAGCCTCAAATGGTCTTTGTCAATTCAATGAGCGACCTTTTTCACAAGGACGTACCGGATGAATACATTGAGATCGTCGCTCGTGTGATGGCAACGGCAAAATGGCATACCTACCAAGTTCTCACCAAACGGTCCGAGCGGCTGCGAGACCTGCTTCGATCGAAACTCGCGTTTGCCGCCGTGTTGCCAAACATTTGGTGGGGGGTCAGCGTCGAAAATCGCAAACATGGTCTACCTCGAATCGACCACTTGAGGGAAGCTGATCCGGCAATCGCATTCCTCTCGATCGAGCCTTTGCTAGAAGACCTAGGTCAAATCAACCTTACTGGAATCGACTGGGTGATCGTCGGCGGTGAGAGTGGTGCCGGTGCTCGACCAATGGCATCGAATTGGGTCGTCGACATTCAACGACAATGCGCCAAGTCAAACGTATATTTCTTTTTCAAACAATGGGGCGGAGTCCGCAAAAGCATTGCCGGTCGTGAGTTGAATGGTCGCACTCACGATGACCATCCGAGGCCCGCAACAAGTCCGGTACCTCCCCTAAATGAACGCAAATTGTTGGCGGCGTCATTCGATACGGCCTGGCCAACGGTGCCGCCAGTCAAGACCAGGCGGCCCGCATAATTAGGATGCGGCGGGACTATGACCTCATTCTTCGAGCAGTCTACCGACCAATCTCGCGTAAAGGCGGCAATTGTCGCCAACTATTTTTGGGCCTGGGCAAAGGTCATTCTGTCGGTCGCCAAAAAAAGCCGGGATCCTCGCATCGCGTACATCGACCTCTTCGCGGGCCCAGGTCGGTACACCGATGGAACGATGTCGACGCCACTTCTCATCCTTGAACGAGCAATCTCCGATCCCGACATGCGGAACATGTTGGTAACGGTTTTCAACGATGGAAACAGCGATCACTCAAGTACTCTCAAAACGGCAATTGCATCGATCAAGGGCATCGAGAGCCTTCGCCACAAGCCACAAATCAATAACTACGAGGTGGGCGAGGAGATCGTCAAACAGTTTGAGCAGATGTCGTTGGTTCCGACACTGTTCTTTGTCGACCCGTGGGGTTACAAGGGCCTGTCCCTACGGCTGATCAATTCGGTGTTGAAGGATTGGGGATGCGATTGCATTTTTTTCTTTAATTACAACCGCATCAACATGGGGTTGCCGAACGACGCCGTGGACGAGCACATGGATTGTCTGTTTGGCAAGGCGCGGGCGGATCGGTTACGAGCATCGCTGCAAGGACTCTCACCCGAAGAGCGCGAGATGGCCATCGTCGAAGAATTGGCCGAAGCCTTGCAAGAACTGGGTGGAGAGTACGTGTTGCCGTTTTGTTTTCACAATGACGAAGGAACGCGCACAAACCATTACCTGATCTTTGTCAGCAAGCACGTTCGCGGCTATGAGATCATGAAGCAGGTCATGGCCTCTCAAAGCTCGAAAGCAGACCAACAAGTTCCATCGTTCAGTTACTGTCCCGCAGATCGAAAGTATCCGCTTCTTTTCGAGCTGACTCGCCCACTCGACGATCTTGAGCAAATGTTGCTGGAAGAATTTGCAGGGCAGACGATGACGATGAAGCAGATCTTCGACGCCCATAACGTTGGCCGACCTTATCTTGCCAAGAACTACAAGACGGTCCTATCCAAGCTGGAGCAAGACGAAAAGATCATTGTCCGTCCACCAGCATCGAAACGGCGCGCAAACACGTTCGGTGACTCGGTACAGGTGACGTTTCCTACCCGCTAATGCTGGAATTGGCGCCGGCCCCTAAAGGAAGCCGCCCGGCGTGGTGCGGGGGTAATGGTTTGATTGCGTCGCCAAGATGCCGAAATCCGGCATCTATACGTCAAATACCTTGAGCACTTCGTCGCCGTAATGGTTGATGACTTTGACGGCGATCTTGCCGGATTTGGGTTTGTCGAATGGGCGGCTCGTGGTGCTGTAGAGGCTCGACCAAGCGGCTTCGTTGATTTCGGCGCGGAGGGCTCGTTTCAGTTTGTCGTAGGGTTCGTCGGCGCCGGTGAAATAGGCGTGACGGACGAAGAAACTTTCGCCGTTGTTGTCGGTGTCGATGAACCAGCACGCGATATCGTCGGTCGATGAGTTCCGAATCTCTCCCGTGGTCGGGTCGTAGACGTCAAGGCCGCGAATCTCGACCACGAATTCGTCCACGGAACCGACGGCGACGCGATCGGGAGATTTTTCCCGAACCATGGAGCGCGCCGTTTGCCGGGTCTCAGGTCTCGCTCGGCTCGCGAGACCTACTTTGCGGATCTCGATGTCGGGTTCACCGAAGACCGTGAACAGATTGCCCGCTCCGGTTTTCTTGAGCAACTCGTCCCCCATCGCCAAGTCGGGGTTCATTCGGGCGGGTAGGACTGTCAGCTTGCCATAACGTTTGGCCTCCTCGGAGACGTGCGGGTCGAAGGCGAATCCACAAACGATCAACAAGTCAAAGCCGACGCCCTTTACCGCTTCCGTGGCAGCTTCTTTCACCAGCGCCGGGCGGACGGTGCCGAATTCCGCGCCGATGCAGATCGCGGCGGTCTTTGTCGAACCATCCGAATCGGTGTACGTTCCCTTGCCGTGAATCCATTCGGCGGCATACGGTTCAAGCGAATAAAACTTGAGCCGCTCGTTCTTGACCGTGTTTTGGACGCCTGCTTTTCGGCGTTTGTCCAGGATCATGTGCCCGAAGTCATCGGGGCCGATGACTTTCAGCTTAAGGCCGTCTTTTTTGTTGGCGATGCTCTTGAGTGTCACGTGCGGGACTCGCTTGTAGACGAAGCCCTTCTTGACGTCGTTGGATGTTTGACCGTTCCCGCCGCGAGGGACATTCGATTCGGCAAGTTGCTCACCTGCCAGACCTCCAATCTCCAATACCTTCTTCCGGCCTCCCGGGGAATCGGCCAAAAGGTAATACGGAAATTTGGCGGCCATGAAGCCAAACGGCGCAACGCGCCACAAATTTCGCCAGAATGGAACTACACCTCGATGGCGGTTAATCGAGGGTGGCTTGCTCCCCTGCAACCAAGATCTCAATGATCTCTTTTTGTGTAAGTGCCGTCCGTAGACGCTCTGGGATATATTCGCTTTCGTTGAACATCGTCGCCACGACCGTCTGAAGCCGTTGATGCACTCGAGGTTGGCCGGCGGGGGTTAACAACACGACAAGGATATGCGCCAGCTCACGATTCCCTCGGTAGGGAATGCCATTTTTAGAGCGAATGATCAGGACGATTGGCTTCTGAAGCCCAGGCAAGCGTGCGTGTGGTATCCCGAGATTCTTGCCCAAATACGTTTCCACAACTCGCTCGCGATTTTCAATCGCCCGCACAATCTGCTCCTTGGCCATCGGCAACGCCGTGTCCGGCATACGCTCAAGGGCCTTGCGAACTGCTTCGACGGTACTCCCGGCTTCGATTTCCAAATGCACATGCTCTGTCCGCAGCAGTTCGGCGAGAGTGATTTGTCGTTCAGCCTCAAATTCGTCTCGGATCGTACCGACAATCTCCTCGAGCACATCTTCGAGGGTTACGAAGCCCGTCCATCGACCCGCCGCGTTCCTTACAACCGCAGCCTGGATGCATTTTCGTTGCATGTCTCCGAGCAGAACTTCGAGCGGCAAATCCTCTTTGACGAAATGAAGCGGCCGAGCCAATTTGGAAGGATCAGGTTTCGAGTCGGTCGTTAATACGACGTCCTTGAGATGAATGATGCCCAAAGGCTTTTCCGGGTCGTCATCCAATACCGGATATCGCGAGTGCCGAAATGCGCGGGCGACTTCTAGATTTTGTTCCCACGCGTGCCGCGCATTGAAACATTTGACCTGCTCTCGCGGCCGCATTGCATCGCGAACTTTCAAATCCCCAAAATCAAACACGTTTTCCAGGAACAGCAGTCTGCGGAACGACATCAGATTATGGACCTGTGATTGCTCTAACAAAATTCTCAATTCATCCTCGCTGAGTTCGTGGGAGTGCCCGACACCGCCAAATCCGAGTAATTTCAATAGAGCGTTCGCGGAACCGTTGAGTAGCCAAAGCGGCCCAAAGAAAATAGTTCGGAAGAATCGTAACGGCCGAGCGGTTGCCAGGGCCGCGGTCTCTGTCATTCGTATCGCCACCGACTTGGGCACCAATTCGCCGATGAGGATATGCAAATAGCTGACCAACAAGTAGCTGATCGCAAATGCAATTCCGTGAGCTGTGATCCACCCGACTGGATCACCTTCAGGGAATCCGGACCAAACGACGACTGGCTCAACCAAACGAACGACGGCCGGCTCCGCGCAAAAACCCAAGCCAATCGACGCGAACGTAATTCCCACTTGGCACACGGAAAGGTACTCATCCAAGTGGTGCAGAACGTGATCCACGGACTTTGCTCGTTTGACGCCACCATCGATGAGCTCCTTGACACGCGAAGGGCGAATCTTCACGGCCGCGAATTCGGCGAGCACAAAAAAGCTGTTGAGAAGCAACAACCCTAGTGCAGCCAAAAGAAGCAAAATTTGGACTTCGACTTGCATGGACTGATCTTCCTGTTGATACCGTGTTCTGTGGCCAATATCGCGCTATGGAAACTTTGTGAAAGCATCGACGATTCGTCTCTAAGCGCGAGGCCGCCTTCAATGCATCTGGATCGATGGACAATTGTGAATATAGACGAGAAGACGCCATGGCAACAATTTATTGGCAAAGCGGTTGTCTTCCTAATGAAGCACCTTCTACGCTGTTTAAGGGACGCGAGCCGACCTACGTTAGTCGCATTTGCCAAAAACTCGCGCGGTGATGATATACACGCGGCATGCACAAACACAGAGAGAAAGGAAACCACTAACCTGAGCTCTAACTTAGAACAAGGAAGCAATCTCGATTCTGGGCGCGCCAAGCCATCTCCGGCCCCCGCTGGTATCATCTCATCGGCGCGACTCAACCCCACACGACTGGGTTTGGGATTCGGCGCGACCGGAGTGGTTTTCTACCTCGGCTGCATGCTCACGATGGCGATCGTGCCGCGTGAGAAGGCGGTCGTGTTCTTCAACAGTCCATTGCACGGATTCAACATAGAGCCAATTCTAAGAACCAGCGTGCCTGCCGGCGAAATCGTGCTGGGATTGATCATGACATTTATCCTTGGCGGGTTGGCGGGCGTGTTGATCGCGGGATTCTATAATTTGGGCCTTCGCAAATCAGGACAGGAGCCGTATGGACGCTGGCCAATCCTGATGATGTTGCTCCCGGGAAACGGCTATTCCCAACGTAGTTGGGAAATCGTCCGCTTGTCGAAAGTTAAGGAAGAACCGACGCCACTGAATGCCGACGCTTGATCCGGCTTCGAGCAATTAGTTTCGCCAGTCATGGTCGTCGCGGGCCGAAGCAGTTGCGGTGGGCTGGTGCGATTCGAGGATAGATTGCGCGGTCCGCCCACAGTGGCCATCGTCGACGCCTTAACCAACACAACAGGTGTGTTTCAACGTTTCATTACCCAGCATTTTAGGGTGCTTCGTTGCCAGTATCGAGCTCATAATTCCGCGATGCGCACACCGCCCCAGCAAAGCGAAGTCAATCGCGCGGACTGGCGCAAGCAGCAAAGTTGAAGCTGTGCCGAATATGACGGTTGCATTAATTCAGTCGGCTCATTTGTTCACAGAGCAAGCTTGCGTAATGAAGTCGTATTCGGATTCTGACGATTGCGACAGTATGCCACCATCCGAACGCATATCTTGAGAATACGGGATTGATTGGCATGGAGGATGATCGTGCATCGCGAATTTTCCGCAGCTGCCTTGTTAATGTCGCTCATCGTTAGCGGATGCGCCACGGTATCATCAGGCAGCTCTACTAGCATTCAAAATCGGGCGAGTGACGCCGATCATTTTACCGCAACGAAGAACCAGTCGCGCTCGTTCAATCGCCGCTTGTCGGTCGTTTTGCCAGCCGAGACCCATCCCAAGACGCCGACACGGCTCGTCGCATATCAGGAAGAAATCCGGCAGTCGGACGAACATACTCAACCGATCATTGCGCCCGTCGTGGCAGCTGATGAACAAGCGTCGTTGGCATTGGACGACCTAGAACCATTTGCGATCGCCAACAATCCGACACTCGTTCAAGCGAATGCCCAGGTCGAGGCGGAATACGGGGCGGCGCATCAGGCGGGGCTGCCATACAATCCTGTAATCGGCTACGCCGGCGAACAAATTGGCGTCAATGGTACCGCAGGCGAATTGCAAGGAGGATTCGTCTCGCAGGAGTTCGTCACCGGTGGCAAGCTGCGCTTAAGCCGCGCCAAATACGCACAGCGGGCGAAAATCGCCGCCACGAACGCGTGCGCTCAACAGCAACGCGTTCTCAATGATCTCCGGGCGCAATTTTACCGAGCCCTCGCCGCGCAACATCTCGTTGAGATTCACCGAAAATTGGTCTCAATCGGCGAAGATAATGTGCAGACTCACCGCGAGATGCAAAACTTGGGCCAGACGTCCGAATCAGACGTGTTGCAGGCCGACGTGGAATTTCGGCGCGATCGATTGAGATTGCAAGACGCCGAACACGAACTGCAACTTGCCCAGCGCGTATTGTTCGCCATGGCCGGTTGTCCGCAACTCGCATCAACGCAATTGCAGGGGAAATTGTCTCCCGACCAAGTGCCGCTGGAATACGACTCAGCCCGCGAGCAATTGCTCGGCAACAGCCCGGAACTGGCGGCTACTCGGCAAAAGATTCGGCACGATGAAATCGCGGTCGAGCGCGAACGCGCTCAGCCGATTCCGAATATCCTCGTCGATGCCAAGGTCGGACGAAATTACGATAGCGGCGACACGACGGCCGGCGTGAACATTGGGATACCACTGCCGATTTTCGATCGCAATCTGGGAACGATCCAACAGGCCCAAGCCGACCTAACCCGTGCGCACGCCGAAGCGCAGCGCCTGGAATTGGAACTGCAAACGCGATTAGCCACGGAGTACCGGGCGTATCTCTCCGCTTGGCAATATGTTCAAGAGTTTGAAAACACGATTCTCCCAAAAGCGCAAACGGCGTACGAACTTCTGGTCCAAAGTTACGAGAATCGGCGGGCTCCTTGGGTGGACGTGATGACCGCACAGCGCTTGCAAATGATACTTGAAATTGAGTACGTCGAAAGCCTCAGAGCTTACCGTGAATCCGATGTCGCTATCCGGGGAATGCTGCTAACTGGCGGGCTGACCGAACCGCTCTCAGCAGTCTCAGGCGGACACATCGACGCCACGCCGAAGCCGCGCTAGAATTGCATTCATGCCGAAACGAAAATCGTGAGATTCCGCCGTTCTGCCGAATCGCTCCGATGTCTCACGACTTCGACCCTACGTGGAGATCGAAATGGACCATCCGAGCGATCGTAGAAACTTTCTCGTCAAAGGTGCGGCCGCGGCGAGTATTCTCGTGACAGGCACGGTACTCGGGCATGGCCAAGAAAAGCTCGCGGGACATCCAGGCGATGATCCAACCGGCAAGCCCCAAGAAGGCGAGCACAAAATGCATGTGCCTTCCGCAGCAGGTAACGACGCGGTCGAATATCCCCGCACACACCCAGGCTTAGGCGGTCCAGTCGGAAGTCCAACCGACCGCGGCAAGCTCGTGCCGGGACTCCGGGCCGTCACGCTAACGCCGGTTCCGATACACGCACCCGACCTGATGAAACTCCCCTGGAAAGAAGTCGACGGAGCCAAAGAGTTTCACTTAATTGCCGAGCCCGTCCGCCGAGAAATATTGCCCGGAGTCTGGATGGATACCTACGGCTACAACGGAGACATGCCCGGACCGACTATTGAAATCAATCAGGGCGATCGGGTTCGAATCGTCCTCCACAACAAACTGCCGGAACCGACCACGCTGCATCTTCACGGGCTCGAACTCCCCAACGACATGGATGGGGTTCCTTACTTGGTGCAAAACCCCATCGAACCGGGGCAAGAGTTCACGTACGAATGGACCGTTCATCAGGAGGGGACGTTTTTCTATCATTCGCACGTCGGCATGCAGGAAGCCCTGGGCATGGTGGGACTATTCATTGTTCATCCTGTCAAGCCTCACGAGCCGGTGGTGGATCGTGATTTCGTCCTTATCGCTCAGGGATTTCAACTTCGTCCGAATACAACTGTTCCGGACACGCTCGCGATGGAATGGAACTTCCTAACGTTTAATGGCCGCTCTGGCCCGCTCACCACACCGCTGCTGTGCAAGCTGGGCGAGCGTGTGCGAATTCGCTTCCTGGATTTCAGCGTGATGGACCACCACCCCCTGCACATGCACGGCCATACGTTTTGGATTACGGCCACGGAAGGCGGCCGCCTGCCGGAGTCGGCTTGGTATCCGAGTAACAACGTATTGGTCGGCGTGGCCCAAGTGCGTGAAGTCGAGTTCATTGCCAACAACCCTGGCGATTGGGCCGTGCATTGCCATATGTTCCATCACATGATGAACTCGATGACGTCGCAAGCCGGCCCATTGGTCCGTAATAATTCGACGCCCGAGCAACTCAAAATCCTTGGTTATCCGCAGGTCATGTTGGGGATGAAAATGCCTGCTGGCAAAGGCATGCGGATGCCAGGCATGGACATGAAAGAACACGACATGATGGACATGAACAAGAAGGACATGCCCCAAAACCAGGCGCCCGAGAAACCAACAGAGGAACACGATCACAGCAAGATGCAACACGAAGGCGCCGAGGGCGATTTGCCCGTTCAAGAGTCCGGAGCCGACGAAGCCAGTCATAACGGGATGGAAGGCATGGCCAGAGTCGAGGGCCGTCGCGAAGCGCTGGGCATGCGTCCCGGTTGGTCGATGGGTGTCGAAGGTCTTTTCACCGTGTTGCGAGTTCTAC
>JBGTJE010000097.1:0-198648 GCA_041745295.1 Pirellulaceae bacterium | reverse complement strand
TGCGGATTCGGAGACGATGATCATTGCGGATCCTACCAGTGAAGGGTGAAAACACAACGAACTCGTCATGGGCTGGATCCGTTTTTATGGCAACCTCAATCTTCCCTGCTAGCCAACAAAAAGCGCAACTTCAAAGCTTCGGGACGAGGATCGCCTAGCAAGTCGCGTCAAAGGATTTGGGCATAAAAAGACGGGAACCCAGGAGTTCTAGAATCTCCTTGGGTATTGATATTGCAAGGGCATCGCTACGAAGTCCCTTCCCATTAGGCAATCATCAATGAGTTCTCACGCAGAAAACCAAGAATAAGCGCAAGATTGTCGTCCACGAACCGTTTTGCTGCCTCGGGAGTTGCAATCCGATCTTGGCGAAAGTGAACGACCAAGTCGCGCTGAACAATCCGGTCAATCAACCGCTGCGCAATTTCATCGCGCTTGCGCTTGCCATCCAAGGTCATCAGGACTTGGCGCTGCAGATCATCCAAAAAGATCGTATTGTGAGCGCGATTCGTGACTCTGGAGGACGCCGCCGCCTGCAACTTTGCCAGTGGTGATGCTTGTGGCGCCTCCGAATCCTGGAGTGAGAAACTCGACTGGACGGTATGGAGGTCCAGCATCGACGTTTCGTAACACCGAAGCAGCGTTTCCGCTAACTTGTGATTGGCAGGAGACAACACATCGGAATCAACGGCAACCGGGAAGCCCGTAACGATGGACTTGGAGATGGATGCCAATACGGGAAATGGAATGGCTTGGGGCCAAGCCTTTTGCAGTTCAATAAATGCTGCCCGAACTTGAGGGTCGTTCGTTGAAAGACTTGACTGATTTCGTTTAAAGACAGTTTTTTCTGGTGATGTGAGCTCGGTAATTGGGTCGACTGGTTTTGCAGTCGAGGCCACTTTGAGTTTCACAAGCTGCTGCTCTTGTTTGGCCCGCTCGATGAGAACGCCCTTTCGACAAAGTAGTGTTTGCCTAAATCCGCGATTTCGCAAAAAATCCATGTACTGCTCTAATTCGACCGAGTTCCGCGATACACCTTGGATCATTGCCCTTGTCGAGTCAGGAAAATTCCCGAGTGCCATACTTCCGTAATCGGCCTCTCCCAAGTACTGCAAATTGAATTTGTTTGCCTTGTCAACAAATTCAAAAAAGTACACCGGCAGGTTGATGTCTTCCAAATGTTCGTGGTGAAGATAGCTGTCGTCGGCGCGGTTAATGTTCTCCAGTTCCTTCCGAAGCAAAATTGAATAGGGACTGTCTTCGCCTTGCACCGCGGATGTCAAGAACGACAACAAGCCCCGCGCTTGCGCAAGCTGCTGTTCTGGTGAATCGAACGATTTCGCGCGGTAACGCATGATGTCGCGGATCATGTATCGCATGTGCCAACCGGGAAACGTGTTGTAACTAACGTAGGCGACGCCTGGATCCGTGAGACACGTTCCGCAAATATCCAGAATCCGTTCTTGCACGTGGTTGGGAACCCAGGAATAGACTCCGTGACAAATGATGTAATCGAATTGTCTTCCAGTCAGCGGAAAATCCATGATGTCCTGGCACTCGAGGCGAACGTTGCTCAAGCCGAGTCGATCAATCGTCAGCTGCCCTTGCGAGACTTCGACCGTCGAAGCGTCGATCCCCAGAAAGTCACTCTCCGGAAATTGTTCGGCCATCGGGACTAGGTTGCCGCCGCTTGCGCATCCGAGTTCGAGCACTCTGCACTTTTCGACGGCCGGCGGCTCGATGCCAAATAATGTCGCGATCGTCGCAAGGCGATCGGGATGCGATTGAGGGAATGGATTACTGGAGTACGGAATGAGATCGTACGACGTCTTTGGAACTTGATTGTGATTCATATAATTCCGATTATTCTTCGATCGTTCTCAAGCGGTCAACAAGCGTGTCGATTTGACTGTCGCTCCTGAAATTACGTTGAGGTAAGTTTATCCGAATTGAAACTCACTCCAGAGGGCATGGAACCGTGGCAACTACGTCAAATCTCTACCCATTGTTGAGAGATCGCGTTGTACCGTCGGGAAAACAGCAGACGATTTCGAGCGATTTGAACAATGATCATCGCTGAATTGAGGTGACGTCGATTTTCGGGCCACGGAAATACCCTTGGATGTCGCGAAAACCCGGTATTGCGGTCCAAAACGAGCGAAGAATCTGATTCGGCATGTTTACGCTTGTGTCGCCTTCGCTCCCTTTCTAGGGCCTCAGTTCAATGGTGACTATTGTCATCTGCACGGGTTGCCTTCCGTCGTGATCGGACGCTCCGTGATCTACGGTTGATACGCTTCGCGGATGACTTCGTGGTTCTGGCCCGTTCGAGGCGGCAACTCGAAACGGTCGTCCTCCGCAAGTTACGAGAATTTCTCGCAGCTCGGGGGCTTCGGTTCAGCCCTGCGAAAACAAGAATGGTTCGAGATACGGAAGGTTTCGACTTCGTCGGTCGTCAGTTCAAACGACTCTCGCCGACGAAATTCCAGGTGCGCCCGCGTCGTTCGTCGATCCAGAAGCACGTTGACACAGTGTCAACCCTGTTTCGCAATCACGCCCTCCCGGTCGGCCAACAAATTCAGAAAGCCAACGCGATCATTCGCGGCTTCTGTAATCACTATCGCACCGACCACTGTGCAGCAGTGTTCGGTTGGCTCACCAACTGGACCTTGCGGTCGTTCTGTAAATGGGTGAGCCGTCGCAGCGGAACGATGACACTTGCCAAAGCCTTCCGCAAACTCACGCGGGTGAACGGACGGAAATTCACGATGCCCACGGCGGACACTCCAGCGGGCCAACTGATATCTCTCCTTCTCCACTCTCGCTTCCACCGACTTCGCTACCAGCAGGTCAAGGCCATGCACAGCCCGCTCGACCCGCGGTTGACGTTTACTGGGAAGACCGACGACTTCAAACCTTGTTTCGAAGAACTTAGCCGACGCACGCTAATGGCGGAATTGTCTTCTCAAGCGACAAAAGTACCGGTGTGCCATCACCGGGTTTTCACTAGAGGATACTTCCGAAATCTTAACCCACCTGATTGTCTCGCAACACACGGGTGGCCACGACGACTGGAGCAACCACAGACTGGTTTATCGGTGGGCACGGCCCAACTGAGTGACCGGCTCAAGAATGACCATTCCATGGCCTCGCTGAAGCATGTGCCTTTCAGCGGTCTCTGAAGTCGAGGCGTATTCGTCGAGAGGTGTACGTACGGTTCCTGGGGGGCGCCCGCCGCAAGGCGGTCCCCTATACGCTAAGGAACAATAGGATTTAGAATTCGTGCTCTACTCAGTTTGGGGCAAGGTCTATTCTATTAACGTCACCGATAAATGCAAAAAGATAAACTTGATGGAATTGCACCCGAAAACGCACCGCCATTAACGTTGTTTGAGCTTTTTTACCTGGGAAATGTAACGTTTTCGTTTCCCCTTGGGGGTACTTTCAATTTCTCGCAGCGTAACGCATGATTCTCCTCGTTATCGAAACTCATGCACGGTCCTCCGTAATTCTCGCATCTTGTTTCTAAACCGTGCAAGATTGCGCAACACGATGCTGCTTCAGATTTTGCTCAGTTTGGCACCTTCGAGGTCAGCCCAATCAAAAGGCAAGCCGAATGGCACGAGCCCGACCAATGGGACCGTCCGCGATACTTCTTGCCATCGTTTATCGCGTTGCCCTTGTCCTTAGCTTCGTACTTGCCAACCCGCACTTGGCCGGGGCTCAACAGGAAGAGCAGGACGCGCAGCGCGCCAGACCACTGCCCGAAGACGTGGCGCTGACGACGTTTCATCCCACCCCGATTCGCATCGTTCTCAATGACCTTCCGCTGCCGTTTGATTCCGAAAGTGCCCAACGAGGCCCGCAGGTTGTCGAGCCGCCCGCCGACGCCCATCTGGAAGCGCCGACGGGCTTTCGCGTACAGCGATTCGCGCGGGTGAGTGGTGCGCGATGGCTGGCTCGTGGGCCGGGGGGTGACGTCTTGTGCTCGACATCTGGCGACAACCGAGTCGTGGTGCTGAACGATCGCGACAAAGACGGCGTGGCGGAGGATCAGTACGAACTACTCAATCCGTCAACCGGTACGAACCAACCGTTGGGCATGGCATTTCATGAGGGTTGGTTTTTCCTTGGCAATACAGACGCTGTTGTCAGGTTCGACTGGTCGCGCAAGGACGATCGCATTGAGCTTGGCCAGCCACAACGGATCGCTGATCTACCCGGCAAGGGTTACAACCAGCACTGGACTCGGAATGTCGTCGTCGCGCCAGAAAGTGAAAAGCTGTATGTCTCGATCGGGTCAGAGACGAACGTTGACGTTGAACCTCATCCGCGAGCCTGTGTGTTGGAGATGAATCTCGACGGCTCCGACCAACGCGTATTTGCCAGCGGGCTTCGCAATCCTGTCGGCTTGGATACTCACCCGGCGACAGGACAGTTGTTCACTACGGTGAACGAGCGCGATGGGCTCGGAGATGATTTGGTGCCTGATTATTTAACGTCGGTCAAGGATGGAGCCTTCTATGGCTGGCCGTACGCATACTTGTCGCCCAACAATCTCGATCCGCGGCGCGTCAAGGATGGGCACAGCGAAAAGCCAGAACTGGCGGCACGCACGACGACGCCTGACGTGCTATTCCAGGCGCATTCGGCCGCGTTGGGGCTGGCGTTTGCCCGCGGTGAGATGTTTCCTCCGCGTTATCGCGACGGTGCTTTCGTCGCCATGCGCGGGTCGTGGAATCGGCAAAGCGGCACTGGTTACAAGATCGCATTCGTGCCGTTCGAGGATGGGCGGCCGCTGGGCCACTACGAAGACTTTGTGCGCGGGTTCTTGATTGATCCCGCCGGTCCGAAGACCTGGGGACGACCTGTGGCCGTATTGGCACTACCCGATGGGAGCTTGCTCTTTACCGAAGAGGCAAACGGTTGGATTTATCGGGTTTCGTATCGGCTCGCGGAAAGGTGACGCACGACAACGACCGACAAGGACGTCAAGGACGTAGCGGAACTCGCCAGAGTTCCGGCCTGAATTCTGGCGGATTCCGCTACGACAGACGCTACAACTTCGTCGAACGCGCTCTAGTTAGAACAGAGAGATCTAATGGCTGACGCGACCTGGTGCTCGCGTACCGAAGTAATCCCCATCCGTGGAAGATGGATTCCGGGTCTCAGCCCGGAATGACGGCGGCGCGGCTAATGCCGCAGTGGCTTCTGCGCCTCCCATTCGTTGCGAGCTGTTTCGAGCAGTGCCTTTGCCTCCACATCGTCGGGCCGGGACTTGAGCACCTGTTCGCAATGAAACTTCGCGGCGAACCAGGCATTTTCTCCAGCATACTTTTGCACTTGTCGCCAATGCCAATCCGCATCCGGCTTGGCCATTGCCTCGCGGTAGCCGAGCTCAAATTCATCGGGCGGCAGTGGTTTTACGATAAGAATGGCGCCCTCGCCGTGGCCTATTGCAAACCACTGGCCGTCGGGGCTGCGCGTATCTGCTATCGCATTTTTTAGCCATTCGGCGGCTCCAGCGTCTGCGATTTCCTTCTCCGTCTTCAAATCCCAAGCTTTGATCACTCGATTTCTATCTCGAGCGGCCAGGCGCGCGCCGTCGGGGCTGAACGCGACGCTGAGAACTGGAGCGGTGTGTCCAGTTAGAGTTTGGACCTCCGCACCAGATTTGGTGTCCCAGATCTTTATCGACTTGTCCCAACTACCACTTGCAAGTCGTGAACTATCTGGGCTAAACGCGACACCGAGGACCCAACCGGAATGTCCAATAAGCGTTTGGAGCACAGTGCCGGTCTTAACGTCCCACATCTTGATCGTCAGGTCCCAACTTGCGCTGGCCAAGCGCACGCCGTCGGGGCTGAACGCGACGCCTCGAACCCAATTGGTATGCCCAATGAAGGCCTGCACAACCGCGCTTGTGTTTGCGTCCCAGAGCTTGATTGTGCTATCCCAACTTGCGCTGGCCAAGCGCGCGCCGTCGGGGCTGAAGGCGACGCTGGTGACGCCACTTGAATGACCACTGATCGTTTGAACCAAAGCGCCGGTATTGACGTCCCAAAGCCGGACAGTTTTGTCTTCACTGCCGCTGGCGATTCTCGCGTCGTCGGGACTGAAAGCGACGCCAAAAACTCCAGCGAGATGTCCGGTAAATGTTTGGACCACGTCGCCAGTTGCTACGTCCCAGAGCTTGACGGTGTTGTCGAAACTGCCACTAGCTAGGTTCGTCCCGGTCAAGTTGAACGCTAAAGAAAATACTGAACCGGTATGTCCGCTGCATGTGTGAACTAGAGCGCCGGATTTGACGTCCCAAAGCTTGATGGTGTTGTCCTCACTCCCGCTGGCGAGGCGCGCGCTGTCAGGGCTGAACGCGAGGCTGCGGACTTCTTCATTATGTCCAGTCAACGTTTGTAACGCAGTGCCGGTCTTGGCGTCCCAGAGCTTAACCGCCTTGTCATCGCTGGCGCTGGCCAAGCGCGCGCCGTCGGGACTGAAGTCGACACATCGAATTGGACCGGTGTGTCCGGTTAGCGTCTGGATCAGCGCACCGGATTTGGTGTCCCAAAGCTTGATCAACTTGTCCTCACTGCTGCTGGCAAGGCGCGCGCCGTCGGGGCTGAACGCGACGCTTCGAACCAAACCGGCATGCCCGGAAAGCGTTTGGATCACCGCGCCGGTCTTGGCGTCCCAGAGATTGACTGTGTTGTCTTCACTACCGCTGGCCAGGCGCTCGCCATCGGGACTGTACGCGATACCAAAGACGCCGCCGATATGCCTGCTGAGTGTTTGAACCCCGTCGCCGGTTTTCGCGTTCCAAAGTTTGACTGAATTGTCATTGCCGCCGCTTGCCAGGCAGGCGCCATCGGGGCTGAACGCGGCGCTACAAACCTCACGCGTATGACCGGTGAATGTCCGAACTGATATACCAGTCGTCGCGTCCCAAATCTTAGTTGTCTTGTCATCGCTTGTGCTGGCCAACCGTGCACCGTCGGGACTGAAAGCGACGCATCGGACTGGACCGACATGTCCAGAGATCGTATTGACCATCGCACCGGATTTAACGTCCCAAAGCTGAATGGTCCTGTCGCCACCGCAGCTGGCCAGGCGAGCGCCCTCGGGGCTGAAGGCGACGCTTTGGACTGGACTGGTGTGTCCGGTTAGCGTCTGGAACAACGCACCGGAATTGGTGTCCCAAAGCTTGACTGTGTTGTCTTCACTTCCGGTGGCAAGGCGCGCACCGTCGGGGCTGAACGCGACGCTTCGGACCGGACTGGCATGCCCGGAAAGTGACTGGATCATCGCGCCGGTCTTGGCGTCCCAGAGCTTGACGGTCGTGTCCGCACTACCGCTGGCCAGGCGCGCGCCGTCGGGGCTAAACGCGACACCATGAACTGGACCGGTATGTTCGGTAAGTGTTTGGACCACGGCACCGGTCTTGGCGTCCCAGAGTTTGACCGTGTTGTCCGTACTTCCACTGGCTAGGCGCTCACCGTCTGGACTAAACGCGACACATCGGACTAGAGAAGAGTGTCCGAAGAATGTCTGGACCAACGCACCGGTTTTAGCATCCCAAAGTTTGACGGTGTAGTCATCGCTCGCGCTGGCTAGGAGAGAACCGTCGGGGCTGAAAGTGACGCTCCAAACAGGCGCGGTATGGCCGAACAGGGTGACGTAGCTGCCCAAAGCCCGGCGAAGCTGATGCCTCCATTCCCATTGTTGCAATTTGGGCGGAACGGCCGATAAGGCTGTGATGGTGCCCAAAGCGTCTCCGGTTTTCCAATTGCTATCCGCAAGTATGAGGTTCGAGCGGGCGAGGTTGCTCTCGGCGTTCGATCGCATTCGATCGAGGTCAGTATTTTTCTGTGTGAGCTCCCGCGTCCTATTCGCGACATCGGCAAGAGCCTTGTTTAGGTCGATGCTTTTTTGCGCGACGTTTTTGCGTTCGACTCGGACCAGGGCGTTATAGTAAATGCTACCCGCGGTGAGTGCCGAAAGCGCCAGGACGCTCACCCCCACCAATGCTGCCACAGCCGGCCTTCGTTTCGTCCATTTCGCTATTTTTTCGACTCGCCCGGCGGGACGAGCCACAATCGGTTCATGGCGCAAATACCGCCGAACGTCGTCAGCTAACGCTGTCGCATTGTCGTACCGCCTGCTCCGCTCCTTATCGAGGCACTTCATCACGATCCAATCTAATTCACCGCGGAGGAGTCGCGGCAACTGTTTCGCATCGCATTGCCGCCGGCTGGCGGTTTCGGCGAGTGTCTCGATACTGGATAATTTCTTGCTCGGCGTCGGAGGATCCTGCTCCCGGATGAGGCGAAGCAATTCGAAGATGCCGTGTTGAATCTGTCGTCGATCGAACGGCGGCGAGCCGGTCATGAGCTCGTAGAGAATGACGCCGAGCGAGTAAATGTCGGCGCGGGTGTCCACGTCCAGAGCGTTCGCTTCGGTTTGCTCTGGAGCCATGTATTCAGGCGTGCCCAGTACTACCCCCAAGGCGCTGACGATAGTTTTCTCTGTCAGCGGCTGGTGCAGGGCCTTGGCCAGGCCAAAGTCGATGACCTTTGGCACAGGCTGCCCGTCGTAAAGCGCGACCAAAACGTTTGAGGGTTTGAGATCGCGGTGGATAATGCCTTTCTGATGAGCGTGCTGAATTGCCTGGCAGACTGGAATGACGAGCTCAAGCCGTTCGCGAATCGAGAGCTTGGCATCATCGCAGTATTTGGAAATCGGGAGACCTTTAACCAGTTCCATGACGAAATAGGGTCGCATCGAAGACGAGTGCTCACCGCCAGGGGAAGGAGGAGCTGGTGGCGTCAATCCGCCGTCCAGAACCTTGGCAATATTGGGGTGATCCATCAGCGCGAGTGCTTGGCGCTCGGCTTCAAAGCGGGCGAGGATCTGCTTGGAGTCCATGCCCGCCTTCACCAGCTTCACGGCGACGCGGCGGCGCACAGGTTCCGTCTGCTCGGCTTCCCATACGGTCCCCATACCGCCTTCGCCGAGCCGTCTGAGGAGCTTGTATGAGCCGATGCGTGTGCCGGGTGAAGCGTCGTCGTCAAAGGCAGTAAGGTTGGCCGGGTTATCGCCTGCGCTGGATGGATCACGCAGGTCGGACGGCGAATTGGTCATGTCCGATAGCTCCATTTGTTGTGAGCCACTTAGGCACTGAAGAATGAAGGATTTTTACATTGGGATTCCTCTCGTATCAATCCGGCGGCGCTTTGCCCAGTAAGTGATTCTCCAGCACTGGCAGAGCCAGTGGCACACGGAAAATCGCCGCTGTCTTTTGTGCCACTGGCTCGGCCAGTGTTGTTTTTGCGCAAGGCCATCCGTCGGCGTCCATCGGCAACGCTTCAATCGATTAGGCCTGGACGCAGAGCAATCGCGTCCATTCAGCTTTCCAGTCGTTGACGGCCTACTGCATTCGCTGCACTTTCGTCGATCGCTCTCCACAAATCACCGCCTTCAAAAAAAATTCGCCGAATCCAAATATTCCCTCTTCCCCTACGAATGCTTGTGTGTATACTGTGTATATGACTAGCCACAGTTGGATCACCATTGCGCAGAGCGACCCGAGGTCGCTGTATTTGCAGGTGATCGAGCAGATTCAGCGGCGGGTCGCGGTCGGCGATCTGCCGCCGGGTGACGTATTGCCTTCGATTCGCCAGTTGGCGTCGGACCTGCAAGTCAGCGTCATCACGATCAAACGAGCGTACTTGGAACTGGAACGAGCGGGAGTGATCGTCACCCGACAGGGGAAGGGCTCAGTGGTTGCCGACCGACCTGGCCTGCAGTCGTCGATCCAGGAACGAGAGTTGCAAACGCACCTCCAACAGGCAGCGAGCTTGGGCTTGTTGCTAGGAATGTCCAAAACCGAAGTTCAGAAACGGGTCGCCGAAGCTTACGACCGAACTCAAAGGAAAAACAAATGACTGCATTGCTTGACCTGCCAACAGCGACCGGACTGGCCGCGTCGCTCCATAACGTCTCGAAATCCTACAAGCATTTTGAATTGAAGAATATCGACTTGGACTTGGCCCAGGGAACGGTGACAGGTTTGATCGGCCCCAATGGGGCCGGCAAGTCGACCACGATGCGGATCCTGATGGGGCTGGTTCGTCCGGATACAGGAACCGTATCGGTACTTGGTCAACCCGTGTCTTCAAGCCAAGCCAACGCCAAGAGCCAAATCGGCTATTTCTCGGACGACATGGGACTTTACAAATCCGAGTCCATCGGATGGCACATTCAATTCGTCCGTTCGCTGTTTCCGTCGTGGGATGATGCCTACGCGAAAGAGCTATTGGATCGATTTGGATTGATCGACGAGCAAACCATCAAGGGGTTGTCTCATGGCCAGCGCGTCAAGTCGATGCTTTTGCTGGTTTTGGCTCGGCATCCCAAGTTGCTCATTCTGGACGAACCAACCAACGGGCTGGATCCAGTTGCCAAACACGAAATCTTGATCGAGTTAATGAAGGTTGTCGAAGACGAAGATCGCACGATCCTCTATTCATCCCACAACACGCAGGACGTCGAGCAAATCAGCGATTCCATCATCTTTGTCGACCGCGGTCGGGTGATCGCGTCCAAGAACAAGGACGAATTCCTGGAGGATTGGAAACGGATCAAGCTTCATGTTCCGGAAGGCTGGCAGCCGCCGGCGATACCTGGATTGAGGCTCGAGTCATCGTTTCGCAACCTACGCGTTCTGAGCTTGAATCGGTTTCAAGATGACATTCCCGCAACCCTTCGGGGAACGGGGGCGTCAATCGAGGCCATCGAACGCATGACTTTGGAGGAGATTTTTGTGAGTTCCGTGATGCGCGGTCGAGAGGAAAATAGCTAATGAACGTCCAAGCCATCCAAATCCTGTTTTTGAAAGACTTGTTTCTCAGTCGGCGGCCGTTGTTTGCCTATTTCGCGGCGGGATTGGGCAGCTCCATATTGGCCGGCATCCCCAACCCGACCATTGGCTTTGTCGGTTTTATCCTGGTTCTGACAGTTGCCATCGCCTCCGGCATCCACTTGATCGGGCATTTGTTGCTGGCGGAAACCACGGACCACACGAGGGTGTTTGTGATGAGCCTGCCCGTCAGCCTATTGGACTACTCGCTCGCCAAAATTGCAGTCGTGTTGACCACGTATTTGATTCCGTGGCTAGGGATGTTTGCGTGCACGATGATTTTCACTTTTGTACTTCCTTGGGCCAAGCAAGGATCCATGGTGGCCCTGCCGGCGATCTTTTTCTTCTTGCTGGCTTCCTTCATGATCCAATTGATGGTCGCGGTCGTCACCGAGTCCGTTGGCTGGACCATCTGCGTTATGGTGGCCGGCAACGTTTTGCTCAATGTCTTCATGATGAAGCTATTCGCCGACCCAACGATATTGGCCATTTCCAAGAGTGACGTATTGTCCTGGCCCCCTGTAGTGCTGCAAATTCTCGCAGTGGAAATCATTTTGATCGTGGGATCATTGGTCATTGCATTGTTCGTTCAAACTCGCAAACGGGACCTGATCTAATGGTAAGCGTATTGGCGAAGGAACCTGGTTCACTTTCGTCGATCGCGCGTCCAGCGACGAGAAGAACGAGCAAAAGTTCCGAGCGAATTCACTATTTGGACAACCTGCGCGCATTCGCCATGATGTTCGGCGTGTTTCTGCACGGGGCGTTCGCCTATGCCCATCCGGCTCAGACTTTTTGGCTGGCCACGGATCCGCAATCGAGCGTGGCGATCGACGCTGCAATCTGGTTTGTTCACTTGTTTCGCATGGCGCTGTTTTTTCTCATTGCGGGCTATTTTGCCAAACTGGTCCTGGTGCGCAGCGGGACGAAGCGGATGCTGTGGCAGCGCATGATCCGCCTCGTGTTTCCGTTCCTGCTCTTTTATCCGTTCTTGTTGGCCGCCATGACGATCCTGATTGTGTTTGGACTTTCGTATGTGGAGGAGCCCCGCGGATTGATGGGGCTGATCGCGGAGGCGAGCAAGCAGAGTTCCAGTTCAACGAGTGGGGCGGCGCCGGGGACGATGCATCTCTGGTTTCTCTATTACTTGATCTTGTTCACGTTGATCGGAGCAGTCGCCTCGCGATTCCCAATTCCCAAAGTGCCAAGGGTGTTAAGGCAGCCTTGGCTACTTGCCCTGGCACCGCTGATTTTGTTACCAGGGGTTTTCGGGGGCGGAGTTCCTTTGCCGGGGCCAGAATCATTCGTTCCGACGTGGTGGCCATTTGCCTTCTACGGCCCGTTCTATTTGGCAGGCTGGCAATGGCATGGGCGCGAGCAGTCGCTCGAAAAATTGCGTCCATATCTTTGGTACATCGTCGCAGGGAGCCTGTTGCTTTTCATTCCGTACTATTGGTCCATGCCCGTTTTGGACTTAACTTCGTTGCTACAAGAACCCAAGCCGCTCCCTCTCTGGAGACAGGGCATTTCATGCGTGCTGACGGCATATCTGTCGGTAGCTTTGACCGCGGCGTCGCTCCTCCTCGGCAAGCAATTCCTATCGAGGCCTAGCGCGAGACTCAGGTTCTTGGCGGATTCCTCGTATTGGGTTTATCTAATCCATTTGCCGATCGTCCTTTTTCTGCAAACGCTATTCATTCCATTGGGGTGGAACGTTTGGCTCAAGCTATCGGTCACGTTGATCGCTACGTTTTTGTTTTGCATGGCAACCTATGTTGTGTTCGTTCGATACACGCCGGTAGGTTGGCTCTTGCACGGAAAGCGATCATTTCCATAGCTGGCAGCGCGAAGTAGAAAAGGGGACAGGTACATATATTGCGCGAGCGGGGACGAACGGTAGACTTTCCGCACGCCGCGAAATACCAGAATTTCGCCCGGCGAAACGCTCTAACACTTCCTCAATCGAGGCGTTCAGACTCCTAATATATGTACCTGTCCCCTTTCCCCCCCTTTCCCCCTTTCCTTTCCCCCTTTTCCACTCAGGCACGCTCGACCTTGGGGACGTCAACCCCCGTGGTCTCGCTGATGGGACTGAAGAGATCAAGGATTAGGCTAGTCTCTTCCGCTGAAGCGCCGTGAACGACGTGACTGGGGAGCCGTAGAACTTCACCTGGGCCAAGGACAAGATCGTATGGCTGGCCGGATTGCCGGTCGACAAGCGAAAATCGGACGCGGCCCGAGAGAACGACGGCAAACTGCTCGTTCTCATGCGAGTGCAGGGGGACGTGGAACCCTTTGTGCAAGGTGACGTGCGAGATCATCATCCGCTCGCCAATAATTCGGCGTCGATCGATCAAGTCCGTCGGATGATCCACCAGCAACTCCGCCCAACGATACAATGTCGCATTGTCAGTCATTTTTGAAAATCCTGAGTCAGCGAACATTGTCGAGTATCCAATTGATTGCTTTCCAATTTCGGCCTCGGTTCCCGCCGAGCCAAATCATCCGCGTAGAATACTGCCGAAGAGATGGAATGCAACGGGTTCGTTTCTCTGGAGCAGTTTTCACGTCGTCTAGTGTGTGACGTAGCCGAATTCGCTATATTTTTGGGCCGTCCCGGCGCGCCGGGATGACGAGTTTCGCTGCAAAAACTTGGAAGGCGCGCCAGAATGCTGGATTCCACTTCATGCGGCCGTCGGCAGGCTGTCGTGTCCGAGCGATTCCGCCCAACAAAAGACAAGGTGACCAAATGGAGATTAAAAGAAGTGGTTCGCGGCCTTCCCGAAATGGAGTGGCGGATTACTTCACCGGTTCGGTCCGAATCGAGTCGCTATTCGATGCACCTGAGCCGGCGCGCGTCTTTTGCGCCAGCGTCACGTTTGAGCCGGGTGCCCGGACCGCTTGGCACACGCATCCGCTCGGGCAGACCTTAATCGTGACTGCTGGCTGCGGCTGGGCGCAATGTTGGGGCGGTCCAGTCGAGGAAATCCGCCCCGGCGATGTGGTCTGGTTTCCGGCGAGTGAAAAGCACTGGCACGGGGCAACAGCGACGACCGCCATGACACACATCGCCATCGTCGAAAAGGCCGACGGCAAGAACGCCGACTGGATGGAACAGGTCACGGATGAGCAATATTTGTGGCGAAAAGGAAGCCAATAGGAGCAACACGGCACTCACAGGGCGAATCTAACACGGTCGTTAACGCGAAGTTCTAGATTTGGTAGGCTGTTGTTCAACGCAATCGAAATAGGAATCGAACTAATGGTGAAAAATGGATCATCCGACACCTGAAAAAATCATGGAAGTAGGGCTCGGGTTTTGGGCGTCCAAAACGCTCTTGAGCGCCGTAGAAATCGGATTATTTACGGAATTGGCCCGACGGCCGGGAGATCTCGAGGACGTGCGAACGCGGCTCAATCTGCATGCTCGATCGGCGCGGGATTTTCTCGACGCGCTCGTCGCACTGGGGTTTTTGGAACGAAAGGGAGGGGTCTATTCCAATACGCCGGCCACGGAGATGTACTTGGATAAAAAAAAGCCGTCGTACATTGGCGGCATCCTGGAGATGGCCAACAATCGGCTTTATCCATTTTGGAGCTATTTAACCGAGGCGTTGCACACGGGCGAAAAGCAAAACGAGGCCAAGCATGGCGGCGGCGATTTTTTTGCGGCGATCTACTCGGATCCCAAACGCTTAAAGGAATTCCTGCGGGCCATGTCGGGGATCAGTCGCGGTGCGAACCTCAGCATCGCCAAGCAATTTCCCTGGTCAGAGTATCGCACGTTTGTCGATGTGGGCACGGCCCAAGGGGACTTGGCAGTGCAGATTGCCAAGGCAAATCCGCATCTTTCTGGGATCGGTTTTGACCTTGAACAAGCGGGCCCTGCGTTCACGGACTATGTCTCGGAAAATAATCTGTCGAGCCGGCTCCGGTTTGCGGCCGGTGATTTCTTCAAAGAGCCGCTGCCGAGCGTCGATGTGGTTCTGATGGGACATATCTTGCATGATTGGAGCTTGGACGAAAAGCAAACTTTGATTCGCAAAGCCTATGACGCGATTCCGCGCGGAGGCGCGTTGGTCGTCTATGACTCGATCATTGACGACGACCGCGGCACGAATGCTTTTGGGTTGCTGATGAGTTTGAATATGCTGATCGAGACATCGGCTGGATTCGATTACACCGGAGCGGACTGCTGCAATTGGATGAAGGAGGCAGGGTTTCACGAAACCCGCGTCGAGCATTTGGTTGGCCCCGATTCGATGGTCGTGGGGATTAAGTGAGATTACCCCCAGCAAGCTGCGTTGTGTGCCGAGCATTCTTGTAGGGTGCGACAAGCATGCGAAGAATTCACCGAGACGGAATTTCCAGTCTGTGGTTGCCAAGTCAAAACGTGATCCCCGGCAAATGTTCGCATGCGAGTCCCACCAATGAAGTGCGGAAAATTTTGAACGCCACGGGAATTTGGTGGGACTCGAAGACTCGTCCCACCCTACCAAAGATCGCATTGCCCCACCAAATTGGGAAAGCGTTCCCTCACCCTGCCCTCTCCCCCGAAGCGGGGGCGAGGGAACATTACAGAACGCTACGCGATGATCGGCTCGATGACTTGCGCCGGTTCGACGCCGGTGAGCCGTGAATCCAGGCCTTGGAATTTGAACGTGAAGCCCGAGTGCTCGATTCCCAATTGGTGCAACATCGTGGCGTGTAAGTCGTGCACCGAGACGCGATTTTCCGTCGCGTGATAGCCCAAATCATCTGTGGCGCCGTAACTCATCCCGGGTTTAAAGCCGCCGCCGGCCAGCCACATCGAGAAACCAGCCAAGTGGTGATCGCGACCATCGCCTTGAGCCATCGGCGTTCGCCCGAATTCGGAACCAAAGACGACGATCGTGTCCTCCAACATCCCGCGCTGCTTCAGATCGGCGATCAACGCAGCAGCTCCTTGATCGACTTCGGCCGCGGAACCCGCGATGTGAGACTTGATGCTGCCATGATGGTCCCAATCGCGATGATAGAGTTGGATGAATCGCACGCCTCGTTCCGCTAGACGCCGAGCGAGTAAGCAATTGGCGGCAAAACTTCCGTCGCCCCCTTTGGTGCCGTATAAGTCCAGAATATGTTGCGGTTCGTCCTGAATGTTCATCAAGTTCGGGACGCTGGTCTGCATGCGGAACGCCATCTCATACTGGCTGATTCGGGAGGCAATTTCTGGGTCTTTTGAATTTCGGGCATTGAGCTCATTGAGTTTGGAAACGGCATCGACGATATCGCGTTGATTTTGCTGAGCGACTCCATCGGGACGCGAGACGTACATGACGGGATCACCCGTGCTTCGGAATTCGACGCCTTGAAAGCGGCTGGGGAGAAAGCCAGAGTGCCATTGCCTGGCGGCGATCGGCTGCTTTTGGCCATATTGTCCCGTCGAGACCATGACGACAAAGCCAGGTAGCTCTTCGGTTTCTGCACCCAAGCCGTACCAAAGCCAGGAACCCATGGCGGGCCGGCCCGAAATCATCGAACCCGTATTCATAAACGTGTGTGCGGGATCGTGGTTGATTGCCTCCGTGAAAAGCGATTTGACGATGCATAAATCGTCCGCACAGGATCCTGCGAGCTTGGGCCATATCGAACTGATTTCATGGCCCGACTGGCCCCATTTCTGAAAAGGGTGTTGCGGCGCGAAGCAGCGCAGAGCTTGGCCTTGAAGCTGCGCGATCTGCTGACCTTTGGTGATCGATTCCGGCATGGGTTGGCCGTCGAGCTTTGCTAACTCGGGCTTGTGATCGAACGTGTCGAGGTGACTCATTCCACCCGCCATGTACAGCCAGATCACTCGTTTGGCTTTGGGCGGAATGCGGCCGGATTCGCCGCCAACATTCCGAGCTAGAGCGGATTGTTTGAACAAACCTCCAAGGGCCATGGCGCCGACACTGATTCCGCTGCGGTACAGAAATGTTCGGCGGGCGATTGACGGTGGCATCCAGAGCATGGGACGATTCTCACAACAACGAGTAAGGCAACGTAGTCATTCCTGCAAATGTGGGAAACCAGGTTCAAATGTGACGTGAAACATGGCTTCTCCATCCATGGGGATGGATTCCGGGTCTCAGCCCGGAATGACGAGGGATTTGGGTCTAATTTCTCGTGATTGTTTCGTGCAGGTTTAAAAGTGCGCGGGCGACGCTGGTCCAAGCCATCCATTCGGCCGGCTCGATTTTTTCGGTTGGCCGAAACGGCCCGACTTTTTGCAGTTTATCTACGGCCTCGGCATCGGATTGAAAAGCTTTCCGATGCTTGGCTAATAGGGCAAGCAATACGTCGACTTCGCCCTCGCGAGGCGGTCGAGTAAGTACGACGCCGATAGCCCAAGCAATGCGATCGGAATCGGTCGAGCCGCCTGCGCTCACAATGCGCGCCGCCAAGGCTTTCGCCGATTCCACGTAGCTTGGATCGTTGAGCAAGGCCAAGGCTTGAAGGGGTGTGTTCGAGCGAGGCCGATCGACCACGCACTCTTCGCGGCTCGGCGCGTCAAAAGCCGAGAGCGAGGGATGCAAATATTGTCGCTGCCAATGCGTGTACAAACCACGTCGATAAACGTCGGACCCGGTTCCGGTTTCCCATTCGCGCTGCGGAAAGTTGAGATAAGCCCAATACCCCAGTGGCTGAAAGGGTTTTGCGCTCGGCCCGCCGATTTTGTCGTTGAGCAATCCGCTGGTGGCCAAAATGACATCGCGCACGACTTCGGCATCCAGCCGCCAGCGACCCTGATGGGACAACCAGCGATTGAAAGGGTCATGCTCGGCTGCTTCGACCGACACATCCGAAGCTTGCCGATATGTCTCGCTCATGACCATCGTTTTGATCAAGTGTTTCATGTCCCAGTCGGACTGAATCATTTCGCTCGAGAGCCAATCGAGCAGCTCGGGATGCGAAGGCCAGTCGCCCTGCGAGCCAAGGTCACCGAGATTCGCCGACAACCCCGCGCCAAACAACAATTTCCACAAGCGATTTGACAGGGCTCGCGCGGTTAACCCGTTCTTCTCCGAAACCAACCAGTCCGCGAGATCCAATCGCGTCAATCGGCGCGACGTGTTTTCTGAGCTCCCACCTAATGCGATGGGCACGGTCGGCGAAACTACGTCGCCCGTTTCATCCATCCAGTTTCCTCGATGCAACACCCGCACGACTCGCGGCTCCAACGCCTTGGTGACTAACGTCGTCGGAATCGAGTCGTTCAATTTCTTTCGAGCGGCGGTGGTTTCGGCCAATTCCTTTCGCACTGGCTCCAGCGTCGGAGAAATCGATCGATAGTATTCGACTACTTTTTGAGTTTGTTCCGGGGTTTGTTCTGCGGCGGGAACGACCAGCAATGCTTCGATTTCCTGTGGGGGATTCTTCGCCGCAACGATTGGCGGACTTTCGGACGTCGCGTCAATCCTAAACCGACCCAGCGTGTGCTGCGGGTTCTGTTTGAAGTTCTGCTTCAGTTCAATCCGCAGTCGAGATCCAGCAACGAGCGTCAGCGGTTTGCTCAAAACGAACGCGGCGCGATTGCCTTGGCCCGTTTGCCCGCCGACCGCCCAGCCCCACGAATCGCTTGACTCGTTATGGTCAATCGCAGATTCAATGGCAAATTTTCCCAGCGGATGGTCACTGGATGAATCCGTCTGCTCAAACGTGGCGCTGGCACCGGCGATGGGTATGTCTTGAAGGACGTCGCTGGACGAAGCCGGAAGGACGGACAACGTCAATTCGCCAAGCACGAAGTTGCCGTTGCTGGCTCGGCCGGGACCTTTTGCCGGCAGCGAATCATCGGGGAGGACCTCCAGGCGTACGGCGGTCGTTTCTGTTGGCAGCTCGGTAAATTCCAGAGTATAGACGTCGGTGTCTGGACTCGTGCCGCTCGCCAAAATCGATTGGTCAGCCTGGAGTGTCAAGGTTGCGCCGTTGGCCGATTTTGTTTCGGCTGGCTTTAGCGCGACCCACGGCACGACTTGACTCATCCAAGCCGTACGTTCGGCCACGAACTCCGGCGTCTCGTTCGCCATGCGGGCTTGGATACCGCGAATTTGCTCGTCCAGTCGATTCAGCTCGACTAGTTGCTCCGGCGTCGGGACTTGGATTTGTGGGCCCCAAACACCGGTGTCGTTGGCGCCCGAGTAAAGACCTTTTTCTTCGATGTCGGCAAAGAATGCCTCCATCGAATAAAAATCCCGCTGGCTAAACGGATCGAATTTATGGTCGTGGCATTCGCAGCAACCCAGTGTGACCCCCAGCCACGCGCCCCCCACATTGCGGACGCGCTCCGCGATGTACTTTGAAAGATACTCTTTGTCTTGCACGCCGCCTTCGGCACTCATCATCCCCAAGCGGTTGTAGCCCGAGGCAATTAGTTTTTCGGTCGATGGGTCGGCGAGCAAATCTCCGGCCAGTTGTTCGCGCGTAAAGTCGTCAAATGGTTTGTTTTGATTGAACGCGCGGATCACGTAATCGCGATACGGTGACACGCTCACCGATTGATCGCCGTGATAGCCAACGCTATCCGCGTAGCGTACGAGGTCCAACCACCACATCGCCATCCGTTCGCCAAAATGGGGCGAAGCGAGAAATTCGTCCACTAGTCGTTCGTACGCCGCCGAATCTCGAGCAAACTCGGCGGCAAATTGCTCGACACGTTGTGTCGTTGGCGGCAACCCCAACAAGTCCAGATGCAGGCGTCGAGCCAATGTACGAGCGTCGGCTGGACTGGCGGGTTGCAAGTTCTTCGCGGCTAAAGTCGCGATTACAAACCGATCGATCGGCGTCTCGGCAAATCGGCGCACAGAGTCGCCGGATTCGAACTTTGCAAAATCGACGGCAGGCGCGTCAAGGCGACGGATTGGTTCGAACGACCAATGACCTTGCCATGTGGCCCCTTGTTCGACCCACCGCCGAATCAACTCGATTTCTTGAGACGATACGACCTTTTTTGAATTAGGCGGCGGCATCCGCTCTTCGTCATCTGTCGATTCCAAGCGTCGAATCAACTCGCTCTCGTCGGGGTCTTTGGGCGCGACAACGCCAGGTGTTTCTCCATCCCCCAATAAACCCAAGCTTGTATCCAATCGTAATTCGGCCTGGCGCTTGTTCTTATCCGGACCGTGGCACGCATAACATCGGTCGGCCAAGATCGGGCGAATGTCGCGGTTAAACTCGATTCCGGATGGCACATTGTCCTTAGAACCAACAGTCTGAAATGCGATGGCCACCTGGTCGTAGCCGAGATAGTTCATCCCCATTGCCATTGCGACAATCAATAGCCATTGCACCCTCTGAGGCAATCGCGACAAATTCGTTTTCGAGTCGATGTTTACTTTCGCACGCATTCGCATTTTCTTTTGCACCGTCCTCAGCACGCCTTTCGCACGCCTCGATCATTCTCATCCGCCGTCGAGCAGTGTCAATCCGATAAACCGGCGACGGATGGGTTGAAATTACGATCAAGGCAGCGCATTGATCGGATCGTTAGTTCGGTCCTTTCGCCTCATTGACCAACTCAGCAACGGTGGCGTAATGAGTGTCGTGACCATCACCATGACGATTATTGCCGTGTAAACCGTCGAGTCGATGACTGCCTTGCCGTCGCTCACCAGGCGATGGCCGATGGCCGCGAAAATAAGACCTACTTCGCCGCGAGGAATCATTCCTATCCCGACCGATAGACGGTCCACACCTCGGCCAACCACGCCGAGCGAACAGGCCTGTTTGCCGATCACGGCAGCGACCGTGATACCAGCGGCCAATATTAAGACCGATGGATCGAGTAGATTCGCAAGGTTGACTTGGAATCCCATCATGACGAAAAAGATGGGTACCAGTAATGTTGTAATGGGCATTACCCAGTCTTCGAGCGAGCGTTCGTCATTTTTGCTTTGCAGCGGGCGGTAGTGTTTTCGGTCAAGAATCACTCCGGCGGCGAACGCCCCGACGATGGGCGCTAGTCCCATGAGATTTGCGACCCAGGACAGGCCAAAGCAAATGACGAGTCCGGTAACGACCAACATGCCGTGTCCCCGCAATAGTGACGCCAGCCTGAATAGCCGCGGGCTTAGCCACTCGCCGAGTACTATCGCCCCCACCAAGAAGCCAACGGCCTTGGCGATGATAAACGCGACTTCCAGCGGACTGGCCGAGCCATTCACAATAATCGCCTGGACGACGGCAAGAATGACCAATCCAAGCACATCGTCGATCACGGCCGCGCCAAGAACAATCTTAGACTCCTTCGCATGGGTTTTTCCCAAGTCCTTTAAGACGCGCGCCGTTATACCAACGCTTGTTGCGCAAAGTGTGGCGCCTATGAAAAGGTGAACGTGCCACGATTGATTCGGCAACAACCAGACGCTGGCCGCCCATCCCAGTCCCATCGGCGCGACAACGCCTAAAACTGCGACGAGCAACGACGACAGTCCAACTTTGCTCATTTCCCGCAGATCAGACTCCAGACCGACTTCGAACAGCAACAAGATCACGCCGATTCGCGCCAAAATATCCATGACCGTCGCGGTACTGTTGACTCCAGTCGCGGCATCCATTCCCTCCTCGGGTCCCGCCATTCTGAGGAATTCCATTCCATTGAATCCAATCAGCACAAGGTTGCCGAGAATTACTCCTACTAACAACTCGCCCAGAACAGGCGGCTGTCGCAAGCGCAGCATGAGGTCACCACCGAATTTGGCGGCCAACAATATGATCGAAATCCCCAACAAGACGGGAGTCACTGGATCTGAGTGGTCACTGCTGGCAAGAAGCTGGACCGTCGACGCGAGACAGCAGCATGAAATCATGAAAACCTCCACGATTGGCGGGATCGAATTCGTTGAATCGTAACTATATCAATTGGACCCCATCACGGGTACGCTCGTGCCAACATAACCAAGAATTGCATCAATCGATCGGCGCATCGGTCATTCGATTTGGGGCACAGACTATTTGCCGATACAGAACCGACTAAAGATTCGGTCCAGTATTTCATCGGTGTAGACAGCGCCTACAATGCGGCCAAGATGTTCCAGCGCCGCGCGAAATTCAGCAGCAATGATCTCATCACCGGCTTGATCGCGCAGTTCGTCCGCGGCGCGCTGCAGTGCGTGGTCGGCGAGTGCCAATGACTCGGCGCATCGTGCGACGGTCGGCAAATAGGCTGCCGCGCGATGGCTCAGAAAATCGAGCCGCTCGCATATCTTGCTTTTAAGTTCATCCAGACCCTGGCCGGTTAGGGCACTTACGGGAATTCCAACGGTCGGCGATTCCGCGCGCTGCAAATCGGCTTTGGTCGCAACGCACAACAAGTCATCGCCCGCCTCACGAAGTATCTGCTCTTCCCACGCATCGAGCTCCTGCCCCCGCTCGATACACAGTAATTGCAAGTTCGATTGTGCGGTCACTTCCCGTGAACGCATTTGCGCAAGTTCGTGGATCGAAACGATGGGGCGGTCAAACGCTTGAGATCGGCCCTCGTTCTCAATTTCATTGGGTCGGAGTTGGCCAATGTTGCTGGAATCAAGTCCCGCGGTGTCGATGAGACGGATCTCGAATGCGCCGAAGGATAGCGACTCAACCAAATAATCTCGAGTAGTCCCCGCAACGTCGGTCGCGATCGCCGCCGACCGTCCGACCAGCGCATTGAATAAGCTGCTCTTGCCGACATTCGGTCGACCGATTAACGCGACGCGCCAACCATTTTCATTCAAGTTTCTATTGGAAATCTGGCGGATGATCGATTGCACGGCCGTCTGGATCTCTTGAATCGCTGATTGCAGTTCAGTTCGCGAAATAAATTGAATGTCATCCTCGACAAAATCTAGGCCGGCCTCCAAATGGGCAAGCAACTCGAGCAGCTCGTTACGCAGCTTGTCCAGCGGATCGCGCAGTCCGCCGGCGCTTTGCGCCATTGCAATCGCGAACTCAGTTTCGTTGGAGGCCTCGACTGCCCCGATGACCGCTTCCGCTTGCGACAGGTCGAGCCGGCCGGCCAAAAACGCCCGCAGTGTAAATTCGCCGGGGCAAGCCAGCGCTGCGCCGTTTTGACAAAGCGAATCCACGAGTGCCTCAACCACGGGCAGACTGCCAATTAGATGAATTTCGGCGGATTGCTGCCGGGTATAGCTGCGAGAATCGGGCCACAACAATATGTTCGCGCTGACGGGACTTGTAATCCCGGTCAAGCGCAAATGGGTGGCAAACGATCGGGCGCCTTGGGGCGCCGCAATTTCGGGGTTGCAAAGCCGATTCAAACAAGCCAGGGTTTGCGGACCGCTGAGCCGCACGATCCCGCGCATTGCCGGTCCCAATGCCGACGCGATGGCGGCAATCGTACGATTCGGATCTAAATCAACGACACTCATGCGATTCGCGAAAATGGTTACGGGAGGATTCGGCAACCCTTGGATCCTATCTCAAAACTCAAGAACGCCCAATAAAATCCTTGTTCCCAGACGGGAGTCTGAGGGAGTCCTGGAATTCAATCATTGCCTTTTCAGACTGCGCGGTTTGCGATGCCACTGTGCCATAAGCCGCGCAGCCGTCATTCCGGGCTGAGCCCCGGAATCCATCTTCCACGGATGGGGATTAGCCATGCTAAGACGATGCGCGACCCAAGACGTTGAAGCGAGTGCGTGCCTAGGGCGGAATCTGTACACAAGTAAGACACGTTAAGTCAACGATTGCTTGGCAATTCTCCTTCCGTGGGCCTGAATTCCGGGTCTCAGCCCGGAATGACGAAAAGCACGCGGCCGCACTCGCCCAATTCCAGGACACCCTCAGGCTCTACCTGGGAACCAGATCTAAGTTATTGCTATCTACCGTGCATAAGGTTGCCCGAAGCGGGGCGAGGGAACGATTCTGGAATTGAGATTTGCACTTAGCTTTGCCCGATTCGTTGAACTTAGCGGCTGGGATTAGCTTCGCCCGACACGGATGCCGTTGCTGAGCCAGCCGGCGGTTTGAATTTAGGCAAGAACGCGCGCTCCACCATTCCCCAAATGCTCGAGGTGATGAAATACAAACACAATCCGCTCGGTACTTTGAAAAACAACACGCTCATAAAGACCATCATGATGGTCATCATACGCTGCGCGACCTTTTGTTGATCATCGGTCGGCGGAGGCATGAACAATTTGGTCTGCACCAGAAACAAGACAATCGTGATGAGCGGAAGTAGATTGAGATACGGACCAAACCAACTAGTTTCGCTCGCCAAAAAGCTTGGCATCCAATTCTTCCAATACAACAGTTGATCCGGCGCGGCCAAGTCGGAACACCATTGCAATCCTGGGAACAGCGGTTGACCACGCAGCGCAACGTCCACCGAAAGTCCACGATAAAGGCCAATGAAGATCGGAAGCTGCAAGAACACCAAGATGCACCCGCCGAATTGTTGCTTCACCGGATTGAATCCGTGTTTGGCAAACAGCTCTTGCTGGGCCCGCATACGTTTCTCAAGGTCGTCCTTATAACGCTCCGAAAGCCGTTTGATTTCCGGTTGCAGTGTCTGCATCATCTTGGCCGACGCTTGCGCGTTCATGGCGACTTTGCGCGAAATCGGCATCAGGATGAGGCGAACGATCACCGTCAGCATGATGATCGCAATACCATAGTTGTGCACCCACGAATAGAAAAATCGCAGAAGCCACACCAGCGGCTTAGAGAATGCCGCGAACCAACCGTAGGTCTCGACTTCGGCGAGATTGTTCCGTTGGCCCACGGCGTACTTCTGCAGCAGCGAAGGTTCCTTGGGACCGGAAAATAGGTTGAATGTCTGGCGATAGACGCTGGCATCCGGCGCACCAGCGCTCGCTGGCGCAAGGGTAAACTCATCGGAAAAAAGCCGAAACGTTACGTCAGTCGTTCGCTGAAGACTTCGGTTTTCCCGGATGGCCGACGGAGGACTTACGACGTGCACGAACGCCGAATACGGCTTGAAGGGATCCGGCGTTACGGGAGCGGACTGGCCTGGCAACGCACCCGCCGCATCCGGAATTAGCGCAGTCGTAAAATACAGCGTATCGACGCCGATAAAATTCAGCTTATTCGCGTCGGTCGAAGGCTGCAAAACGGGCTGGTTTTCTCGCCGCTTGGATAGATAGTTCTGAACAATTTCCGGGTTTCCCCAAAACACAAAGCCGCCCAATTCGCTGCCGCCCACGATATCGCGCGCGCCGGCGACATACCCCACGGCGGACGATCGGCCGTGAATCTTGTTTTGATACCACCAGCCTTCAATATTAGTCCCGGTTGGGCCGACGATCTCCATCGTGGCCGCGACCGGTTTTTCCGATAGGTTTCGAACTTCGACTTGAAGATCGATATGGTAGTTTTTCTCAAAATCATCCAGCCCCGTGGGTTTGGGCAGCCAATATCGTTTGACTAATTGCAGTGGTCCGTTGAGTCCGTGTTGCGCCAGAACCGAGTCCGGAATCTCGTGAGAGAATTCGACCACGCGCGAGCCATCCGCGTCAAACTCGCGGGTCTTCCAATTGACGTGCGTCAATTGTTCGTCCAATTCGGGCCATCCCGGCTCGACTACTTTTTTTCGCAACGTAACTAAGAATGACGCCGGCGTTGGCGATTTTGGATCGTACAATTGCCCGGTGCCGGGACCAACGACTTCTAGCGGTTTTTGCACAAGCGTGATTTGGCACGTCGAGTCCACGGCGCTTTCCTCGACGCCGCTACGATAAGCGAGTGTGATCTGTTGACCAACCTTTGCTTGATCAATGATCGCGGCGAAATCGTCGGGCGAAACGATGGGTTCCCCATTCACCGACGTAAGCACATCACCGACTTGCAAACCTGCGATCGCGGCGGGAGTACCCGGTCCGACGAAATGAATCTCGCAGCCTCGTGGATGGGGCGTCAGGTCCAAATAACCCAGATAGGCACCGCGAGTTTCCTGGTCATAATAGCGAAGTTTGCCGTTGGGAAATCGCGCGTTTAATTCGATGCGCCGAACCGCAGCACCTTTGCTATCGAGGGTCACCATCAATTTATCAAGTGTGTCAACCCCGACCGCACCTAGAGCTACGAGCCGATTGGGTTCTAAATCCGGGTACTCCGTCGATTTGGCCGCCGCGTCGTTTGTCTTATCGCCGTTTTCATGGACAGCCGAATCCGGATTGGCGTTTTCCGCTTGAGCCGCCGTAACGTCATCCGGCGCTGGGTCACCGGGCTGGACCTGTTTTGGCGCCGGCTGATTGGCTTTGGGTGGCGGCGGAAACAAGATCGGTTGCAACAACGTCATTGCCAGGAAAGCGACGCTACCGATCAAGATAAAACGAATTATTTGGCGGTGGTCCACGATCGAATTAGCTTTCTGGTTTGGACGACGTGGACCCGCCTTCGCGACAGCAGGCCCTGCGTTGGAATCTATTCGTCTTGGGACCGCGTCTCTTGGGTACGACGTATTGTGAGATACGCGGGGTGAATTCGCCAGGGGGAATTCTGGCCATTTCGCGGTTGGCCTTCGGCGACTCGAGATCGATGAATCGCCGAGGGGTCATCTGCCTTCCAACAGGCGATCACCGAGAAAGTTATCCAATTCTTCGATTGCCAAAATTTTCTCGCGCGTTTTTTCCCAAGGATATACCACCCGGCGAAACGTGACCTCATTTCCCTTGGCGATAACATAGCAGCTGCGTGGATCGTTGTCGCGCGGCTGCCCGACGCTGCCCACGTTGATCAATACCTTTTCATCGCCGATGAAGTACGGACCATTCAAGTCACGCGGCGAAAAGAATTTCCCCGATTGGGAAAAAATGCCGGGCACGTGCGTGTGCCCGTGAAAACAGGCATGCTCGATCAACGCGAAGATTCGCGACATCTTATTCGTATTTGCGGAATCTTCCGGAAACACGTATTCGGATAGCGGATTGCGCGGCGAGCCGTGCACGAACAGCGTCGAGCCGTCACGGAACATTCTCGGAAGCTTGGCCAGGAAATTCCAACGTTCCTTGGCGGCAGCTGATTTTGAGTCTTCGATCATGCGGCGAGTCCAAAAAATCGCGCGCTCCGCACCACTGCTAAAACCGCCCGGATCAAACAGCGCCCCGTTGTCGTGATTGCCCAACAAACACATGTCGAACCGAACGCTGATGTCCACGCACTCGCAAGGATTGGGTCCGTATCCGACAATATCCCCCAAGCAATAAACCCGCTGGATGTTCAGCCGGGCAATGTCCTCAAGTACTGCGTCGAGCGCTTCGAGGTTGCCGTGGATGTCGCTTATTATTGCGCAAACCGAATCGTTCATTTCCATGCCTTAGCGACCCGTCAGCAGCCGATCTCCTAACATGTCGTCGAGTTCGTCAATATTCAGAATCTTTTGACGAGTCGCTTCGACGTCGTATTCAATTCGGTAGTATTGCACCGTTTTAGCCTCGTTGTCCAGCACCACGTAGCACGCACGTGGATCGTTGTCTCGGGGCTGCCCAACGCTGCCGACGTTGATCATCAGCTTGTCCGTGCCCAACGGAAAAAAGTAATTGTTTTCTTCCGGGGGAATGAACTGACAATCGTGCGTGAATACGCCCGGAATGTGCGTATGGCCTTGGAAGCAATACTGTTGAAATCGCTTCATCAAGGCATCGATTCGGCTGGCCTCGTAAATGTGTTCCGGAAAAACATATTCGTTCGTTGGATCGCGGGGCGAACCATGCACAAAGAGGTACTCGCCTTCATCGTGCCGCCTCGGCCGTTCGCCGATAAAGTCCCAGCGCCGGTCGGACCGTGGGTGATCATTGGCCAATTCCATTTGCGATCGAGTCCAATAGATCGCGCGGAGGGCGATTGGATTAAATCCCTCGGGGTCGAAAATCGCGGCTTGGTCATGATTGCCTAAAATCGTCTGATCGCAAGTTTCCATCACCACGTCGAGGCAACGCACCGGATCGGGGCCATAGCCAATAATGTCGCCCAGACAAATGATCTCCGCCACGTTAAGCGTTTTGATATGAGACAAAACCGCCGTGAGGGCCTCATAGTTGGCGTGGATATCGCTGATAATGGCTCGTTTCACGATGGTCGGTTCCAAGCGGCGCGAAAAGTTGGCTCGAGGATTGCGTAGATTGGATGTTGGCAAGGCCCTGACATTCGCGCGGAAGCCCTACGAGTCTGATGGACAAGTCTATTTTTTTTGGTGGCGTCGTGCAATCGGAGCCCCGCACGATTATTCTTTCGCAGAATAACACGCGGACAAGATTTCCGACCATCCCGATCCCGGCCCTCATCCAGCACAACCCTTGGGAGCAACTCGTTGAGAATCCTGGCGATCGAGACTTCCAGTCGGGCTTGGGGGGTGGCGTTGCTTGACGCGGAAATCGTCGTCGCTCAGCCCTGGATCGACGTCACGCTGCCGATTAGCCGAGTTTTACTGCCCCGCATTCAAGCTGGGGTTGTCGCGGCCGGTTGGGTAGTGAGCCAATTCGAGCTCATCGGAGTGACGCAAGGACCCGGTGCCTTCACCGGATTACGGGTCGGTGTCACTGCCGCCAAGACGCTGGCGTACGCTTTGGGATGCCCACTCGTCGCTTGCAACTCGCTCGAACTCATCGCCGCCGCGACGGCATCGGCACGAGGCTGGACGACAGGCGAAATCATTCGCCCGATCATGGACGCTCAGCGATCCGAGTTTTTCGTCGGACGATACCGCACACAAGGACCATGGCGATTGGAATCCATCGCGCCGGTGACAATTTTGAATTCAGAGGACCTGAATTCTTCGCTTTCTCCGGATGAGATCTTGACGGGCCCAGGACTCATGAAATGGACACCAACAAAGCAAATCCCAATCGCCGATCCGATTCTCTGGAATCCGGATGCCGCCCTCTTGGGGCGCCTTGCTCGGCAGCACTTTGAGCGCGGCGGGACCCACGACCCGTTCGCGCTAGTCCCAGAATACTACCGCCCCAGCTACGCCGAAGAAAAACCGTCGGCCAAGCCGAATTTGTCGTTGGACTCTTAAGCCTTCAGCCGAAATGCACGAAAGCTCCTTTCCTGTTCTTGTATCTAATCTCGCTAGAGTTTCGGCCCAAATTCTGGCGAATTCGGCTAACTCATTCGCGAGAGGAACGCAAAATGCGATCTAGGCGTTCTCAAGTCGTTGACATTTTCCGGGTTGCATCTGTCGCTGCGCTAATTTTAATGTATCGATAGGAAAACAAGTCGCCGGACTGGCTTGTACCGGTTCGCACTTGCCGTTCTTCCATCTTGATGCCGCACCATGTCTATTCCATCGCGCCTTCAAATCCGTCTATCGCCGCGCCAGTACAGCGACAAGCGTAGTAAACGCTTCCAATCGACTCATCCGGTCGAACCAAATTCGCTTTGGTGCGAATCGTTGGAGCAGCGTGATTTGCTTACGCTCCCACCCGGCTTTTCGATCGAGCCGTTCGTGGGCGGATTAGTCGAACCGATCGCGGTCGCCTACGCACCGGATGGACGGATATTTGTCGCCGAAAAAGCTGGCCGCGTTCAAGTCATCTCGCAAGGTCACGTCGTCGGGACGTTTATCGACCTCCGAAACGAAGTAAACTCCAAACAGGATCGCGGACTCATCGGACTTGCCCTCGATCCAAATTTCGCCGTGAACCGCCGCGTCTACCTCAACTTTACCGTCGAACTGCAACCCACAAACCCCGACGCAAGCGGCCCCGCCGGCGGTTCGTTGATTCGCGTCGCGGCGCTTGCCAACAACCCCAACGTCGCCGATCTGTCAACGCGCTTGACGCTCTTGAGCGGTCACGATAATCCCTCGACAACGCATAGTGTCGGCGACATTGAATTCGACGGCGGCGGAAATCTGATCATGACTTGGGGGGACGGCGGTTTCTTGGATTCACTTCGCCTCGCCGCGCAAGATCCCAATTCCAAACAAGGGAAAATCTTTCGCATCGAAACCGAAACCGGAGCAGGAGTTCCCGGAAATCCCTATTACGACGCCGCCGATCCGTTGAGCGTGCGCTCGAGAGTCCTGGCCTTGGGTGTTCGGAACGCGTGGCGGATCTCAAAGGATGCCGTGACCGGAAATATTTACTTCGGCGATGTCACGGATGGCGGACCCGAGGAAATCAACCTGATCCCACCGACGGACGTCGGCACGCAACTCAACTTTGGATGGCCGTATTACGAAGGGCGAAATCGCACCAACTATGGAACGCCGCCGGCCGGGTTTCAATCGACCTACCCGTATATTAGCTACAACCATATCGGCAATTACGACGCGATCACCAACGGCGTCATGTTTCGAGGCGACAAGTACCCGTCGAGCTACGCCGGCAAGTTCTTTTTCGCAAATTTCGGTCAAGACGTCGTTTACACAGCGGACGCGTCCGGAGCGTACACCGAGTTCGGCCGCAACGAATGGTCGTTTCCGGTCGATATTCACTTGGCGCCAAGCGGCCGGATTCAGATGGCCTCGATCGTCAAGGGAACTCTGTACGAGCTAGTCCACAACACCGCACCGAGCGGTCGGCCGCAGTCCTTGCCTGCGGTCACCTCGATCAGCGGACTGACCGTCCAGTTTAATTCCGCGGGATCAACCGACCCGACCAACGACGCACTTTCGTTTTTTTGGGATTTCGACCAAGACGGAATCATCGACTCGACGCAAGCCAATCCGAGCTTCACCTACACCTCGCCGGGCACATCCATGGCCCACTTGACCGTAGTCGACCCTAGCGGAAACAGCAGTCCCGGTTCGGTACAAGTCAATGTCTCGGTCGAGAATCTTGCGGTCGGCAAACCATCGGCGCAGAGCAGCACATTGTTTGGAGAAGTATCGTCCATCGCGGTCGACGATAGCTTGACAACGGGGCACACTTCGACCGATTTCGATTACCAAGCTTGGTGGCAGGTCGATTTGCAATCTGTGCAAACGATTGGCGAAATCGCTTTGTTCAATCGGCTCGATTTCACCGAGCGACTCAGCAATTATTACCTTATGGTTTCCGATACACCGTTTACATCGCCCGGGCTTTCGGATGCGATGATCAATGCGGACTGGGTCTACCATGACCCGGGTCAGGCAGGTATTTCGAAGGTTTGGACCGTCGGCCAGCGTGGTCGTTATGTGCGCGTGCAATTGGCGGGAACAAATTCTTTGTCATTACGCGAAGTCCGGGTGTACAAGGGCGAAACATCTGTTCCGGTGAATGACCCGCCGGTCATCTCGATGCGCGCCGACACGCAATTCGGCGAAGCTCCCCGCTCGTTCAAATTCTTTTCAAACGGAACGACCGATCCCAACGGGAACCCAATAACGTACGCCTGGGATTTCGGGGACGGTCAGAAATCCAAGTTGGCGAATCCTGCGAATGTTTACGTGGCCGCCGGCGCATACACCGTTCGCCTGACCGTCACGGATTCCAAAGGGGCAACCGCCAACAAAGCAATCGCGGTCAACGTCCTCCCCAAAATTCCCAGCAGTAACCTGGCGTTGGGCAAACCAACGGCCCAGAGCACCACTTCTTACGGCGGAGTCTCGGCGCGGGCCGTGGACGGGAACGAAGCTGGCGATCACGCCCGCAAGAGGTCCGTCTCCCATACCGCCCTGCAACGACAACCGTTTTGGGAAGTCGATTTGGGGCGCGCGTACCACTTGGACGTGATCACCCTTTTTAATCGGACCGATGCTGGCCCCAACAAGCTGAAGGACGCTTGGATTCTCGTGTCAAATACGCCATTTGAGAGCGGCAATTTGGAAGCGGTCCGTTCCGCGCCGGGAACCTGGAGCGTTTTCCATTCCGGGTTGCTCGGCCCGCAGCGCGACATTGCAATCGGGCAACAAGGCCGCTATGTGCGGGTGCAACTCGCCGGTGACAACGCAGCGCTAGCGCTGGCAGAAGTCGTTGTCCGCGGCAGCGAAGTCACCACGTTTCGTTACAACAGCCACCTCTATCAACTTACGGCGATACCGCTAACTTGGAGCGACGCACGAGCCCAGGCCCGCGCGCTGGGTGGCACGCTTGTCGTGATCGACGATGCTTCCGAAAATGACTTTCTCGCAACGACCTTCGGCGCTGGATTGTTTCATACCGATCTCACGGACCAATATCTGGAAGGCCAATTCGGCTGGGAAAGCGATCAGATCTTAGGATTCTCAAATTGGGACGCTGGGCAACCAGCCGACGCAAGCGAGGCAAATGACTTTGGATTGTTGCGCGGCTCCGACGGCAAATGGCTTGTGGGCAATGCAACCGACTTGCGATTCGCAATCATCGAAATCGGAAATCCGTTGCCGAGCCAGTTCTTTTATTTCAACGGGAAAGTTTATGGCCTCACTCAGAATCCGTTGACGTGGCAGACGGCTCGCCAAGAAGCATTGTCCAAAGGGGGCGACTTGGTCAAAATCGACAATGCCGCTGAGAATGATTGGCTCCGCCAGACGTTTGGCCCGCGAAATTATTTTATCGGACTTAACGATCAACTGGTCGAAGGCAGTTTCCGCTGGGCCGACGATTCGCAAATGCCGTATACCAACTTTGAAACGGGCGAACCAAACGACGGCGAGGGCAACCAGGATGCAGCGATCTTCGCTGGCGCCAGCGGACGCTGGTTTGATTGGAGTGCCGCTTATCTGGCGTACGCAATTATCGAGTACACGATCTAGAGCAATGACTGGCGCATTCAAATCTTGCGGCGGAAAGTCCCCAACGAGCTTGCCTCGTTGGAGCAATAGATTCGTTCGCTAATCGCCGACAGAAGACCCTCACGGACCCCATCGGGCTCGTCCCGTTCGGTGAATCAGACTTATGGCGGTTGTAGCCATGTGCGCTGGTAGCGCGGAGAATCTGATTCACCCTACGAGACAAGCTCGTGGGGGTCGTGGTTGGGAAAACATGCACCGTTAGCAAACAAATCGTACGCTCCAACGGAACGAGTCCGTTGGGGACGCCAGAAAAGCCAAAATCGACGCGCCTAGAATACGCCCGGAGGATGTCCACGCACTTCGCAAAATCACACGGGGCAGTGGACCACCGACTTGGCTAATCCGCATCTTGTCGCAAACGGACCAAATTGCGTGGGAATCACCGCCGCTCTAGAATGGCCGTCCCTTTCAACGACCGGGTTTTAACCGCAAGCTCTTCGCGTGGCCAACTACGGATTCATCATCGACAATCGAAAGTGCATTGGCTGCCACGCCTGCACGGTTGCCTGCAAGGCGGAGCACGACGTCCCCCTGGGAGTGAATCGGACGTGGGTGAAGTACATCGAGAAAGGGACATTTCCACAAACGTCTCGGTCGTTTTCGGTGCTGCGTTGCAATCATTGCGATAACGCTCCGTGCGTCGACATTTGCCCTGTGACGGCGCTCTATCGACGGGCAGATGGAATCGTCGACTTCGACAACCAGCGCTGCATCGGCTGCCGCGCTTGCATGCAAGCCTGTCCATATGACGCTTTGTACATCGATCCGGAAACGCGAACCGCAGCCAAATGCAATTATTGTGCACATCGCGTGGATCGTGGTTTGGAACCAGCTTGCGTCAATGTCTGCCCAACCCATGCCATCGTGTCGGGTGATCTTGACGACCCCCATTCAGAAATCTCGCTTCTCCGCAGCCAACATCTTGTCACCGTGCGGAAGCCAGAAAAAGGAACTCTGCCCGCCCTTTATTACATCGACGGTGATATGGCTTCGTTGAATCCGGCGGCGACGGCTGCCACGCTGGATACTGTCTGGAGTTCTCAGGTGCGAGGGATCGGGCATTACGCCAAGTTTTTGCAAGATCGCGAGGCAGAAGCCGACGATTCGACATCCAGCTCAGCGTCAACGACCGTTTCCGCTCACTCGGAACATCGTGCCTCTGGCGTCAGGATCATCGATTCGTTGGAAAAGTTCCTGTCGTTGGGCGATGATCAGTCCGGCGTTTTGAATCCGCAGACCACGAACCAATCCGAGCATCAGAGCAAGCAAGTCGCTACGGAAATTGCTCGGAGAACTTACGACGCACCCCAGAAGGGGACGCTGTGGGGTTGGCAAGTCGCTGCGTATATGTGGACTAAGTCGATCGCGGCGGGGGCGGTGATGGTCCCACTCGTTGCCGGATTATTCTTCAGCACAATCGTTGTCGGCGCGTTGAGTACTGTCGGCGTTGTCCTAGGCCTGATTTTTCTCGCTGCCACGGGAGCACTTTTAGCAGGTGACCTCGATCAACCCAAACGGTTCATTTACGTACTCTTGCGGCCCCAATGGAAATCATGGCTCGTCCGTGGGGCGTATATCATCACGGCCTATGCAGCGAGTTTGGTCCTCTGGCTCGCGCTCGCCCTTGGCCAGCGTTCGTCAGCATTGCTGGACGTTTTGATCGTTGTGCTTGCTGTCGCAACGGCGATCTACACCGCATTTCTGTTCGCCCAAGCGAAATCGCGGGACTTTTGGCAAAGCCCTTTGCTGGGCGTGCACATGCTGATCCACGCATGGTTGGCGGGTGGTGCTGTCTTCTTGCTTGGCTTGCCGTTTTCCCAGTCGACGGAATGGGTTCAATTCGTTCGCACGCTGGTTGTCATCGCAATTCTCGCTCGACTGGCGTGCGATGCCATAGAGCTTGCCTCAACACATTCGACCGCTGACGCAAGACTCACGGTACAGATGATCGTGCGCGGTCGTTACCGACGGATCTATTGGTGGGGCGTTGTTGCGACCGGCGCCCTGGTGCCTTTGGCATTCTTAACCATCCTGCCCACCTGGGCGACACCAGTATCTGGGCTGGCCATTCTGGTCGGGATTTACTTGTCCGAACATGTTTGGGTACGCGCGCCGCAACGCATTCCTCTGTCCTAGCGTAGGCTTTGCCTAAAAAGTCCATTTCGGACACTGGCATAGCCCCTAGCGTGCGTGAGGCGTGAAGACTGTGCGTCCCACCCTACTTTAGAGTCGTTGCGTAAGAAATCGTTACCGCGACACGCCCATATAGAAGCTAAACATTTGCTCGTCGTCGCCGTCGGCAGTGGCGATCGGGAAGGCAAAGTCAAACGCGAGTGGTGCACCACCCATCCCGGCGGCGGGCATATGGACCCGAAAACCAAACCCAGGAGCGACGCGGAAGTTCTCTTTGGAAATCGTGATGTCGCGTTCGACCGTGCCAAAATCGCAGAACGCGACGCCGCGAATCATATCGTCCGCGGTTAAGGGGAACGTATACTCTAGCGAATTGAGCCATTGGAATTCGCCGCCGACGCGAATGCCGCCTTCCAGAGGCGATGCCCCACGGAAGTCAAACCCGCGCATCGTCGAGAAACCGCCGGCAAAATAGTTTTCGTAGACGGGCGTCTCCTCGCCGCTAAAGCCAAGTCGACTGCCGTAGCTCAACGTATGTCGGCCCGAGCCATCATCACGCTGATAGACGAGGAAATACCGCCGGTATTCAACGTCGCCGCGCGGGTAATCAAAGTCCCCGAAGGCTTGCGTATAGGCTAATTCAAGGTACGCCCCTTCGGTTGGCATGAACGGATGATCGCGGGTGTCGTGAACGAGTCGAACAAATCCCAGGTACAAGCCGCTGTTGCCCAGAGCCGCGTTGAGTTCGGGCGAAGTGCCAAGTCTTGGGTCGTAGATGTCGACACTCTCCAGGCGCGTTCCCGCGCTCACCGACAACTCGGGCGACAAACGGTAACCCAGCGAAAACTGTCCGCCCAATCGCTGTTCGTCCCAATCAAAAAAGTTGCGGTTATAGAAATAGCCGCTGGCGCTAAAACTGACCGCGGAATTGAATAGGTAGGGTTCCGTAAAACTCACTAAATAACGTTGCACGTTGCGACCGGGCAAAAGTTCCATGCGAAAGCCTTGTCCGGCGCCGCGGAACGCCCGCCCATCGACGACGTCACGCCAATTTCGAGGATACCGGGCGATGTCAAAATTGCGCTCGTCGATGGTGATTTGGCCGGTGATTCCATTATCCGAGTTGTAGGCTCCGCCGATCATAATCCGGCCGGTCTGAGCTTCTTGCGCGTAGATATCAATATCCGCAAAATAATCGGGGAAATTCTGAACCAACCCGGAGGGCGGAATCGGCTGAAGCAAAGGGTTCGGTGCGTTGGGATCACCTGGGTTAGGATACTGATTGGGATTGCTCGGGATAATCGCGTTGCCAAGTTCTTGCGGGGGATTCGTCGTCGGAGGCCCATAGACCTGTTGGCCAGGTAGGACAAACTGAGGCGCCGCAACCGTCGTTGCGTAAGGATCGCCGGCAGGTTGCGACGTTGGATTCGCCGCGGCTGTGTCTTGTGCTCGCACAACGATTGATGAGTCGTTTCCAGAGCCAGCTCGACGAGCTTGTACGCTTTCTTGAGGGCCTGAAGACAGGATTGGTGCGGTCGGAAGCGGTATCGCGGGTGCGTAGTGAGTCGAGGAGAGCAATGCACTGTTCGACAATGGTCCGCTGTTGAGTGCGCATCCGTTGGCGGCCAAAAAGCCCAGCGCAAGCCAACGCGCCCCAAGCCAGCGCGATCGCCAGTTTATCATCGTGACGTTCATATCTTCGGCAGCTCGTTGCGGATAGTGATGGAAGTCTGCGTTGGCGCTGATTCGGTGTCGGAAATGATCAACGGTCGATCGACTCTCGCTCGACATAACGCTCTATATTTTGAAGTTCTTTCGGTTTCACCTCGATCCGCGCCGCGGCACCGCTTCCCGGAGAACCATCCGCAACTATTTGGGAACTGCGAATCAATCGTTCCGAGTTGCGGATCTTTCGCGCATCGATGATGTCACCGGGTTGGAGGGTCATTCGATTCAAGAATACATCGCGCTTGGTGATTCCCGGGTCACCGTCGATGTGGATGTTGATCTTGCCGACGCGATATTGTTTTCCTTCGTCGATGAGATACACGAGATCGAGCTGGCCCGGTTCGTCGAGGAATCGCGGCTCGACTTGAATGTCGGCAAAGACATGTCCTTCTGATCCATACAAGTCGCGCAAGGCGCCGACATCTGTCTTCATTTCACCCGAGTTGAATTCGGGATTCGTTCCATCCGCCGGTTTCAATTGAAGCAACTGCTCCAATTGACTGGCGTTGAATTTCTGATTTCCAATGAAGGAAACACGATTCACGATATAGCGCGGACCTTCGTCGATGACAAAGCGCACGCGAACCCAGTGGCTGTCTGGACTCTCGATGATTTCACGGCCCACGCGGGCGTTAAAATAGCCAAACGTTCGATAATAGGCAGTCAAGCGGGTGACGTCTTGCTCGATCTCGTCCCGATCGATCGCAAATCCCTTAATCGAGTTCATCAACGTGGGCTTGGCTTGGACAAACGATCGCAGTCTCGCGTCGGTGGCAAACTCATTGCCCTCGAATTCCACCCACAGCACGCGCTCCTTTTCATCCTCGTTGACGATAAATACTACGTCTTGATCGCCTGAATCACTTCCCTCGGCGATCGAGACCTGAGTTTGTCGAAAGCCTTCTTCGTGATAGTATTCTTCGAGCTGTTGGCGGGCCATGCGAATTTGGTGCACGTCGAGCGGTTCGCCCTCCTTCATTTGCAGTTTTCGTTTCAATTGCCAGTCAGTCAGCGCGCGGTTGCCGACAAAACGAATTTCCTTGACGTAGGGCCGTTCAGCGACATCGATGGTGACGACGACTCCGTTTTCCGTTTGCTGAAGCGAGGGCCCGTTGACGCGGCGCAGTTCTTTCATCTTCCAAAGCTGATCGATATCTTGGCGCAATAAGTCGGGATCGAAGTACCGCCCGGGTCGCGTGCGAATGTTACGCAGAATCTGGTGCGTCGGGACCGACGAATTGCCGGTAATGCGCACTTCCGCGACCATTTCCGATGTCCGCACGGGCTGGCCGTTGGACTGGTCCTTGATGGCTTGCTCAAAATCCGGCAGCTCCGGTTGCTGCAAGTCCGACAGACGTTCGTCCTGGTATCGGATTTCATCATCGATCGACGCCGGAGGCAGGTCGTTCGATCGCGTGTCAGTCCACGCCGGTCCCAACGATTGACAACCGAGTGAACCAGCGATGAGCAACGCCAATCCTAGCGCGCAATTTCGCATTACAGCCCGCCGCCGTTTCCCAACATGCGGATCATCCATGCAGTACGTCCTTCTGCCAACCGGTATCGGCTCGTAGCTTGTCCATCGCCAACAGGGTCGTGTTTGCGGGATCGACCGCGGGATAAATACCGAATTCAACCGCGCGCGACAAGTCGAATATTGGATGCAATTGCAGACCGGCCATCGAGCTAGCGGCCTGCGCCGCGCCGCGGGATTTCCGAAAGCAACATGGCGACTCTTACGCCGTTGCTGGCACGAAGCAAACGTGGACTTCGAGGCTTGGCGAGCGGCGCGCGAGAGCCCGCTGATTCTTCGTGGTTCAGGTGCGTTCCATACGCCGACAGAACTCGGCAAAGATCCGGCCAAAATTCTGGCGAATGAGCTGCGTCGGCTCGTCATTTTCGCGCAGACGGGATTCCAGAGATAGCTTCAGACACGCCGGTCTGAATTCCGGGTCTCAGCCTGGAATGACACCAAGTCATAGTGTGCTTTTTCAGATTCGCTCGGGCTTGGATTCGGAAGCTGGTTTTTCTCGCGGGGCAGACTCCCGCAAAAGCCTGATCATCTGCTCGTCCTCAACGGGATCGAAGTTGTCATAGAACTGTCCGATGGTCCAGAAATGCTGCGGAGCCAACACGTGCACAACTTCGTCACAATATTTTGCCACATCGGCGAGTCGATCCGGAGAACCGACGGGCACAGCCACGATGAGCCGTTCGGGATGGCGCGGGCGAATGGACTGCAGGGCCGCAATCATCGTCGAGCCCGTGGCCAGCCCGTCGTCGGTTACAATCACAGTCCGACCTTGAATTGATGCTTGCGGGCGAACGCTTCGGACCAAATGCTTGCGCTGTTCAATCTCAGCCAACTGGTGCTGTCGCTCCTTGTGAAGATATCCCTCCATCCCGATGAGGGCGTCCTCAGCCGATTCATTGAGATAGGCCTGGCCGTCTTCGGATATCGCCCCAACCGCCAGCTCGGGCTGCGATGGGGCACGTAGCTTACGTGACAAAACGACGTCCAGCTCGGCGCCGAGCTCTTTCGCCAAAATGGCGCCGATGACTACGCCGCCCCGCGGAATTGCCAACACTAGAGGGTTATGAAAGGGGCGTCCTTTCAATCGAGCGGCAAGGTGGAGCCCGGCGTCCTTGCGGTGGAGAAATTTTGTGGGGGCGTTCATGATCAGACCTCCGTTGACGGATTGGGCAGAAAATAGCGAACAAACCAACTTCGAGCCAATTGCGCAACCTCTTCCAACGCCCCCGCCTCTGGAAACAAATGCGTGGCGCCCGGTATCACGACTAGCTCCTTCGGGCAACCTAAGCGTTGCAACGCCGATCGATTGAGTTGCAATACTTCATGGTCGTCGCCGCCAACGATTAACAAAGTCGGGGCTTGCACCGTGAGCAATGCGTCGCCAGCCAAATCTGGACGACCGCCACGCGAGACAATCGCAGCGACTCGATTCGGTTGACGCGATTCGGCGACTAATGCGGCCGCGGCCCCCGTGCTTGCTCCAAAATATCCAATCTCCAGTTCCCGCGTTTCGTGGTCTTCGTTCAACCAATCCACAGCACAAATCAGTCGTGATGCAAGCAGTTGGATATCAAACACATTGCGTCGATCCTCGGCTTCTGCCGGTTCCAATAGATCGAGCAATAACGAAGCCAGCCCGCCTTTTTGCAGAAACTGGGCGACAAATTGGTTGCGCACGCTATGGCGGCCGCTACCGCTGCCGTGGGCGAAGGCGACTACTGCGGTGGCTCCCTCCGGAACCGCCAAAGCACCTTGCAATCGACGCTTTCCGCAATCGATCGTGACCTCGCGCTGCTTGATCCGCTGTGACGATGAACTCGCCATGTTCACTAATCCTTAGGCGAGCGGCCGGCGTGAGCCGGCTGATTCTCGCGTTTTCACTACTCGTTCGCGTTGAAGTGCTTTTTTGCACTTCCAATAATTTGTTCCGTTGGAATTCTAGATCGAATTTTACGAAACGGCAGCGTCCGACATTAGTCAGACTGATCTCGGTCTGCCTCATCAAGGCAGTAGTTCAAAATAAATTAAAGGCGTTTTCCGATAGGTAACTCGTCCCTTTTCACGATAACCGCATCTTTCATAGAATCCACCCGCGCCGGCGGGCGCGTCAAATGCATCCAACCGAATCGCGTCGGCAGGCCAGTCCCAAGCAACGGCTTGGGCGGCATGCATTGATTGCCGCCCAACTCCCTTTCTCTGATGACCTGGCGAAACGGCCATATCGACCAGGTAAAGTGGGCATTTTGCCGGTGCAAAATAATCGGGATCGATGGCCCACGGCTTCTTGGTAGTCAATCGCAGAGTGGCAATGATTTCACGTTCGACTCGCGCAATGAGCACTCGCGACGCGTTGATCCCGCGCAGGACTCCCCGCTCGCTTTCCGTATGCGACCAAAAGCCAGGGCCAAATTCGCGGCACAAATCTTCGGCAACCGTGTTTCGCAACAACGCGATTTCAGGCGCATCGTCAACGGTCGCGGTCGAAATCAATACGTTCATGCATCGGATTAGTTTTGGCACTCGACGTGATCCGCCCAGTGCATTGTCGATACTTCAGGTTAGGTCATTCGCCGTTTTCGGGTGGCACGCCCCTGAGTCTTCGAAGGGCGTGGGAACCACGAAGATGTCGCAATCCATTTCGCCTCGTCGGATAAGGACAGGCCGTTACTCCGACAGCGGTAGTTTCTGGCCTCCCAAGCCGGGAAGCCACTGAATGGTCATGCGGTCGGCGAAGTTTGCGGCATTAGTTTCCAATTCGCGCATCAGCCCTTCACCCGCATAAAACGTCGCCGGCACAATCAAGACGTTGGTTCGCTTTTCGTTAAACAGTGTCTTGAGAACATTCGCCAATCCGTGGTCACCAGCGCCGCTCGTTGCAATCCGCAAGCGATGAAACCGACTGGACTTATTCAGCGGATCCGTTTTTTCCAGATCAAGCCAACGAGAAAATTCTGCGTTGTCCGATTCTGCATCAATAACCATGATCGTCGTGCCTCCAAATGCGCCGGGGCACTTTGGCAACGCTTCTGGATTTGAGAGTGTTTCTGGGGAAATAGTCACCGAGAATGGTCGTGCGACCGCAGAATCAGGAGGATTTGTTACCGCAACGCATAGGGATCCGTCTGTGGAGGCTCGTTGCGCTGCAAGCCGCGCCCAAATCAAGTGCAAAGGTGATTTCGAATCGACCTGAACGTACCGTCGGCCAACATTCTCCGGCGTTGACCTTACTTCGATACTCAAAGCATCGCGAATGATATGATCGACTTGCTCAAAATGACTCCACGGATCAACATCCGCGTCGGCCCATCTCGCGCTCAATCCCACGGTCTCGTATTCCTTGAGCTCACCCTTCCACCATTCGCCATCGAATGGGCTGGCGATGATCTGCAACGCCCGTCGAGGGGGTTGCTCCGTTCCCCAGTCTTCGAGCAACGGCAAGGGAAAGTCCTTGATCTTGGCGTATTGCCGAGGTTGAATCGCCACCGAATTGACGCTCATGCGATCGGTCAACAGTGTTGTGGCGGCGACCACAGTGGCGCCGGTTCCCTCCCCGGCCAAGCAAACACGGTTGGGGTCAATCGGATATCGTTCAAGAGCATAGCTCCAACTTCGTTCGATAGCGGCAATCATTGCCGAAACATCTTCGGAAAAGCTGTCGGCCCAAAACCAACGACCGCCATTGCTAAGGTCCCGTTGCAATTCGCGAAACGGGGGATCAAGGACAAGTACGGCCGCTTGCTCGCCCAACGCCGCGTGCCAGAACTTCAAGCCATCGCCGGATGCTTGCCCGTCGCTGCCAAGCCAAATGAGAAGCGGCACGCGATTTTCCGGCGATGCGTTCGCAGGCACATGAAGCTGATAATCGGTTTTACGGTTGACGAACACCGACCATTTTTCTTCGTTGATGTTGGTCGCAAGCTGTTCGGCCAAGACAACGTAATCGGCGACCGGAGCTCCCTTTAATCGTTCGCTCGACGGACTAGTTGCCGGCACGATCGAAACAGTTTTGATTTTGCAATCGGGTTTGCGTTTTTTCAGTTGCCCGGCGGTTCCGTCCCAGTACGACGTATGAAAACCACCGTTGACATGAACGACGCTGAAGCCGGGATTTCGGTCGAGAGCCAGGGCGCACGATTCTCCCATCGAATTATCCCAAAGCGACTGCGTTGAATAGCGGCGATCGGCTCCCTCCATCGCTTGCATCATCCCCAAATGGCCGCGGACTGCGTTGTCGGTTCTCTTCCAGTACACTTCCGAATTGGGCAGGAACTCGGCAGGGGCCAGTCCGCGATCATTGCCCAAGCTTTGCAAGGCCTTTTCGGCGTCGCCCATCATTTTCATGCGAATGGGACGCGGAAAGTTCGACGCGACAACCGGCGCGCCAACCGACTTGGCCTTTTCCACCATGGGACGGTAGGCTTCATGATAGTTTTGCCAAGGTCGAGCTGACGCAAGAAACGCCTTCTCGTCGATTTTTCCCGCCAAGTATTCGTCCAGCTGTGGCTGGACATCTCGCTCGAACATCTCCAAGGCCAAGACGACTTTGGAGTCGCGCCGCGCCAAGAGTCCTTCGTACACTGCCCATTCCACGCGATGAGTCGTATCGTCGTCGTGCGTCTCACCCAAGAAGACGACATCCGCAGTCGCCAGATCCATCATCATTTGATCCCAATGAATGGCCTGCCCCGTTGCTCCGACGCGAACTGAAATGCAATCTTCAATCGGCGGTGAATGAAAGTCTGTTTGCCCCATCAACGTGGACGAGAACCAACCAAGTGCTACGCCACAAATCCACTGAATCAATACTGCGCGGTACATCGAGATTCGCGCCTCCAAGATGTTGAAAGTTGGGATAAAGTACCCTGAGCTGCGTCGCTTCTTCGTTTAACGCCAAGCCGAGGGCGTCGGCTTACTCCTTCTTCGCCTGCCGGCGTCTCTGCCGTCGCCTTCGGCTTGGCGTTAAACGAGCACGAATTCGGCTACGTTCCGGCATAAAACGCTTCTGTTTCCGGCCGTAAGGGACGATTGAGCCAAAGCGGGCGACGTAGGCGATCGGGTTGGTCCGCGGGGCGCGTCAAGGCCAGCCATTGTTGAAAGACTTCGAACGACTTGTTCGTGTCGACTTCGACGTCGCCGTAGCGATCATTGGGCTGCGCGGCCGCGACCGTGACTTTTTGATGCCAGCAATGCATGCCGCTGATCGGATCGGGCTGCACCGGAAAAATCAAATTCTGTGGCACGCCGCCGTCATTCCAAAAGATACGACCCGAATCGGGATCGGCGCTAGAATAAGGAGCAATTGCTCCAGCGCTACGCATTCGCCAGACCCCCTGACGTGGCGACTCGATGTCGACGACGTTCGTCGCCCAACGATTGGCGGGCGGATCCTGCGGGCGTCGCCAACGACCCAGATGGTGCGAGCAAGCGACGACACCGGGTTTCAGGCCCTCCGTTGTCCAAACGCGATCGACAAAATAGCCGATCTGCGACGTCACGCGAACCAGATCACCATGGTGAACTCCGATGTGGGCTGCATCGTCTGTATGCATCCAAAGCGGATTGCGGTTTGAAATTTCGGCCAGCCACTTAGCATTCCCCGACCGCGAGTGAATCAACGTGGGCAAACGAAATGTCGGTGTTAAGACGAACTCGTTCTTCGCTCGGTCGATCTGCTCCGGGTGGACGTGCGATTTGATGTAGGTCGGCAGCACGTATTCGGGCCAACCCCACTGCTTCAAGGTCGCCGAATACAGTTCTTGTTTCCGCGACGGTGTGGGAAACCCGATGCAAGCCCGTCCGTTGATTTGAATTCCAATCGGCGTTCCAGATTTCGATATGACCGGCGAGCGAGCGTCGGTCTGCGAACCGGCCAGTGCTTCGTCGGAAAGGACCGATTCGTGCAGGCGATAGGCTTTTTGCTCAACTTCAAAGGCCCCGTACCGGCGCATGTAGTCGAGTGGTGATATGCCCTGTGTCGCTGCGGCTTCGGGCAATCCGGGGGTGTGCTCAAAAATGAATTGGTAGTATTCGTCGACTGTGATTTTCTCGTCGGCGCGGTAGGGAGAGGTGAAGTGTTTGCGAATGCCGAGCTCGCCGGTGGGATCGATCCGCCACGAGAGTTCGATCCAAAACTCGTCCTCTTCCCAAACCTCGCCCGGATTTGTCTCGAAGGTGAATTGCACATTACGCCCGGCTCGACGAGCCACCTCGCGGAGGATCGGTTGACGAAACGCGATCCAAACCGAAGCGTGGGTTTCGTACGAATTCAAGTCATGTCGCTCGGAAGCGTGCCCCATGGGCAAAACGAAATCCGCAAAAAATGCCGTCTCGTTCCAAGTCGGTGTGAGGGCAACGTGGAGCCCAATTTGATCGGCAGCGGATAGCATCTCGATCCACGAGAATCCGTCCGGATAGCTCCAAACGGGATTGAAGACCCGAGTGAAGTAGGTGTCGATTTTGCCGCGGCCGGCCTTAAGAAAATGGGGCAGCAAAAAGCTCATCTCGTAGTGGGCCAGCGGATACTCGCGCGGAAAATGCAATTCATTCCAGAATTTCTGCGCCGGTGGTGAATCAAAAAACGTGGGCTTGAACTTATGCCAGCCGCTGGGCGACGTTCCGCCGGGCGTGCCGATGCTGCCCGTAAGCACGTTGAGAAAGTGCAAACCTCGGGCCACCGCCCAGCCGCCCAGATTGCCGCTGGCCGCGCTCCGCCAGTTGTGCGCCGAGAACTGAGAGCCGGCGCGGCCGATCTGGCGGGCAATATCCACGATCGTTGCGGCGGAAAGCCCCGACTCGGCTTCGGCAAATTCGGGGGTATACGATGCGTATTCCGCCCGCAACGCGAGAATGAAATTCTCAAACGTTGGCTCCCAATCGGGCGCGCGGTACTGCAAATACGCTTGCCAGTTCACCCAGTCGTGAACAAATGCTCGATCAAAAAGGCCTTCGTCCAAAATAATCCGAGCCATCGCCAGCAATACAGCGGCTTCGCTTCCCGGCTGCGTCGGCAGCCAGTAATCGGCGACGGCGGCCGTGTTGGAAAGCCGCGTATCCATCACGGCCAATTTGGCCCCGGACATCATTCCCTCGACGATCCGCTGGGCATGCGGATTGAAGTAATGCCCCGACTCCAAGTGCGCGCTTATCAGCAATATAAACTTGGCATTGGCGTGATCTGGAGACGGTCGGTCGTAGCCTTGCCAAATCGCGTAGCCGAATCGCGCACCCGAGGAGCAGATATTGGTATGGCTGTTGTGGCCGTCGACACCCCACGCTTTGAGCACGCGGTCCATGTATCCTTCGTGGCCAGGGCGACCGACGTGATAGACGACTTCGTTTTGACGCTTTTCGCGCAGCGCCTTGCCAATCCGCGAAGCAATTTCGTCGAGAGCTGCGTCCCATGTGACCCGTTTCCATTTGCCGGAACCGCGGGCACCGTCGCGGCGCAGGGGATACAGAATGCGATCGGTGTCCTTGATTTGATTTATCGTGGCCGGACCTTTGGCGCAGTTGCGACCGCGACTTCCCGGGTGGTGTGGATTTCCTTCAAACCGATCGACTTGGCCGGTCTTTTGGTCGACGAATCCGAGCAACCCGCACGCGGATTCGCAATTGAAGCAAGTCGTCGGCACGATCGACATCTGGCGAATCTGATGCCGCGGCCAAAAGGCCGGATCGTATTCGCTCCACTGGTCCCATTGCTCGACCGGGGGGTAGCTCGTCAATTGCGCGGCGGGACTGATTCGCGCCAGCGGTTGTTCGATTCCTGCTCCATCCAAATCGGGAATCAGCCGCAGCGAAGTGGCAAGTCGCTCGATCCAAGTTCGCTTTTTAAGTTTCATCGAATGTCAATCCGCCAACCATCACGGAGAACGGAGCCTTTGACGATCACGGGGATTCGGTCGCGAATCACGCAGACTCCGTCCTTCGACTCCGCATGTTCAATTCGCGCCTCGTTCACGATCCGGGCGCCGCGCCCGATGCAGCAGTTCTTGTCGATTATTGCCCCGTCGATGAACGCGTCGTCACCAATCGCAAGAGCGGGACGAGCTTGGCTGGTGCTTTGGCTTCGCTCCCGATCCTCGTAAAAATCGGCGCCCATGATGATCGAGTTGCGAATCGTCACATTGGCACCGACGATGCAGCGCAGACCGACGACACTGTTCTCGATGGTTGCACCGTGACAAATTCGGCATCCGTCAGCGATCAGGCTGTTGCTCACTCGAGCATTTCCAATTCGAGTGGGAGGCAGAAATCGCGGGCGGGAAAAAATGGGGGCTTCGGGAGACGACAACAACAACGGCGGATGATCGCTGGCCAAACTTAAATTGGCTTCGTAAAACGCTCGGATGGTCCCAATGTCCTCCCAATAGTCGTCGAACAGATGCATCTGCACGTTGCGCGAACGGACAGCCGCCGGAAAGACTTCGCGCCCAAAATCCGCATAGTTCGTCTTGTATAGGACATCGAGCAGAGTCTGGCGATTAAAGACGTAAATCCCCATGCTCGCAAGCAGATCGCGACCCTTGCTCTCAACGCCGCGGCTATCGATCCAAGTCGGATCGGTTCGGACCATGTTGATTTCATCCTCGGTTTGTGGTTTTTCCAAGAAACCAAGAACTCTCCCCACAGTGTCGGCACGCATGATTCCGACCGAGCGGGCTTCTTTCCGCGTGACGGGGATGCAGGCAATCGTCACGTCGGCGTGCGTTTGTTGATGCGTTGCGATCAGTTGGCGATAGTCCATGCGATAGAGCTGATCTCCGGATAAAATCAACACATAGTCGATGCCCTGCTCTTCGATATAGTCCAAGTTCCTGCGGACGGCGTCCGCGGTCCCTTGAAACCAAGTGTGGGCTGCGTCGTGAGTTTCTTGAGCAGCCAACAACGAGACAAATCCGCCGTTGAAATGGTCGAAGGAATAGGTCTGGCGAATGTGATTGTGCAGACTGACCGACATAAACTGCGTCAGCACGTAGATTCGGTTGATCTCGCTGTTGATGCAATTCGAGATTGGAACATCGATCAACCTATATTTGCCCGCCAATGGCACCGCGGGCTTGGAGCGAATCGAGGTCAGCGGGAAAAGTCGCGTCCCGCGGCCCCCTCCCAAAATCAACGCAACCACATTGCGCATACCGACCCCACAAGTGCAACGCCGCCAAGCCAGAACCAACCGCAAAAGTTACCAGTTTGACGGCGCGAATCAAGTCGCCGTGTAGTTCGATAAGACAGCACACTGACGTCGTTCAGTTTTTTGAGTTTGCATTCCGCTGCCGATCTCGAACCGCGATGGCGTGCAGCTAAATCCAAGCGACTTTCGTGTCTATTCATAAGGCGCAAGAATTCGGGAAAGGGAACCAGGCCTTGAGACAAAGCAATTGAGCATTCCCAGCCGCGTAGTGACGAAAGTATCCAACCGTGGGCGCAGCCACGTTCACATTATTACTTGAAGCCGCGTCGCGGCGGCACAATCAGACGTTATCATTTGATCGCAATCGAATCGAATCCTCACCCTTGACTGGCTCGGATGAACATCGTGTCGCTACGATGTGGCTAGAGCGTCTAGCGGGTCGAGGTTTCCCTGGGTTGAGACCCACCGCGTGATACTGTCGCCGCTCCGCGGCTAGGAGCAATGGGCGTTTCGCGAAGTTTGCGTTAAGAAACTAAGACCTCGCGTCATTCAGTATTTCGGGCTGGATTTCTAAGGTCGATCACGCGCCGAAATGGAGCACAGCGAAATTCAAGTGACGCAAGGCATCACACCGATATGGCGACCAAAATATTCTTGAACGCCGGGGTCTTCGATTGCGGGTCGACGACTTTGGGGACGAGTACATTGGCTTCTGGATAATACATCAAGGCATTTCCCGGCTTGATCCGATCGAACGACCGGACCAAGATGTTCGGCATGCGACCGGTCGCGTTGGAGACCGTCACCCGCTGCTCGGCGGCGAGTCCCAGCCGCGCGATGTCTTCCGGATGCAACAAGATTACGTCGCGACGATCCTGGCCTCGATAGATATCCGTATCTTCGTAGACCACCGTATTGAATTGACCTTCGCTGCGGACAGTCATCATCCGCAGCATCCCTTCCCCACTGCTCAATTCGGGCAAGGCGTGCATGAAAATTGTGGCTCGACCGTCGAGCGTGGCAAATATTGGCTCATGAAACGTTCTGCCAGCAACGTGAAATTCCTGCCTGGTCTTGTCGATTTCGCCCATTTTTTCGAAGCCCGGCACGACTCGCGCGATGATTTGGCGAATATTAATATGTTCGCGCATTGCACCCCAATCAATCGCCGTCGTTTGGCCGAGGATGCGTTCGGCGATGTCGGCAATGACTGCGACTTCGCTGCGCGGCCCGTTGAGTCGCTGCGGTCCGCCGTCGGATAGTCGCACGAAGTTGAACATCGACTCCTGCGTCGTGGACTGCGATCCTTCATCGCGTGCTTGGACCGGGAGAATAATCGTCTCCTGGCCCAATCCGTGCGCGTGGCCGGTATTGAGCGACGTATTCAGGTAAACGACAAGCTCCAAATTCGACATGGCTTTCGCGGCAAAGCGAGCGTCGGGATTAGAGCCATAGAGGTTGCCACCCAAGCAAAATCCCATCTTGAGTGCACCCGCATCCGCTTGTTCGATGCACTCCAATGTGTCCAAACCACGATCGGTAGGCAAAGCCAGACCGTAGATACTTTCCAATCGATTGAATATCGCCTGCTTGAGCCGAGGGGTCACCCCAACCGAGCCAATCCCTTGGACGTTGGAGTGTCCGCGAATTGGCATGAGGCCTGAACCTGGTCGCCCGATCGCCCCACGAATCAATGCAAGGTTGGCGATAGCCTGAACGTTTTGCACGCCGCAGGCGTGATGCGTTATTCCCATGGTCCAGCAAAAGATCGTGTTTTTCGCGCGGCCGTAGATTTCCGCTGCTCGCTCGATGGTGCCCTGATCCACGCCTGACGTGCGCTCGATGTCGGACCAGGATAGATTCTGCAGATGAGCAAGCCAGGCCTCCCAACCTTGGCAATGCTGTTGCAGAAACGTCGCGTCGTGAGTCCTTTGCTCCAAGACGGCTTTGGCGATTCCAGTCAATAAAGCCAAATCGCCACCGATGTGTGGCTGGATATAGAGCGAAGCAATCTCGGAGCCAAACAACATGCTCCGCACGCTCGAGGGAACGCGAAAATTCACCAACCCTGTCTCAATGACCGGATTGATCACGATGACCTGTCCGCCGCGCCGACGTAGCTTCCTCAATGTCGTCATCAAGCGAGGGTGGTTGCTCGAAGGATTGCCCCCGATCAAGAAGACGGCGTCGGCTTGATCCAAATCATCGAGTACGACCGTCGCCGTGCCGCTGCCGGTGACGCTAGTCAAACCGACGCCGCTCGCCTGGTGACAATAGTAACTGCAGTTGTTGACGTTGTTGGTGCCGTAAAGGCGGGCCATGAGCTGGAGCAAAAACCCAGCCTCGTTGCTGCTGCGACCGCTGAAATACCAAAACGTTTGGTTGGGTTGCGTGGCCTTCAACCGATTTGCGATTCTGGCCAAGGCATCATCCCACTCGATCGGCCGGTAGTACTGTTGGCCCTTCTCGAGCAGAACTGGTTGCGCGAGTCGGCCGCAACTCTCGAGCTGCAATGAAGAAAAATGCTTCAGCTGTTCCACGGAATAGGTCGACCAAAACGATGACTCGATGGCTCCCTGCATATCGGCGGCCATCGCTTGGATCGATTTTTTGCAAACCTCCGGCCAATGGCCTTTTTCGTTGACCATTCCGCCCTGTTGCCCGCCCATCCCCAGCGCACACGTTTTGCAGGCGTTTTTCGAGCGGAGTGCGCGGAGCATTTTCCAGATCCCGCCGACTTGGCGAGATTTTCGCAGCGTGTACCAGATCGCGGGCCACCCGCCGCCGGACTTTAGTTGCTTCATTTAGAACTGCCGTGCGAATCTACCGTCCGCAAAGCTCTGCCTCAAATTCCACATGGGGAACGATTTCGACGTGCCGTGCATACGAATCATGACGCAGAAACAGTTTTGCGGCAAGTAATTAAGGCGGATGGGATTTGGCGTGGGATCGGGGGGCGAGAACGAGTACCGTCCTTCGGACTGAGTACGAGTACGACGGCAGGCCAAGGTGAAGCTCTCTCCGTCTTCCTTATTTGTCCTCACTACTCTCGTACTCGTACTCAGCGAAGCGGTACTCGTACTCGATTGCGTTTTAAAGTCCAACCGACGTTTTGGCTATCGATTCGCCTGTAACGCTCGGAAATCCGCCCCGTCATTTGCCGGTCGGAGGAGGCACCGCGTCGAATATCGCTGGAAGATCTTGGGCATACATTACGCGCCCGGCCGGTCCTCTTGGTGGGGAGTTTCGCCACGCCGCCGTGATCCATCCCGCTTCCGAACGGAACACAACCAGCTCCAGGTTCTTCGCGATCGTGGGATCCTTCAATCGATCGAGCGGAATCAAATTGGCGGGGACTCGAAACCCGGACGCGGCGACCTCTTGCCCGGCTGCTTGCGCCGATTCCGCGGCATTGGCATCTGCCTCTTCTTGTTCGCGGAGATTCTTGTTCAAAACATCCTCGAGGAACGATCGAAACGCGTTCTTGGGTACCGTCTGCGTGCCGGGCCGAGTGAATTCGACCGTCGCTCGTCCATCCCGAGCCAACACTAATTCGTTTTTATTCCTTTGCATCTTAAATACGATTTTGATCAACATCGGTTCATCGATCGATTCCTTGACGCGCGTCTTTCGTTCGCCAGTTTCGCGGTCGAGAAACTCTTCGTCGCGAGTAAATTTGCTACCCGCGATGGCAATTCCGAATCGATTCCCGTCGAAAATAAACTGCACGGGGCGCGATTGCGTAAAGGTAATTCCCCATATTTCGTCCGACGATGGTTCGACCATCCCCTTGGGCGTCGTCCCAAACCACTCTTCGAACTTCTTGGCAAATTCCGTGTTCTTGATCGTTTGTCGGGCCAAGAGCGGCTCGAGGTAATTATCGAGCATCGATTCGTGGACCTGCAAAACGAGTTCGGCTGGGACCGTGACTGCTGCAGGAGGATCGGTTGGGGCCGAGAGCTGAAATGTGTCGGTCTTGATGCCATATCCCAATAGACTATCGTCCGTGGTTCGCACGTACATCGCAGGCACAAATCCCATCTTGGAGTCGTTTTCAAGCAGGGATTGCGCAATGCGTTCCTGACCTTGGCGAATCGCGCTGGAGGTTTCGTTTCCAAACTCGTTGATTAGCCTCGTTTCCATGCGCCTCGCGCCGATCGCCTCGGAAGCATACTTGTCTTTCAAATATTCTTTGTAGGCGAATTTCTCGACGAGCCGGATACAGTTGACGCCGCGGAATTCCGAGCTCAAACTTGCCGCTCCGTACGGGGCATACTCCGTAATGCCTCCGACGTTCGCAAGAATGCTGCGCCGCACTTCGACATCCGCATATGAACCCGCATACGCGGTGATCGGGCCTTGGCGGGTGTGCGAATTGCTCACAGTATTTCCACGCATGTGAATGCTGATGTGAGCTTGGTCCGGGTCATCCACAAAATCGAAATGGACATTGCCATTGGTGGACGCGGTGCCATAGATCTGGCGGCCAAGAATATTTTCGCTTACCGGTTGTGTGTTCTGGACTGGTCGACCCGCCACTTGTTGCGCCAGCGACTCGGCCACATAAAACCGAGCGTTGGGGAGCATGTGTTGCGAACGAACCGTCGCAACGAGCTGCGTTGCATGTCCCGTCACATCAAGCCAACCCAATTCCAAGGCGAACTCGCCTTGCGCGGCGCGCTGCTCGGGATTGGAGATCTTTTCCAAATCGGTCTTCAGTTTAGCTAAATGCTGAGCGAAGTCGCGCCGCTGATCGGATTGCAGGAATTGGCTATATTGCAAGAATGTTCGCTCAAGCTGCCGGCGCAGGACGGCAAAAAATCGATCGTTTTGCTTAACCGAACGCTCGTTGTAGAAAAGCAAAATGGAGCGGAGCGTGCGCAGATCGTCTTGTTGTTTCTTGCTCGGTCCACTGTTGGCGTTCGGCCCGCCCAGTTCCAAATTCGCGACGACCTTTTGAAGTTCGTCGAACCGAAGGTCGGCAACCAGCGCCGCATACGCATCTGCCGCGATTGTGGTCGCGTAACGATTTCGACAAAGCTGAAGCTCGGATTGCAATTTGAGCGTCTCGGCACGCAACCGTTCAAGCGTCACCGGCACAAACGCTTGTTCGGCATTGGCGAACGCCGCGGCGAGGTCACCGTTGATCTCTGGCAATTGTAGGGCATGATCGCGCAGCGCTTGGCGCACTCCTGCGAAGACGGGATGATCGAGCCCCGCTTGGGCCGATTCAAACTGCCGCAAGATGGAATTCACAACCTCGGGATTACCGCGCCACGCTTTGACCGATTGGGATTCCAATTGGTTCAACAAGAGATAACGCCGCCAGCCCTCGGCGTGGGGGCTGTTCCCCAGCCATTGCTGCATCCGCTGGACTTGCAGCATGAGTTCCAACCCCGAGTCTTGAGCGCGCGCTGCGCTTGGTAGAGGCAGACAAATGCAAATGACAAAAAAACAATTGATCAATCGCTGCATGGAATTCATTTCTTTCTGCCGAGATATCAAACAATTCAAGGATGCACTCTCAAAGCAACTCAGCCAACCCAGCCGTCGCAAGACGCGGGGCATAGCAGCTTTTTCTCTGAAATTATCGTCCCTTTACAAGCTTTTCAATCAAGCGACTGACGATTTTTTGTCGCCAAACGAATATGCCATTTGTGCTGCACGTCATTCTGACGGGAAAAATCCAATTCCGATGGTCCAATCGCACCGCCGAAGAACCTCGGGAATTCAGAAGAAATTACCCCTGGATGCTCGCATACGACTGTTCTACACTTGTTTTGTGAGCCGCCGCTTCCACCAGGCGCTTAGTCCTATTGAGCCCCCGACTCGAGTCTTTGTCGCGAAAAACAGGAGTTATATAACGATGAGCAGCGATCCGTTGCATCAACGCGGCCAATCCATGGAGGACTTGTTCTACAAAAATGTTGACGAAAAGCTCCTTGCGAAGGCGCGTGAACAATTAAAGCTCGATAAAGCCAAAGAAGCCCTCTCGACGGCGACCGGAATCAAAGATGACAAAGTGCTGGAGGGGATGATTAAGTACAACATTTCGGGCGAAACCATCGTCGCAATAGCCTTTATCCCGCTCGTCGCGGTCGCCTGGTCCGACGGAGTCCTGGAACCTGCCGAACGATCGGCAATAGAAGATGCGTTCATTGCACAAGGCGTCGACAAAGACTCACCGGCATTTCAATTAGCCCAACATTGGTTGGTTAGAAAACCACCATCCGATTTGGTCGATACCTGGAAGACGTATATGAAGGCGCTTAAAGAACGCATGGAGCCAGCGGCGTTTAATCAAATGTGCACCAACGTCCTGGATCGAGCCACAAACATCGCAAAATCTGCGGGAGGTTTCCTCGGCTTGGGCCGAAAAATCTCGGAGACGGAGCAAAAGGTCCTGGATAACCTCCGCGACGGGCTTTAAGAACGCCTGGAATGACTAGACGTCATTCCGGGCTGAGCCCTGGAATCCATCTTCCATGGAGGGAGGAAGCGTCCATGCACGTACTACTGCAAATAGTTCCGCGTCACGGCCTGCACGAGGCGGAGCCTCGAAGACAGTGCGTTCCCAGGCAGAGCCTGGGAACGAGATGGGGCGACCTTCGCGACGCGCACTGAAAAGGCCAAACGATGTAAAGTCATTCCGGGCTGAGCCCCGGAATCCATCTTCCATGGAGGGAGGAAACGACCACGCACGTACTACTGCAAATAGTTCCGCGTCACGGCCCGCACGCGGCGGAGCCTCGAAGACAGTGCGTTCCCAGGCAGAGCCTGGGAACCAGGTGGGTGAGTGAGTGGGGTGCGCAACCAACCGGCCTACGGGTATTCGTATTCCGGATTGCTCGGATCGAAATCTTTCGCAGTCAGGCCGACGTTGAGCTCGAGATTGAGGTAGGTGTATTCCTCAAGCAATTCCGGCTCGCCGCCCGCTTTGCGCGGCCAAGAATACGCGGCGTATCGAATCGGGACTTGCAACTCGTTGTCGATAAAGACTTCGGCCACGTTGAAATCGTATGGTGCCTTGCGGTCCGGATGCGTGACCGTGATTTTCGTGCATGCCCGGTCGTTGATCTTCGCCGTGTCGACAAATTCCACCTGGCAATCGCCAGCGGCTTTGTCTCGTTCGGCCTTCTCAATGAGCTTGACAACCAGATTTTCAATTCCGGCTTCGTAAATCGGATAGCGGCTGCTCTTCATTGCCAACGATCCCGTTGGATCGAGATGGAAAGTCGTCAGGCCAATCAAGCCGCCACTTTCGTGCGCGAGTAATTTTCCGGCGTTCTGGCCTTCGACGTAGATGACTTCGCGACCGCGAACCGCCTTTGGTTTGAGAAATCGCATGTACACCGAAAACGGAACGGCTCCGGCTTCCGATTGCTTGCGATTGCGAACCTTAAGCTTCATGAATTCTGGATCATTCAATTCGCCGTCGATCCGTTCGCGTTTCACCATGATCGCTTGATAATCGGCAACGTCGCGGCGGATGGCGTCCAAACGCGCATTGGCCAATTCGATCGCGGGGTCCAAGGGGTGGCTCTTCACCAACGGCGAATTGGCTATTTCCCTTGGAGGACTGCTTGGAGGATCCACGATCAGTTCGCCCTTGACCGAGGGATCCACCGCCATTGGCGGCGAATGGACGTCTGTGGGAAGCCGACCAACACGAAACAGCGGTTCGCGCGTTGGTTTGTCGCTGGAACTAGGTTGCTCCGACTGGGCCGCGGATGAATCGGCTGCAAACAAACAAGCGGCCAGGGCGAAAACGCAGTTCCACGAGCAAAAACGCCTCATTGAATCCTCCGTGAGATGAGCGTCAAACAACTATCTTCGACGAACCGTAACATTCTGCCTAGTTCGAAATCAAGCTAGAGATGCTTGAATTGAATCCGAGCCGCGCGGGGGCGCCGATCCTTGCTAATTCCCGCTAGCTGTTGCCAAACAATGGTTCGACATTTAGTTATCGCCGTAACTTAAACCTGCCATCAGGTGAAACAATGGGCTTAAGTTGGAGGGTCTTTGCGATCGGAAAATCTTGCCAACAAAACGCCGCACGACCGTCAGATCAACGGTATATTTGTTAAACTCTGGGCAAAAATTCGGAAACAATTCCGGTCTTTTTTCTCGGTTCAATCGTCGCTCAACGTTCGCCGCGTCGCTTGGATGCCATGTCGCCTATTGCTCCGCGCAAGAACGCGCTTTTGCGGTGCAAAGGGCGACCATGCCGTTACGATGCGTCGCTTATTCCCGATTTCGAAAATCGGCGGAAAACGCTCGAAAGTAAAGCTGCGATCGGTTTTCGATTTCCCGAAGCGTCGAAAAGGCCAGAGAAGGGAAACGGCCCCTGGGGGTCGTCTTGCCAGTCGTTCCAAATGACGGCCTGGACAAAGGGTCGCGAAATCGCCACGGAAAGAACGGACTCGAGAAAATTTCGCTGTTGGCTCTCGCTGAAGCTATTCCGCAAGCCGACGCTCGTATCCGACTTCCCCGCCGTTGATTCTGTGTCGCCCGTTGGCGCGCGCAACAGCAAAAACAGCGGCAAACCAAACTGGGCCCAAGTGTCAACGAGTTCGAGCCATTGCAGCGGATCGCGCGGGAGGGACCCAGTCGGCCAATAATCCAGATTGATCTCTAATCCCAATCCGGAGATTCGGACATCTTGCCGAAGCAGAATATCGGCCATCTGCAATCCCTGTGATCCACCCACCGACCAAGCCAACCGCTCACTCCAGGGATGGTCAAAGCTCAACAAAACGGGGACTTGCCGATTAAATTCTTCGACCGTTTGCAGCGCGTCGACGACGAGTTGCATCTGCTGCGGATAACTCAGGAATTTGTGACCGATTCCGTTCAAGCCGCTGGCTAAATACAGCCAATCCGGCTGATCCTGAATCTGGTTGAGCATACGGACAAAATGAGCCCGTGCCGCAGTTCGTTTTGCGTCGAACGGCGAAAGCTCGTTGATCTGGTCGGGGAGTCCGGTTTTCCCTGCATCCCAGATCGGCCCGATCATGATTTTTCGTCGTTCTAAGCCCGCCAGCAATTGCAAGTCGATGGCAACCGGAGGGCGAGTCGCGGGACGATCGCTTTTCGGGAGCGCGTCGGTAACACAAATGAGCTGATATTCCGGACCGATTTGCTCAAGCCAATTTGACGGCACGTTTCCTGGCGCAATGCGCACCCCGAGCCTCGTTTTCGGTTCGATTTCCTCTCGTCGAATCGCGGCGACATGATCCGAGAATTGGCGGCACAAATCGAATAGACCTCGGAGCGCCAGGCCAATCGCGGAATGGGAAAGTTCAATCTGCCGCGCAAAATTCCCATCTAGCAATGCGGCTTCGGCAAGTGCCTCGACAGCGCGCTCGGACGCCTGGAGAATTACGCTTGAAATGGGCAAGCTGGCGTCACCCCAAATTCCGATCTGCGTCCGCAACCGATCGCAGGTTCCCCGAGCCAGTTCAACCGGAAGGGAATATGGGATTTCGCGTTCCGGCAGCGTTCCCGTTCGCAGTGTCAACTCGCCGAACTCGGGCACCGGGTATGCCAGACTGATTTGGCCTGAATGATTGACGATCCGGTGTAACGTGACGCGGCTATCATCAATTTCAATTCGGCAGGGCCAAGGCATCGAATCGAACCGAACCATGTGCAGCGTCGCCATCAAGCGCCGACTACCGATAATCGCTTCCGGAACCAGTAGTCGTAGCGTTCCCACGGTCGGCGTTCACTCGGTTTGTTGCTGCGCATTCGAATCCGAGCCGAAGTCTAAACGAGCGGCGATTCCGTTGCAATCGTTTGGCACTTTCGGGTCCCTGCTCAAAATCGTATACTCGTTACTGCACACGAAACCCCCTGCTGCTCACGGTAGGGTGGGACGAGTCTTTGAGTCCCACCACGATCAGCCGGGTCCACTTTGTGCAATGGAGTTTTGGTGGGACTCAAAGAATCGTCCCAACCTCCGACATTCCCTACGCCGTCCGCAACGCAGTTTATTTTTTAGGATGCGACCATGTCCAGTACCTTTGTGCGGCAGGGAAAAGTTCGCGACATTTACGATCTGGGCGAACATTATTTGATGGTCGCGACCGACCGCATCAGTGCATTTGATTGGATCTTGCCAACGGAGATTGCCGACAAGGGCCGCGTGCTCACGGAAATCAGCAAATTCTGGTTCGACTTACTGCGCGTTCCAAACCATTTGATCTCGACCGACGTGTCGTCGATCCAAGTCCCCCAGGGTTTGTCCCGCGATTGGCTCGCCGGGCGGAGCATGATCGTTCGCAAATGCCGCGTCGTCCCTGTCGAGTGCGTGGTGCGCGGCTATCTAGTTGGTTCCGGTTGGAAGGATTACCAAACGACCGGCATGGTTTCCGGAATCCCGCTGCCGCGCGGATTACGTAATTGCGAGCAATTTCCCGCGCCAATCTTTACCCCCGCCACAAAAGCTGAAACTGGACACGACGAGAATATCTCGTTCGATCAAATGATCGAAGTCGTAGGAAAGAATACGGCCCGGACTCTGCGCGAGCGAAGCATCGACATCTATCAGCGGGCCGCCGAACACGCGTTGAGCAAAGGTATTGTCTTAGCTGATACTAAGTTCGAGTTCGGCTGGCACGGCGATGAACTTTTGCTCATCGACGAGGTCCTCACCCCGGACAGTTCCCGATTTTGGCCGGCCGACGATTACGTCCCTGGGCGCAACCAACCGTCTTTCGACAAGCAATTTGTCCGCGAGTATCTCGAATCCACGACTTGGGACAAGAACAGCGAGCCACCCCCGCTCCCCGCCGACGTCGTCGCGAAAACCCGCGCGAAATATGTCGAAGCCTATGAACGATTGACGGGAGAGAAATTTGGGTATTAGGGAGACAGGTTTCGGTGTTCAGTTTTCAGTTAAGAATTTCAGAGTTCAATTTTTGAGCGTTTGAAATTAGATTTGTGACTTTTCCTTTAGGATTTAGATTTCAAAACACGGACTTTTTCGGCGAGACTTTGGCGTTTGACGTAGCCGAACTCGCCAGAGTTTCGGCCCAAGTTCTGGCACGTTCCGCTACAGAGAATTGGAACGCGCTCAAAACTCTGTAACTTGGATCGCAGTGTCCAGAACTCAGACGGCGCCGAGCGGAATTTCTTTTCCCTCCCCCGCCGCGGGGAGGGCTAGGGCGGGGAGTTCTTTAATCCCGCATGGGTGGCGGACGATACCCTGCGAATTTCAAATCTGAGATCGCCCTGAGTGCGGGTTTTACGCAATTAAATCCGGAATCACCTTGCCAAACACATCGGTCAACCGATAGTCGCGCCCCTGGTGACGGAAACTCAGCTTTTCGTGATCCATGCCGAGCAAATGCAACATTGTGGCGTGCAAGTCGTGGACTTCGACCGGATTCTCAACGATGTTGTAGCTGTAATCGTCCGTCTTCCCGTAAGTGATTCCAGGTCGAATGCCTCCGCCGGCGAGCCATAGCGAAAAACAGCGCGGATGATGGTCTCGCCCGTAATTGTCTTTGGTAAGCGTCCCTTGGCTGTAGACCGTTCGACCGAATTCTCCGGCCCATAAGATCAACGTGTCGTCCAATAAACCGCGCTGAGCGAGATCTTTGATCAAAGCGGCTTGTGGCTGATCGACGGCCACGCATTGCTTGCGAATCTCTTCCGGAAGATTGCCGTGCTGGTCCCAGCCGCGCATATAGAGCTGAATAAACCGGACGCCACGCTCGGCGAGCCGCCGAGCCAGCAAGCAACTGGCGGCGAACGTGCCGGGTTTCTGCACGTCGGGTCCATACATCGCCAACGTCTCGGCAGACTCGTTGGAAAAATCAGTGAGCTCCGGCACGCTCATCTGCATCCGGTAGGCCAGTTCGTATTGCGCGATTCGCGCTCGGACCTCCGGATCGAGCGATCGTTCGGCCTCGCGCTCGTTCAGCTCCCCGACCAAGTCCAACATCTCGCGTCGTTTGTCGCGACTCACGCCGGGGGGGTCCTGAAGATACAACACAGGGTCGCCCGCGCTGCGCAATTTGCAGCCTTGGTGTTCGCTCGGCAAAAACCCACTTCCCCAAAAGCGGGCTGAAAGGGCCTGCGTGTTGCCAAAGCCTTGCGATATGAGCACGGCAAACGTCGGCAGATCCGCGTTGTCGCTGCCCAATCCGTAACTGATCCAGGATCCAAAGGATGGGCGGCCTGGTTGTTGATTTCCAGTTTGAAAAAACGTGATTCCCGGCTCGTGGTTGATCGCTTCGGTGTACATCGAATGGATTAGGCACATTTCGTGGGCCATCTGCCGGGTGTACGGCATCAGTTCGCTGAGATAAACGCCGTCCTGGCGGTTTTCCTGTTTGGCGAATTTGAAGATGGACGGCGCGACGGGAAATCGAGTTTGGCCGCTCGTCATTCCAGTCAGCCGCTGGCCTTGGCGAATCGAGTCCGGCAAATCCTCGTCGTAGCGCTGCGCCAATTGCGGTTTGTAATCGAAAAGATCCAGTTGGCTCGGCGCGCCTTCCATGTGCATGTAAATCACACGCTTGGCTTTCGGCGCAAAGTGCGGCTTGAGCAAAGACGGCGCCGTCGCTTCTTGCCGGCCACCCCCCCAGGCTTTCTGCAACAGCGATCCCATCGCCAACGAACCAAGCCCCGCAGCAAGCGAATGAGAGCCGACGCCAAAAAACCGACGTCGCGTAAGCGAAAGGTAATGTTCTTCCAGAGGGTGAGTCATTTGTGCACCATTCCATTCAATCGATCACAATCGTCTCGGTCAAATTCAGGATTGCGCTCGCTACCATCGTCCAAGCAGCCAATTCGGTCGGAGGGATGTCCGTCGTGACAGCCGCCGCGCCGATTTTTAGCAATTGTTGAGCAGCAGCATCTTCAGTCGCATTTTGCTCTCGGAATTTTGCCAAGGAAGTCTGAAGACGTCTGAGTTCGCCGCCTTCGAGTTGCCGGCCCGTGCAGCGGCAAAACATCTGTTGCAGCCGGTCGGCATCATCAACAGATTCTGCAAGCGTTCGCTGAGCCAAAACCCGCGCGGCCTCCACGAATTGCGGGTCGTTCCAGAGCACGAGCGCTTGCAGGGGGGTATTGGTCGAACCGCGGCGAATCGTGCACGACTCGCGCGTCGGAGCATCGAACGCCTGCAACGTCGGCGGCGGACACGCCCGCTTCCAATAGGTATATACGCTGCGCCGCCACAGGTCGCTTCCTATGCCCGGCTCGTAAATACGTGTATTGGATGCGAGCATGGCGACTTCTTGCCACAGCCCCTCGGGCTGATAGGGCTTCACCGACGGCCCCCCCCATTTTTCGACGAGCAAGCCAGAGACGTACAAGGCTTGATCGCGAATCTGTTCGGCGGTCAAGCGTCGGCGCGGAAAGTACGACAGCAAGCGGTTGTCCGGATCGCGATCGCGAACCTCGGGCCGGACTCTTGAACTCTGGCGATACGTGGAACTGCTCACGATCAACCGCATGATGTGCTGCGTGTCCCAGTTCGATTCTCGCAGCTCGACCGCGAGCCAATCCAACAACTCCGGATGGCTGGGCCACTCGCCCTGCATGCCAAAATCCTCGCTCGTCTGTACCAACCCGGTCCCGAAAAACTGCTCCCACATTCGATTGACAGCGACTCGCGCGACAAGCGGGTTGTTTTCCGATGTCATCCAATGCGCCAATCCCAATCGGTCACGCGGTTGATCGATGGGCCAACTTCCCAGCGAGGCCGGGATCGATCGTTGCACCGGCCGATTCATGTCCGGTTTGTCGTATGCACCCCGAGCCAAGACGTAGGTCGTCCTTGGTTCGGCAAGTTCATGCATCACCATCGTCAACGGGGTTTTCTCAAGCAACGCGGCCCGCTGTTTCTCCAGTTCGGCAATGGCCGTTTGCTGCTGGCGGAACTTCGGCGAATAGCGAATCCGCCAAGCTTCGTGCAATCGCGATTCAACCTCGGATCCTCGTCCATCGGGTGGCACCACCGCCAAGACCAAATCGCCGGGCCATTGATTTTCATCGGTTTCCTGGCGATAAAAGAATCCCGCATCGCCCCCCGTGTTAATGACCTTGAACACCAGCGAATTGATCCCGGGCAGCAGTGGTACCTCGGCTGAATCCTGATTCGCAGCGAGCGACCGCTCGACCTTTTGCTGTTTGACGGATTTGCCATTCACAAACAAATCGAATCCGTCGTCGCTCCCCAGCGCGACCTTGACCGTCCGCGCTTGCGGCGCCCAAATCCGGCGGGCGACGTAACTGACGTTGGTCCCGGCGGCAAGTTTGTTGAGCCTGTCGTCTTTCAATTCCAAATCATACTGCCAAGTCTTCTTGTCGTTTCCAAATTCCGCTTTCACGTCGATGGTTGAATTCAACTCTGGGCCGTGTGAAATTTCGTACGGCGACTGATCGGAGGGAGTCGGAAATGGTCCGACCTTATACCATCCGCTTTGGGCGGCGGGCATCTGAGCGGCGAAGTCGCTGGCCATTCGGCCCAATCGCAGTCGCACGTTGCCAAAAGCATGTTGCGGATATTTCGATAGGTACTCGAGGCGTACGACAATTTCCGTTCCGCCGGGAAAACCAAACGGGGCATCGGCAAGCAGCAGCGCGATCCGTCCGCCGGATTGCAAATGACCGGCCGCCGCCCAGCCGCTTTGTTCATCCGAGTCAAGAATGTTAATGACGCCGAAATCGCCATTGGACTGTTCGTGGTCCGCCCAGGCCCAGCGGAAACTTAGCTGAGTTTTCTGCGCCGGATCGCTGATCGAAATGGCTTCGGCACTTACCCCGGTAAGAACCGCGTTGCCATTGGGTGCGCGCCCGACGCGTCCTTCGGAATGACTAGCGTGAGCCAGCGCCTCCAAACAAACTAAATTCAAATCAGTGGCTTCTGTGCGCAAAGTTATCGTGTGGACGTCAACGCTGGGGTTTTCACCGGAGGCCAAAATGGTTTGATCCGGCGAAACGGTCAGCGTCGCGCCCTTGTCAGAGGCGGCCGAAATGAGCGCAGATTCGACGGTCCCCCAACCGATTTTCTCGCTGGTCGCGGTTAGAAATTCTGTTTGTTGAGACGATTCCGCGGGATCCACTTCCATCGATTGGATCTTAATTTGCGCGAGTTGCTCTTCGAGTTGCTTCAGTTCGTGTTCCTGTTCCTTGGAGGGAACGGCCAAAAACGGCTCAAAGGCTCGATTTGGACTGGGGAGCTGCGAATAGAGTCCCGGCTCTTCCAACGAATTAAAAAACGCGTACAAGCCGTAGAATTCGTCTTGCGAAATCGGATCGAACTTATGCTCGTGGCAGCGAGCGCATCCGAGAGTCAGACCCAGGAACACGGAGCCCGTCGTGGCAGTTCGATCCACTGCGTATTCGACGAGATACTCTTCGGAGATCGCGCCTCCTTCGTCGGTCATCACATGATTGCGGTTGAAACCGCTGGCAACTTTTTGGTCGAGCGTGGCGCCAGAAACTAAATCGCCGGCCAGTTGCTCGACCACGAATTGATCGAATGGCATGTTATTGCGAAACGCGTTGAGCACCCAATCGCGCCACGGCCACATTTGGCGACCGGCGTCCGTATGAATCCCAATCGTGTCGGCATACCGCGCGGCGTCCAACCAGCGGGCCGAGAAATGTTCGGCGTGCCTCGATCGATACGGTTCCTCAGTCAGCAGTCGATCGATCCACTGATCGTAGGCACGTTCGTCGAGATCGTCGACAAACGCCGCAACCTCTTGCGGGGTTGGGGGCAAACCCGTCAAGTCGAGGAAGAGGCGCCGTATCAACGTCGCGCGATCGACGGGTGGCGCCGGCTCGATGCCTTCGCTTTCCAATTGGTCCAAGACAAATGAATCGATTTCGTTCTTGCCCCAAGTCGAATTACTCGGGGCCGGGATGGTAGAGCGTAGCGGCGGCACAAACGACCAATGTGGCTCGTAGTTCGCCCCTTGTTCAATCCATAGCCGAACGAGTTCCCGCTCGTCAACGGAAAGCGTTCGCTTGTTGCTGCCCGGCGGCGGCATTCGGTCTTCGGCGTCGTTGCTACTGATCCGGCTAAATAATTCGCTTTCGTCAGGAGCCCCAGGGACGATCACAGCAGGTTCGTCGTCTTTGTCCGCCGCAGGCTGTGCATGATCCAATCGCAGTCCCGCTTGGCGGGCTGCTGGATCGGGTCCATGGCATTTGAAGCATCGATCGGAAAGGATCGGTCGTATGTCGCGATCGTAGCGGATCTGTCGTTTCTTGGCAGATCCGCTCGTCGCCGGTTCGATTTTAGCGTTCTTTGCTATTTGTGGCGTCGGATGGTCGTCGGTGGCGGTCGCCTGAGACGCGGAATATTTTGCCGCGAGAAAGGTCACTGCTGCAGCCGCGATAATCGCTGATGCACCCAGGGTGATTCGAGATTGGCAAGGCACGTCTAGCTACTCCGGGTTTAGGCTACCGTTGTTGCGCCGAGCCGACGACGGACTCGTCACTTTATTTTGACCTGCCGGGTGCATTTGGGAAAGCTCCATTCCGCGGCAGTATGCTCGCTTCGTTTAACGGCAAGCCGAAGGCGACGGCGATACTGGCGCCTTCGGCTTGCCGTTAAACGATCTGGATCTGCCAAACTGGCGTCATTGGCCATGCGTTCTCGGCGAGCGGCCGGGTTTACCCCGGTCGTCTTTTGATCAACTCCGCTAAACCCGGACACGTTGTCAACAATGCGCGACTGTTGCAATGCGGTCGTAACTCGCCAATTCCCATCCATGGAAGATGGATTCCAGGTCTCAGCCCGGAATGACGACAGCCGCTTCGCGCTTTGCGCGGGTCTCCCGACCCGCACCCATTCCGACCGAAGGTCTCCCACCGATCGCCATCGGTGATGCCTCCAGGTTAAACGATGCTCGATCACAAGGTCCACAATTCGCTACCGTTGACCCCATCATTCGCTGCGAAGACTAGAAAGCTCGCGCCACCTTCGGTGAGAAATGTCGGGTTCGATCCCCCGGCACCTGGGTTGATATCGGCGACCAGCGTGGTCGTGCTGCCGAAGATGCCGCTTTTCCAAAGCTCGCGGCCGGTCGTGCCATCCGCCGCTGTGAAAAACAACGTGCCATTCAGGTTGACTAGTCCTTGGGGAACTGAGCCGGTTGAGCCGGAGCGAATGTTCTTCACTAGAACGGTCCCGACGGCTTCGCCGTTGCTGCGATGTAGTTCGACGCCTGTGGCACCGTCGCTGGCCGCGAACATCAGCGTGCCGCCTAAGTTGGTCAAGTAAGTGGGTGAGGATGACGCCGCTCCTGGATTGATATCCTTGATCAGCACAGTGCCTCCGAACGACCCATTGCTCTTCCACAACTCAATGCCGTTCGTGCCATTGTTGGCGGCGAAAAACACGCTTCCTTTGAGATTGGTAAGTTCAGTTGGGTCCGAACTCAAGGGACCGGACCGGATGTCCTTCAGCAGAACCGTATTGGACAACGTTCCTGTGCTCTTCCACAATTCGACTCCGTTGGCTCCATCGTTGGCCGTGAAGTATAGGATTCCCTTGACGTTCACAAAGTTGCTTGGCGATGAGCCCGCCGTCCCCGGATTGATGTCCCTGACTCGCACAGTCCCGGCGGCCGTCCCGTCACTCTTAAATAACTCGGTGCCTGTTGTGCCATCGTTGGCGGTGAAAAACAACTTTCCCTTGACGTTCGTCAAGCTGCTGGGGTTCGAATTGTCCACGCCCGCACGGATGTCTTTCACGAGCACGGTCCCGGAAGTCGTCCCATTACTCTTCCACAGCTCAAATCCTTCGGCGACCGTCGATGCCATGAAATACAAGATGCCATTGACATTGGCAAACCGGTCTGGTTTGGATGCGACTGAACCCACCACGATATCCTTCACTAATGTCGTACCGCCAGCCGTTCCATCACTCTTCCATAATTCTGCGCCTGCCACGCCGTCGCTGGCCGTGAAATAAAGTCTACCGCCGACATTCGTCAGGTTAGTTGGGAACGAGCCGGTCGCTCCAGGGCGAATATCTTCGACCAGCACTGTGCCGCTGAGTGTACCGTCGGTTTTCCAGAGCTCTTTGCCTTCAGCCGTCGTGGTGGCTACAAAGAAAATAATTCCGTTCACATTGGTGAAGTTGCTTGGGCTGGACGCGCCGGAACCGGACACAATATCGATCAAAGCCGGTGCGCTCGGAGGCGTTGGGGGAGCGACACCCACTCCGGCGACCCCCGCCCCGGGAAGGCCCGCGCCTGAGACACCATTGCCAAGAACACCTGGTGCTCGTACGCCAAGCAATCCCACACCGGGCGCAGGCACGACCGGTTCATCTCCGCCGTCCATGACCCAGAGCTCGTAGCCATTGATCCCATTATCGGCCTGGAAAAACAATCTCCCGTTCACGTTGCTGAGAAACGAGGGATTCGAACTGATGCTCCCCGCAAAAATGTCCTTGACCAGGTTGGTGCCGGCAGCCGTTCCGTTACTCCTCCACAATTCAGCGCCGCTGATTCCGTTGTTGGCCCGGAAAAACAACGTCCCGTTCACGTTGGTGAGATATTCTAAAGACGAACCGTTGAGACCCGCGCGAATTTCCTTGACCAGCGTGGTTCCGCCGGCCGTCCCGTCACTCTTCCACAACTCGCGCCCGCTGGTCCCATCGTTGGCTTGGAAAAACAGCGTGCCATTGACGTTTAATATTAAGGAATCGATGTTGCTGGAGGCAGCCCCCGCATTAATATCCTTGATCAGCACGGTTCCACCGGCTGTCCCGTCACTCTTCCAAAGCTCACGGCCGCTGGTTTCATCGCGGGCATTGAATAAAAGCGTCCCATTCACGTTCGCGAGATTTAAGGGAACCGAACTGCTGCTCCCTGATCGAATGTCTTTCACCAGTGTGGTCCCGGCAGCCGTCCCGTCACTCTTCCACAATTCGCTGCCGTTTGTTCCGTCGTTGGCTCGGAAAAACAACGTCCCATTTACGTTGACGAGATCGCCGCCAAACGAACTGCTGCTTCCCACTAGAATATCTTTCACCAACGTGGTCCCGGCAGTCGTCCCGTCACTCTTCCACAATTCTTCACCGTTAGTGCCATCGTTGGCCCGGAAAAACAACGTACCGTTTACATTGGTGAGAAAATCGATATAAGAACTGCTGCTTCCTATTCGAATGTCTTTCACGAGCGTGGTTCCGCTGGCCGTGCCATCACTCTTCCACAATTCGCCGCCGTTGGTTCCTTCATTGGCACGGAAAAACAACGTCCCGTTCACGTTGGTTAAATGAATGGCCAGCGAATTGCTGCTCCCCGCTTGAATGTCTTTCACGAGCGTCGTGCCGCCAGCCGTCCCGTTGCTCTTCCATAATTCAAAGCCGCTGATTCCATCACTCATTCCGAAAAACAACGTCCCGTTTACATTGGTGAGACCTACCGGACCCGAATGACCGCTCCCAGCATTAATTTCTTTGACGAGCGTGGTCCCTGCGACCGTCCCGTCGCTCTTCCATAATTCTCGACCGGTTGCTTCGTCGTCGGCGGCGAAGAATATCGTCCCGTTCACATTGCAGAATCCTGCCGGCGATGATGCTCCTGCGCCGGGGACGATATCGATCAACGTCGGAAGTCCGGCCAATAAGTGCCGCGTCTCGAGGTTCTCCAAGGTAAGCCGATTTTCTCGTGTCAGCGTCGCGCTCAATTTGTTCGCCAATTTTCGACTTCGATTCTGTCGAAGGAAATTTCTCATGTGCCCAAACATTAATTGACTCCAGAGGAAACTCATGTGACGACTTAAAAACGTCTCGCCGACGCAGTCATTCTTCACGGGCCGGATCAACCCACCAGATAACGACTCATAATAACACCGTCGCTTGGACTTTGCTTTGCGATCTTTGCGTTCTTTGCGATTACCGGCGGAATTACTCTGCCCTCATCCGGCGAGCAATATTTTTTCGTGCAAACTTTGGCGCAACGGATCGAACTCCTCGTCGCAGAAACCCAAATGCAAGTGCCGCCGCCAGCCCTCGGCATAGGAAAATAGTCCCGACATTCGGCCGCATTCGGCGTCGAGTTGTCGCATCGTATCGAGATAGGAGTCGTGGCCTTGGCTCTGATCCAGCCAGCGCTTTTGACTGGCGTGTTTTGAAAGCATCTGGACCTTGCGCTCCAGCACGTCAACGACGTTGACAAAGAATTCGGGGGTGATCAATTGACCCAATTGATCGCGATGAAAATAGGGCTGGGCGTGGTAGACTGCGATCGGATCGAGCACGTGCGGATGCGGCGGGTCGACGATATAGTTCGGCATCCCGCGGGCAAATGCCGCCGAGACCGCCAGACGACAGGTGTTGGTATGGTCCTCCATATAATCCTGCGGCGAATGCGTCAGCAAAATTTCGGGAGCGACTTGCCGCACGATCGACGCTACCCGAGCCAGCAACGACCGCTCGTAATAAATCTCGAAATCGTGGCAGATCGGGGGATGAAATACGGCCCCGGCATACGCAGCGGCCGTCGTGGCTTCAGACAAGCGAATCGCGGCGATCGTCGTAGCGTCGTGTTCGGCCGATCCACAGCAACCGTCGGCCAAATTCAGGTAATGGATTTCATATCCGTCCTGTTGCAACAGGAACAGAGTTCCGGCCATCAAGAATTCAATATCGTCGGGATGAGCCGCGATGGCCAAAACGCGGGGCATGGTTGAGCCTTTCCGATTGGGAACACTAATCTTCGCTGATCTTCACTCATTTCTCGTTCCCATGCTCCGCGTGGGAATGCACTGTCTTCGAGGCTCCGCCTCGCTTCGTCAATGCATCTCAACCTGACACGTACCAATTCCGCCGCGGAAATAGTTGAATTGCACGTTGGGATGATCGGCCAATAGGGACATCGGAACTGCCGAATCGGCGATGCGTTGGCTAATCATCCACGCGGTCAGGCGTTGACCAAACGGGTTATCGTGCTGCCCCGCGTGCCAGATCGAGACTTTCTCCGCCTGCCACGTCTCCATGGGCCCGACGGAAACGGCATGCGTCGGAACCTGGGAGACAACCCCGCCTCCCGACGTTCGAGCGTTCTGAATCAGCGTCATCGGATGCAATTCAACGACGCGTGTCGCGAGTTTGCGGTACTCCGCGGGAGTTGGCGGCGATTTGTCAAAAGGCATCATTCGGCGCGGCGGATCGTTAAACGCCCAGTGTTTGACTTCGCCTTGGCCGCCTTGCATCACAACGCAACGAGCCGAGTTCCAAGACGCGATAAACGTGCCCGGATCGGCTTTGGGAAAGTGAATATTCGCGTCGGGCATGCGCAACTCGGGGCGGATTCGATCGAATAAGAGTTCGCGGTCCGTGCGGGCAAAGCTCAGCGGAAATTTTTCCGACACCTCTTGTCCATCGACCACCCATTCATCCATTCCCCAGAAATGGGCGTGCCGCAAATCCAACTCCAACGCGTTCACCAATCGTGCGACGAGCGGCAGTTGTTCAGTCGGGCCAATTGGACCGCAAATCCCGGCGGGTTGATCCGACGTCGCAGATCGCCACGCTTCGATGTACTCGAGTGCCTCCGCCAAATAAAAATCCTCCAGCGTGTCGTAAATGACGACGCGAAAGCCGGGGCGCGACAAGCCGAGCAGGTCGTTCGCCGTCAATCGCGCAGCGTCGTCCAATATTCTGCGATCCAGCGTCGTATAGTCCCACCAATCCGGCGCCACCAAGCTCAATGGCCTCATACAACCTCCACGCCGAACAGAAAAACCATGATTGTACGCCAGGGTGAAAGCCGCTGGAGTAGGTTTTGCGGCCGAGCGAGACCCAGGTTGTGTTTCTTACTAGGCCTTTTTGATTCGTCAACCTATGCCAATAGATCAATTTCACTCCGTTTTCTCGTACTCAGCGCAGCGGTGCTCATACTCCTACTCGATTGGATCCAATTAAAAGACACAACCTCGCGCCGTCCTAATCGCTTCAATTACTCATTCTGTTTCAAATAACATCGCTCCATGGTCCTTCGCATTCGTTTTCTGGCATTGGGAGCTCGGCGGGTTCAGTTCGAACAGGTCTCGCTCGGCTCGCGAGACCTCCGGCGCCCCGCAATTCCCACGAAAGCATGTATTTTTGCAGATTTTCTCAGAATTGTTGGAGCGCGCTTGAGCGAAACAGCGCATTGCCTATGGACGCGACAGAACACGTCCGTCGAGGGTGAATTTATGCGCAGATCCAATTTGTGCCACTCAAAGCGCCCCCGCACCGCGAATCCCGAGGTTAATTCATGAATCGACAAAATGAATGTAACGCCTATCGCCGTACTAGTCTTCGTCTGCGTTGGCGAAGCCGACGGAGCACGCCAAATTCACCCATCGATCAATGGAACTCGCTTCAATCCGAACCGCTTCAGCCACGAATGATGATGTCGGGCCTGCCGGCGCTGATTGACATTGTGTCCGGCGCGGGAGCGTCGCTGCCAACCGGATTTACCAATGTGAACAACACTGTGTTCTTCGCCGCAACCGATGCGATTAATGGCGAGGAACTCTGGAAGTCGGACGGTACGCTCGCGGGAACATCTCTTGTGAAAAATGTTCGTCCTGGATCCTCTAGCTCGGATATTACTCGGCTGACCAACGTCAATGGGACGCTGTTTTTTAAGGCCAATAACGGGTCGGAAAGTTACGAGCTCTGGAAAAGCAATGGAACGGCCGCGGGAACCGTACTGGTAAAGGACATCAACCCAGGGGTCTTTTCCAGCGATCCAGCTCAACTGACCAACGTCAACGGGACGTTGTTCTTTAGAGCAGATGTGAACAGTGAAAGACAGCTTTGGAAGAGCGACGGGACAGCGGCGGGAACCATTCAGGTTAAGGATATCAATCCGGGGGGGCCAGACGGAGTCGATAGATTGATCAATGTCAATGGATCGCTGTTTTTCGTGGCGAATGATGGGACAAACGGTAGCGAACTTTGGACGAGCAATGGGACGGATGGGGGCACAACCCTGGTCAAGAACATCAACCCCGGCGCAGCTACTTCGGCGCCGGAGTTTTTCGAAAACGTCAATGGAGCATTGTTCTTCGCTGCCAACGACGGCACAACCGGATACGAGTTGTGGCGGAGCGATGGGACCGCGGCCGGGACGACGTTGGTCAAGAATATTCGGACCGGACTTTCGGATTCATCGCCATTCGCCCTAACAAATGTCAACGGCACGTTACTATTTCGAGCCAACGACGGGGTGACTGGCGCCGAGCTTTGGCGGAGTGATGGAACCGCTGCCGGGACGGTTTTCGTCAAGGACATCAATCCCGGAGTTGCCGCGTCCAATTTGTTCCGCCAAGTAAACGTCAATGGAATCATGTTCTTCGTCGCCAACACAGCGTCAAATGGCCTTGAGCTTTGGCGAAGCGACGGCACGGCGGCCGGAACTTTTTTGCTCAAGGACTTCAATCCCGGCCCAGATAGCTCCAACGTCCTTCACCTAACGAACGTTAATGGAACCGTGTACTTTGTGACCAATGAGCCGAGCTTTGGCTTTGAGCTTTGGAAAAGCGACGGCACCGTTGTCGGTACCACACTGGTCGACGACATTATTGCCGGCCCGACGGGCGCTGTGGACATCGCGACAACTCAAACGCTGAGCAACGTGAATGGGACTTTGTTTTTTAGGGCGGATGACGGGGCCAGCGGTCGAGAATTATGGACTTTCGACGGCGGCAGTGAGACGAGTGTCCCGCAACAAGCGGCGTTATTGCCTCGAATTGCTTCGCCCTTTGTCAACAGCGGATTTGTCCCGGGAGCGGGCCTTGCTGGAGTTGGCGTAGCCGGATTGGGCGTCAAGCCATCAACTCCTCCCAGCGAAACTGAATTATTCGATCTGGTTGTCGGCGCTGGAGCATCCGATCCGCAGGACTTCACCAACGTCAGCGGCACCATTTTCTTTTCTGCCAATGATCCCACCAATGGCCGAGAACTATGGAAGACCGATGGTACCGGCGCCGGGACGAGCTTAGTCAAAGACCTTCGCGCGGGCGCGCTGGGCTCCGACCCGTCCAATCTCGTCAATGTCAACGGAACTCTTTTCTTCGCGTCCAATGACGGAACAAGCGGGATTGAGTTGTTTAAGTCCGACGGTAGCAGTGCTGGCACGGTATTGGTCTCAAATATCGGTTTGCTCGTAACCAGTTCTTCGCCCGGATCACTGACCAACGTTAACGGCCGCTTGTTCTTCGCCGCCAGTGGCAATTCCTCCTTTGTCGGTCGTGAACTATTTGTCAGCGATGGAACCGACGCCGGCACGCAACTTGTGGCGAATATTGGCCCATTAGGCGCTAGCTCCACTCCACAAAACTTGATCAATATCAGGGGAACACTTTATTTCACGGCCAACGATGGAACGAATGGCCGCGAGTTGTGGCGGAGCAACGGGACGGCTGGCGGAACGTTTATGATCAAGGACATCAACCCGGGAGCCGGAGGGTCGGACCCTGCCAATTTTGCCAACGTCAAAGGGATTCTGTTCTTCGGTGCCAATGATGGCACGAGCGGCGTTGAATTGTGGAAGAGCACAGGCACCGCTGCCAATACGCTGCTGGTGAAAGACATTTTACCGGGCGCCTCCTCTTCGAACCCATCGTCCCTTGCCAACCTAAAAGGGAATCTGAACTTCGCGGCCAATGACGGCGTTGCGGGAGTCGAGCTTTGGAAGAGCAACGGGTCGGCCGTCGGAACCAAGCTGCTCAAGGACATCAACCCTGGCACGGCAAGTTCTAGTCCTAGTTTCCTGACGAACGCCGGCGGCACGCTCAAGTTCGCGGCCAACGATGGAGTGAACGGAGTCGAGCTACATCGAACCAACGGGCGGATCGAAGGGACGGTGCTGGTCAAGAACATCCGCCCCGGAGCTCTGGGTTCCGATCCACGGCATTTCGTCAACCTCAACGGAACGCTGTTCTTCAGCGCGGACGACGGAACCAATGGCCGTGAGCTTTGGAAAAGCGCGATCTTCGGGAACGCTACGACGCTGGTGGCGAACATCGCTCCCGGCGCTGCCAGTTCCAACCCAACTTTGTTAACGGAGGGAGGAACTAGCTTCCTCGCGTTCGCGGCGAATGATGGAACAAACGGAAACGAACTCTGGACGCTTCAAAATCCGGATGTCGGCGGGGTTGGCGCTTCGGCAGAAATCTCGGCGGGGAGGGCTAGGGAGGGGGGAGCCGAATCGACGACTGATTTCGCCATCGGCGAGACAAAGCGGGAGACCTACGGTCGCCAAGAGTGCGGGGTCGGGAGACCAGCACACAGCGCGTATGGGGTCGAGAGAATCTTGCACAGCACTGATCGCGTCGGAAGACCGGCGTACTCCCCGGCGTTGAAGTGGCAGACAATTGGCGACTTGACGTATTGCGAGCTGGAAATACCGTAAACTGCGCGGAACCAATCCGAATGATTGCTCTCTTGGAGGACCTGTCGTGAAGCGTCAATTCGTTCGATTACTTCGTCGATGGCGCAATGCCTGGAAAAACTCGGATAAAAATAATCGCGTCGGCAACTGCAACTTGACAATCGAGCCGCTCGAACCGCGCGAACTGTTGGCCAATGACTTCTTGTTGACCTGGGCCGCCGGATTGATCGTAGGCGATTTCGGCGGCAGCCGCGGCGGGATTTTTGTGTCTCGTCCGAACGGGGCAGACATGAAACAGATCACCGTAACGCAAACCAACAACTTTCAGTTCTCGGGGGACGGACTAAATCTGCCGGACGATCATCCATCGTTCTCTCCTGACGGCAGGCAAATAGTTTTTACCACAAGCCGGTATCAGTCGCCCGGCGAAAACAACAACTTCGAAATCGCCCTCATGAACGTCGACGGTTCGAACGTTCGACGGTTGACGATATCACCCGGCATTGACACCGAGCCGGTCTTTTCCCCCGACGGCAAGAAGATTGCATTTGCTTCGGACAGAATCGGAGGAGGCAATCTCGATATTTGGGTGATGAACGCCGATGGCACCGGATTGCAGCGCTTGACCACGAGTACGGACAACGAGAACGAACCTGCCTGGAGCCATGCCGGCGATCGGATTTCATACACTCGCATCCTGTTTGGCGGCGTCTTCGGCGTTTTTCATGGCAAGAAAGACGTCTACATCATGAACGCCAATGGGACAAATCATCAATTGATCGCGGGACTTGAAGCGGAAGAACACGACGCGGTTTGGTCGCTCAACGATCAGCAACTCATTCTGTCCTCCGAAAAGGACGGAACACTTCCATTCGGCAACACGCATGTAATCGATATTGCGACAAAGCAGTATGTCTCGAACTTGACGATCGACGACAGCTTTTTGGGAATCGGCGGCGGAGGTGATCCGACGTTATCGCCTGACGGGACGAAGATCGCCTACTTCAAAGCGACCGGAGGGCCGCTCTTGTTGGCGGGTCCTCAGAAGGTTCATGTGATGAACGCCAACGGAAGCGGCAAAATAAAAATCGATGCGCCGGGAATCATCAATGTCCATCCTCACTTCGGCAAACTTGCGGACAGTGACGGCGACGGCAAGCCCGACTATATTGACATCGACTCACCGGCCGATCTCGACCAAGCATTGATCCAGGACGAAGCCAGAGTCCTGGCGTTTCTGGGTAATCGCGTAATTCTCGACAACATCGCCGAATTGGCTCTGATGGCGGCGATGGGCTATTTTCCCGTTCACGGTTTCGATAGCTTTCAAGGAATGGGTGTCGTCTTTGCCCGCGATCTCAATGGCTCCGACCCCCCGGCGCTGGGCAAGCCGGATGTTCTGATGTACCAACCGGACTTGACCGGGCTGTTCGGCGCTCGCAATCCAACCGACTTGGACGGCGATTTCAACTACACGCTTATCGGCTGGGGTTACGGCAGCAAGTATGATCCGAAAAACGTGCCGTTGTTTGCCGGGTTCCCCGAAGACCTATGGCTGGTGCACGAAGCCGGATTCCATTTTGCGGACGGGACCTTTGGGGTTACAACTCCGTCGGGAGACAGTCCCAAGGGAAGTCAACCGGGCGACGTTCGGCCGAGCACGAATCTGCTCACGCCTTGGCATGAGCGCTTGTGGGATATTCACTTCTTTCGGCGGCCCAACGGTGGCGTTCCTGTGACCGCGATTCACGATCCGTTTGGCAGAAACCTGCCTGGAAATCCCACCGGCAGCAACGCGTTTTTCTTCCCCAATATTCCCTATCAAGGACGCGTCCATTCTGGTGAGCGGATCGAAGCCGAAGATTTCGACATGGGAAAGGGCTTCGGCTGGCAAGATTCCACGCCGGGGAATTCGGGAAATACTTATCGGATCACCGACGTCGATCTCGCCCCGTCGTTGGCGCCGGCCATTGGTTTGGATGTGGTTAATATTCGAACGGACGATTTTCTCCAGTACACGGTCGATATTCCGCAATCCGCGAATCACGATTTTACGTTTCACATTTCCAACACTGTACAAGGAGCGTTTTTCCACATTGAAATCGACGGACAAAATGTTTCCGGGGCCAGGGCGATCCCAGTATCGAGTGATATCAAGTCCAATGTCTACATTTCGACTACGCTCTTTTCAACGTTCCTTACGGCTGGGCGGCATCGAATTCGGTTGGTGTTCGGATCGCTGTCGACTAGCGGATCGACGCCGCGAATCGATTTCTTTACCGTCACGCCGAAAACCGTGCCGTCCGCCAAACTTACTTCGATTCAAAAAATTGTTTCCCCCGAGGATTTTACCGACTTTCACGTGACGTACAGCGACAACGCCGCGATCCAAGCGAGCTCAATCGACAGCACCGATGTACTGGTCACCGGACCAAACGGGTACGCGCAGATTGCGACCCTGGTCAGTAAGTCCTCGCAAACAACCACTCAGTCCATCACCGCCACGTATCGAATCACCGGCGCAGGGACCGGCTGGGATGCGGCCGACAGCGGCACATACATGATCACCATGCGCTCGTTCCAAGTCATCGATTCGACCGCGGTCTTTGTCCCCAGCAGCACGCTTGGCTCGTTTGTTGTGGATATCGTTCCGTTTCGGGTTTTGGAGAATCCCGTGACTCGCGGATTCACGTTGTACATCAGTGGCACGGAGGTAAGTGAGACGATTGCGATCAGCCGGACATCAACGACGGTTTCGGCGACTCGAAACGGCGTGTCCGTGGGAACGGCCGCGACAGATAATCTTAAATCGATCGTCGTCGGAACCGTTGGCGGAAACGATATCGTTCAGTCAACCGGAATCAATTTGCCGATGCGAATCCAAGGAGGCGACGGAAACGACCAATTGACCGGCGGATCGCTCGCGGACGAAATTTTCGGAAACGCCGGGGACGATAGCCTTTTTGGACTGGCCGGTAATGACGTGCTCCGCGGCGGGGATGGCAACGATCAGATCTTCGGTGATGCCGGCAACGATCTGTTGTTTGGCGATGCGGGCAATGACAATTTACAAGGAGACGATGGAAGCGATACGTTGGACGGCGGCCTAGGGACCAACACGCTGAACGAAGGGGGCGGTTTGGGTGGAATCAAGTTGGCCGGGACCTCGGCAAGCGACGTGATCCTCGTCGATCGCCGAATCGTCGGCAACGACGTTCAAGTCTGGTATTCGCTCAACGGAAATGTCACGCGTCATTCGTACTTAAATGGTGAAACAATCATCGTCGCGGGCGGCGCGGGGGATGACATTATCAAATTGATCGGAACGGCGGCGACCTCTTGGAGCGCCGATTTCTCTGGCGGAACAGGGAACGATTTCTTGGTCGGCGGACCGAATGAAGACAAGCTTCGCGGCGGAGAAGGAGACGACACGCTTTACGGCGAGGCCGGCTCGGATTGGATTTGGGGAGGGGACGGTCGGGACAAGGTCTTTGGCCAGCTCGGCGACGATCAATTATTTGGCGGCGACCACGATGATTTGGTCTTCGCCGGACCCGGTAACGATGGGGTGCAAGGGCACGGCGGCGACGATCGACTCTATGGCGAAAACGGCAACGACATTCTCACCGGCGGAGCGGGTGCCGATTGGTTGTGTGGCGGCGCTGGATTGGACTTACTGGTGGGAGGTGCAGGTTTGGACAACCTGAACGGCAACGGGGGAGGCGATGTCTTGATTGGCAGCGCGACAATCTTCGACGACAGTTACGACGATTTGCGTCTACTTCTCGAATTGTGGATGCAGCCAATTTCGATAGATCAGCGAATTGCGCATCTGACCGCGGAATTAGGCGTCACCGAAATGAATGTGGACGACACATTCGATGCATTCTCGGGTGATGGCGGGTTCGACTGGTACGTCGACTTGACGGACGCGGATCGGCGACGTTGACCTTTGCGGCAGCGCTGGAATTGTCATCGGTCGGGATTCAGGAACCGTCAGGTGGACTATCCCGAGGCATCCAGGAGTTGAACGATGAACGCTCGAGCCTGTTTTCCAGGCAAGGCGTCGGTACAATCTTCCTAACCCCTAGTCTCGCCTAAGTGGAAAGGATTAGTTGCCGGGACATATTGCGTTTTTGGGGCTATAAACTCGGCGAATTGCGGATAGAATGAGCCGGTTTTGTCCGGCAATCTTTATCGAATCCTGGGACTGTCCGAGATTGTTTCGGTGGTCGAGATTCAGGCTACATGGCCACAGAAATGATTCGTCAATCAGCGCTCGGCAGCAAGCGGTTGTTCCCGCTCTATTTCACGCCCATTGAAACTTTGTTTGTTGCCGATAGTCGACCTGACTATCCGATGGCATTTATCTTGCAGCTAATTTTCTCGGGGAGTGTCGACCGGCCGTCTTTTGAAATTGCACTTTCCGCCGCGTTGAAACGGCATCCGTTATTAATCGCTCATCGCCAATTGGCGAAAAAAGGCTTGCCGTGTTGGGTGATCGCCGACGGGGCGCAGCCCCTCGTCGAATGGGGTAACGAAGGCGATCCGATTCAATTCCCTCGTGGCGAATTGATCGATCTGGCAAAGGAAGTCGGATTGCGAATCTGGGTTCGCGAGGGCTCCGGCAGCACCGTCCTCACGTTGCAATTCCACCATTCGTGTTGCGATGGCATTGGAGGATATCGATTCGTGGGCGACTTATTGGCGCTGTACGGTCGAGAAACGGGTGGCGACCCATCGAGCTACGAACTTTCACCGCTCGAGCCCGAGTTGTTGCGCAATCGCAAAATGCGAATGACCGAATTGGCATTTCGTGGTCAGGCCTGGCGGTTGACCAAGCGTTGCTGGGCGGAGTTTTACAAGATTTTTCGACGGAAGATTTCACCATTGTCGCCACCGGGCCGGGCCGTTCACATCAAGGACAGCGCTCCCTATCCGGGAATTGTCGTTTCAACCTTTGACCGAGACACGCACAGTCAATTAATGAGCGCCGCCGCCAAGTTAGAGATTGGGATCAATGACTTGCTCATCGCCGCGTTGTTCAAGACCTTGAACGATTGGAATGTGCGGTACAAATCGGAGTCGAACACGCGTTGGCTGCGGATCATGATGCCGACCGACATGCGTGAGGCCGAGGACTTTGGCATGCCCGCGGCCAATATCGTCAACTATACTTTTCTCACTCGAAATACGCTTGAGAGCCAAAATCTGGCCGCATTGGGTCCAGGGATTTTGCGCGAAACGACGCGGATCAAGAACGAACGACGGGGGCTCGCGTTCGGTGACACGTTGAGTGGAGCCATACGGTATCGCTGGATGTTGCCCTGGATGGTTTCTGGAAGGCGTTGTCAGGCGACGGCGGTGTTATCGAATGCCGGCGATCCCACCAAGCGATTTACGGCAAAGCTGCCGAGGAACAAAGGACGCATCGTCGCGGGCAACCTTATCCTGGATGATTTCATCGGTGTCCCACCGTTGCGGATCAAAACCCACGTGACGATTTCGATTATTACTTATTTGCGAAAGCTCTCGATTTGCGTACGGTGTTGTCCCATGCTTTTCAGCATCCACGATGCACGTCGCTTGAGTGAAATGTACACCCAGGCAATCCGAGAAATGGCAGGCGTTTGAATCTTGCATCGTGCTACCTTCGCGATCGTACCGACTCCTCGATTGTTTAGCTTGCGCAACGCGTCCCTGCAATTGCGGGCCCAATCCCTGAACTCCAATCATCCGACCGTAGGAACGATACATTTCCGAAGGGACGATTGAATGACTGAAACCGACCCAAAGCAACAGGCGGAGCGTTTCGACCGCGTCTATCAAGAAAATGACCAGACGTACGGCGCAGAGCCGTCGCAGGAATTGATTCGCTATGTGGATCAATGCGCGCGCAGTGGCGGGCGGGCTTTGGATTTGGCGGCGGGGCTCGGACGAGACACGTTGGCTTTGGCGCAGCGCGGCTTAGTCGTGACTGCCGTCGATGTGGCCGAGGAAGGCCTGCGGCACTTGACGGAGCAGGCCCGACAGCGCGGCTTGGCCGATCGCGTGACGGTGGTCGTCCAAGACATTACGATCTTTGAATTTCCGGTCAATGCGTTCGAGGTCATCGTTGCCACGACTGCTTTTGACCACATCGAGCGAGAAAAGTGTCGAGCCATACTGCCGAAAATTGCGGCAGCGCTGACGAATACCGGCGTATTGTACGCCGAGGTACACACCACCGAGGATCCCGGCTCGCCGATCGGTTTCGGACATGAGTTGAGAGCTCCCGTCAGCGAGACAGCCGATGCGATCGCGCATTACTTTGAGCCCAATGAGTTGTTAAGTACGGTCGGCAAGCATCTGCGCATTATTCACTACGAGGAGCGTCGCGAGTGGGACTACACGCACGGTCGACCACACGTTCACGGTAAGGCGATCGCGCTGGCCGTGCCGAAGAATGCGCACCCTCCCTACCGAGGTGACCATCGTGAAAGGATGCAGCGACCGCGCGCGACCGCAGAATAGTTTCGCGTGTCAGCAGTCCAGGCGAAAATGAGGGTCAACTAGCCAAAGTTCAAGCGCCTAGCCAAGGGACCGTGGCTTTGAAACGTCGAGACCCTACAATGGGGAAGTTCTTGATCTGTGAACTCGAACCCCAACGTAAAATTCGCCACCCGGACGGCTGATCGAAGCGGTTGAAGAAGGTACGAGACGCAACGAATCGCTGATTTGGAGCAATCAATTATGCCATCGCCAAAATTGCAGCGCCGACATCGCAACGAATTGCACTCGAACGGTTGGAGCTGGTTGGGGAGACCGACCGGACAACCTCTCCGCAATTGCACTTTGAGCAGCGAACCGTTGGAGGCGCGCACTTTATTGGCTGGAACGCCGACGTTGATCGACATCCTGGTGGGCGCCGGCGCTTCGAACCCGATCAATTTTACCAACGTCAACAATACGCTGTTCTTTCAGGCGAGAGTCGCCGCAAGCGGGGCAGAACTGTGGAAGTCCGATGGCACAACGGCGGGAACGGTTTTGGTCAAAGACATCTTTGCGGGGGCCACCAGCTCCTATCCACGTAACCTAACTAATGTGAACGGAACGCTGTTTTTCCAAGCCAACAACGGGACCAATGGCATTGAACTTTGGAAAAGCAACGGAACGGCTGGCGGCACCGCCCTGGTCGAGGACATTCGGCCCGGAGTCAATGGTTCGAACCCTTCCGCGCTTACGAACGTGAATGGTTCTCTATTCTTCCAAGCCAACAATGGAACGAACGGTTTTGAATTGTGGAGAAGCGACGGAACGGCTGCGGGTACGTCCCTGCTCAAGGACATTTTTCCCGGTGCGCTCCACGGGTACCCCTACTACTTGACCAACGTGAATGGCACGTTGTTTTTTAGGGCCAATGACGGAACCACGGGGTACGAATTGTGGAAGAGCGACGGAACGACGGCAGGAACAGCCTTGGTCAAGGACATTCGCCCGGCGGGATACGATTCGAATCCGACACAGTTAACCAACGTGAATGGGACGCTGTTCTTCCAAGCGAATGATGGAGTCTATGGCTTTGAGTTGTGGAGGAGCGACGGGACGACCGCGGGAACCGTCCTGGTCAAAGACATTTTTCCAGGAGCATTCCACGGATACCCGTATTACCTCACCAATGTGAATGGCACGTTATTCTTCCGGGCCGTCGATGGAGTCAATGGATATGAACTGTGGAAGAGTGACGGGACGATCGGCGGCACGGTCTTGGTTCGGAACATTCGTCCGATCGGATATAGTTCCCTCCCAGCCGACCTGAGAAACGTGAACGGTACGCTGTTCTTTCAGGCCAATGATGGAACCGTAGGATTTGAATTATGGAAGAGCGACGGGACAACCGCGGGAACCGTCCTGGTGAAGGACATTTTTCCAGGAGCACTCCACGGGTACCCATTTTATCTTGCCAACGTCAATGGAACGCTATTCTTCCGCGCTAACAACGGAACCCTTGGCTACGAATTATGGAAGAGCGACGGGACAACGGCAAACACCGTCCTTGTCAAAGACATTCGAACGGGGGCGCCTAGTTCCAACCCTGCCCTTTTGACGAACGTCAATGGATCGCTTTTCTTTCAGGCGAATAATGGAACCAACGGAAACGAGCTGTGGGTGATGGACGGCGGTGGCGAGCCAACCGTAGCTACGCCGGGAGTGAGCGGACCTGGAATTGTATTGCCCGGTGTGCCCGGAATCGGGGTCGCTGGGGCGGGGCTGCCTGGCGCGGGCGTCGCCGGCGTTGGCGTCGCTCCTCCAACGACACCGGATGAGTTATTGCTCATCGACATCGTGGCGGGCGTTGGTGCATCGGATCCAGAGGACTTCACGAATGTGAATGGTCTGATTTTCTTTACGGCAACAACGGCTGCTGCCGGCCGCGAGCTTTGGAAAAGCAACGGAACGAGCGCCGGAACCATGCTCGTCAAAGACATCCGCGCCGGTGCAACCGGCTCCAATCCGACGCAGTTGCTCAATGTCAATGGCCGGCTGTTCTTTGCAGCGGCTGATTCCGCGACCGGGAGCGAATTGTGGATCAGCGACGGGACGTTGGCCGGAACGACACAGGTCAAGGATATCCAGATCGGCAGCGCTGGATCGTATCCCGGCGAGCTAACCAATGTCAGCGGCAGATTGCTTTTTACCGCCGACAATGGAACGAGCGGAATTGAACTTTGGAAAAGCGATGGCACGAGCGGTGGCACCGTTCAAGTACTTGACATTAATTCCGGTGCGAGTAGTTCGTCGCCCAGTTCATTGATTAATTCGAAGGGGAACCTAATTTTCGCGGCGACCAATGCCACAAGCGGCAATGAATTGTGGCGCAGTGACGGATCAGCCGCCGGGACGTTTCTAGTCAAAGATATTCGGGTCGGCGCACTTAGTTCCGATCCCGCTGGGCTTACCAACGTCAAGGGAGTCGTGTTCTTTAGCGCCAACGATGGATCGACCGGGACGGAGCTTTGGAAATCCACCGGAACGACGGCCAATACGCTCTTGGTCAAAGACCTCTTTCCCGGAGCGAGCAGTTCAGATCCAACGGAGTTCACCAATATTAAGGGCAATGTGTTTTTTGCCGCAAACGATGGCACGAATGGTACTGAATTGTGGAAGAGCAATGGCAACGGCTCGGCTTCGGGGACTTTTATGATCAAGAACATCCGCGTCGGCGCGACGGGTTCGGATCCAGCGCAACTGCTAAACCTCAACGGACTGCTCGTGTTCACGGCTAATGAAGGGACCAGCGGCGTGGAACTTTGGCGGAGCAATGGCCAAGTTGCCGGGACCGTTCGGGTAAAGGACATACGCCCCGGCGCCGTCGGATCGTATCCGAGCAATTTCCACAATCTCAACAGCACGCTGTTCTTTTCGGCGGATAACGGATCGGTGGGTCGCGAATTGTGGCAGAGCACGGCATTTGGTGCCGGAACCGTTTTGACAGCCGACATCAACCCTGGCGCCGCCAGTTCCAATCCGGCATTCCTTGAGTCATCGGTCACCACGCTGTTTTTCGCTGCGACCAACGGCACGAGTGGCAACGAATTGTGGACGCTGAGCAATCCTTTGGTGAGCGGTGCTGGCGCTCCGGACGGGTTCGCGGCAGACGTCTCGACCGACTCCAATTCGTTTTCAGCACGCGACATCGACGGACAACCTGTGACTCCGTTGTCCCGCGCAACGCGATGGGAATCAACCATTCTAAGGGCCTATGCGACGACGCCCATTGAAGCAATTCACCCGCAGACCGATTGGAAGCCGCGTTTTGTCGAACGGCAAGCTCGTGCGGACATGCGTGAATTCCCCGGCGCTTTCAGCAGTTTACAGGGGAATCCCGCGGGGGCTGTAACCTGGACTCTCGTCAAACATACTATCAAAGACTGGGATTGCTGGTCCCTCGAACCATCGAACGGGCTGGCTCCTAACGCAAGTTAAGTTTGCGCGCGGGAACGAAGCGTCTTCATCCGTGCGATGTAACGGAGGTTGATTGTGCTGTTCCCCCGAACTCGATCGCGTCGTCGCCCTGACCTTCAGACGCACTCTACCGATCGCTTTCCAAGTTTTGCTCCCTACTTTTCGCTTCACGTCGAACGGCTCGAGTGTCGAACGATGTTGGCCGGATTGCCGACGTTGATCGATATCAATCCCGGAGCCCCGTCATCCGGGGCGGGACGATTCGCCAACGTGAATGGGACGGTGTTCTTCGCCGCGGCCGATCCGGTTAACGGACTTGAGTTGTGGAAGACGGACGCCACAACCGGTGGAACGACGCTGGTCAAAAACATCACCGCGGGAAGTAGCGGCACCGTAAGCTTGACCGACTTTGCGAATGTCAACGGAACGTTGTTTTTCAGCGCTAACGACATGGTCAATGGCAACGAGCTTTGGAAGTCCAACGGGACCGCTGCCGGAACGGTGCTGGTAAAAGACATTCGCAGCGGCAGCCTGGGTTCCAATCCAAGTTATTTGGCCAACGTCAATGGAACGTTGTTTTTCAACGCCAACGACGGCGCCAACGGACCTGAATTGTGGAAGTCGGATGGGACATTGGCCGGAACCGTGATGGTCAAAGACATTCGTCCCGGCAGCTACGGTTCCGATCCCAGTCGCTTCGTCAATGTCTCGGGAACGCTCTTTTTCCGGGCCGACGATGACGTGACCGGTAGCGAGTTGTGGAAGAGCGATGGAACTCTCGCCGGAACCGCCTTGGTTAAGGATATTCGCGCCGGCCTCGCCGCCGACAGCTCTCCCGATGAACTCACTAACGTTTGCGGTACGCTTTTCTTTCGCGCGAATGATGGCCTAACCACTGGCAATGAATTATGGAAGAGCGATGGCACCGCAGTCGGTACGACTATGGTCAAGGACATTGGAGATATCTCTGCGGTGCCACGTCAGTTTCTCAATGTCAATGGAACACTGTTTTTTACACACACCGATCTAGTAAACGGCAACGAGCTTTGGAAAAGCGACGGAACCAGTGCCGGGACGGCCTTAGTGAAGGACTTAGTCAGCGGAACCGAAGGGTCGTTTCCGTACTATCTGGTCAACGTTAATGGAACTTTGTTTTTCCGGGCGTCATTTGGGGCGAGTGGAGACGACGAATTGTGGAAGAGCAACGGTACAACCGCGGGCACTGTCTTGGTAAAGGACATTAATGCCGGCGAACCGGGTTCCAATCCAACTCGTTTAGCGAACGTCGGCGGAACGCTGTTTTTTCGCGCCGATAACGGCACGCAGGGATACGAACTTTGGAGAAGCGATGGAACGGGCGCGGGCACGGTCCTAGTTAAAGACATTCAGCTCGGCGGCAGCTCATATCCCTATGGACTTTACAACGCGAATGGTTGGCTGCTATTCCAGGCCAACGACGGAATCAACGGGCTCGAGCTTTGGGTGATGGACGGCGGCGGCGAACGAACAGTGGCGGGGTTTGGTGTCACTGATCCCGGCGTTAAATTGGCTGGCGTTGCCGGGGTTGGTGTGCCGGGTGCGGGCTTGCCAGGCGCGGGTGTCGCTGGCGTGGGCATCGCGCCGCCGACGACCCCCAGCGAACTGAACCTGATCGATATTGTTGTCGGTGCAGGAGCATCTAATCCACGCTACTTTACCAACGTCAACGGCGTAGTCTTCTTCACGGCGATCGATCCAGTCACCGGCCGCGAACTTTGGAAGACCGATGGCACTTCTGCAGGCACAGACTTGGTCTTGGACGCGGTTGCTGGAACTGGAAGTTTTAATCCCGAGAGTCTCACCAACATCGGCGGAACATTCTTTTTCACAGCGATTCGCACTGGTGAGGGGCGCGAACTTTGGAAGAGCGATGGGAGTCCGGCGGGGACGGTCCTTATCAAGGACATTCGGCCAGGGGCCTTGAATTCATTGCCATCGTTCTTGACCAACGTCAACGGCACACTGTATTTCAGTGCCAACGACGGAACGGCGGGGTTCGAGTTGTGGAAGAGCGACGGAACCACGACGGGAACGGTGATGATCGAGGATATCAATCCGGGTTCGATCGGATCTTTTCCAATGCACTTGGTAAACACTAAAGGGTTTCTGCTTTTTGCGGCCAACGATGGAGGCAGCGGCAACGAATTGTGGCGCAGCGACGGGTCCGTTGCGGGAACATTCCTGGTGAAAGACATTCGCACTGGATCGCTCGGATCCAACCCCACCGAACTAACCAACGCCAAGGGGGTTGTGTTTTTTGCTGCCAACGATGGAACAAACGGGTTTGAATTATGGAAAAGCACTGGAACGACCGCAAACACCGTTTTGGTCAAGAACATCAACTCGGGTGCGTCCAACTCAAGTCCGACCGGTATCACCAATATCAAAGGGAACGTTTTCTTCGCCGCGAACGACGGAACGAACGGGATCGAGCTTTGGAAGAGCAACGGCAACGGGTCGGCTTCCGGGACGTTTTTGGTAAAGGACGTTCGACCTGGTGCCACAGGATCGAGTTCAACTCAGTTGTTGAATCTCAACGGGCTGCTCATGTTTACTGCCGATGATGGGACCAATGGGGTCGAATTGTGGCGGAGCAACGGTCAAGTTGCGGGAACCGTGCTGGTGAAAAACATCAATGCCGGTTCCGCCAGTTCGAGCCCTGCGAATCTGATCAACTTCAATAGCACACTGTTCTTTTCCGCGAACAACACAACCAACGGAATTGAATTGTGGAAGAGCACGGCGTTTGGTGCTGGCACGGTCTTGGCTGTTGACATAAACTTGGGTGTCGGAAGTTCGAATCCTGCGTTTCTTGCGGCGTCGGCTACGACGCTCTACTTTTCCGCTACCAACGGGTCGAACGGGACCGAATTGTGGACGCTTTCAAATCCGGTGGTCGCCGGATTGGGCGCATTTTCGAGCAGCGTATTGACCGCCGGACCTTCCAACATGACTTCGTCGTTGATCACCGCGCCTGTCGGGTTCGCCCCTCTCGGAATGCGCTGGCTCGAAACAGGCGCGGCAACGGGAAGGCCGGCAGGCGATCGTCACATCAGTAGAGAAAAACTGCGTTTTCCAGTTCCACAATTGCTTAAGCGTCCAGTGCGATCAATCACGCTTCCCGTACGAGTTCTAGACGAGTTCGGAAAATTTTATGGGCAGGTCGTCGCGTTCGACCAATCACAGCCAAATTTGATTACCACCGTTCTTTATTTAGGCGCAACGAACTCGCGAATTCAGGCGTGAAGGTAACTAGGACATCGGGGATCGCTCAATGAATAAAATCGCCATTTTATTTGGACTGCTTTTGGTTGCCTTGGGTTTGTACGGGTACCTGGGCCAGGCATCCAGTACGAAACCGGTTCCGGTTGCCGCGGCGGATGGCGGCGCAGCGTTGAGGGAGACGTCGACGGCTAAGGCCAGTCCGACGGCGCTGATTCCAGCGGCCTTTGGCGTCTTGTTGCTGATCTGCGGTTTGATTGGACTCAATCCAAAGTCACGAAAAAACGCATTGCATGCGGCGGCAGGCATTGCCGTCTTGGGAGTGATTTTAGGAGGCGGCCGATTCTTGTCCAAAGTCGGGCCACTGCTCAGTGGTGATCCGGCTATTAACCAGCGCGCGGTCATTTTCACGGGCGTGTTGGGGCTGATCTGTTTAGTCTACGTCGTGCTGAGCGTGCAATCGTTTATCGCCGCGCGACGATCGCGCACGGCGAAAACCACTTGAATCCGCATTTCTTCGACGAGCAGCGGGCGTGAGCCCCTAATTCTCGAGTCGGCACGCAACGCCGATTCGTGGAGACCTTCGGTCGGGGATGGTGCGCGGTCGTGAAACCTGCGCACAGCGCGGAAGTATCAATTGCGTTCCTTGGCAGAGTTAGGGATAGCCGCCCCCTCCCTAGATCGCGTACGGAGTAGGTGTAGCGGAACTCGCCATAGTTTCGGCCCAAATTCTGGCGAATTCGGCTACCTCAGACGCTACACTTTCGTCGAACGCGCTCTAGCCCTCCCCACGAAGGGGGAGGGAATAAGAAACGTCTGCGCCGCATAGTTGGCGGTTTACCTCGTCGCGCATTTGGTGGCGCAATTGGAGGCGACGATTTGTCAGACTTGAGATTTCAGATTTCAGATTTCAGATTTCAAACTGAACACGGATCACTGAAAAATTTTCCTTACGCTAATTCATCGAGCAAGCGATCGACGGCGACGTTGAGCTTATCGCCCGACTCGTAACGACCGGTTTCCAGTTGTGACCGGATGTCGGCGACGCGTTCGGCGCGAATATCCGGTGCGCCGTGGATTTGCATCAAATACTGTGCGTCGCGTGAGATGTCCAGTTGATCGACGGTGTCAATCGAAATTGGGTTGGTGGTTGGCTGTGCCGCGTTGGTTTTGATGCTTTCGGCAATCGCGCGGGTGTTTTGTACGCTGGATGGGCCAAAAATTTGCATGGTCGCGTTCCCTCGTGAACGATGTCAATGGCTGGGTGATGTAACCGGCGAGTGGACCGGGAGCCGACGATGTCAGCGACGACCCCTACTCCATCGCTTGATACGCACCATTGTGCGCCATGGTTCGCCAACGGGCGCGGTCTTTTTGTAAATTGACCGTTGGCGATCCATGATCCATGGGACGCGGGAGTATAGGCAAACTTTGACTGGCTCACAATGTCAGCTTGAATCGCTAGCGGCTGCCAGATAATCCGCAATGTCCGCGCAATTTCGCCAATCAAAATGAACCTTGAGGCGTTGGATTGCGTTTAAAGTGCGTAGTGCATTTGTCGCGCTGCACGCTTCAGACCCTGGAGCGTAGATGGCGATACTGGGCAGGATGCCAGAGTTAACCCCCCGTGGAACATCATGCCTCGAACCGACGCTCTTGAAAAACTAACTCTGATCGATGGCTATACGAACGGTCGCTTGCAAGTCGATTTAGAATCATTCTTCGACTTTAGCTTTTGGATGGCCGAGCAACTTGAAGCATTGGTAGCGTTGCATCGACCAAATCACCTGCCGGCGCCCAAAGTTCATGGTCCGAATCCACCCCCGTTTGTTCCTCAAACGCCTTGGAATGGTGAGAACTAGACGAACGACGATGGGTGCCGCAGAGCTGCGGTACAAATCGTTGTTCGTTTACCGCGCGCAATCGCTGCGGCTTTTATGGAAGTGGTTCGGCGCTACATCCCGTTCAACCGGACCAAACATCAGGCAAACGCTTGCCGATTGTCGAGCGCAACCGTTGGACGCAACGCATGCGAGCTATTTTTGACCGGATCGAAGGATCAATGCGCGCATTCGTAGCCAATGAAAAAGACAAATACAACTTCGGGCTGGGCCTTCGCCGCAATTTTTTCCGCCCCGCTCGTCGCGGCTGTTGCCGTGATAACGTTCAGCCCCAACTATGCCCAACGGCCGGCGAGTGTCGTTCGCCAGAGTCCGATCGGCGGTGACTTCTTGCAAGAATGGATTGGCGGACAGATCGTCGTCCAAGGACAAACCGCGCGGCTCTACGACCCCCAATTCACGCAAGCTCTACAGCACGATCCAGTATTGCTCGGCTTTCGGTGGACCGAACGCGAGTATTATCCCATGGTCTATCCGCCGTTTTACTATCGGCTGGTCAGTCCGCTGTCCCATTTAAGTCTTTCAAGCGCCGCCAGGATTTGGTGCCTTCTCAATGCATTGTCGTTTTCCGTTGGATTGACCTGGTTGGCGTGTCGATTGCGCGATTCGCTGCGCGGTGGAGTTTGGTTGATCGCCGCGAGCGGGCTGTTTCACCCGCTCCTGTTGTCGCTCAACATGGGACAAAAGTCCGGCTTCTTGCTCTTACTTCTCGTTGCGACGTACGATTTGGCGCGGCAAGGAAGGAGCTTTTGGGGTGGGGTGGCTTTTGGCTGCATCGTTTTCAAGCCGCATTTGGCGGTAGTGATCGGCCCGGCCATGCTTTTCAATCGCCAAGTGTCGTTTGTCCTCGGGGCGATGATCCCGCTAGGGATGGCTGCGGCGAGTTCGTTGCTGATGGGAGTCGATGTTTGCGGCGATTTTCTGGAGGTTTGTCGCGGGGCCGGCCACTATTCGACTCAGCCCGGTTATTCGCTGGTCGATGCTCAAAATATTTTGGGGGCGTCGCAATTCGCACTGGGCGATTGGTCACTCGCGTTGAGCCGAGGGTTGGCAGTCGCCGCAGCCGCCGCTGCGATCGGACTTTTGTGGTTGGTTATACGTCGCGGAATGGACGTTCGGAGCAAGCATTTCGGCCTGCAATTCTCGGCATTGATCGTCGGAACGATTCTGCTGAGCCCACATTTTCTTACGTACGACCTAAGCATTCTGCTGATTCCAATGCTGCTGGTCGCCGCGAGTCTCATGTCGGATGCCGAGAGTACCGAGTCTGTTGATTCACAACCTAGCCTTGCCCGAGCACCGTGGCAGTGGGGGTTGATCGGCATTTTCTTTTGTGCGATCGGCATTTGCCGTCCGCTGGCGGAAGCAACGGGCGTTCCGATCTCCGTGGCGATGCTCGGTGGGTGGCTGGCGCTGCTTGCCCGCGAAACAATCGTGGTATTGCCGGTGACAAAGCCGAATCAAACGGCGAAGTCTTCGGGGCTTTGGACGCGAAAGGCGAATGCGGCGAGTGTAGCACCTGCAAACGGGCCCGCCAAATAAATCCAAGCGTACGAATAGTCGAACGCTTGGTTAACGACTGCGTCGATCGCCCAAGGTCCCAGGCCGACGGCTGGATTAAAAGCGCCGCCGGAAATCGAACCTCCGGCAACCGCGCCCGCTAAGACCGTAAAACCGATCGCCATTCCATAGTAGGAATTGCCGGCCGTCTTTTTGGAGGTAGCCACATTGAGGACGACGAGCGTCAGCGCAAAGGTAAATAAGACTTCGATTAACATCGCGATCCACAGACCGTTGCCCGCCAAATAATCGGCACCTGGCTTGACCACGAAAGTTTTATTCAGCACCGTAAACACCACGAACGCGGCTCCGGCCGAGCCTAAGAGCTGGGCGACCCAATAGGGAATGACGTCAACCCAATTGCATTTGCCGCGCAGTGCCACGCCGAGAGTCACCGCCGGGTTATAGTGTGCGCCGGAGATGTGACCACCCATATAGACCATGACCATAAGGGCGCAGCCGATACCAAGCGGTGCGATCGGGGACTCGGTCAATACACTCAGGCCGATGGTGAGCATAAGGAAAAAGGTCCCGATAAGTTCCGTGAGGTATCTGTTCATGCGTGGCCCGCTGTTTAAAAAGTCGATCGCAAATGGCGCACGATAATATCGCAAAGCACCGAATTCTTGGCAACGTGGGTGTCTCAACCGGTGACGTAAACAGTTTGATGACTTACCACGTAGCTGTTGTGTAATCTTTCCACCGACGCTGTCGAACATTGTTTAACCGGCGTAGCCGCTGGCGCAACCATAGGATGCGCTTGCCGTGTCGCAGCGCAAAGATTGCGGAAATTCGACCACGCCCTTCGCTGCGCCTCAGGGACGTGCCACCCGGAACCCGCGACGCTTTCAAGGGTGGCACGTCCCTGTCAGCCGCGGTGGTATCGAAGGGCGGGAGACTAGATCACTCGACCTGGTTATCCGGTCGTTTGCCAGCGAGGCCCCACAGGTTAGACTTGGGTGGAGGTTTGCCTATTGTTTGGCGACCGCAGCGATCTAATGGAGAGGTTTTGCGATAAGAAACATGAATCGTCCCCTGGCCAACATTTGCCAAATTGATGATAAGCACGTCCCGTTGTATCGCGTCATGTGGGTTTCCAATCTACCGCATTATTGCGGCGAAGAAGATTGCGAAGCCGAGGGTCGCTACGAAGTTCGCTTGGAGCAAAGCGAATCGCTGTTCGCGAATTTGCAAGAACGGGACACGCTCCTCAAAGTCCTCAACCAATGGAACGGGGGACTCGACGATGGCCCCTTTGAAGAGGAACCGGGGGAAGAAAGCGAACCCTCGTAGTCGCGGTTCCCGACTGTCCGCCTGCTCCCGTATCCAACCGACTTTGGCGGCGATAAACTGACCGTGCGACGGAGCTGTCCCTTCACGACGAACGGACGGTTGAATCCAATGCCGTCCGCCCAACAAGGGAGTTTGCGCGGTGTCATTGTTCGGCGATCGAAATTATCAATATCGAGATACCTATTTCGTCCTTTTCCAGAAACAGCATCGCCCTGGCGAAGCCAAACTTAAATCGCTGCTGAAGGAGCTGGGCACGAAGTTTGAGACATCCGAAATTCGCCATACCAACGGCCAAGTCGATTCGATCACTCTGATCGACCCGCAAGACTATTCGGCGATGGACATTGCCTATGTTGAGGGGGACGATGTCGTCACTCAAATTGGCGAAATCCGCGAGGAGTTTCGTGCGATCACGGTCCGAGGCGACGATGTCGAAAAATTGAAACTACTCAAGGATTTTGATGCGCGGTTCGACATTTTTCATTTTGAGCAAGTCGTCGATAATGGCGGGGACGAAGAGGAATACATCGACCCCGGCGGACTGCTTTTAGTCATGGAAAAGCTGGTACAGCTTTGCCACGGCGTGGGCTACGATCCCCAATCCCAGTCGTTGATTTAGAATCCCAAGCAACACTGTGTTGAGGGCAGAATAGACACTCCTTCGCAGCGCCTCCCCTCGCGAAGGCGGGGGCAGGAATCCGGTTTCCGAGGTACGTCTTACGGCAATTTCTCCATCCGTGGAATTTGGATTCCGGAACTCAGCCCGGAATGACATTCAGGTTTGTTGGGCATTCTTAAACCGTATCCCGCAAGACTTGAAATTTTCGAGGATCGTTCATGTTATTAGCCAAAGAAATCAAGCCTGGCGCGATCGTGGAATACGAAGATGAGCCGGTGCTGATCGAGTCGGTCTCGGTGCAATCGCCTTCGGCGCGAGGTGCGGCGACGCTATACAAATTTCGCGCGCGCAATCTGGTTCGCAAACAAAAGCTCGACCTGACCATGAAGGGATCCGACACGATTCCGGAGGCCAATTTTCAGCGTCGCAGCGTTAGCCTCATGTTCAAAGATGCCACGCACGTGCACCTCCTCGATCAAGTCGATTACAATCAGTATGCCCTTCCCTTGGCCGACGTCGCACATGAACTGAGTTTTGTGACCGCGGGCCTCGAAGGGATCATGGCGCTGATCTACAACGATGAATGCGTGGGAATACAGCTTCCCACGGCCGTGGAACTGGAAGTTGTTCAGTGTGATCCCGCGATTCGCGGCAACTCGGCTACCAGTCGAACCAAACCGGCCACCCTCGAAACGGGCTTGGTAGTGCAAGTGCCCGAGTATCTCAAGCAGGGCGAACGGGTGAAGGTTGACACGCGCAGCGGAGAGTTCTTGTCCCGCGCCTGAAAACGGATTTCTGATTTATGATTGCTGATTTCTGATTGGAAGACTCCGAAGGCCAGATTTTCGGACTCTTCCCTTTCAACTTTCAACTCTCAACTATTCCCCACGTCAGCGGGAGTTCACGGGTCGCGAGAGGCAATAGTTGATGATGCCGAGGGGCGCGATTCTCCAGCGACTGGGGACGCCGTAGGTTCCGCACAGCTCGCTTTCTTGTTCGCTCAGCTCTAAACCATACTCGCTGAGCAACATTCCCGACTCATCCTGGACGGCGACTTGGGCCAACGCGTAATCCGACTGAGCCCGGTAAAATTCGGTTTGTGCATCGGCAAGTCGTTGCTGGGCATCGAGCAGTTCATTGGCGGCTTTGGCCTCTGCCTCGAACGTGGCGAGTCGGGCAGCGACAGTTTCCTGGGCGGCTAGCAAGCGATTGTAGGCCAGTTGCATCGAACTATAGCCTTGTTCCAATTGCCGAATCGCGTTGCCCAGTCCGAAAATGATTTGTTTCTGCTGCTCGTCAAGCACGGCTCGGTCGCGCATCAAGGTGAGCTCCGCATTCCGAACGGCGGCGTGGCCTTGGCGGTAACCGAGCGGCGCGTTGAGCTGGAAGCCGGCCTCCCATTCTTGGTGGTCCCCTTTGAGGTAGTCTTTGCCGGCGCTAGAGAATCGCTCGCTCCCACCACCGGTCAGGTCATCGCCAAAGCCGTTATTGCGGTAGCGAAGTACGCCGTCCAAGCGCGGCAGGAGGAAGTTTTTGGCCGCGATGAGTTCCAACTCGCGGCGCTTAATTCGCCAGCGCTGGCTACGGAGTTCGACGCGGCGCTCAAGGGCGAAATCGACGAGTTGATTCCAATCGAACAACAGTTTCGCGTCGATCGGGTCGTCGATCGGGCGGATGAATCGCTGATCGCTTTGTGGTAAGCCGAGGAGCCGCCGCAAGTTGGCTTCGGATTGCAAAACCCCGGTGATCCCGCGTCGCGGATCGCCGTTGAGCGCCTGTTCGACTTGCAAGTCGAACAAAAAGTACAGCTCGCGCGTCTGGGCTTCTTTATCGGCTTCGCCCCCCGGCAGGTCATTGTCGAATCGTGCCTTGATCATTTGCCACGTGTCGAGTGCGGTTTGGCGAGCCGTTTTGGCCGCGTCGTAATTGCGATAGGCGAAGTTCAAATCCCAATAAGCGGCGAGTACCTCTTGCACGTACGTGCGCACTCCAGCTTCGAACTGGGTGATGGAGATGTCTTCGTTGATGCGACTGAGCAGCACGCCGGAAGTCGTTCGGAAACCGGGTTGGGCGTTCGGTCCAGCAATCCGATTGAACTCAACTCCGCGACCTTGCATTAAAGGCTGACGGATGGTGGCTTCAGACAATACGGTCCAAAAATGATTGAACTGAACGGCGAAATTCGGCTCGCTGGTGGATTCATGCTGTAGCGAATTGGCGAGGGTGAATCGCGTCCCCGTCGCGGCGATCTTGTCGACGCTCCAGTTCCACGAGTAGAGGTCTTGAAGGATTTCTCGCGCGCCGCCGCCGGCAAGCGAATTGTTGAACACGTTGTCGTTTTTGGCAAAGTTCATCGCGGCGTTGAGCGTCGCGTCGAACTGCGACAGCGCGGCTTGCTCACCGAAGATTGGATCGGCCTCGGCGATAGCCGGCTCGAAAACGGTCGGCTCCCCGTCCGGGTTTGACAGGATGCGGCCGCCGAGCGTTCGCATAACGGTCGCCTGGGTGAGGCCGATCTTCAGGGCTTCTTCGATGGTCATATCCCAATAGTCTTCCGGGATTGCGTCGATCGATGTGCGCGGCGGCGCCCCGTCGACGTCGGGGATATCGCCACTCAATTCGGGATTTCGCATTTCAAAATCGCCGGGCAGTTGAGGCCCATGGGCGAGCGCCTCGTCGGCACCGCTTGCGGCACGCGGCTCAGCGAGCGCAGACGGGACCAACGATACGACATCTTTCGAGTTCATCGCGCGAGATGAGCCGGCAAGTAAATCCGCAAAGTCTGTCCGGCTCGGCGTTTGACAACCGATGATCAGCACAAACAACAGCGCACCCATAATTCGCTGACCACGAATATGTCTTGAGTGATCCATGGTTGCGATAGCAAGCCCTGATAGCTTGTGAAAAAACGCTGCGACACTCCCTTCGTGTCCCCAATTTCACGCATTACGGCAAGATCAATTAGGGAATTTTTTGAAGCCGAAGCTGCCACACTATGAGTTGGCCGGTCGGCAAACATGCCGCTAGCCAAGTCAATTGCAAGGTTAGGGTAGTGGCAGCCGAATCTGTGGCGAATTCGGCTTCAGATCGTTCGAGGCGAGATTACCGCCCCAGTTGCTTTTTGGCGGCGGCCAAAACTGCTGGCACGGTGATATCGAAATGCTCGTAAAGCCTTTCAAAGGGTGCCGACGCCCCGAATGAACTCAGGCCTATGAATTCACCGGTGGGACCGAGGTATCGATCCCAGCCTTGGCGAATACCCACTTCGACCGCGACGCGAGCTGAGATCAAGGCGGGCATGACCTTATTGCGATAGGCCTCGTCCTGCATTTCAAAGAGTTCCCAACTTGGCAAGCTTACGACACGCACGCGCACTTGTTCACGCGCGAGCTGTTCGGCGGCATCCAGACAGAGTTGGACTTCGCTGCCGGTGCCGATCAGGATGATTTGCGGGGATTTATCGGAATCCCACAAGATGTATCCACCGCGTTCCGCGCCGCTCGCCGATGCATATCGTTGACGATCGATGGTCGGGACATTTTGCCGAGTGAGAATGAGCGCAGTCGGCCGGCGCAACGGCATGGTGGCTCGGTAGCCGGCGGCGACTTCGTTGGCATCGCAAGGACGAAATACAACCAGCCCCGGGATCGCTCGGCAGGCGGCCAAGTGCTCGATTGGTTGGTGAGTCGGGCCGTCTTCTCCCAAGCCGATCGAATCGTGGGTCAAGATATACATGACCGGCTGATGCATAATGCTGCTCAAGCGAAGCGATGGACGCATGTAGTCTGTGAACACAAAAAACGTTCCGGCATACGCCCGCAGACCGCACAGTGAAAGTCCGTTGCAGACGGCAGCCATGGCATGCTCGCGGACTCCGAAATGCAAATTTCGGCCGGTGAATTCTCCGCCGATAACATCGTCCGAGTTGTCGAGGAGAGTATTATTGGACGGAGCCAAATCCGCCGATCCACCGATGAGCCAGGGAATTTCTTTGGCGATCGCATTGAGAACTTTTCCGGAGGCCGAACGGGTCGCGAGTGGTTTGCCAGGAGGAAATTCTGGGATCTTTGCCGCCCAGTTATTCGGCAAATTGCCTTGCCAAATCAGCTCCAACTCCGCCGCGGCTTCGGGATATTTGTATTGGTAGTCGGCCAAGCGATCTAACCAGGCCTGATATTCCTGTTCGCCCCGCTTGGCGACGGTTTCAGCAAAATGTGCGCGCACATCGTCGGGCACGAGGAACGTCGAATCGACGGGCCAGTCGAAAAATTTCTTCGCCAGTTGGATTTCGCTTTCGCCAAGTGGGCTTCCGTGAGCCGAGTGCGTATTCTGTTTATTCGGAGCTCCGTAACCGATGACACTGCGGAGAACGATCAACGTGGGACGATCGCTACAGGATTCAAAACGGTTGAGAGCAGCGTTGATCGCCGGCAAGTCGTTCGCATCGGAGACCTTGGCGACATTCCAACCCAGGGCTTCGAATCTCCGGCCAACGTCTTCGGAAAACGAAAGTTCGGTCGAGCCTTCGATCGTGATGTGATTGTCGTCGTAGATCCAGCACAGGTTGTCGAGGCGCAAGTGCCCGGCCAGCGACGCGGCTTCGCAGCCGGCTCCTTCCATCAAGTCACCATCGCTACAAATGCAAAAGACACGGTATCCGAACATCGCAAAGTCAGGCCGATCGTAGCGCGCTGCAAGCCACTTTCCGGCGAGGGCCATTCCGACGCTATTGCCGACCCCCTGTCCCAGCGGCCCGGTCGTCGTTTCGATACCGGGAGCGGCGCCGTACTCCGGATGGCCGGCACAGGGGCTATGCAATTGCCGAAAGTTTTTGATGTCCTCGAGCGTGATGCCTAGCTCTTCGCGCGGCTCACCCATCGGATCGACTTGCCGGACTCCACAGAGGTGCAGCAGCGAATAAAGGAGCATCGAGGCGTGTCCGCAAGACAGCACGAAACGATCGCGGGCTGGCCAAATGGGATGCTGCGGATCAAATCGCATCCATTCTGTCCAGAGCGTATAGGCAACCGGAGCCAAAGCCATCGGCGTTCCTGGATGGCCGCTGTTCGCTTTTTGCACCGCGTCCATGGACAGCGTGCGAATGGTATTAATCGATAGCTGGTCCACGTTGGTCGTTGAGGTTGGCATCCGTCAGTTACTCCTCTTGCGCGATTGCAAAATCTCGCGACGAGTGTATCAGCGGCAGCAAAGTCTGGTCAATCAGCCGCGCCCTTCGTGGGACGAGCGAGACTTATGTTCACGAAGCAAAAGCCCAGAAACTATCCATTTCAAAAACCATGCAGAGCCGGCTTCCGCTCAATGCTCAGTTACGACAACGCCCGATCCTCGTACTCGTACTCAGCATCGCGGTACTCGTACTCGATTGAATCCTCGGAAATAGTTTCAGTTCGTTGAACCAATCGAGTCAACATCGACACAATGCGTTTCAAATTGGACTTGCCGCGCCGATTCACCTCGATATCGGTCGCCTCACATGTCAATAAAATATCGTGAACCGCGGCGCATTCTAAAGCCGAGCCACGTGCAATTTCGAGAAATCGGTTCTTGTCCTTTAAACTCAGTTTTCCATTTCCCTCGGCAATGTTGAGGGGAATCGACTGAGCTGCTCTCAACCATTGATCGCGAGCATGCCGATGTACACCAGAAAGCGTCTTCGCGATTTGATATGAGAACGCGACGTATTCGATCGAGAGTTTGTACACATCGAGTTTCTCGTGATCGAAAGTCGGTTCGGTCATCGTAGTCCTTTCGAGTACGAGTACCGCTGCGCTGAGTACGAGTACGAGACGAAATTAGGGCTATTCCGCGGCTTCAGGCTTTAGGTTGTGAATGAGGTACTCCCAGCGCAGCGCTCCGTAGGTGGCCCCGATTCCGTGTTGGAAGTTCGGGTAGATCATCATGTCGAAACGCTTGCCGCCGGCCTGCAATTTTTCCGCCAATTGCCAAGTGTTGCTGGGATGGACATTGTCGTCGATCAGCCCATGGACCAACAACAGTTTGCCTTTGAGGTTATCGACGAAGCTCAAGCAGGAACCATCTTGATAGCCTTCGGAGTTTTCTTGCGGAGTCTGCATATAGCGCTCGGTGTAGATCGTGTCGTAGTTGCGCCAATCGGTCACCGGCGCCCCGGCAACGGCAACTTGAAAGACATCTGGGTACTTTAGAACGGCGAGCGCTGACATATAGCCGCCGTAGGAATGCCCGAAGATACCAACGCGGCCGCCGTCGACATACGGTCGCTCCCTCAAAAACTTAACGCCGTCGGCTTGATCCTGAATGTCCGGGCCGCCGAGTTTCTTGTAGTTGCTGGCCTCGAACGCTTTGCCGCGACCAATCGTCCCCCGGTTGCCGATTGAAGCGACCAAAAAGCCTAATTCACATTGGGGAAAAACCGGTTGGAATCGATTGGTGATTCCGCGCGACTGGGGGCCTCCGTAGACGTCGATCAACAAGGGATATTTTTTCTTTTCGTCGAAATTCGACGGCCGGTAAAGAACGCCATAGATGTCGGTGACGCCGTCGTCCGCCGTAAATTTAAACAATTCCGGTTTGGAATACCCGGCCGCGAGGGCATCCTTCCAGTCGCCTTCCGCCAACACGGTTAGTTCTTTTCCCTCGGAGTTGTACAGCGAGAACGCGGGCGGAACATCGATTGCCTGATACTCTGCGACAAAAAAATCGTGTTTGGGCGAGATGTGGAATGCGGTGTGATTAAACGGCTTGTCGGTCAGCACGCGGTGACCCGAGCCGTCGAGCTTGACGCGGTGAAGCTGCTGGTTTAGCGGATTGTCGCCGCTGAACGCCGTGTAATAAAAATAACCGGCCTTTTCATCGATCAACACGATATCTTCGCACGGATACTTTTCCAGTTTGGAAAGAGGATTGATCAGGTCACCCCCCAAATCGCGAAGCTCAAAATGTTTGAAACCGTTGCGTTCGGTCTCCCAAATGAAACGCTTTCCGTCGGTGAGAAACTGCATCGTGGGGGCGTTGTTTTGCCACGTCTCTTGGACTTCGGAGACGACCGAGCGCACGTCGCCGGATTCAATATTGACGGCCAACACGTCCAGGGCGTTTTGCCGCCGATTCGTGCGATTCACCAATAGTTCTTTGCCGCCCGGGGCAAACCGGATGCGATACAAATACTGTTCGGGTTCGCCCTCGATTTGCAAACGTTTGGTTTCGTTCGATTCGAGATCGTAGACCAGCAACGCGACTTTGGGATTCGAGTCACCGGATTTTGGATACCGAACGGTTTGAAGGGTCGTGTAGGTCTTGGTGTTGTCCACGGTTAGATAGTATTTTTGCATGTGTCGCTCGTCGACTTCGTAAAAGACAAGCTTTTTGCTGTCGGGCGACCACCACATGGCACGGCTTTGGTACAACTCTTCGCCGTAAACCCAGCAGCACGTGCCGAACCGCAGATCGTCGGTTCCGTTTTCAGTGACCTTGATTAGCGCGGGTTCATTGAGATTGGCTTTCTTGCCCTCCTCGGTCATTTCCAGGACGACGTTATTATCGGTGAAGACTGCGTTCCAGTTTTTGTCCGGCGAAAGTTCATTACCGCGCTGACCGGCGCGTTGAACGCCGGAGTCCCATTGCATCATGCTGTCTTCCGAAGTTTGCGCGGACTTGGCTTCCCCTTTTTCCGTTGTCGGCTCGGTCTTGAGCGACTTGAGATCCATCTTCAACCGTTCGCCATTTCGCACGAAGTAAATCTTCGATCCGTCGGTGCTCCATTCGATGCCGCTGAGTTGGGCTTTTTTGATCAGCCCATTGACCGTTTCCCGTACTTTTTGCACCCGCTCAAATGCCGGCAATTGTTCCAGCGTTTTCTGACTCCACGCCGACTCGACGCAAAACAAAACCGCGGCCATCGCCGCGATAATTCGAAACTTCACGGTAACTTCTCCAATGAATGACAGTGCAACGGACCCTACGATGTGGCGACAAGATGGCCGCCTAACGAGGCCAGCCAGCTGCGTGCTCCGATAGTTGCCGCCGCGGCGACATCATTTTTCCTGAGTGAGAAAAATTGTCGCCCTATCGTAATCTCCGCGACGGCCCCCTGCGACCCATCCGGAAAAACCATCGACAAATCGTCGGCGAATCTGTCATACTGCGGCGAAACTCGGGTGACGGAGTCGCGGCAATGGGCTTTGGAGCTGATTTGAAAAAAAAGGACGATCGTTCGAACGGGAACGAAATGCGCGGCCCGAGCAAAGGGTCTCTCTTGATCATCTTTCTGACGGTCTTTATTGACCTGTTGGGCTTTGGCCTAGTTCTGCCGCTGTTGCCCGTCTACGCAGACCAATTTGTCGTCGATCCTCAAGGTTGGCAATTGGGACTGCTAATGGCGAGCTTTTCGCTGATGCAATTTATCGTAGCACCGCTTTGGGGAAGCCTTTCAGATCGGATCGGGCGCCGGCCGGTGTTGTTGATCGGATTGTTGGGATCAGTGATTTTCTATTCCGTGTTTGCGGTGGCGACCATTGCGCAAAGTATTACGTGGCTATTTGTTTCGAGGATCGGGGCTGGCATTGCCGGGGCGACGATTCCGACGGCTCAAGCCTACATCGCGGATTGCACACCACCCGCGCAGAGGGCCCGCGGAATGGCTTTGATTGGAATGGCTTTTGGCATGGGATTCACATTTGGACCGCTGATCGGTTATTTGGCCCTTCCCAGCGGCCACGGCGATCCGGGTCCGCTGCCGGGATATTTTGCGGCCGGACTGTCGTTGCTGGCGTTTCTTGCGGCGATATTCCTTTTGCCCGAATCGTTACGTCGCGAAAACAAACGGCCTCATCGGTCCTGGATTCCTTGGGACGGCTTGAGAATGATCCGGCAATCCGCGGCTCTCAAGTTATTGCTCGTGGTGATCTTCGTATGTGTATTCTCTTTTTCCAAATTCGAGACGACTCTGTCGTTACTCGTCAAAGGGACCAATGACGCACCGTACCAACCGTTTCAATTTACGTGGCAGCAACTCTGCGGAACATACGCATTGATTGGATTTACGTTGGCCCTGGTTCAGGGGGGCATTGTCCGACCGCTCTCCAAGCGAGTTCCCGAGCGAACGCTGGCCATGGTTGGTATCACGCTCGAGGTAGTTGGCTTTATTGTTGTCGTGATAGCGATTGAGCTATCGTCTGTCATTTGGCTTTTTGCGGCGTTATTCATCATCGTTTCTGGATTTTCGTGCATGCAACCGTCGGTAAACGCCCTCGTGTCGCGGCACACCGACGCCGCGCACCAAGGAGTCGTTCTAGGCGTAAGCCAGAGCGTTAATGCGATGGCTCGGATTGGTGGCTCGGCGATTGCGATCTTCTTGCTCAAAATATGGCTGCCGCTCCCCTATTTCGTCTCGGCCGCCATCATGGTTGTCGCCGCAGTCTTGATTGTTCGCGTCGGGCGTATCCCGTTTCCGCAGTCGAACGATCGGGGCGCGGATCATTAACGGATTGTCGCCGCAAGATTTCGACCAACGAGAGGCGATCGTCGCGGCGGCTAGACGACGGTTGGAAAAACTTAACCTCGACCAATTCTCCGACGCCATCCAGAAGGCAGCTTCACGGAAGTGAGTCGCCGGCTTCAAGAAGCCGCTCGTTTCCCTGAATTTGCGGGGGAGTCCTGGCAAGCCGTCCAGAACCTGGGATTGACAGGCGCTGCACGCCGTCCGATCATAATAGCACCGACGAAACTCGATGGATTCTGCTGGAATGAGTGGTTTTTACGCCATAATTGTCTGTGAATTTTTTCACGAACCGATCGGCCGCGTGGGGAGTGTCGGCGATAAATGCAAAGCATGTCTCAGGAATTGGCCACGTTTCAACCAGTACTGATTTATATCGTCGTGTTGGTCGGATTGGTCGCCACGATATTGGCTTCTGCTCATTGGATCGGCCCGCGCAACAAGACGCGGGTCAAACAGATGCCATATGAATCGGGAATGGATCCCATCGGCGACGCTCGCCAGCCGTACGACGTCAAATTCTATTTGGTGGCGATTCTGTTTTTGGTATTCGATGTCGAGTTATTATTCATGTATCCGTGGGCGGTCAGTGCCTACGTTGAGGACGGCGGAATTGCCCCGGAACTACGCGATACCGTTTTTGGCGTGATGCTATTTTTCATCGCGACGTTATCGATTGCCTACGTCTATGCTTGGCGAAAAGGAGTCTTCCGATGGCGATAAAAAGCATGGTGGACAACATTTTTGTCACGCGTTTGGACGCGGTCGCGAATTGGGCCCGTACGAACAGCCTATGGCCGATGCCGTTTGCAACGGCTTGTTGCGGCATCGAGTTGATGGCGACCGCGTCGTCGCGTTTCGATATTGCCCGCTTTGGTGCTGAAGTCATGCGGTTTACCCCCCGCCAATGCGACGTCATGATTGTCGCAGGACGGGTGGTCATGAAGATGTTGCCGGTGTTGCAGCGAATTTGGTTGCAAATGCCCGAGCCTAAATGGTGCATCTCGATGGGTGCGTGTGCTTGTACCGGAGGCGTTTTCGACACCTATGCGGTGGTCCAAGGGGTCGATCGATTCATGCCTGTGGATTTGTATGTTCCCGGCTGTCCTCCGCGTCCCGAACAATTGTTGCGTGCGGTGATCGAGTTGCAAAACAAAATCAAGAAGACCGGCACGTTCGACGGCAGGGAATTTGCCGAGCGCACGACAGCGACCGGGCCGAGCCCGTTGGATCCCGACGAGATTCAGCGATTGCGTGACGCCAATCTTCAATTGAGAGTCATTCAATGAATTGGCAAAGCGTCTTGCGCGATTGTTGCGGCTCCGCTGCGGCAGAACACCGTTTTCGCGACAATATCTGTGTCACGATCCCGGCGGAGAGTTTGCATCAAGTTCTGAGTCGGCTCAAGAACGATGCCGGTTTCGACATGTTGGTCGACATTACCGCCGTCGATTACTTGGATTATCCCGACGCAGCCGATCGTTTTGGGGTGGTTTACTGTTTGCTCGCCACGGGTTCTGGCGAGAGGCTGATCGTCCGCGTGTTGTTGAACGAGCCCGATTTGCAACTTTCGACCGCGGTGGACTTGTGGCGCGGCGCCGATTGGTTGGAGCGGGAAGTATTCGACATGTTTGGGATTCGCTTTGCAGGCCACCCCGACCTGCGGCGCATTTTGATGCCCGACGAGTTTACATCCTATCCGCTGCGCAAGGATTACCCACTGAAAGGTCGAGGCGAACGGCACAATTTTGCAGTGATCACGCGCGCCGAGAGTTGAAAACGGATTGTCACCCGATAGTTTCCAAGTCCCAACGTCCAGGACATGACTTATGCCCTTCGAAATCTCCGAGTGGCCGACAACCGACGCTGAATCCGGAGCCGTCGAGCACGAATATTTGTGGACGTTGAATTTCGGACCGCAACATCCGGCAACTCACACGACGTTGCGTTTGATCCTGACGTTGGATGGCGAAAAAGTAATCAATGCCGTACCCGACATCGGGTACCTGCACAGTGGTTTCGAGAAATTGGCGGAGGACTTGGACTTTAACCAGTATGTGACGATTGTTGACCGGATGAACTACCTTTCGCCGCTGGCCAACGAAATCGCTTGGCACCACACTGTCGAGAAATTGTTGGGAATTGAACTCACTCCGCGCTGCCGCTACGTGCGGACCATTTTGGCCGAATTGATGCGGTTGCACGATCACCTGCTGAATGTCGGCACGACGGGCTTGGATTTAGGAGCCTTTACGGCATTTCTTTACGCATTTGCCCAGCGCGAAAAGATCTACGACATTGCGGAGGCCGCCTCGGGCCAGCGATTTCACGGCAGTTACACGCGCGTGGGTGGAGTGTTGTTTGACATCAACACCGCTTGGGTGAATCAGGTCCGCGCCTTTTGCAAAGGTTTCCGCCAAGCCCATACCGATATTGACAAGTTGCTCACGCGAAACCGCATTTTCATCGACCGTACACGCGGCGTAGGAGTACTTACCCGCGACGACGCCATCAATTTTAGTTGCACGGGTCCGGTCGCGCGAGCCAGCGGCGTTGTTCGCGATTTGCGCAAGAACGAGCCGTATTTGGCGTATAACGATTTCGATTTTCAAGTTGTTTGCGCCAAGGAGGGAGACAGTTTCTCTCGCTACCAAGTTCGCATGGGTGAAATGCTGGAAAGTCTGGGCATCATTGAACAGGCAATCGAAAACGTTCCCGCGGGACCCATTAACGTGGATCCAGAGGGTAAAGCGGTGTTGCCGGCGAAGCCGGACGTATTTCGGAGCATCGAAGGACTGATCAATCATTTTGAATTGATCATGCCGAATCGAGGGTTCGAGGTTCCTCTGGAATCGATCTATGCCGCGACCGAATCGCCCAACGGCGAGTTGGGATTCTATTTGGTTACGAACGGTACGAATCGTGCGTACCGAGCTCGGACCCGTCCACCTTCCTACATTCATTTTGCAGTGTTTCCCCATTTGATCGCCGGGCACATGCTCAGTGACATCGTCGCCGTGTTGGGCAGCTTGAACATCATCGCCGCGGAGTTGGATCGATGAGCGCATTAACAAAGGAGATGCGAGATTTAATCCGCGCTGAGTTTCCAAAATACCCGAATCTTCGCGCGGTTGTGTTGCCAGCATTGCATATCGTCCACGATCGGCAGCGGTGCGTTTCGTTGGATGCGGTTCGGGAGATTGCCGAATTGCTGGAACTCCAGCCGGCGGAAGTCCACGACACGATGACTTTTTATGGCTTCTTCCGCGAGTCGGAGAATCCGCTGGGCAAACGACGCGTGTGGATTTGCCGCAGTTTGTCGTGTGCACTGCGCGATGGCGAAGCCCTCATCGAACAACTCGCCGAACGACTCGATTGTGCGCCCGGAAAGACTTCGCCCGACGGTCGGTACTCGTTGGAGTTTGCCGAATGCCTCGGAGTTTGCGAAGGCGCGCCGTGCATGCTGGTGGACGACGTGTGCTTTTCAAACCTGGACGCCGATGCGGCGATGCGAGTTTTGCAGGGCTTGGAGTCGAACCCATCGAATCCGGGCAGCACTCCCAACGAAAGGTCGTCCCGATGAAACACGAGTTGGTGCTTCTCAAGCGCGTCGACAGCCCAGCCGGCCCAGGGCTTTCCGGTTACCAAGCCGATGGTGGCTATCAAGGCTTGCGCGCCGCGCTGAAAATGGCGCCGGCCGATGTCACGAATATGGTGATCGAATCGCGTTTGCGCGGGCGAGGCGGTGCCGGGTTTCCTTGTGGAGTTAAGTGGACATTTTTGCCCAAGAACCACCCGGGTCCAATCTACCTGTGCCTCAACGCCGACGAGAGCGAACCGGGAACATTCAATAATCGGATTCTGATGGAAAAGGATCCGCATCAAGTCCTGGAAGGGACGATTATCTCGTGTTATGCGACTGGAGCCCAGGTCGCTTACATCTATTTGCGTTACGAGTTTGGCGAGAGTTATCGAATACTGCAGCGCGCGATCGATGAATGCTATGCCAATAACCTCTTGGGTAAGAAGATTCTGGGAACGGATTTCTGTTTAGACATATACTTGCACCGCGGAGCTGGAGCGTACATTTGTGGCGAAGAAACCGGGCTGATCGAGAGCTTGGAGGGGAAGCGGGCTTGGCCGCGCATCAAACCGCCCTACCCTGCCGTGGAAGGCCTTTTCCGCAAACCGACGATAGTTAATAACGTCGAGACCTTGGCTTGCGTCACGCATATTCTGGCTCGAGGCGTGGCGTGGTTCAAATCACAGGGAGTTCCTGCCGATCCTGCCAAGCCGCGCGACATTGGGAGCTACGGTCCCAAGCTTTATTGCGTCAGCGGACACGTCAATCGTCCAGGCTGTTATGAATTGCCGCTAGGCGCCACATCCCGCGAATTAATCGACGAGCATTCAGGGGGCGTTTGGAAAGGCCGCAAAGCCAAGGCGGTCGTGCCCGGCGGCGTCAGTATGGGCTTTCTATCCGCTGACGAACTGGATGTGCCATTAGACTTCGAAGCGCCGATCAAGGCCGGATGCATGGGTCTGGGAACCGCAGCGCTCGTGGTGGTCGACGACCACACCAGCATGGTCGACGTCGTTTACAACACCACGCGGTTCTTTGCTCACGAATCGTGCGGCCAATGCACACCATGCCGCGAAGGTACTTCATGGATGCGCAAAATCCTGGAACGGATTCGCGCGGGCGATGGACAGATGCGCGATTTGGATCTGCTGCAGGAACTGGCGGACTCGATGGGCATCATCCCGGGCACCACCATCTGCGGCCTGTCCGATGGAGCTGCTTGGCCGATCAAAAACGCATTGAGCAAGTTCCGACAGGACTTTGTGGACTATATCCAAAGCGGGCGCAAGGCTCCGCAGGCCGCCTTGGCCGCGACACATTAAGCCTGAATCCCCATTACGCAGCTCATGAAAACCTTCAACTATCACAATTTCTGGGTGGCCGTGCGGGCTTTGCATAACAAAGCGCACTTCCGCGCTGACAGAGCCAGTGGCACACAAGAAAAAGCGTTGTTTTCAGTGTGGCATTGGCTTTGCCAGTGTCTTTTTTGTGCAAAGCCGGGCGCGTTACCCATTTGCTTGGCCCGGTCACGCTTTGGCATACGCCAGCGATCCAATTGCATTGCACGACACCTTAGCCACCAGGGGCGATAACGGATGTTTACCGTTCAAATCAACGAACAGCAGCTCCAATTGGAGGATGGTGAAAAACTAAACGCCATCCAAGCGGCGCAACGGGTTGGGATCGAAATCCCGCAATATTGTTGGCACCCCACGTTGACCGTCGTCGCCAGTTGCCGAATGTGCCTGATCGAAACCGGCCAGCGCAAGCCGGACGGTTCTACAGACATGGTCCCCAAACTTGTTCCAGGTTGTCAGTTGCCGGTCAAAGACGGCACAGTGATCGTTACAAATAGTCCTCGCGTCGAGCAAGCGCAGAAAGCGACTCTGGAATATTTGTTGCTGAATCATCCACTCGATTGCCCGGTTTGCGACCAAGCCGGCGAGTGCCTTTTGCAAGACTACAGTTATCGATTCGGCCGCGGTCACACGCGCCTGCAGGAACCCAAGCTACTGCGCGACGACAAAGACAACATCGGCGATCAAATCACGCTCTTTACGGACCGTTGTGTAATGTGCACTCGATGCGTTCGATTCACGCGCGAGATTAGTGGCACTTCCGAACTACAAGTTATCCAGCGGGGAAGTCACGCCGAAATCGACATATTCCCCGGTCAGCCATGCAACAATAAATTGGCCGGAAATGTCGTCGATCTATGTCCCGTCGGCGCACTTTGCAGTAAAGACTTCCTTTACAAACAACGAGTTTGGTGGCTGCAAACTACGTCGAGCGTCTGCCCCAATTGCAGCACCGGTTGCAGCATTCACGTCGAACAAAACAACGACGTCGTCCATCGGTTGCGCCCGCGCGTCAATCCGCAGGCTCAAGGCTATTACATGTGCGACGAGGGCCGGTTCGGCTGGAAATACATCCATAGTCCCGACCGAATTCGCGCTCCGCAGATTCGAGGAACCGAAGGAGCACTTTCCAATGCGACTTGGACAACGGCCTTCGAGGCAGTGCGAAAATCGATGACCGACGCAGGGCAGCGCAGCGGAGAATCGGTCGCGGGCGTATTTTCGCCTTGGATGACGGTTGAAGAGGCATACTTGTTGGCGTCTTTCCTCCAAGACCTTTCGCCCAATACACGCATGGCATTGGGACCGGTACCGACCGTAGGGGAAGACGACTATTATCCCAAGGACGTCCAAGGCAATCCTTCCGGCGATCCGACGTTTGTGATTCGCGCCGAGAAATGTCCGAACCGACGCGGCGTCGAGGCCGTGTTGCGTCACTTTCGCGGTCAGCTCATCGGATTCGACGAACTATTGCGAGGTGCCGCGCGCCGCCCCGTCGAAGCCCTTTATTTGATCGGTGGTTACGATCAATATTGCTGGACCGACGAGCACATTGAACGCCTGAAGCAGTTTGGATTTTTGGTGGTTCAGGATATTTTGTCCTCGCCATTAACCGCGGTCGCCAACGTCGTCTTGGCTGGCGGCTCGTTCGCGGAAAAGGACGGCACATTCGTGAATCAGGCCGGGTTGGCCCAGTCCATCCGCCGCTCGATTCATTCGCCTGGTGAGGCGCGGCCGGACGGCCGAATTCTTTGGGAATTGTGTGGCCGAAGCGGACTATTTCACCCGGGCAAGCTGCGCCAGGAAATCGCCCAAACGATCCCCGAATTGAGTCGCTTGAAATCCGATTTGGGAGAAGGTGGAGTTCGGCTTTTCGAGTCCGCTCCGGAATCAGCGTTGGCTATGACAACCAGTCGCTAAAAGAGACAGTCATGGAATTGTTGGCAACAATCATCGCAATCGCTTTGGTCATGGGCGCGATATTGACCGGCTGCGCTTATTTGATTCTGCTCGAGCGCAAACTGTCGGCTTGGATGCAAGATCGCATCGGCCCCAATCGCGTCGGACCGTTTGGATTATTACAGCCGTTGGCGGACGGGTTGAAGTTCATTCTCAAGGAAGAGATCGTTCCTGGCCACGTCGATCGGTTCTTGTTCGTGGTGGCACCTTGTGTCTCTGTCTTCACGACGCTGCTCGCGTTTTCGGTCGTCCCGTTTGGCCCCATCGGCGAGCAGGCCAATGGATTGCCGGGGTGGCTGCGATTCATCATTGCTCCCAATGTGGATATCGGCCTTGTTTTCATTTTCGCAATCACCAGTCTGGCGGTTTACGGGATCATCATGGGAGGCTGGGCCTCGAATAACAAATACAGTGCCTTGGGTGCGATGCGATCGAGCGCTCAGGTCGTTAGTTATGAAATCCCATTGGGCATGTCGGTCCTGGGCGTCGCGCTGCTGGCCGGGTCGCTCAACCTAGAAGAGATCATGAATCAGCAGGCAGCTGCGGGAATCCTTGGTTGGAACATTTGGGTGCAACCATTGGCCTGCTTGATTTTCTTTTTGAGTGCCTTGGCAGAATCCAACCGATTGCCGTTTGACTTGTCCGAATGCGAGCAAGAGCTTGTCGGTGGCTTTCATACCGAATACAGCGGTATGAAATTCGCCATGTTCTTCCTCGGTGAGTATACGCACGTCGTCACGATCAGCTTTCTCGTATCGATCCTGTTTTTTGGCGGCTGGCATTTCCCGTGGATTGCCACTTCCGACAACGCTTTCGCCGGAGCGTGGATCGTCAAAATCATGGTCCTGTTGGCCAAAGTTACGGCGTGCATCGTTTTTATTATGTTGCTGCGATGGACGTTGCCGCGGTTTCGCTTCGATCAATTGATGGGATTAGCGTGGAAGGTGTTGATTCCGTTGGCCATGGCCAATGTGGTGGCGACGATGGTAGTGCGCCAGTTTGGTTGGAGTTATATCAGTCTGCCGTTGATCTCGCTCGGATTATTCGTGGTTGCCGGCGTCATCGCCGTCGAGATGGGTACGCTGCGGCGACCGACAAATCCCTTATCAAAGACGTCGAAATTAATCAAAACGGGATCCTAAAATGAGCGCCGAACCATTTAAGAATCGAAGCGATTCGCCGAAGGATTCGTCGGATGCGTCGCCGCAGCCCATTGGGTCGGACGCCGTGAACTGGATCAGCGAACCAAGAATTGGATTCTGGGAAGCGACGTTTCTGCCGGCCATCGTCCAGGGCCTCAAGACAACAATCCGGCATGTGATCGAGCATAAACCGATTACCCAAGAGTTTCCTGAGGAAAAGCCGCTGCTGCCGCCGACTTATCGCGGCGTGCATCGCTTGAATCGAGACGAGCAAGGGCGCGTCAAATGCGTCGCATGTTTTTTATGTGCCACTGCTTGCCCAGCGCATTGTATCGAGATCGTCGCAGCGCCGTCACCTTGGCCGGATCGCGACAAGTACCCGGACAAGTTCGTGATTGACGAGCTAAAGTGCATCGGTTGCGGCATGTGCGAAGAAGCCTGCCCAGTCGATGCGATCGAAATGACCAGCTTGTACGACATCTTTGGGCTGACCCGCGAAGAAATGATGTACGACCGAGAAAAATTGCTCAGCGTGTACGACGAGACAATCAAACTCGCCGTCGATCCGGTTCGAACGGAACGCGGCGAATTGGGACCGGCGTCGGATATCCTGGTGGCCCCGATCAACGAACCTACGGAGATCGCGATGCCCGTGCCGGAACCCAACCAAGGACGATAGCGAAGAAACGATGTACTACCTGCCAATTTTCCTCGGATGCGTTGCAATTGTGGTCGCCCTGACTGCCACTTCGCGCACGCGGCGCGTCTTGGGAGCCTTCCTTGGGCTAGGCGCGCTTGTGTCCGCCGCGATGATATGGTTCTCGCCATCGACCGTCTTAGTGGATAACGTCTTGTTCCTGACGTTTGCGGGTGTCGCCATTGGGGCAAGCGGCTGCATGGTTACGAGCCGCGATCCCGTTTATGCCGCACTCTGGTTTGCCCTCGTCACGCTCAGCGTCTGCGGCCTGTTTGTGATTCAATCGGCTCCATTTTTGGCCGCCGCGACCACGATCGTATACGCGGGTGCGATTATCGTTACGTTTCTGTTTGTCATCATGCTGGCCCGGCAAGCGGGGAAAGCCGACTATGACCGACGTTCGAACCAACCCTTGCTGGCGGGCTGCATTGCGTTTGTACTTTTGGGTGCAATGTTGGTCTATTTGGACAACGGCCACGTCCGATTGCCATCGGACAACGGCACTGCTGAGCGAATGACTCGCTTGTTGCCAATTCCCGTGGGCATCGAAGCAAATCCACTCAGCCGCCCCGCGGCGGACGAATCATTTGGCACGATGCGCGGCCTGGGGCGATCGTTGTTTGGGGATTACTTGTACGCTGTTGAGTTAGCGGGAACATTGCTTTTGCTCGCGGCAATAGCCGCCATCGCAATTTCGCCGAAGCGTGCGGGAGGCACCATATGACTCCTACATTATTGAATTACTTGATCGTCGGATCCATGTTGTTCGGTTTGGGCACATTAGGTTTTCTGACGCGCCGAAATCTGATCCTGATGGTGTTGTCGGCCGAACTCATGTTGCACGGCGTCTCGCTCAATCTAGTGGCCTTTTCCCGGCACTATGGGCATTACGACGGTCAAGCTTTCACGGTATTTGTATTGACCGTGGCCGCCTGTGAAGCTGGCATCTCGCTGGCCTTGATTTTGACTCTCTATCGGCGGCACAAAACACTGGACGTTCATGTTTGGCATTCGCTGGGAGAATCGTCCCCGAGTGAAGATCAAGTGCACGGGCCCCGATCGATGGAACCGCCGGCCGAGCCGGAACCGGAACTTCCCAAATTGGTGCCGACGGGACGCGTGCCCACGCTCGACAGCGAGGAGCGCGTAACGCATGTTTGACTGGACTTCGTTGGCGATGTGGACGATTCCCGGCGGTCCGTTATTGGCGGCCGTCTTGGGTGCCGCATTGTCGCGCTCCAAGCATCGCGAATTCGCCTCGTGGCTTGCCGTAGGTGGCATCGGCGCGGCACTCATTTGTGCCTTGGGGTTCTTATGGCATTTTTCCCAAGGCGGCCAGGCAGTCGCGGCGGGCTATACCTGGATCTCGCTCGGTAGTTTGCAGGTCCAAGTCGATTTGCACATCGATTCCATGACCGCAATTATGCTGGCGACAGTGACCAGCGTCAGTTTTCTCATTGCGGTGTATTCTCGAGGCTACATGCACGGCGACCCGGGCTATGCCCGCTTTTTTGCCGAGATTTCGCTGTTTGTCTTCTCGATGTGCATGTTGGTTATGGCCGGCAATTTCCTGTTGATGTTTGTCTTTTGGGAAGGAGTCGGGCTGTGCAGTTATTTGCTGATCGGATTTTGGTACGAAAAGCCTGAAGCGTCCGCGGCGGCCAAGAAAGCCTTCGTCGTCAACCGGATTGGCGATTTCGGATTCTTGATCGCGATGTTCTTAATTTGGCGAACGTTTGACAGTTTGGATTTTCGAACTGTTTTCGATCACGAGCTGTTGGCGAGCGTGGCGGCGGACCAACCAGGTACCCTTGTCGCGATATGCAGCTTGCTTTTTTTGGGTGCCATGGGCAAATCGGCCCAGTTTCCACTTCACGTCTGGTTGCCGGACGCGATGGAAGGCCCCACTCCGGTCAGCGCACTGATCCACGCTGCGACGATGGTCACTGCGGGAGTTTATTTGGTCGCTCGTTGCACGCCCATTTTCGTTTTGGCCCCCGAAGTGCAATTGGTGATGGCCGGTATCGGGTGTTTCACAGCCGTTCTTGCCGCCCTAATTGCGTTGACTCAGTTCGATCTGAAACGCGTTTTAGCTTACTCGACCGTCAGCCAATTGGGTTTCATGTTTCTGGCACTTGGCTGCGCGGGATTTAGTCCAGAATTGGCAAGTTTTGCGGTTACCGCCGCGATGTTCCATTTGTTTACTCACGCGTTTTTCAAAGCGTTGCTTTTCCTGGGCGCTGGAAGCGTCATGCACGGCATGGGCAATGTCATCGACATGCGAAAGTTTGGCGGGTTACGTCGCGTAATGCCCGTTACGCACTGGACGTTTTTGTGCGGGGCTGGTGCGCTCGCGGGAGTTCCACTGTTGGCGGGCTTTTGGAGCAAGGATGAGATCCTGGCGGTTGTCGCCGCAGGATTCCACCACAAAGTTTATTCGCTCTATGCCATGTTCTTGTTTGGCGTGGCGTTATTCACCGCGATGCTCACCGCGTTTTACACGTTTCGCGCCTATTACCTCACCTTTTGGGGAGACGTTCGCATTCCGCCGGAAGCCGGCCACCATGCTCATGAATCCCCACCGACGATGACCTACCCACTAATTGTCTTGGCAGTGGCAGCCGTCTTCATTGGTTTGGTCGCCGGTCCGACGGGCGCATTCGCGAATTATTTGCTTCACACTCCGGGATTGGCGCACGGATCGGAGCATGGACTGAATTGGATAGTCATGGCCGCAAGTGTCGTCGTAGCGCTGGCTGGCGTGTGGATTGCAACCGCGATGTATAAGCGTCCATCCGGTGCTCCACAGCGGGTCGCGCGGTTGGCCGGGAGTATGGCCGATCTTTCGGCGAATCGTTTTTACCTGGATGAGCTTTACGGCTTGCTCATTGTCCGGCCGTTGGAAGGGTTGGCCTGGTTGTGCGTTTGGTTTGACCGGACGGTGATTGATCCGGTTTTGGACATCGTTGCCGCCGTGCCAAGTTGGATCGGGATGGGACTTCGTCCCATGCAAAATGGTTTGACGACTCGCTACGTTTTAGGAATGGCTGTCGGAATGATCGTGTTGCTTTGGGTTATGTTGGCGTCGTTGTAAGTGACGCGTTTGTTTGAGGATAAATCGAGTGGATATTTTGGTACCGTTAATGATTGGATTGCCAGTCGCTGGAGCGATACTGCTGCTGATCCTTCGTTCGGCGGATGCCAATGTAACGCGCTGGGGCGCCTTGATCGTGACGGCCGCGTCGGCGATTTGTAGTATTGCCGTGGCAATGCAATTTTTTGCAATCCCCGTTTCGAACGGTGCATTGTCGGACCCAATCGCGACGCGATGGCAACTCGCTCACACTTGGATGGAGTATGGCAGTACTTCCGGACAAGGGTTGCGGCTGGAATTTCTACTGGGACTGGACGCCATCAGCATGACGTTAGTCCTGCTCACCTCGCTCCTATCATTGGTTTCGGTGTTGGCCTCGTGGCGTTCGATCGACAAGCGAGTGACGGAGTACTTTGTTTGCCTTTTGATTTTGCAATCGGGCATGTTGGGCGTGTTCTGCGCGTTTGACTTGTTACTGTTTTACGTCTTTTTTGAATTTACACTCATTCCGCTGTTTTTCTTGATTGGGGTTTGGGGAGGATTGGACCGGCAACGGGCGGCCAAGCGGTTTTTCATTTACACGTTGTGCGGTAGTTTCGTGACCTTGGTCGGATTAGTTTGGTTAGTCTCTCTGGTGATTCAGCGCGGCTCGGTCGATTCGCCCTTCTCGTTGATCGAGATTGCACGTTCGCTGAGCACTGACCCGTTGCCCTATATGGTTCAGGTGGGATTGTTTCTAACCATCTCGACCGGATTTTCCGTCAAGGTGCCGCTGGTGCCGTTTCACACTTGGTTGCCGTTGGCCCACGTTGAAGCACCGACTGCGGGAAGCGTTCTTCTGGCGGGCGTTCTGCTCAAATTAGGAACGTACGGATTCTTGAGATTGTGTCTGCCGATGTTTCCCCTGGCGTGTCTGCACGTGGGGGTTCCCTTGATGGGGACGCTGGCGGTGATCGGGATCATTTATGGCGCACTCGGCGCGTTGGCCCAATCAGATATTAAGCGGCTGGTGGCCTATAGCAGCGTGAGCCATCTGGGTTTTTGCATGCTCGGTTTGTTTGCCCTCAACGTGCAGGGGATTACAGGTGGAGTCATGCAGATGATCAATCATGGTCTATCGACGGGCGGGTTGTTTTTGGTCGTTGGCATTTTATACGAGCGATATCACACTCGGCAGATGAGCGAACTGGGCGGTTTGGCGACGCGCGTGCCGCTGATTGCCATCGCGATGGTCTTTATTTGTCTTTCCAGCATCGGGCTGCCGGGTTTGAACGGCTTCGTTGGCGAATTCTTGTCATTGGCCGGGATGTTTCAAACCCAAGCGATTTTTGCAATTGTCGGAGCGTTGGGTGTCGTGCTGGGCGCATGGTACTTGCTGGCGCTTCTACAGAAGACATTTTTCGGTCCACTGAAAGAGCCTCGTCATGCCCATCAACCGATTGCTGACTTGAATTGGCGGGAAGGAATGATTCTCGCGCCGATTCTATTTTTCTGTTTGTACTTGGGCGTGTATCCGCAGCCGCTGCTTGACGAGATTCGGCCGGATGTCGAGCGGATTGTGCGCATTTACGACTCACCAACGAGTCTAGCGGATACGGGTCCTGTATCGAATTCGGAGTGAGTGAAGTGACTGACGCCATTGTCCAAATCCAGGGTGCCGTCTGGCAATTGCTGCCGGAGCTGATCTTGGTCATTGCCGCGTGCATTCATTTCACGGTCGGACCGTTCATGTCTCGACCGGGAGAAGCCGTGCCGAGCGGAACCCGTCATCGTTGGGGAGCGACAACGGTGTTGGCATTGGCCTTTGCGTTTGGGGCTGCGTTGATCGCGGACTCCACCGCCCCGGCAACCGCTAGCGCTCAGTTTTGCGTCGATCCGCTATCGACGCTTGTGCGTTTGATTTCCATTTCGACCGGGTTGATTTTGTTGCTCATTGGCTGGAATCAAACCGACGACCAATCAGCGGCCGAGCATCACGCGTGTCTGTTGTTAATTGTGATGGGCGTGAATTTGGTGGCGCTGGCCAACGATCTCGTGGTGTTATTCTTGGCGCTCGAGTTAGTCAGTATGCCGACCTATCTGTTGCTCTATTTAGGACGCCAGAATTCGCAAGGTGAAGAGGCGACGATCAAGTATTTTCTGTTGAGCATTTTTTCTTCGGCGATTGCCTTGTTCGGATTCAGCTATTTATACGGAATCGCTGGCTCGACCAATTTGATCGCAATCAAGGAAGCGTTGACGGTCGGATCCACTGGGCCAATGCCCGCGGTGATTGGCCTTGCAATGGTGATGGTGTTGGTGGGCTTGGGGTTTCGTTTAACCGCGGTCCCATTTCATTTTTACGCGCCCGACGTCATGCAAGGGGCGGCGGACAGTGGAGCCGCGCTTTTATCATTCGTGCCAAAAATTGCCGGCATGGTCGCGCTGATTCGGGTGCTCATGCTGGCGCCAATCTCGCCGGTGACGAGTGCACTTTGGAGTCCGATCGAACAATCCAGCCTGATCATTGGCATCCTGGCCATTCTGAGCATGTCGATCGGCAATTTCTTTGCCTTGCAACAAAAGAATCTTCGTCGGCTTTTGGCTTGGTCTAGTGTGGCGCACGCCGGTTACCTTTTGGTTGGTTTTGCAATGGCCTACCAAAGCGCGGGGCCGGTGCGGCCAATTACCGCCGTGTTGTTTTATTTGCTCGCCTATGGAGCGATGACCATTGGGGCATTCGCGGTCCTGGGAATGATGCATCGCCGCGAACGTCGCGCAGAATCGATCGACGATTTGGGAGGGCTGTCGCAAACGAATCCCGGCGCGGCGCTGATGATGACGATTTTCATGTTGAGTCTTTCCGGGCTCCCGCCCACGGTCGGTTTTCTAGGCAAATGGAATCTGTTTTTGGCGGCGTGGTCGAGCGAATCGGACTTGGGGCGTTGGCTGGCGGCGATTATGGCAATCAACGCCGCTATCGGGGCGTGGTATTACTTGCGCGTGATCGGAGTGATGTACTTGCAAAGCCCCGCTTCGAGTGAAAAGCGATCGGTCGAGACGCCCGCATTCGTGGGGGGGCTGATCTGTGCGGGATTGACCCTCATTCTGTTTATCGTTCCCGGTTGGCTCTGGCAGTGGGTAGATGCCGTCGGCTATTGAGACCTGAATGCATCGAGATCGCGGGCGATTAAACGCGTTTTTTGTCAAATAACGATGGGACGTCACAAATCGAGGTTCGGCATTCTCCCGGCAATATGCACAGTCGCCCCTCATCCTGAATTCTCCCCCAATTCAACTCAAACAAGTTTTTTCGATTCTCTTTCCTCATTGCTCGTTGAATTTCGGGGAGAAGGAACAGAAAAATCGCAACGTCAAAACTCGCGCGTCAGGCTTCAATTGCCCACGAAAGAGCGAGTAGTGGAAATTGCGTATGGACCAATTCAGCCACCTTCCGGTGTTTTCTGCGCTCGAGGCAATCCTTGCTGCGTCGCGCACGGGTGGCGTCGTTGTGAGTTCGCCGCCGGGCTCAGGGAAGTCAACGCTTGTCCCCCAAGCGTTTCTTGACGAGCCGTCGGTCTCCGGTCAAGTCTTCTTGTTGCAACCGCGACGATTGGCAGCACGAGCCGTGGCCCGACGAATTGCGATCTTGCGAAGCACCAAATTGGGTGATGAAGTCGGTTACCAGGTTCGGTTTGACAGTTGTTTCGGCCGATTGACTCGATTGATCGTGGCGACAACGGGCGTGTTGCTGAGGAAACTGACGACGGACATGTCGCTGCTGGGCGTCGGCGCGGTCGTCTTGGACGAATTCCACGAACGAACGGTCGAAATGGACTTAGCGCTGGGGATGTTGCGTCGAATTCAACAGACGATTCGACCCGATCTGCGCATCGTGGTGATGAGTGCGACACTGGAATCGGAACCCGTGGCGCGACTCTTGGGCGACGTCCCAACCATCGACGTCCCAGGTCGGTTATTTCCCGTCGAAGTGCGCTATCAGCGCCGCCCAGGGCTGATCGAATTAGAAAAGCAAGTCGTCGACGCGGTGAGCGATGCGGTCGAGCAGACAACGGGCCACGTCCTCGTTTTCCTGCCGGGAGTCGGCGAAATCATGCGTTGCTCGGATGCGCTTGGATCGTTGGCGAAAATCAAAAATCTGCAGCTCATGCCGTTGTACGGCGAACTTCCGTTTGAACAGCAAGATCGTGTTCTCGAACCTAGTCCGAACCGGAAATTGATCTTGGCTACGAATATTGCAGAGACCTCGCTAACGATCGAAGGCGTCACCGCCGTTGTCGATTCCGGCTATGCCCGCCAAACGCAGATGTACGCGGACGTCGGCTTGCCTCGATTGGAACGGGTGTCCATCTCCAAGGCGTCCGCGGATCAACGCTGCGGCCGTGCCGGGCGGTTGATGCCCGGCGTTTGCTGGCGGCTTTGGCAGCCCGCCAGCCACGCCGCGCGCCCCGATCATGAAGTACCCGAAATACTGCGCTCCGATTTAGCCGGTCCACTGCTCTACCTCATTCATTGGGGCGAACGCGAAATTGCCGATTTTCCCTGGATCGATCCCCCTGTTCCTGACGCGATCGCGTTGGCATTTCGTCAATTGAGAATGTTGGGGGCGATCGACCCTCAAAATAATCTCACTTCGCTCGGCGAGCAAATGGCGCAATTGCCTGCCCATCCGCGTTTGGCTCGATTGCTGCTGGCTGGAGCAACGCGCGGAGTATTGCATGAAGCCTCCCTTGCCGCCGCGTTCTTGAGCGAGCGCGATCCGTTTCGCGTCGGGCCCAACCGAGGCGTTCGCGACCGAGCAGCGATTCGCAGTCGCTGTGACGTCAGCGATCGCGTCCAAGCACTCGAGGCCTTGGAATCGGGTCGGCCCTCACCTGTCAATCTGCCCCTACATCCTGGTGCGGCGAAGAATATTTTTCGAACTGCGGAACAATTGGAGAGGCTCGGTGAGTTTACAAGGAAACCGCGGCCCCCTGATGCCGAGGTCGCCTTGCGAATGTGCCTCTTGGAGGCTTATCCAGATCGGCTCGCGGATCTGCGCAGCGGCAGCTTTGACCGTGGGGTGATGGTCGGCGGACGCGGAATTCGAATCGATCCGCAATCCAACGTTCGCCCTGAACGATTGTTTGTTTGCGTTGACGTCGCAGATGCCGCCGGCGATGCCAAAGCTCGGCTGGTTTCGAGCGTCGAGCGAAGTTGGCTCGCCGATCATCTTTTGCGCTCGGCGAACGAGATGTTTTTCAATCCATCTCGGCAACAAGTCGAATCGCGGAGCCGAATCTATTGGGACGACTTGTTGTTGGAAGAATCGGCCGGCCCGATCGAGGATCCGGCTGCGTGCGCTTTGCTTTTGGCCCAGCATGCGGTCAAACAACTGCCGCAAATTCTGCCGCCTGATGACGACGCCGCGCAAATTTTTCGCCGCCGGATGCAGTGGCTTGGGAAGACCTTGCCCGATTTGCAGCTGCCGGCTTTGGACGATGCATCGATTTCACAAGTAGTGCCCGAAGTTGCCTACGGGTTGCGGTCGTTTGACGAACTGCGCCGCGCCAATTGGCTGAATATTTTTCAGCGGGCCGTCGGACTTGATCGAATGGCAGAAATTAATCGCTTGGCACCGGAGCATTTCGCGGTCCCCAGCGGCAATCGAATTGCAATTCAATACGAATCGGGCAAGACACCCCAGGTGGACGTTCGAATTCAGGAACTGTTCGGGCTGGCCGAGACTCCTCGGATCGCCGGTGGGCGGGTTTCGGTCGTGCTCCAACTGCTCGGTCCCAATTATCGCCCGCAACAAATCACGGACGATTTGTCAAGTTTCTGGCGGAACGGCTATCCGGCAATCAAAAAGGAATTGCGCCGCAGATACCCCAAACATGCTTGGCCGGACGACCCGCTCGCGGCGAGACCCAGCCGTTCGGGCTTGAGCCAGGATCAACGATAAGCGCGGCCCAACTGAACCCAACGGGCGCAGGCGTGTCAGTCCACAGAAAGTCGCAGTACATAAAGTCTCGGAATGCGTAACCCACTCCGCGTCATTCCGGGCTGAGCCCCGGAAACCATCTACCAGGGACGGGAGAAGTGGCAACCGCGCGACCATTCACGAGGCGGAGTCTCGAAGACAGTGCATTCCCACGCGGGAGCATGGGAACGAGTTCGTAAAGTGGATGCGGAGCAACTGAACCTAATCGGCCGGCGCAGTGTCAGCGCAAGAGTATAATTTGTTGGCATTCTGCCTAAGATTGCACTTCGGTCTTTGTTTAATGGCCACGAAGCATGAACAAGAAACAATTACTCAAACTTGGCGTTCCGCACGATTGCGTCGATGTGGCGATCGGCTGTTTGCAGGCCGATGCGACTTCGAGCGTCCGGCGTCGCGCGAAACACGTGATTCCGCATTTGGTCGCCGCCCCGCAAGCGTATTTGGCCGATCCAGCCTATGCTCCGCTCGCACAAGCCGTGTTGGCCGAATTGGAGAACGAAACCAAGCCCACAAAAATCGATTACGCGGCGTGGGGGCGCGACTTGGATACGGCCTCGCGGCAGCAAATCGAAGCGGCTTGCCGATTGCCGGTCGCCCGCGCGGCGGCGCTCATGCCAGATGCACACAGCGGATATGGCTTGCCCATTGGCGGAGTTCTGGCTTGCGAAAATGCCGTGGTGCCGTACGCCGTTGGCGTCGATATCGCGTGCCGCATGAAATTGACCATTACCGATTTGCCGGTCGGCGCGCTCGACCGAAACGACGCCGCGGAATGCCGCGAGTTGGACGCGGCTCTAAGGAAGGGAACCGTGTTCGGCACGGGTGGCCGCTGGAAAAACCCGCAGGATCATCCGGTGATGGACGAGGATTGGTCGGTGACCGCGGTGACGCGCGAAGTGCGCGACAAGGCTTGGGTTCAATTGGGGACCAGCGGCTCGGGCAACCATTTCGTCGAATGGGGGGTCGTGGACTTACCGACAGGACTTGGCCAAGTCGAAGCGGGTCGATATGTCGCACTGATGAGCCACAGCGGAAGTCGCGGTCCTGGCGCGGCGGTGTGCCAGCGCTACTCGGACATCGCGCGGCGCAAGCTATCGCATCGCTACAAGGAGGATCCGCAATTGAGGCATCTGGCCTGGCTGATGATGAACGACGAAGACGGACAAGCCTATTGGGCTGCCATGAATCTGATGGGTCAATTCGCGGCTGCCAACCATGAAGTCATTCACCGCAATGTGACCAAGCTCGCCGGCACCAAACGTCTGGAGACGGTCGAAAACCACCATAACTTTGCCTGGAAGGAAATCCACTTCGGCAAGCCGCTGTACGTGCACCGAAAAGGAGCGACGCCGGCGGCGGCAGGAGTTTTGGGTGTGATTCCCGGTAACATGGCGGATTCGGCGTTCATTGTCCGCGGAAAAGGAGAACCGAAGAGCTTGAACAGCGCGGCTCACGGGGCGGGCCGATGCATGAGCCGCACCGCCGCCAGAAAGCAATTCGAGTGGGGCCAATGGCGCGACTATCTACGGCGCCGCAACACGCGCTTGCTTGCCGGTGGATTGGATGAAGTCCCCGGCGCCTACAAAAACATTCACCAAGTGATGGCCGATCAACACGACTTGGTCGACGTGATCGGCGAGTTCACTCCTCGAATCGTCCTGATGTGCGGCGACGACAGCCGCGCAGAAGATTAGTCTATTTCGCACAACCGAAACACGTTAGCCGAATTCCGTTTTACGTTGCAGATTAAGTAGGGTGGGAAGAGTCTTCGAGTCCCACCGTACAACAATGCGCGAAATCATTTTTGGTATTGCCCGCTAGGTGGGCTGGGGAGGCCTAAGACTTGAGGAGTGTTTGCCTGGGTCGCCTGGTATTGTTTGAGCAACTCATAGACGGTTTGAAATTCTGGACGATCCGCCAGTTTTTTGTATTGGCTGCCTGCGCGAACGGCTTCAAATCGAGTGAGAGTCTCGGCCAACTGCCTTTCCGAGGGACCGCCGTCGCCCTGGAACACTTCGGCAGGAAAGGCAAGATACGCCTGCCAACTTGGATCGAGCATTTTGTATAGCGGCTGCGTTGCGGCGACTAACTGTTTGCGGAGTAGCTCCGCTACTTCGCCAGAGTTCGTTTGCGGTAGAGGGGATTGAACTGAGGCGTTTGCCGCGTTCGTTTGAAGCTCGAGACCAGAACCAAGTTCGCCTGTATAGGTTCTCAGCGTTTGAACCAGTTGCAGTGCCGCTCCTGGAACTTGGCCCGGCTTTCCCGTGCCCGCCGGATCATAGTAGCCTGACGTCGCCGCCTGATTGAGTTTTAATACCGAACCGTCAATGGAGACGCCCGCAAACAATCCTCGGCTGCGTGAATAGGAATAGACCTCGGCTTTGAGTTGCTCGTCGGTCGCGATGGAAGCGTCGCGGCCCACCGGACCTGCGGCAGCGGCGGCATCGGCGCCAATGGTAAAAGCTCCCGTGAGCATGTGCTCGACACTTGTTCGCGTCTTAAACACCAACACGACGTCGGTGGATTGGACTCCGACTTGCCACCCAATGTTGCCGCCCGATAGTGTCACAAACGCAGGCCCTTGCCAATTGCCTTGGGCATCGCGAACCAGCACAACGCCTTCTCCGCGACGGGCTCCAACAATAAAGCTGCCTTTGATGACCCGCGGGACAATGGCCACGGCTTGGGCATCGGCCAACATCGCGCGTGGAATCGAACTGGCCTGGATTTGCATGATCTGATTTAAGACTTCTGTGGATTCCGCGATCTTTAATTCTTGACTGGTTTGGCTCAGCGCGGTCTGCATTCCGCCACAAGCTAGGAGAATTGTGATGAGCAGAATTCTAAAGCCGCGGATGAGACCAACAAGGCGCAATGCGTTCATGAAGCACTTTCGACAAAAAATATTCTTAAAAGCGGATTCCAGTACGAATCTCGACCGGTCGTCGCGACGTTGAACATTAGTTAAACCGCAAGTCCTGGACAAGGCAAATTAGTCCAATACGGCATCAGACAAGACCGCTAGCTCTATCCAATCAACTCTCGTACGACACTGGAAACTTGAGTACAGGGGGGATCTCGAATCGACTGATCGTTGACCGACAGCAGTTGCTCCTTCGCCTGCGAGTCAGGCTTTAATCGCCCATTGAGAATCGGGCACAGGTGTTTCCGTCATTACTGCTAAGAGTTTGCCCTCGCGAAAGCCGAAAGCAGGAATCCAGCCGAATTTAAACCTGTCACGCGGAGGCGTTCTCGATGTGGCTTCGCGCCCTTGATTAACGGAGTCCGTCGCACGAAGATGGCAGGTTTTAAACAACCGCACCGCGAGTTCGACCGTCAAAACAAATGCGAAAACTCCTCTACCAAGTCATCTTTTGGATCATCGGAGTTCGGAAGCTCTATCGTGAAGTCGTGCGAACCGACCGGCTGAGCGAAATCAACTCGAAAATCCGCCGCGACTTGGAATCGTTACTCGCCAAAGCCGATCGTGACATTCCTTTTTTTAAGGGGAAGTTCGCCTCGTTTCTCGCCGCCAATGCCACCGTGACGGACGCCGATTTTTTCAAAGCCTATTCCCAGCTGCCAGCGTTTTCCAAGCACGATTACGCGGAAGCGGGGCAATCGGTGATGGCGGACCATTGGTCGACGCTCGATCCCAAGCAATGCGAGCTGCAATTTGACGGCCGCCCGATGGATTCACTTCGACGGTTGCGCCGCGGCAATTATTTAATGCCGATGGCCACCGGCGGCTCGAGCGCGCTGCCGCTGGTGGTTTGGATGACCAAGCATCACATGTTTTCCATGTTGTTTAGCTTTTTCAAATGTTGGTATCGGATGGGTTGGCGGCCCGGCGAACGCATGCTGATCTTCTACCCAAAAAATACCTATAACATCGATGACATGGTCAAGTTCAATCGGTTCAGTTGGCTGACCGGATTTCGCTACCACTTGTTTGACCACATAAGCGAAGCCACGGTGCGCGGGCTCGTGGACGAACTCAATCGATTCCGCCCCAAGCTTCTATTGGTCTTTCCGTCGCCGATGAACATGGTGGCGCACACGATTCGAAACGCCGGTATTCAGTTGGATCACCAGCCGGATCTCATCAATGTCAGTGGTGAGACGTTTTTTGATTGCCAGCGACGAAACATCGAGTCCGTATTTTCGCACAGCAAAGTGGAAGACTCTTACGGATCAGTCGAACTGGGTGAGATCGCGCACGAGATAGCCGGGGGAGGACTCGAGGTCTTTGCAAATATCGCATACGTCGAAACCGAGCCGAATCAAGCCGGTCAGCCAGAGATGATCGTGACGCGGCTGCACTTGGCGGATTTTCCGTTCATCCGTTATCGGATGCGCGATATTGCGTTTATCGAGCAACGGAGAGATGCCGCGGGATGCGAGCGGAATATCATTACCAAGATCGAAGGGAAGGATTCCAACTTTATTCTTTCTGACCGCGGACAGCGGTTTTACCCGTCGTTTTTCAATGCCTTAGTCAACCAGTTGAACGAGCGATGCGGCGATTCGATCGTCGAAATCAAAGTCTATGAGCGCGATCAACGCGAGTTGGAAATTCAATACATCGTTCGCGAGCCGCAGCGGGAATCGACGATCGCCCAAGCCACGCGTCGTCTGCTGGCCGGAGACATAGGCGAACAGATGTCGCTACAAATTCGCTTCGTCGATTTCATCGATCACGATTATCGCCGAAAGTACCGCGTCATCGAACGGATGGGCGACGTTGAGTTCGCCGGTGGGATCGTAGGGGACACGCGAAAAACTGACACCGTTCGGGCACTCGAATCCGATGCGACCGGCCACGTAACGAGCGCCGATTTGCGATGAGTGTTCCGGTACTTGTCGGCCGTCGCCTCCTCTTCGTTTAACGCCCAGCCGCAGGCGCCGGCTCGTCCGTGCTCCGCAGGATGCCGGCGCCTGCGGCTGGGCCCTTTCGCGAGCCTTTGATCAATTCCGCGTAGGACGCTGCACTGAACTGCCCCTTGGCTTGACGCATATGGCAGTTGCCGCAGTGTTTGGCCAGCACCGGAACGACATCGTTCGTGAAGCTCACTTGGCTGGTCGCGTCGAGCGCCGAGGCTGGCGTCGCCGAAGTAGATACGGCGACTGCCGCATTTGAATTGGGAAATGGTTTGAGCTCCGGCAGCGATTGCCCGTTATCGATCAACAGTTGACGAGCCCGCGCGATTCGCGTGTACTCTTTTTCCAAGTCGGCAACCATTTGTTCCATGAGCTGCTGGGCATGTTTGATCTGTTCCGCGCTTTGGGCATACTCCTTGGCCTTGTACCGTTCGGCCGCACTCCTGGTCAGCGACTTGAGCAGCTGCAACGACGGTTCGGATGCTTGGTCCTGTCCCCATCCATGAACCGAAGCAATGACAAGAATTACCACGAACAGGAGACTTCGACGCAACATGCAGAACTCCCAATTTCAACGGCAACCTAAGTGGTCCGTTCCTTAAGCCGAACGGCCTTGCCGGAACGCTCGCGCAAATAGTAGAGCTTGGCTCGTTTGACGACGCCGGTGCGCTTGACATCGACCTTGGCGATCTTGGGCGAATGCAATGGGAACTTGCGCTCAACCCCTTGTCCGCCGACGATGCGTCGTACGGTGAACGATTCCTTGGTGCCGCCGCCGTTGCGGGCGATGACCATTCCTCCGAAGATTTGCGTGCGCGACTTTTCGCCTTCCATAATGATGCAATGCACGTCGACGGTATCACCGACCTCAAATTGGGGCGGTTCCGCCTTGAGGCTGGATTTTTCGACTAGGTCGATGATTTTGTTGGCCATTGGATTCCTCGATTGAGTCGATTCGCATGCGGGACAACCCAACCGAGTGGATTGAGCGGCGTGCCGCCAGGAGATTTGAGCTTACCAATATAACAATAAGTCGGCTTTTCTACAGTAGGTCAGGCACTAGTAGGTCCCGCGAGCCGAGCGAGACCAGGACTCGCCACCAACACCCAATTCCGTCACAATCCAAGCGCAGTTCACCCTGAATTCCACCGACCCGGTTTGTGCCAGCCAACGATTAGATTCCAGGTCTCGCCCGGCTCGCGAGACCTCCTTTTCGAAACCTACTTGTCGCGTTTGTTGAGGAGGTCTTCGCGGCGAGCGCGGGTTTTGTCCAGGCTTTTTTGGCGTCGCCAGGACTCAATTTCCGGGTGGTTGCCGCTCAGCAAAATCTCGGGTACGGTCCAACCGCGAAATTCGCGCGGCCGGGTGTATTGCGGGTATTCAAGCAGCCGATTGCCTCGGGAAAACGAGTCGTCCCAACTACTGAGTTCATCGCCCAATACTCCCGGAATCAATCGAACGATTGCGTCCAATAGGACCAATGCCGCGACTTCGCCACCGCTTAGTACAAAGTCGCCGATCGAAATTTCCTCGGGCTGGACGATATCGATAACGCGTTGGTCAAAGCCTTCATACCGACCACACATCAAAAGCAATCTAGGGAGTTGGGCAAGTCGCTCAAGCGTCGGTTGGTCCAACCGCTTTCCTTGGGGCGTCAACAGGATTGGGCGCGCGGTAGGTTCGGCCATTTTCTGCACGGCTTCGACCGCGAGCACCACGGGTTCCACCATCAAGATCATTCCGGGACCGCCGCCAAACGGCCGATCGTCCACTTTGTTTTGTCGATCGGTCGACCAATGGCGGATGTCGTGAATTTGGATGTCAACCAGATTCCGCTCGATCGCTTTGTTCAGCAGACTCTGGCCAAGGTATCCAGGGAATATTTTTGGAAACAATGTTAGGACGTCGAGTCGCATCGGATCACGCTCAAGTTCCTTCTCCCCTGAATTCAACGAACAGAGAGGATGGAGAACCGAAAGAACTTGTCTTGAGTTGAATTCGGGGGAGAAGGTCAGGATGAGGGGGCGATTTCCGGGGTTCGGCCCCTCACCCTGCCCTCTCCCCGAATCTGCACGCGGCAATCTCGAACATATCGTTTCGATCACGCTCGCGTGCAGATTCGGGGAGAGGGAACAAAAAAGCGCATCATCAAAACTTGGCTACAGGCTTCCATTGCCGACGAGCCTCGTTATTCGCCGGCCCCTTCAGCTGGAGCCGCCTCGGACGATTCGGTTGCCGCGGGAGCCGCGGCGGCCGCCGCTTCGGCGTCGGCTTTGCGTTTGGCTTCCAGCTCTTCGCGCCGTTTGGTCTCGGCAATCGCGGCCGTTCGCGCAGATTCTTGAGCCATCGACACTGCGTTCGATTTGCGGGCGGCCAACTTGTTGAGCGCCTTTTGTTGTGCGTCCAAGTGCGTACCATCTTTGCCGTATTTGCGAATCAGCACGCCCACGCGTGCGGAGGGCTTGGCGCCGACGCTCAACCAGTAGTCGATCCGTTCGGTGTTCAGCGTCGCTCGGGCATCGGTTTCACGCACCAGCGGATCGTACGTGCCAATTTCTTCAATGACTCGGCCATCGCGCGGTGATCGGATATCGGTCGCACAGATGCGGTAATAGGGTCGATTTTTTCGTCCCAGGCGTTTCATTCGGATAACAACTGCCACTTAGTAAAGCTCCCTGGATTCAAAATTGGTTAGGTTTCATAGTCTACTGCAATCCGGATGTTTGCGGGACCGGTCACCTATATCTCTCGCTTCCCTGGTTCCCAGGCTCTGCCTGGGAACCCACTGAAACGCAAAATCGGATCTTAGACTCAAATGTTTCGTTCACGGCGCTTCTTTTCGCGCAGGAATTTTTCACGTTGTTTTTTGAGTTTCTCGCGTTCTTTGGCCGTCAGTCGTTTTCCCGTCCCCTTTTTCGCCTTTTGTCCTTGGAGACTGGGATCGAGCATACGGTCCTTCATTTCATTCATCATTTGCATTCGATCGCCGCCGCTCATCCCGGCCATGCCCGTCATGAAGGGCTTCATCGTCTCAAATTGCTTGATTAGTTCGTTGACTTGTTGCGGCGGAACACCGGCCCCGCCAGCGATTCGTCGCCGACGCCCGGGGTCGACGATTTTTGGGTCGCGTCGTTCCGCGGGGGTCATCGCGTCGACCACTCCAACCATCCGGCGAACTTGCGAGGCCGCATCTTCATTACCCATCATCTCACGGAGGGGTCCCATGCCTGGCAAGAGGCCCATCATCTTTTGCATTAAACCCGGCCGCGCGAACTTGACCATTTGATCGCGAAAGTCCTCCAAGGTGAACTGGCCCTTCTCCAACTGCGCCTGAAGTCGGGCTTGGTCCTCGACGTCCACCAATTGCTGGGCTTGGTCAACCAAAGCCAAAATATCGCCCATCCCGAGAATTCGGCTAGCCATTCCTTCGGGGCGAAACGGCTCCAAAGCATCCAGCTGTTCGCCGGTTCCGATAAATTTGATCGGAACTCCAGTCACGTGCTTGACCGACAACAGCGCGCCGCCGCGGGCATCGCCGTCCAGTTTCGTCATGATCACGCCGTTGAGTTCCAGCGCCTCGTGGAATGCTGCAGCGCTGTGGACGGCATCCTGGCCGGTCATGCCGTCGACGACGAGCAGGACTTCGTGCGGGTGGACGAGCCGATCGATTTCGCGCAACTGATTCATCAAGTCTTCGTCGATCGCCAGCCGACCCGCCGTGTCAAGAATGACGACTCGATTACCATCCTGTCGCGCTTTGGCGATCGCGTTTTGACAGACCTTAACAGGGTCGTAGATGCCTGGCTCGCTAAAGACCGGAACGTCGAGCTGCCGACCGATGACGTGCAATTGTTCGATCGCGGCCGGTCGTTGTAGATCCGCAGCAACCAATAGCGGCTTGATGTTTTGCCGCCCTAAGTACGACGCCAATTTGCCGCAGGTCGTCGTTTTTCCCGAACCCTGCAATCCACACATCATGATGACGTTGACGTCGTTCTTGAGGGGTAGGTCTTGGTTGACCGGGCCAAGCAATTCGATGAGGGCGCTGTGGACCACACCGACGAGTTGCTCGTGCGGTTTGAGCGACAAGAGAACCTTTTCTCCCAAGGCCTCGTCGGCTACCCGTGACATAAAGTCTTGGATGACGGAATAGCTAACGTCTGCTTCGATCAACGACTGCTCGACCAATTTCAAGCCGTCGCGCATATTGGCTTCGGTCAGCCGACCTTTGCCGCGCAAACTCTTGAAAGCGGATTGCAGACCTTGTTGGAGGGATTCAAACATTGGCAAATAAGAAAACGCGTGCCGCCGACACAAAAACCGAACGGGCACCGGCCAGCTGGGGGTTGATCGCGCTAAAATCGCTGAAAAATCGAATGCGGATCGAGCATTTTAGCGAAAAACGGGCACTCTTGTAAATGCTCCGGTCCTAACGTTAATGGGGTCATTTGCCTGGAAAGGCCGTCCTGCGAATAAATTCACGGCCTCTCCGCGAAAGGACTTGCTTTTGCGGAGCAAAAGACAACACGACCCTCGCGACGATTGTTGATTCCTCGTCGAATCCGCAATTCGCTTGGCGGTTCCCCAACCCGATGCAGCGATTCGCATATAGTTTAGTTCTCTGGGACGCCGTTTTCTCGGCAAGCGATTGCCCGATGTGGCAACCTAGTTCACTACAAACACTCTTCATCGATTCGGAGCAACTCATGAAAACACAATATATTTTGGCGGTGTCTGTTTCGGCTTTTTTGGCGATGGGTTCGATTACCCAAGCTCAACATAAGAAGGACGCACATGCGACGAAAACAATTCGGGCTGAGATCACTGTGCCAGCTCAGGAAGCGCACGCCGCATCTGAAGTACCGCTTCCGAAAAATGGAGTTGCCGTCTTTCAGGCAAGCAAGGGGAGCAAGGTTAAAGGTACGCTCCAATTAGAAGAAACGGACAAAGGGTTACATGTGTGGGGCGAAATCAGCGAGCTGACGCCAGGAGAACATGGTTTCCACATACACGAATTTGGTGATCTGCGATCCGATGATGGCATGGCAACCGGAGCGCATTTTAGCTCGACCGGAAACGCGCACGGCGATATTAATACCGCGAAAGGCCACGAAGGCGACTTCGGGAATGTGTTGGCAAACGACAAGGGCGTAGCGAAAGTTGACTTGATGGCAAATGGCGTGAAGCTGCACTATGTTCTCGGCCGCGCCTTCGTCGTGCATGCCGACAAGGACGACCTCACGACTCAGCCATCTGGTAATTCCGGCGCTCGGATCGGGGTCGCATTGATCGGAGTCGCGAAGGCACCGGAACCAAAGAAGTGAAAAGGCCTGAGGCTTGAGGCCACAGGTTTGAGGGGCTAGGTCTAAAAAGTGACTTCAAAACACTGGCAGAGCCAGTGGCACACGAAAATTCCCTGCGATCCTGCGTGCCACTGGCTCTGCCAGTGCTGTTTTTGGGGAAGCTGATTGGAGGGGAAAGAAGTACTGCTTTGGCCTTCCCCCACGCCTCACGCCTCAAGCCTCACGCCTTCCGTCATACGGCCGTCGTGAGGAGCGCGGCGATGGTCGGCGGGGGCGCCTTTCCGTGGATGACGGACGCGTTGGAGCTGCAACACGGCGCTGACTTTTTCTAGGAAATCGTGCATTAAGCTGAAGACGGTTGGCACCAAGACTAACGTGAAGATGGTTGAGATCAACAATCCTCCCAACACGACAGCGCCAAGTCCGCGATACAGCTCGCTTCCTGCTCCGGGAAATAACACCAAGGGCAACAGGCCGAAGATCGTCGTTAGCGTGGTCATGAATATCGGCCGAATCCTCGCGCGAACACCATCGGCCACTGCGTCATTCAAGCCAAATCCCTCGTTCCGGATCAGGTGCAGTGCATGGTGCACAATCAAAATTGGATTTTTCACCACGGTCCCGACGAGAATTACGAACCCAAGCATGGTCAAGACATCCAATGACTGCGGAACGCCTCCCGTTGCCACGTGATACAAGCTCAACAGTTTGAGTCCCATGATGCCTCCGACGGCGCCGAGCGGGACAATGAGGATAATGACGAGCGGATAGCTCCAAGACTCGAAAAGGGCCGCGAGCAACAAGTAGGTGATCATCACGGCAAGGAGAATGTTTCCACGTAGCGCAATCCATGTTTGTTGCAATTTGTCGGCGGTGCCGCTGAGATTCAAATGGTAATCCGATCCCAAGGCCCCACTTTGTTCGAGTGGCTGCATGATCTTTGACTTAAGGATATCGATCGTTTCTTCCAAGGAAATCGTCGGCGGCGGCGTGATTTCAATCGTGATGGCCCGCTGACGCTCTCTCCGTTGAATACTCTCGGGCCCCGAACTAAGCGAGACGTTGGCGATCGAATCGAGCCGCACTGGCTCGGCCATGTTGCGGGTTGCCAAGTATTGCGATTCAAGATCTTGCGAATTGGCATCGTAGTTTTGACTGGCCAGTATGACCATGTCGATTTTGTCGCCGCCAACAAAATAGTCGGTGACGTAGGCTCCGTCGATCAGCGCATTGATCGCGTAGCCTAGTTCGACACTGTTAATCCCCAAGTCATTCGCTTCACGAGATTTTTTAAGCACGTGCAATTCCGGACTCGATAAATCCAATCCGGGAATCGGTCGGGTTTGAGTTCCTTCCGGAAGGACTTGCCTCGTCTGGCCCATAATCTGGCCACCAATCGCGACGAGTCGTTCCATTTCGGGGCCGGAAATTTCCAAATCGATCGTTCGCCCGCCTCCCAAGCCACCCGAGAACAGACTGGTTTGAAAAGCAACTACGTATGCCCCGGGAAATTTTCCGTTGAATCGACTAAAAATCATTTCGATCAACTTGCTGCATTGGAGCGGATCCTGCGTCCCAGCTCCAAAAAACACCGTCCGTCCAAAGGCCACACAAAACAAGTCGTCAATCGCGGGATAATCCAATTCATGATCTTCGAGTCCCAGGTCGTAGTCCCAATACGGTTCAAGTTCGGACTCGATCACCCGCCCGATGTTCGAAAGTTCATTCAAGTTGTAACCGGGCGGCGGCAACACCAAACTGATCACCAAGTTTCGATTGCCCGAAGGCAAGTATTCGACGTTCGGGCGAAGCACCCAAGAAAGGCCCGTCGCCACCCCTACGAGGATTACCACCGTGGCGAACTGGCGAATGCGGCTGAGCTGAATCCAACGGTTCAGCCCAACGACAACGTCAACAAATCTTTTTCCGAAACCGCCGACAACTTGCTGGAGCATGCCGTGACTCTCTTGCTCATGCTCCTTCAACAGTCGAGCCGAAGCGGTGGGGATTAGAACCACGCTAACGATCAGCGAAAGTCCAACGGCGGCACTGATCGCCAGGGCGATGTCGATGAACAGTTGGCCGACTTCGCCTTCCAGAAATACAACGGGTATGAACACCGCCAGCGTCGTCAGTGTGGAGGCCAACACCGCACCCCAGACTTCGATCGCCGCCAATCGGGCCGCCTCAAATGGCCGATAGCCCTTTTGAGCATAGGTAAAAATGTTTTCCAAAACGACGATCGAGTCGTCGACCAGCATGCCGACGGCAAATGACAAACCTGCCAACGTGATGACGTTGAGCGAACGGCCCAACATGTTGAGTATAAGAAACGTGCCGATGATGCACACGGGAATCGAAAGCGACACGACCAAGGCACCGCGGGCAAACCAAAACCCGGCAATCAAAATCAGTGCCAGCGTCACTGCGAAAAACCAGGGTGAGATCGTCAACGCCGCGATCGAACTCACGGCCAGAAGCGGGATAAATACCAGGCACCGCGCGTTCAAGTGCAAGAACAAAAGCAGGATGCTGACGGTGAGGGCGCTGCCCAAGAAGATATCGGTGTTAACCAAATCGATCGCCGAGTGAATGTACTCCGTTTCGTCATAGACCTGTTCCAGTATCAACCCTTCGCGTTTGAGCGGACCTTCATTCAGTTCGTGAACTTTGGCTTGAATTGCCCGCATGATCTGGATGACGTTTGCGCCGGGTTCTCGCTGGCAGTTGAGCGCGACGTTTTCAATTCCCAAGCGGCGCACAAAGCCATCTCGTTTCTTGTAACCCATGCGGACTTCGGCGACGTCCCCGACATAGATCGGCTGCCCGTTTGGATTGGCGATGATTTGCTGTTGAACTTGCTCGAGCGAGCGGTATTCGCCGAGCGTTCGGACGACGACTCGTCGTTTACCTTCGAAGAAATCCCCGGCCGAGCTATCCTGATTGTCTTCCGTCAGTGCTCGTCGAACATCGGCGATCGTGAGCCCGCGGGCCGCAAGCTTCTTTGAATCGACGACAATTTGCAGCTCCGGTTCTTGACCGCCGAACACTCCGGCGCCGGCGACGCCGGGGACGCGTTCGAGCTGCGATTCCAAATTGTCTTCGGCGTATTTGCGGTACTTTGTAATGTCAAGCTCTTTAGGCTTGAGCTCGGCGGCCTCAGGCACTTGCTCGGCAAACTTCAAAATGCGATGAACTTTGAGACCTTGGCTATGCGCGCGGAGGATTCGATCGATCACCGCTTGATGCTCGGGATGTTTTAGGCCAAAGGCGCGAATGACCTCGTCGTCGACGGGTCGGGGTCCGAGTATGAACCAAGCGATTGCGTTGTCGTTGGGGTCCGAGGTTTGGATGACTGGTTCTTCGGCATCAATCGGATAATCCGGGACTTGCTGCAACTGGCTGTTGACTTTGATTAACGCCTCTTGCAAGTCGGTCCCGACACGGAACTCCAAGGTGATCGAACCCCTTGAGTCCTGACAGGTACTCGACATTTTCGTCACGCCAGCAACGGCCTTGAGCATCTCTTCCTGCTCGCGCACGATTTCTTTTTCAATTTCGGGCGGGGCGGCGCCTGGCCAAACGGTGGAAATTGTAATCGTCGGCAATTGCACGTCCGGCGAGAGTTGCACGGGCATGCGATAGAGAGCAAGAACGCCAAACAACGTGATCAAGATCACGCCCACCGCGACCTTGACCGGGTTCTTCATACACGCAGTGATCGGATGCATGGCGATTTTGCTTGATTATTCGGACGAAAGTGCAACGGGGCTGGGAACTAGTCGGACGACTTGGGCGAATCGGTTTCAACGATGGTTTTTTCGGGTTGTGGCGGCTCGTCAGTTTGCTCGGATAAAACCGCCAATGCTTGTCCGGGCATCAATCGTTCGTTTCCCTGTACCACGACCCGATCTCCACCGTTAAGTAACCCGATGACTTGAATCCACTCACCGAGTGCGGCACCGACCGTGACGTTGACCGACCGCGCGGTAACGTTTTCCGATTCCGGATCCGTCACGGCGACGAACACGACGATCTGAGGTCCCAGGACCAAAGCGTCCTTTTTTACCATGAGAATGTCGGCTTCATCGCCGACCGAAAAGCTGGCCCGCCCGAGCATGCCAGCTTTGATTAAGTGCCGCTCGGCGATCCTCGGATTCGACAATCGGATTTTGACTGGAAACGCCCGCGAGCGCAGATCGGCTTGCGGCACGATCTGGGTCAATTCGCCGTCGAACAATTGATCGATCGAATCAATCGATACTTGGACCGGATATCGTTGTTGCGTTTCCGCCGCTTGGTCTTGCATTTTTTGCACGGATTGCACAAACGATTGCGGAACGTTAACCACCAATTCGATCGGATCCAGTTGCACGATTTCGGCAACCGCCTGGCCCGGCGCCAGCCATTGGCCCAACTCCGTCATTTTGCTGACGACGTAGCCCTCGAATGGAGCGCGAATCGTGTAGTTCTCGCGCGTCTCGAGCAAGCGGCGAATCTCGGCTTTTTGATTATTCACTTCGGCATCGGCTTGGTCCAACCGCAATTGTTTGGTCGATGTCAGTTTTTGCAAGGTTGCGTTGGCACTGATCAGCATTTCGGATTGAGATCGAAACGTCGACTCGGCCTCTTGCATCTCGCGTTCGGAAACGCCGCTCTCTTGGAACAGCCGGCGGTGCCGCTCGAATTGGGTCCGCGTATATTCCAGTCGCGGCGTGATTTCAGCAACGTCGCTCTGCGCTTTCTCGATTTCATTGGGAAGTGTAATTTTCAGCTCTTCGGCTGCCAGTTCGCGTAGCTTCAACTCAACCCGCGCTGCTTCGATCTCCATATCGAGCGTCGTCGTCCGCAATTGAACGAGCGGTTCGCCCAAGGACGTTGCGTCAAACTCACTTTGGTCTTGGCCGATGCCGACATGTTGGCCTTCCTCAACAAATACATTGACGACTCGACCGCCAAAAGCACTCCCCACCACCGACTTGCGAATCGGCGTAATCGTGCCGATAAACGTCTCGGTGCTGGACCGCCGCAAACTGACGACTTTGGACAAAACCACCGAGGCCGGAGGTGGACCTTGCCCCGGCTGGGCGATGGCCATAGGCATTGGCAATCCAACGCTTGCACACGATGCGACAGCGGCCAACGCAAATCGAAACCATGGCCGGTCGCTGCGACCGCAATGATAGATTTGATGGTCGTTGCGCATTCCGCTCGTGGGATTCATGGGACACCAGTTTCGACAAAAGATTTGTTGAGGCTATTGTAATCAAACTTCGCTTCTCGCTTGACCGTGTAGCTATTTCTCCTCGCACCAATGAAATCCGCGGCACTTGCGGGTTCGATTGCAGCGTTTATTCAGCATGGGCCTGGAAAACGTAAGCAGGCTTACCGGTCATGCTGACGGGAAGATGACACGCCGGCGGTGGCACGGGCTCACGTCGCCGACGAAAAAGCTATTTTTTTTCCGATAAGGTTGCCGCGGCCCGTTCGTACTTGGCCGCCAATTTCGGAACGATCCGGCAGGCATTTTCGTAATAGAATTTCCTCAGCACATCGTCGGGAAGTTTAAGGCCATAGATGTTCCACATACCTTGGGGGGGAAACTCTTTTTCCGAATACGGAAAATACTCGTCGTGCGTTTCAAAGAACCGCCAATTATATCCTAGCCGCTGTTCGGGCCACGGGCCGTCCGTTCCAAAGAGGATTCGATCCTGATATTTAACGAAGAACTCACGTGCGGTGTGTGGTTGCCGCCCGAGCTCTGCAATCCGCGAGGCTGTGTCGAGGTGGAGATTCGGATAGCGGTCGAGCCATTGAGAAACGGTCGCCAGATCCTCTGCATTGTTCGCGACATGAGCACCAACAAAGTTCGCCTTTGGAAATCGCTCAATGACCCGATTTAAGGCCTCCAGCAACGATTCCCGCGACGGAAAATCACCGCCGTGGAAACTCCATTCCGGGTGTCGCAGCAATTCCTCGTAGCGTTCGTTGTTGGCATCAATCGGCAGGAAGAATGCGGCCGGATCAGCCGTATGAATAATGACGGGCAAACCCAGTTTTCCACATTCCTCCCAAATGGGATCCCAGCGGCGATCATCGATCTGAATCAAGGAACCATCCGGGTTGCGATATTCCAAGCCGAATTGTTTAAAGAATTTGACGCCGCACGCTCCCTCGTCTTTGGCCCGCCGCAACAGAGCCGCAGACCGCCTGGCAAAATCGGGCCGATGGCAATCCCAACTCGCCCAGTCATCGGAAATTCCATCTCCCTGCCAGTCCAGATAAACAAAAATTGCGAATCGGTCGGGGTATTTCTCGCAGAGAAATCGCCGATGTTCGTCCAGCGATTTGCCTAGCATCGCGTCCAGGCTAACGGAAATCGCGATGTGATTCTGGTCCATGACTTGCACGTATTGTTCCAGTTGTTCGCTGGAGCCGCGCAAGCGAAAGCCAAAATGGGTGTGGATGTCGATCGACGGGAACTTCCCGTGGGTCAGATGGGTCGCGGGAACACGCAACATGCTCTCAGGTCGAAAATCAGGAAGCTGCACAATGGTTGGCTTTTCGTCTGACTCAGCTTGTTTTACCTGGGCGCAAAGAGTCGTCCAAGAAAACATTCCCAGGAAGGCGCAACAAATCAATCCGGAATGGCCCATCGCGAACTCGCCCAACCGTTTATTCTTGGTGTCTAGAATCCAATGCACGTCATAATACCAAGCGTGTGCGTTTCGATGTTGTGCGCTTGTGCGGCCTACGTGGGGCTCCGTGTTGACGCATCGTTTAGCCCGCCGTTAGCGAGCGCCGTCAGCATGCGCGGCGCAGTTCGGGATCGTACAAATACGGATTGAGAGCCGGGTCGTTGTACATTTTTAATTGCCGATAGGTCCGATGTCGCTTGCGGCCGGCGAAGATATCGTCGAGCAATCGCTGAAGTGAATCGGCCAGTTCCGCTTGCTGAATCCTGCCGATCGCGAGTTTTTGCTCGACGTTTTGACGATGCGCTTGATCGACATCGCTGCGCAGCAGTTGTTCGCGCAAATGATAGATCCGCAGCGATAAAATCGAGAGTCGGTCGATCGCGCTGCCGGGGGTTTCGGTATTGAGCGGCGCGGTCGCGTTACCGCTTTGATTGTTTGCCAATTGGAGATAGGCGATCGCGTCGTCAATCCGCTCGATCCAGTCGTTCCGCTGCTGATTAAAGCGATCGATCCCTCGTTTGACTTGGGCCAATCGCGCGTCGCTTACACTGGGACTGCGAGCGACATCTTCTTCGTGCCAAAGAAGAAAATTGAACTGGTGTTCTTGGCAAATGGTTTGCCAGATGCCGTCGTAGAGATTGTCGACCTCACCCACGTGCCATCGTTCGACCATTGCCGTTTGCAACTCCACTATCGCAGTCGCCGAAATGTCCATGGGAATGCCTTTGCGGTACGATAAACGCGGAGATACTCGCGGCCGATTGAAAAATTTCTTATCAACCCGAAGCCTGAGCGAGGATTATGAAAAAGATTTCGCTCAGGCTTCGGGTTAGATTTCTATGGCATCTTAGGCGCCAAACCCAAAGTTTGCCGTTAGCAGCATAGAAAACGGCGTCCCCGGCGACAACACGAATTTTCGAAGGAACCGTCGATCAATCGTCAGCCCGCATCCACCCCTGTTTTGTCGAATTTGACCGATGGGCTGATGAGGCCGTTTCGCGTATGATTAGGGCTGATTTCAGGGCATTGGTACGAGCGTTCAAAGGATTGCCGATGAAGAGCGGCCGGATTTATGGATTGGGGTTCGTCGTTTCCGTATCGCTCATCAATTCTGCCGCGCTGGCGTGTCAAACCAAGAATGCTCCTTTGCCGACCAATCCGCAAAGGCGCGATTCGCCTACCGTCGCTTCGCCGAGGAACGATCGTGCGCTCCCTCGGGACGGCAGCGACTCGCTGATTGTCACGGCGAAGGACAACGAAGCCTTCGATGGCGAGGCTGCTTACGCGACGCTTAAAGCCGTCGTCGCATTGGGTCCTCGAATCACCGGGAGCGAGGCCATGGCCAAGCAACAGGCGATGCTGCAGACGCATTTTGAGTCTTTGGGCGGCACAGTCTGGTTCCACACATTTCCGATAAACCATCCGCTTTCCGGTCGCAAGATCACCGTCAAGAACATGATCGTGACATGGCATCCGGAGCGCCGCGAACGGATCATGCTCTGCGCCCATTACGACACGCGGCCGCAGGCAGACAAGGATCCAAAATTTCCCAAGGGCAAGTTTCACGGCGCCAATGACAACGCCAGCGGGGTGGGCTTATTGTTTGAACTTGGCCGCCATATGCCTGCCATCGAAGCCGAGTTTGGCGTCGATTTCGTCTTTTTCGACGCCGAGGAGTTTGTCTTTGACGCGAAGCGCGATCCGTTGCTAGTCGGATCTACTGGATTTGCTAATAGCTATGCCGCAACGGATCCCAAAGCGCGCAAGTTCAGTTACCAATGCGCTGTGCTCGTCGACATGATTGGCGACGCCCACCTCGATTTATACTGGGAAAAAAACAGCGTTCAAGCCGCAGAAGACATCGTTCGAGAGATTTGGTCTGTCGCGGCAGAATTGCAAGTTGTTGAGTTTCGGCCTGAGATTCGCCACGAGATCCGAGACGACCATTTGCCGTTGATCAATATCGCTAAGATCCCGTCGGTAGATATCATTGATTTTGATTTTCCAACCATCAATTCCAAGAATGAGTATTGGCATACCCAAAAGGACATCCCCGAAAACTGTTCGGCAGACTCGCTTTTCAAGGTGGGCAGCGTATTACTGGAATGGATCAAACGGCGGGCAGCAAAATGATTCCTACGGCGCCGACAACCATCGGAATACTGGCAATGCTGTTCGGCATCGGGCTCATGGTTTGGCATTGGTCGAATTGGACTACAACCCTCAAGTCCGCGCTAGCGCCGATGGAGCTGCGCTACGCTCAGAATCAGTTTCGACGCCGTGCGGTAATCGGGAGCATGATGGCGCTGACGGGCTCGATCTTGGTCTCGTTGAGTTGGGTCGCCGATCCTCGGGCATTCACCGTTTCGATCCTGTTGTTATTGCTCTTGCTCTGTTGCATTTTGATTTTGGCCATTCTGGATCTGCTCAACGTCATCGTTCATCTCCGCTTGGGACCGGCCTCGCACGCGGCGCGGGCGCAATTGATTAACGAGTACCATCGGCGGCGAAAACAGGAACCTCCAGCGGACGGCGACGATTCGCCCAGCCAGAACAACTAGGCCGAGGCGTTTCGCCAGATCTTTGGGCGATCCGATTCGAAAAGATCGTTAAAACTGGGTCGCCTTGTACCGTGTATTTTTTCCTATTCCACTCGCGGCCGACTGCCTCACATCCCCAATCGAGAGCAATTGGCGGGGCATACGCAATCAGCGATTCAGATTACGAAAGCGACGCCAGCGGCTTGGCTTACTTCCAGCAAGCACTAGTCGATCGTGAGGTTTTCAAATTCCACACGTACCCTGCCGTTGACCGCAAAATCTTTAGTTGACCGCGGGAGTCTTCGGTCAGCCCGCTTTGCGAAGTTGGGCGGTGGATCCCAGCGACGGATCCTTGCCCTTCGATGCGATCGGATCGTCGCTGATCCACGCGAATGCACCCTGCTTGCGAAGCAGGTCGATGACTTGTTTATCCGACCAATAGTTGTTGTGCCCACAGCGTTTGACGGGCAAATTTTGGCAGGCAAAATCCCGCGAATTCTGTAACGTCGCGGGGAAATCCACCGACGTCCCCACAAAATCATCGACGCGGAAAATATTCAACCAACAATCGATGTTTTGCCGCAAGGTCGACCAAAATGGCTGATCCAGCGACGGATAATGATTGGAAAAATAGTGTTGATAGACATGGCTGAACGGCGAGCCCATCGTGACCAAGCGAATAGCACCGAACGACTCGCGCAACCAGCACAATTTGGAGTTGTTAAGGACCTCGATCGCAATCATGGTGCCTTGACTATGGCTTACGATTGTAAGATTGGGCCGCTGCATTCCGCATTCGCGACGGAAGTGGGTCAGAATCTGCATCATCCGCGAGTGGATCAAGGCGCGTCGCGAGAAGTACAACCTTCCCGAATCGAACGACATTTCGCTTTCTTCGAATTCGTCCTCAAACTTCATGCCGTCCGACACGTCGCTGCTGCGTCGGAAATAGAAATGGCTGACGACATCCAGGACTATGTCTAAGGCCGAACCGAGATAACGGAATGCCACAAAGAACAAGCCCGTAAGCGGCACCGTCAAGCCAATCGCAAATTTGTCGGCTTCATGGACGACGCCCATTAGCCAATCGTTGTGCAGTCCCGTCGTCGAGAACTGATTCCACCCCAACACCAGTAACAGCGAAACCGCAATGCAGGCACAAGCGGCCGTCGTGACTTGAACCCAAATATTCACGATCAATCGAGGAGGCGTTGATCCCGTCCGATAATTTTCCACATCATTCCGCGGGCGCCAGATTGCGTAATAGATAAAGACGAGAAGCTGAACCATGGCCATGACGATGCACATGACGAATTGGACTCCAAGCAGGGGGACCGCCTCTTGAAACAATTGATCGAATTCGTCGACTTTCGCAACTTTGTCTAAAGCATTTTGACCAAAAAGCCAAATCATCGGCAAAAACTGCCCCCAACCGCCGATCGCCAACATCGGCAGCAGCATGGCGACGTCAAGTCCACGTCGATTCGCCCGCGGTTGGTACTTTGCAATCAGCCAACACACCGACATGACGATCAACATCAACATCAACGAAAACCAAAGTAGAACCATCGTCACGACGAGGACTCGAGCGTACCAATAGAGTTGTCGCGATGAGTCGTCCTCCAAATTTCCGACACTCAAACCGGAACTTCGCAAATGATTGAACATCAACAACGTCGCCAAAAAAAAGGCGGTTATGATCACCCAAAACCAAAACCGCTCGAAGACTCGGTTCGTGGCAATTCTCCAGGCCGATGTCGCGGCAACTAACATCGCGACCACGTTCACTAAAACCAAAACCGAACTCCAACCGGCATTTTTGCTTTCACCGGGCCAAAGACATTCGGTCCCCGCCATCATGATGATGATCGTCGCCAAAACGAAATTGACGGCGAGCACCGGCCCGTGCAACACACGCGCGCTAACGATGCCAAGCCATTGCAATAAGTGGGCGGCTCGTCCAGGCTGATCCCCCGCGACATAGGCTACATACCGCAGCCCAAAAACCAGTTCAAAAATCCCGCGGATCATTCCGAAAATGCCGCGCCGCACTTGTGATAAGTCGCCCCAAAAGACTTCGGCAAAGACCGTCCCCCCCGCCGCTTGCGTCGCGCGGACGTGGACCGGAAACGCGGTGGCAAATCGCCCGCGATCGGAGTCTTCATGCAGCCAAAACACTTCATTCGTTTCGACCATCGGTCGCGATTCCGAACAGGTGCTTCGGGTCAATAACGAAATCGTCTCGCCTGGCGCAGGATCGCCAACACCATGAACGACCAACACGAGTTCGTTCATAGGTTCACTATCCCCGGGGCCGGATGGGCAACGCACGTTAAACTCGCCGCAAACAAATGGACTCAGTTAGCATTTGCTTATCGGCTTTTTCGCGAGGCAATCACCGCGCCGACCCATTGTGAAACCGGACTACAGACGAAATCATCATGGTGGCAATCGACTGCTGTCACCGTGGTCGCTTCGATTCAACCCGGGATTCCGCTCCGTGTGTAACACTTTCGCCGCATCGTTTCGAGATCGAGTTCAAGCGTGGCTGATCAACGAGCTGGACTCGGCCATGCACGCGGCGTACGGCGTTCGCAAGCAATCGTTGTTCGCTAACCATCCGGACGAAATCGTGGAAATCGGACCGGGAGCTGGTGCCAATTTCCGATACTATCGACCCGGAACTCACGTCATCGCCATCGAGCCAAACCCAAAAATGCATGCTCGTCTGCGCCAGCGAGCGGTGCGGCATCGGCTGCGGGTCGAGATTGTCGCGGGTGGGGGCGAATCGATGCCACTTGAGAATGAATCGACCGGTGCCGTCGTTGGGACGCTCGTGTTGTGCAGCGTGGGCGATCCCGGCAAGGTCCTTGCCGAAGCCTATCGGATACTTCGCGCTGGCGGTCCGTACATCTTTCTGGAACACGTCGCCGCCAGGGGACCGTCGATCGCCGCGATGGAGCAGATGATTCTCCGCCGTCCATGGAAGGCTCTCTTCGCAGGTTGTCGAATCGATCAGGACGCGCTATCGCTCGTCGAGGCCAGTCCCTTCGACGCGTTGGCGTACGAAGAATTTACGCTTGCCCTAAACGCCCTGCCATTTTCGCCCCATATCTCGGGCACCGCGGTCAAATAGTTAGGCGCGAGGGATTGCCGCCAACGTATTGCTGAACCGGAGCAGCCGAGTGACAAAGCTCGCCATTTTGCCGGGAATGGTGCGCCGGAACTTCTCCACGCCCTTCAAAGGGCGTGGGCTTAACCAAACGCTGCAAATTGCGCGGCTTCAACAATGAATTTCATCTTACTTTTCATCCCGCATGCTAATCGATCGAGTCGATGCGACGATGATCGAGTCCAATACCTTGATGCCGATGAGCTCCCCAGCGTCGCTCAAAAGCTGCATCACTTTACGGTCCTCGCGACTGGGAGTGGGGTCGCCCGAAGGATGGTTGTGGACAATGACGATCGCGGCTGCGGCATCTCGAATCGCGGGCCGAAAGACTTCGCGCGGATGAACCAGGCTAGCATCCAACGTGCCAACTGTGATTTGATGGTGCCCAATCGGTTGGTGCTTGGTGTCCAACGTAATGATGTGAAATTCTTCTTGCTGCCGATCCTCGACTAAGCGGGCATAGACCCGTCGAGCATACTCGACGGCAATCAAGCTGCTTGTGATTCGGATTTTTTCGGCGGACTGATCTTGGCCTGCCACAGCCACGCGCCGGCCCAATTCGATCCCGGCCATGATTTGACAAAAGGCTGGTTCCGAAATCGCCGCGCTAATTTGCTTGAGCTCGGCATGTCCTTGTCGCGGCAATTGCGCAAGGTTTTCGCCGAATCGGTTGGCAATTCGCTCGCCGACCTGTAAGGCGGATTCGCCTTGCCTGCCAGTCCGAACTAAAATCGCGATTAGCTCAGCCGTTCTCAACTGAGCGGCGCCAAGCCGAACCAATCGTTCGCGTGGTCGCTCCTGTTCGGGTGTCTGAGTGATCTGGCCACCGTGGATTTGGCGATCGATCCAGGCATCCACTTTGAACTTCGCCGGCTCGTCCCGCCAGGTCATTCTCCCCTCGGTTCGATCCATTTCGATGATGCCGTCGTCTGCCAGCTGGTTGATGATCCGAGTCACAAATGCCGGCGAATCTTCCAAGCAAGCGGCTTTGATTTCCTCCGCGGAAAAACTCGGCCGCGTTTGCATCGGTTGCAACACGCGTTGCAGTCGTTCTCGCCGCTCTCGCTGTTGAGAATTGTTCATGGAAACGCACTTCCAATCACTCGGGATCTTTGCAATGTCGTCGAACTATCGTAGCGTGTTCTAATGACTTTTTTAGCCAGGCCAAGCACGGTGCGGAGCTTTGCCCAAAACTCCTCTGGCAGAGCCAGTGGCACACAAGACCGAAGCGAATTTCCGTGTGCCACTGGCTCTGCCAGTGTTTCGTTCTGGTTCCCAGGCGCCCACCCGGGAACCCACTGCATTGCTGGCTCTGCCAGCCCAGGACGAGGCAGAGCCTCGAAGACAGTGCGTTCCCCGGCAGAGCCAGGGAACGAGGATTTTGTTGTAAACGACCGGAAGTCTGCGGGATTCACGACACCGATGCTCTACTTCAAAACCTGAAGGCGCAAGAAGTTGAGGATCCCCTTCGTGGCCCGAATGCTGCGAATGGCTGGATGACCAGCACAACTCAATTCGGGCACCCAAGTACTTCTGCCGTCCGTAAACGCCACGCGAAATGTTTGTGTCGCGGCAGCCGAATCCGGAACGGGACCGATTGCCAGCCCGAAATCGGCGCGCAAAAAAATGCGGGCATGGTCGGCAATCTTCAAAAGAATCGGTTCGGTCATTGGAGACGTCTCGCCTACGTCGGGAATGACTCCGCCGATCGAACTTTCGTCAAGTTGCAGGCCGCCGACAATCGATCGGCCGCTTGCGTCGAATCGTTTCAATAATTGATAGAGCAGCCCGTCGAGGCCCATATCGACGATTCCCAGCGAGCGAGCCAGCGAAGTCAATTTGCGAAGCACCACCGACTCGAGTGGTTCGCCTTGATCCGCATATACCAAGTCACCTAAAACCGTTCGCAGTTGATCGACGGTCGGTTGCGCCAAGCGTTGGCACTCTCTCGCCGACTCACCTAAAGTCGAGACGCGCACCGAAATGGTGGCCTGGCTAGCGGTGATCCCGACAAGCGGATCGCGTCCGCGTCGCATGATCTCTGGCGGGATCATGGCTTCAATATCGCTCTCGCCTGCCCCGAAACAATGCAGCGAGTATTGATAAAATGCGCGTTGACCGACCAAGGCTTGGATCTCGGCGGCCACCGCGGGCCACATTTCGCGCATCTCGGCCGGAACGCCGGGAAGTGCAAAAACTCGGGAACGCCGGCCTGCCCGCTCCGGCAACCACAGATCGATCCCAGGCGCCGTGCCTTGCGGATTGGCGATCACGCGGCTGCCGTGCGGCCGCATCGCCTGCTTGCGGTTGCTTTCTACGATGGGGCGATTTCGCTTGGCGAAGATCGAGCGAATATGTGCCCACGATGATTCGTCAAACTTTAATTCGACGCCGGCAAACTCAGCGAGCGCGGCAGATGTCAAATCGTCTTCGGTCGGGCCAAGTCCCCCCGAGCTTACGATCACGTCCGCCCGCCGACAGGCCGACTCGAGCGCGATCCGATAATCTTCGACACGATCGCCGATCGACGAATGAAAACGAACCGAGACCCCCAAATCGCTCAATGCTTGGCTCAGCCATTGGCTATTGGTATCGAGCAAATTGCCACAAATGATTTCATCGCCGATCGAGAGGACTTCGCCGATTAAGTACTTGGTCATCACTAGAATTCCAACGATGGAATCGCGTTCGCGCCGACGGAAAGACTATATGTGCAGCGATTCAAATGGTCGTTAGGGCCGAGGGGATCGAGGCCCAATTCGAGCGTAAAGCCGAGGCGATTCGCGGTCGCCACCGAGGCGCGGTTTTCGGAATTAATCACCGCTAAAATGCGTCGCAGTCCCATTTTCGAACCGCCCAACGCGATCGCAACTCGGCCGGCGTCTACGCTCAAGCCCTTCCCGCGGTGTTTGGGAACGATTTCGTAACCAAAAAAAGCAAATCCGCGGTTGCGATCCCAACCATGAAATCCGATCGACCCGACGACTTCGGAATCTGTTCGCTGAAGGATCACCCAACGGAAACCGGTTCCATTGGCTTGGACTTGCAACATTTGTTCGATGAGGCGGCGAGTTTCGTCCAAGGTGGTGCAAACCGGCCTTCCATAATATTGCATCGTCTTCTGTTCGCGATAGATTTCGTGCAGCGCTTCGGCGTCGGACAATTCGAGCGGCCGCAACAAGACTAGCTCGCCTCGCAAAACTGGATCGCGATCCATGGATACACCGTAGACATCACATCGAGGCAGTGAGTTGTTCGACGAGCACGATATAGCAGAAAAAATACGCAACCTCAAAACTCCTGGCCCAGGCCGCTTTCCTAAGAACAAGGCAAGAAACGGCGGCACAAAAAAACACAACAAATGCCTCTTTTCGAATCAATAACATCCTGATTTCCCGGGAAAATGCTGATCGGGGTGCCATATGGCAAAAAAAATGTGAAATTGGGTCGAATGGGGTCTTGTGCCCAAGCGTCCCGGAATCAGAATAGACGCTTACCTAGGTCTATTGTTTCCGCATCCTTGAGGGTCGTGAGATGAAAACTCGATTTGCAACTGGATTTATCGTTTGTGCATTTGCCTTCGCGAACTGCGCGTATGGCGACATTATTTTCGGAACAGGTAATTCTCCCGGTTCATCTACTAATATTGGGGCGTACGTGGAGCAGCCGGACGGGACGTCGGCGGTCGGGCAATTCCTCGGAGGTGTCGATGACGTCCTGAAAGCCGTTTCGGACGTACCCCTAAACGCTCCGGCGGCAGGTGCGGCACGCATCGAGGCAGACGACGTCCTGTTCACGCAAGTCGTATATACACCAATTGGTCTCGACTGGCAGATCTTTGAACTGAATCCCCAAAACGATTCCGACACGGGGACTTTCGTTCTCAAGGTCATCGACAACAATGGCGATGAAACGATCAGCAGCGATTTTGCGCTCGGCAATGGCGTAAATCGGGTCTGGGCTCAGGCCATAAATGGGCAGTCGATCGTTCAGGTAACCGTGCTGGCGTCGGGTGCGTTAATCCAGGACATTCGTCAAGTGCGCATTACCCAAGGTGCGGCCGCGATTCCGGAACCAGGCAGCATGGCGATCCTAGGCATCGCCTCAGTTATCGGACTTGGTTGGGTTACCCGCAAAAAGGTTCTCAAAACAAAAATGGCGGTCTAACAAAGGCACGCCTGACCTCGGTAAAGCAAATCACAATGACACCCCTGTAATCACAGGGGTGTTTTTTTTGTTCGAAACGCGAATCCCAACGGCGTGCATGATTCCTGGTCGTGGATTCGGTTGTCTACCAAATGTAGCCCTCTCGCTCCGCGAGAGGAAAGCGATTTCTGACTACATTCACCATACCGTATGCCGCCTAACGAACTGCAGGTTGCGCAATTTCCACAAGTGCATGCGGATGTGTACGGCCCGAAATTTCGTTGCTAGAATGTGCGGACATTGGTCGGCAACGGCTCACGTGGCGCGACCCGCAGTGGTTACCTAAAGGAACGGCAATGCAACGAATTTGGACGACGATCGCGGCGACGATACTCTTCGGCGCTTTCGGATGTGTTGGTGGCCAACTCTTCGCGGATGATCCGGATTTGGAAGCCGCAATCCAGACAATTCTCAAGGTTGACAAGGAAGGCAAAGGGAACGACGCCGCGGTTGACGCGATGAAGATCCTCAATTCGGCGAAGCCGGCGGACATCCCCACGTTGCTGGTTCATATGGACGACGCGAATCTGCTGGCCAAGAATTGGCTGCGGGCGGCAATCGAGGGCGCGGTCCAGCGCGGCGGGAATTTGCCGATCGTCGAGATTCGCGAATTCTTTGATGATCGAGCACATTCACACTTGGGCCGATTGATGGCCTACGACCTGCTGACCCAATCCGATGCCTCCGCTTCCGCAAAAATCATCCCCACCTTGATCGATGATCCGAGTTTGCCGTTGCGCCGAATGGCGATCGACCACTATCTCGAGTTGGCGTCCAAGCAAGTCGAAGTCGAGGCGATCGGCTCGCTCGGATTTGCTCTGGCAAATGCCCGCGAGACCGATCAAATCACCAAGCTTCGCGATGAACTCTCGAAACGAAATGTTCAAGTCGATCTGGCGCGACAGCTCGGTTTTTTGCCGAAGTGGCAATTGGTTGGGCCCTTCGATCATTCCAATGAGTCTGCTTTCGATACGCCCCTCGGGCCCGAAGTCGATTTGCAAAAAATCGATCTCAAAGCCGAATTCGAGGGAAAGAAGGTTGAAGGTTCGCCCGGCAAAGTGAAATGGATTGCCTACGAAACCAGCGATCCGACTGGAATCGTCAACTTGAACGATCAAATCGGCAAGTTCAAAGGCGCGATTACTTACGCCTTCACCGAATTCAAATCGGACAGCGAGCAAAAGGTTCAAGTCCGCGTCGGCTGTATCAACGGCACTAAAGTTTGGGTCAACGGTGAATTGTTGATCAGCGAAGACGTTTACCACAACGGCATGGACCCCGACCAATATTCGGGCACCGTCCAATTGAAACAAGGCGCAAATCAAATCGTGATCAAGGTTTGCCAAAACGAGCAAACCGAGCCCTGGGCACAAGACTGGATGTTTCAACTGCGCGTTTGCGATGAAACCGGGAAGACCGTTTTGCCGGCCGTCGATCCACCGGCCGCACAATAATCACGTTCCAGTTCGCTCTACCCCGCCTCGGGAGAGTGACTAGGACGACGTCGAACATTCTCGTTCCCTCGCCCCCGCTTCGGGGGAGAGGGTAGGGTGAGGGGGAGCACGAGTTTTCAACGGAACAGAATAATTAACTGAGGAATTCGCATATCATGAATCGATTTCAGATGGTCGCAGTGATAGTCGCCGCATTGAGTATTGGGCCGACGTACGCCGAGGACTGGTTGCAGTTTCGCGGTCCCAACGGATCTTGTTTCATCACCGATGCCGATATTCCAATCAATTTTTCGGATCAAAAGGGCATTGCCTGGAAGACTGAATTGCCCGGCAAAGGTCCCTCCAGCCCGATCGTGGTTGGCAACAAAGTCATCGTGACCTGCTCCAGCGGTGCAAACCAAGATCAATTGCACGTGGTGTGCGTCGATTCGAACAGTGGCAAGATTTTGTGGCGGCAACGATTCTGGGCAACGGGCAATTCTCGCTGCCATCCGTTGAGTGCCAATGCAGCTCCGACTCCGACCAGCGATGGTCAGTACATTTACGCCCTTTTCTCCTCGAACGATTTGGCTTGTCTCGACTTGGACGGCAATTTGGTCTGGTACCGCGGGCTCAGCTACGACTTTCCCAAGGCACGAAATGACGCTGGTATGTCCAGTTCGCCGATCGTTGCACGCGGCCTGGTCGTGGTCCAAGTGGAATCGCAAGGCAAGTCCTTTGCGGCGGCGCTCGACGCAAAAACCGGACAAACTCGCTGGCAAGTCGACCGACCTGCGGACGCTTCTTGGTCATCTCCATTGCTAGTTCCGGGTGGCCCGAGTCGACCGGATATGATCCTGTTGCAATCCAAGGGCAAAACGTCGTTTCTCTCGTTGCTCGACGGCTCGACGGTCTCCGAAGTCGAAGGGCAATGCAGCTTGATCCCGTCGTCGTCGATGAGCGGCGATCGAATCTATATTCCTTTGGATGGCACCACCGCATACGATCTTGATCCCAGCGGACAAGTTAAGAAAGTTTGGAACTCACCTCGCTTGCGAAGCAGCACGTCGAGCCTCGTCGTCGGGGCGGACCAGATTTTGGCGATGGAGCGCAACGGCGTTTTGAACTCGTTCGACACCGACACGGGCGAACGAAAATGGCAATCGCGGATTGCAGATGGCGAACAAATCCAAGGCGGTTTTTGGGCCACGCCGATTCTCATTCGCGATCACTTTTATTTCTTCGCGCAAAACGGCCAATCGCGCGTCGCGAAAATCAAGCCCGACGGAGTCGAAGTCGTACATTCGTTTGACTTCGCAGAAACGATGCTCGGTTCGCCGGCGATTTCCGGGGATGCAATGTACCTCCGCGGCGACAAGCACCTCTGGAAGATCGCGAACGCGCCGTGAACCCTTCCCTAGGCGTGGCCCCGATTGGCCCGATCGATGCCCGAATTCGCCCGCCCGGATCCAAGAGCATCACGAACCGGGCGATTCTCTGCGCCGCATTGGCTCAGGGCTCGTCGACGCTGGTCAATATCCTCGATAGCCAAGACACGCGACTGATGGCCGATGCGCTGCAACTGCTGGGCACGTCCATTGAAATAGATTGGACACAGAACCGTGCCCAGATCAACGGCTGCGGCGGTCCGTTTCCGGTTTCTGCTGCTGAGTTGAACGTCGAAAATAGCGGAACCGCCATGCGATTTTTGACCGCGGCCGTTTCGCTCACCCGCGGACGATTCCGACTGATCGGTTCAACTCGAATGCACCAGCGTCCAGTCGGAGATCTGCTCGCTGCGCTGCGACAATTGGGTGTCAACGCGCGCGCGGAATCGGCGGGAGACTGCCCGCCGGTTGTCGTCGAATCCACCGGATGGAATGCAGCCGATGTTCAAATCTCCGCGGCGACATCCAGCCAATTCGCCAGCGGGCTCATGTTGGCCGCACCCTATGCTGAGCACCCAATTACGATTCACATCCGCGGCCCGGTCGTTTCAGCGCCGTTTCTCCAGTTGACCGCCGATGTGATGAGTGCCTTTGGCGGACAGGTGGAATTAACCGATGAAGCGATCTCCATTTCAAACCGGCATCGTTATCGAGGCTGCGTCTACCAAGTCGAACCCGACGCAACGGCCGCCAGCTACTTCTTAGCCGCCGCGGCGATCGCGGGCGGAACGGTCACAATCGAAGGCTTGGGGCGAAATTCAAAGCAAGGAGATTTGGAGTTTGCGAATCGGCTGGCAGAAATGGGATGCCGCGTCGAGTGGTCGGACGATTCCGTCACATTGTACGGGCCCGTTCAGCATGGGATCGAGGTCGATATGGGCGCTATTAGCGACACGGTGCAAACGCTCGCCGTAGTGGCACTCTTTGCCGACGGTCCGACGAGAATCCGCAACGTCGCCCATATCCGCCACAAGGAATCCGATCGAATCGGCGATTTGGCCCGCGAGCTGCGCAACCTGGGAGCCGTGGTTGACGAGCGGCCCGACGGACTGCGGATACTCCCGTCGAAACTGCGGGGGGCTGCGATCGACACTTACGACGATCACCGCATGGCAATGAGTCTATCGTTGATTGGCTTAAAAATTCCTGGAATCGAAATTCGCAATCCGAGCTGCGTTGCGAAGACTTATCCAAATTACTTTCAAGACCTCGCCCGCGTTACCGGCACCGAAATCGTCGGCATCGAGTAGTGGGGCAACTTTCTTGTAGCGGAACTCGCCAGAGTTTCGGCCGGAATTATGGCATATTCCGCCAAGTCAGACGTTACCGTTTCGTAAAACGCTAATTAGGTTCTTGCGTGCCACTGGCTCTGCCAGTGTGCGTTTATCACGCGTCGTGCTAAGTGGCACTGGCGGAGCCAGTGGCACCCAAGAATGTCATTTGTCATCTGACTCGTCGTCGCCGTTAGTGTTCTCAATCGCTGGCAATTCAAGTTTCTCAATGGCGGGGAGGGAGGCACCCACAATTCCCTGAAAATCGCCGTACATGCCTGCCGTTTGGGCCACGGCTCGATTCAATTGTTTTTCACGCTTGGCCCACATCTTTGTTTGAGCCCGTTTTTCGGTTTCAAGGTCTCCCTGCATCGCGACAAATGCGTCCACAATTCCTTCGATCCGATGCCGGAACTCCAAACCGGAAAGGTAGTTGTAGATGAGTTCCATTTTGCCGTGTTTTCCATCCTGAGACCGAGCGGTTTTTGCGATTTCGATCAAGCTGGCACGGAGCGCCGATGCCAAGGGCATCGCACACGACCAATTGGTGACCCAGACTCCGTCCATGTTGCCGAATGTAGTTAGACCTTTGGGTAGTTCCACGGACACCAGAATCGCAAATTGGGCCTTGGCTTCGCGTTGATCGCTGCGAAGTTTTTCCAGCCAATCCCCGCCCCAGTTTTTCGCATTCTTGGATTCCCAAAGGATGCTGCCGCAATCGGATCCGCTCGCATCATGCACGATTTGCAAAACGTCCGCGCCCCGCACTCCCTTGGAAATGGCTTGAATCGCGTCGAAAGGAAATTGGCGGGGAAGCATGGACTCCAGTTCCAGTTCCATCACTTCTCCCTGCGTTTGTTGGGACCCCTGCTCGACTTTGCGCTTCAAGTCGTCAATTTGTTTGGTCATGTCCGAGATGAGCTTGGCATTTTCGGCGTCTTTGAGGGCTCGTTCGTCGCTCGCCTCTTTCTTGGCCACCTCGCGAATTTTGCTGCGTTCCTTCTCCATCTCCCGAGCGACCTGCAATTCCAATTCGTTTTTCTGGTTTTCCAGATCGCGTTTTTGTTTGATGAGGTCCAATTCCGCCTTCTGAGCCTCGGCCAATTTCGATTTCGTTTCGCCTAGCTCTTCCGCTTGGTGCTCCATTTGGACGGCAAGATCGGCTTTGACCTTTTCGCGAACCTTGGATTCGAGCGTATCGCGTTCTTGTTCGAGCCGTTGCGTCAGCGTTGCTTCCAGCGATCTGCTCTCAAGCTCGATCTGTTTGCGCGCGGCCGTAAGGGCGATCTCCCGGGCCGCCAGTTCGCCTTCCTTTTTCCGCTGATCGGCGTCGAATTCTTTGCGCAGCTCGATGCGGAGTTGAGCGGAAAGAACTTCGGCGACTTCTATTTCAAAGCTGCATTCGGGGCAAGTGATCGTGTTGGGCATGGGAGTGCGATTGAACTTAATTGAAGGACGAAATCGAACTGGCCGACGCACTCGTTGTTATACACATCTATTCAGCCGCGAAGCGGCGGCAGGTGATAGCCTGGAGCGCCAGCCCCAGGCTATCAGATAACACCGCTTCGCGGTTCAAATCAAAAAATTGTGCAGAACTACAAGTCAGATTTATGGGGCAACGAAATATCCCAGAATCCATTCGAGCGACCCGCGTTGGCGGCGACGACCCAACGTCGGTGGTACGGGTTCTTCCTACTTCTCGTAAGAATTACGGACAAGCGTCCGCAAGAGGAATCCAAATTCGGGACCAGGGATTCGAACCCCGACCAAAAGAGCCAGAATCTTTCGTGCTACCGTTACACCAGTCCCGAGTACGTCGATCATGCGCCGCGAAGCCAATTGAACTTGGCCGCGAACAACGCGCGTCGCGCTTTGGCAATCTGCGTGTGCGTTCCATTTTATCGACGTCGCACCTCGTCGCAAGTAACCCATCGGTCTACGACAAGCGTTCAACGGGAGCGGTTCGTAGTAGCAGCATGGGCAATTGCGAACTTCGTCAGCTATGACATGGTCGCATTGCTCGTCGAATCGTTGACGGAACCTTTGGCCGGCAAGTAAAATGCAGGACACCTCAACGACTTTATCCAGAAGCAACCAAGCATGCCGTTTCTAACCAAGGACGAAGCCGACAACATCGTCCGCAACATCGCGCTCGATCGCGAAGAAATGGTCATCGGCCGACATCCCGAGTGCCAAATCATCGTCGACGAAGGGGCGATCAGCCGGCGGCACGCGCGGATCTATACCGATCAAGGCCAGCATCTGATCGAAGACTTGCAAAGCCGCAACGGGACGTTCGTCAACAACCGCATGATCCATCAGCCGATTCGCTTGTTCGACGGCGATCTGATCGCGATTTGCGATGCTCGATTCATCTTTCACATCGACGAAATCTCCGGTTTTTCTCGACCGCGGCCGACCAATGCCGAAAAATTGTCGAGCGTCAAAAGCGATTCGGTCATGTTTGAAGACCTCGATGGCGACGTCTCGTCGATCATGTCCCAGATGGAGCTTTCGTCGCACCACGGATCGGCGGAAGTCAGTTTTAATATCACGCCGGAAAAGCGACTCGAGACAATTGTCAACGTCACGCGGGCCCTGTCCAAAACGGTCGGCTTGGACCAAGTCTTGCCGACTGTTCTCGACTGCCTGTTTCAATTGTTTTTGCAAGTCGATCGCGGATTCGTGGTAATGCGCGGACAAAACGGCCAACTGATTCCCGAGGCCGTTAAGCTCCGCAATCCCAAAGACGACGAGCTGATTCGCGTCAGCCGCACCATCGTCAATTACGTGTTGGAGCGCAAGCAAGCCGTGATTAGTACAGACGCGGGGACCGACAATCGCTTCGATATGAGCCAAAGTGTTGCCGATTTTCGCATTCGGTCGCTGATGTGCGCGCCTCTCGTTGACTCGGACGGCAATACGCTCGGAGTCATTCAACTCGACACGCTCCGGCGAACCACCGGCTTTAATGATCAGGATCTTGAAGTCCTATCGGTTGTGGCCCTCCAAGCAAGCTTGGCCGTCGAGAACGAACGGCTTCACCAAAACGCGGAAGTCCAGCGGGAAATGCGCCGCGACTTGGAGTTGGCCCACGAAGTCCAACACGGATTCTTGCCGCAGAACCGCCCGGTCATTCCGGGGTATACCTTCTACGATTACTATCGACCCGCACAACAAGTCGGCGGCGACTATTACGACTACGTTGTACTCAAAGACGGGCGCGTCGCGGTGATCGTTGCCGACGTGGTCGGCCATGGTGTCGCTGCGGCTCTGCTGATGGCCAAGATGTCCGCCGAAGCTCGATTCGCTCTGGCGACCGAGCCCGACCTTACCCAAGCGATGAAGAAACTTAATGCGGCGATTGAGGGCTTGGACCTCGACCGATTCATCACTTTGGCGTTGGCCATGATCGACCCCAGCAACGACAACGTCACGATCATCAACGCCGGGCACATGCGGCCGATCATTCGCCGGGCCGACACCACGATCATTGAACCAGGCGCCGAATTTTCCTCCGTCCCAGTCGGAATCATGCCGGAAGTCGATTACCGGCCGTTCGACTTTACGCTGAAGTCTGGCGATTGCGTGTTGATGTACACCGATGGAGTCAACGAGTGCTTTAATTGCGAACAAGAACAATTTGGGATCAGTCGAATCAAACAAATCCTGCAAGCCTCGCAGCCCGAATCACTTTCCGACTTAGGCGCGAACATCGTCCGCGACGTCAAACGCTTTATTGGCGCTGCCGATCAAAACGACGATATCTGTATGGTCTGTTTCGCAAAGACGTAATGCCTCGGTGGATCGGGAACAGGGTCATAGGTCGGTACGGGCAATGGCGGGCGGGAAAGGCCTTCGAGTTCCACTCCGCTTTCGTCGCTCGCGTTTTTTGCCGTTGGGATTTTCCCGGTAACACGAAAGCGCGCTGTCGACTCGCGAGATCGCAAGCGAAGCACGAACTGCTAGCGGCGAACGGCCCTGGGAATTGAGGCGAATTCAGGCCCGAGTCGCCGGACTCAGTTGTCCCCGGTTGAATTGCCGATATTAGAAAAGGGCGAAATGGTCGGGCCGACGAAAAGCGTCGTTGACCGTCACGTCGCTATGTGGACAACTCCTATATTTTCGAGGCATTGGCATGAGTCGATCTCTGACAGTTTGTTTCGTACTCGTAGTAGCTTGCGTTTGGAGTGCTCAGGCCTCGGCACAGAGCCGAACCCAGGACGGGGCAACTGTCGGCGGAGTGGCTGGCGCCGTGATCGGCGGAATCATCGGCCACCAAAACGATGAAACGCCCGAAGGGGCACTGATCGGCGGGGCCGTCGGGGCAATCGCCGGCGGTTTGATCGGAAACGCCCAAGACCACCAATTGGCCCGCGAACAAAGATATCGCCAACACATTTTGCAGCAACGGCAGATAATCCAAGCTCAGAATCAACCGGTCCGCCGTTCGGCTTCGATCGCCGATGTGATTGAAATGGCCAATAGCGGAATCAGTGATTCGGTCATCGTCAACCACCTGCATGCCAACGGAATTGAGCGCAAACTCGAGGTCCACGATATCATTAGGATGCACCAGCTAGGTGTCAGCGAAACCGTGATCGCCAACATGCAACGCGCTCCGATCGGTGTACCTGCGATGCAGCCGACCTACATCGAGCGACCTGCCACGGTGATCATCGAGGAACGAATTCCCCATTGCCACATCCACCCACCGATCTACCAAGCATATCCCGTCGTGCCGGTTCGGCCCTATTGGCGGTAGGGTTGTCCTACGCTCTTAGATTGTGAATTTATTCGTTTCAAACGTAGCGCGGCCCCTCTAAGCCGTCGCTTTTCGGTCGATTGACCGCCTGGAAATGCCGTCCTGCGAATAGAATCACGTACGTTCTAATAGGGCGCTATTTTGGTTCCCTCTCCCCGAGTGTGAACGCGAATGTGAGCGAAACAATGAACCAAGTGATAGGTAAGCCGTGGCGTTGTTGCTGGGTATTTCTGTTGATTGTGTTTAACACTGCTACGGACGCATCGGGTTGTGCTCAAGAGTCGCAAGGCAACGCCCTTCAATTCGATAGTTATGAAGGGACATTCATCTCCGCCAGCAAGTCTATTCTTAAAATACGAACCGACGAGGGCGACAAAGTCTTCCAATTGGCAAAGCCAAGCGACGATCTTCCACCGTTGGGCGTCGGCAGAGGAACGGCTATTTCCATAAGCGGCGACGACCGGGTGTCGTTCCTGAAATCCTCGATGATCATTCGCTTTGTCGCCGAATTGGATAAAACGGGTCCCGCAAGCAAACCGCTGGATTCGATCGAGGTCCTATCGATCGCGGACAAAATGGATACACTTCGCGAACGCGTTTCCGAGCTCGACCCAAAAACTGGTCTAGCGTCCTATCGATTTACCGCGCGAATTCAATCAATCGACCACCAAACCAAGCGTCTCAGCGTTCTCGTGCGCCCCAGCAACAAATTCGAGCGCTTTGAGTTCGCACTGGACCCGGAGAATACTCGCGTGAGTTACGATTTACCAGATCTGTCACTTGCCCAATCCGGCGAGGCCATCCTGGTGCGCTGTCTGCCGATTCCAGGGGACAACCAAGTTGCCTCGGAAGTCCGAGTGACGCGGCCAAGTCCATTTGCCGACGCTGCAACGCAGGGCGCCAATGGACCTGTCGATCCATCGCCAAATCCGAACCAACTTATGGCTAACGAGGGCCTGGCGGACCCAGCCGATCCAGATACGGCGGCCGGCGACGAGGAAGGCATGCAGGGCGATGCCGACGAAGGCCAGAGGGCCCACGACACCCAGGAATCCGATGAAGCTGAACCGTCTGGCGATGTCGTCGAGTTTGATTTTGACGCGCCCGTACCGAACGCGCCGACGATCGATCACGGATTGTTATCCCGCTTGTTAGGAATCGAGATTCCCAAACCGCAGGCCGCGGAAATCGATGCACCAGATGGGCGCAACAGATTTGAGGGGCGCTCAATGCGACGCGGCAATGCGGCGCGGCGAGGCTGGTACAAGATCAACTAATGCTAAACCATGGTCGCCCTGCGAAATTGCAGGCACTCGATGCGACCATATTCACCTGTGCCACTGGCTCTGCCAGTGTCGTTATGGAGTTGCGGGCTGAATCGAACACTGGCAGAGCCAGTGGCACACAAAGCAAGAAAGATTCGGGCCTGCCACCACGCATGCGAACCTCGGCTGAAAATTAGCATCACGGCGCGGGGCGGTCGAACAATTCGTTGGGGATGAGGTGCCCTAATTTCTCGCGCTTGGTATGCAAGTAGTGCGAATTAAACTCGTGGACTTGCGGCAAGATCGGAATCTGATCGACGACATTGAGCCCGAACCCGCGTAGATTAAACGCGGCGGTTTTTTTGGGGTTGTTGGTTAGTAGGCGAATATCGCTCAAGCCCAGAGCTTTGAGCACTTGAATGCCGACCCCGTAGTCGCGTACGTCGGCTTTGTGGCCCAGGGCATGATTTGCCTCCACGGTGTCGAGTCCTTGGTCTTGCAATTGATACGCTTTGATTTTTTCGCGGAGTCCGATTCCGCGTCCTTCTTGAGGCAAGTAAACCAACACGCCGCGCCGTTCAGTCGCGATCATTTCCAAGGCCATTTGCAGTTGATCACCACAATCGCAGCGCAACGAATTGATCACGTCCCCGGTAAAGCAACTCGAATGCATCCGGACCAAGGGAGGATTCGCTCCCGTGGCCAAGTCGCCCATGACAAGTGCGATCGGTTGCTGCGTTTCAAACTTGACGTCGAACGCCACGATGCGGAATGTTCCGTGCCGGGTCGGAAGATCCGCGGAAGCACTGATCGTGACTAAGTGTTCGTGCATCCGTCGGTGGGCGATCAAATCTTCGATGGTGATAATATGCAGGCTGTGACGGCACGCGATCGATTGAAGGTAATCCCGCGTGCCGCGATTTCCGTCGTCATCGAGTATCTCGCACAAGACTCCGGCCGGCTGCAATCCTGCCATCCGCGCCAGATCAACCGCAGCTTCGGTGTGACCCGCGCGACGCAACACGCCCCCCTCCTTGGCCAGCAGCAAATGGACGTGTCCGGGTCGAACAAAATCCTCCGCCCGGCTGTTCGGATCGGCGATGGCCCGAACACAGACCGCCCGTTCCTCCGCGGTGATTCCTGTCTTGGCAGTTTTGTGGTCCAGCGGCGTCATGAACGCCGTGCGAAGCGGCGAATTGTTATGTTCAACCAGCGGAGTGACCTGGAGCCGCTGGCATGTTTCCGGCAAAACCGGCATACAAAAATCGCCGCGCCCGCTGAGCACGAGGTTGATTCGCTCGGGCGTCGCCAACTCGGCGGCGCAGATGAAATCCCCTTCGTTTTCGCGATCTTCGTCGTCGACCACAATGACGACTTCGCCGCGACGGATCGCCTCAATAGCCTCTGGGATTTTGGAAAACGAATTGCTCACGCTAGAATAAGCTCCCAGACGATGGGTCGAGCGAACGAAATGCGGGCCTCCATGCTGGGGGCGGATTATCTCTGCGGTCGACTTCGCAAAAATGAAAAGGACTCAACCACCATTATAGTTTCTCTGTGCCCCGTTGCCCATGACCAACCTTCTTCGAAACCGTCGAGCGAGTTTGAGCCTTGCGCTCGTCGTGGCGATTCTGCCGTTTTTCCCAGTCTGGTCGCAAGAGTCGGAGAACAAAGCCGCACCCGAGGGTTCATACTTGGGGTTGCTCGACGGCGTCAAACACGCAAGCGTCGTGTACCACCGCGGGGACGACTACGAACTCAAGTGCGATGTCTACGTCCCAGCCGGTAGCGGACCCTTCCCAGCGGTGTTGGCCGTCCATGGCGGTGGCTGGCGCGGGGGAACCAAGCTGAACATGATGCGGCACGCATTCAAGTTCTGCGACAATGGATTCGTCGTCGTCTGCATCAACTATCGACACGCACCCAAATTTCCTTTTCCGGCGCAAATTCAAGACTGCTTTGCGGCAATGCGGTTTATGCGCGACCACGCGGTTGAGTATCACATCGACACGAACCAGATCTTTGGATTCGGCTATTCCGCCGGTGGGCATTTGATTTCACTGCTGGCAACGACATCGGAATGTAATTGGAAACAGCTCCAAAGTCCGATCGAAAATGCCGAATCTATTCCCGTTCTCAAAGGAGTTGCTGCTGGGGGTGCTCCCTGCGATTTTGAATGGTTGCCCGCTGATTCGACGTTTTTGAAGTATTGGCTTGGCGCGACCAAATCCGAAGACCCCAAGATCTACCAACGCGCATCGCCGGTGTTCCACGTCTCGGAGACTTCTCCGCCGTTTCTACTTTTTCATGGAATAGACGATCAAATCGTGCCGATCGAGTGCCTGGACCGAATGCAACAGGCATTGGTCGACCACGGCATCACGTGCGAAGTCGCGAAACTAGCGGGGTGCGGCCACATCCAAGCGTTTTCGCAGCTCGAGACGGTTGATCTGGCTAGCGCATTTTTTCGCCGACAGATCGCGGAACAAGGCTCGCCACTCGAGGGCGTTCTCGATCGTGAGCAACGCTGACCGCCAAGCGGCAGAGTAAGGCAGCCTCGGGTGGTTGCACAACAAAGACACTGGCAGAGCCAGCGGCACACGGAAATCAACTCTTTTTCTTGTGTGTCACTGGCGCCGCCAGTGCTGAATTGGGCTTTATCGTGCAAAGCCCGTTCACACGCCCTAGAACTTTTTCCGTTGGACACGATGATTGTGAGTGTCTAACGCGTGAATCGCGCCTTGAGAATCGAGAGCGATTGCCCAAGGCTGATTGAATTCGCCGGGGTTGCGGCCAGAACGCCCCCAGACGTCGATGACGCTGCCGTCTGGTCGCCAATGTTGAATGCGATGATTTCCCAACTCACAAACGTACAAATTGCCTTGCGAATCAAATGCGAGGCTGTATGGATAGCGTAGCTCGCCAGGTTGTGTTCCCTCTTTGCCAAGAACGGCGACGACTGTCGGGGCTCGTTCCGAGACATCAAACACTTGCAAGCGATGGTTGCACGCATCCGCAACCCAAAGCAGGCCATTAGAATCGAACGCCAAACTTTGGGGGCGCAAGAATTCGCCGATTTGACTCCCGGGGCCTCCAAACTGGATCAAGAATCTACCTGCCGAATCGAATTTTTGGATTCGGTCGAATTCCCCGTATTCCGAAATGTAGTAGTTCCCGGCCGAATCCTGAACGATGTCCGTCACAAAGCCGAATTGGCCCGGCTGCGAGCCGGAAGCTCCGCCGATCGTCCGCTCGGGAATCAAATTGCCGTCGGGCGTATACGTGAGGATTCGAAAATAATGGGTATCGGCAACGAGCAGCATTCCGTCTTTGGAAATTGATAACCCGCACGGCAATCCAATCTGCATGTCGGGCAAGCGCCAACTGCGGATAAATGTGCCGTCCCGCTCAAACTTCTGAATATACCCCGTTTTATCGGCGATAAACAAATGATCGGACGGATCAATCGCGATAGCGCGCGGTTTTTGAAATCGACCTTTGTTTAAACCGCGTTTGCCCCACACGACGACGTTGTTTGTCGTTGGCGAATGTGCGGGCAAGCAGCCCGCTAGAACGCCGAGCAGCCCGAGCCAATGCCATCGATTGCGACGGCGCAGTCGCCGTGATCGTGAATGAGTTGAGTTCAAAGGAGGTCACCCGCGTGGCATGAACGGTTCGCATAGTGCAACGTGGACCAAACGGGCACCGGTTGGCCGCTCCCATTTACAATCGAGGCTTTTGGGACGTCGAGTTCCCCTCGAACTTGTCGAGCGGTTCTACTTGACCCGCTGGATTTCCCACCGATATAGTACAATGGCAGCGCGGATCGGGTAGTGTCGTCCTTTGCACCGCGAATGATCCCACGACAGCGGATCGGTAGTCCATGGCTGATTACGTTGACAACGCCCGCGTGAAAATCGAATTATGTCGGCAGCCGTAATCAATCTTGAGCATGCCGAGGATCCCCGCGACGCCATACATCGCGCGGTTGCGGCGTTGGCCCAAGGGAAGATTGTGGCGATACCGACGGAGACCGTCTACGGCCTGGCCGCGAGTGCGCTCAACGAGGCCGCCGTTGCTCGGCTGTTTGAGATCAAGGGCCGTGCCACAACCAAGGGATTCGCATTGGCGGTCAAAAGCGCCGACGATGCTTTGGATTATGTCCCCGAAATGTCGCTCTTGGGCCGCCGTTTGGCGCGGCGTTGTTGGCCCGGTCCGATCACGCTCGTGTTGGAGGACGCCCATCCCGACAGCGTCATCGTACGTTTGCCGTTGCTCGTGCAGCGATCCGTTGTTTTGGATGGTACCGTTGGTTTGCGCGTACCGGCCGACGACGTTGCCCTGCAGATTTTGCGTCTCACGGTGGGACCGTTAGTGCTAACCAGCGCAAATCGCTCGGGCGAGCCCGAAGCATCGAGTGCCGATCAGATCGATGCGGCGATTCGCAAGCAGATCGACTTGATCTTGGACGCCGGTCCTTGTCGATTTGGTCAATCCTCATCAGTCGTGCGCATCGACAAGAACAAGTTCACGGTGTTGCGTGAAGGCGTCCTGAATGCGGAGGCATTGGGTGAGTTGTCGAAGTACATCGTGTTGTTTGTGTGTACTGGAAACACCTGCCGAAGCCCGATGGCTGAGAAAATCTTTCAGAAGTTGATCGCCGAAAAAATGGCTTGCCGGCCAGATCAATTGGCGGATCGCGGCGTGCAGGTCATTTCCGCCGGGATGGCCGCATTTCCCGGGGGGAAGGCCGCCCGCGAAGCGGTCGAAACGCTTGCCCGCTCCGGCATCGATTTGTCGAACCACTCCAGCCAGCCGCTGACCGAACGGTTGGTGCGGCACGCAGATTTGATTTTGACGATGACCCACGCACATCTCGCGACATTGTTGCAGCAATGGCCGACGGCAGGGCCGCGCTCGTTCTTGCTGAGCACGGACCACAGTGAAATCGGGGACCCAATCGGTCAGCCTTTGGCTGCGTATTACAAATGTGCCGATGAGATCGCGGCGAAGCTTCAGCCTTGGCTGGACAAAGTGTTGGCCGACGTCGCCGCCTCAACACACCACGGAAAAGGATGATTAGCATGCGAGTTGCAATCGGCAGTGATCACCGAGGCGTTGAATGGCGCCGCCGGACCGGCGAATACATCAGCTCGTTGGGAATCGACGTGCTCGATTTTGGCGGGACGGGCGACCAAAAGGTGGACTATCCGGACATCGCGGCGGACGTGTCCCAGCAAGTCGCCACAGGAAAGTGTGAACGCGGTGTATTGTTTTGCGGAACTGGCATTGGAGTCTCGATCGCGGCAAACAAAATTCGAGGCATTCGAGCCGCCGTTTGTCACGACCGCCACACCGCGGAGATGAGTCGGCGACACAACGATGCCAACGTACTTTGCTTGTCAGCCGACCGGTTGACCCCCGACGAGGTTTTAGAAATTGTCAAACATTGGCTGACAACCGATTTCGAAGGGGGGCGTCACCAACGGCGGGTGGACAAGATTGCTCAAATCGAGCAAGAGAACGCTCGGCAAGGCTGCGCGCCGGATTGATAAGGCAAGCACTCGTTCGGTCGAGCGTACGAGTCCAAACCTCACTTCGTTTAACGGCAATACCGTTCAATTTGAACGGTATTGTGTTTAACGCCAAGCCGTAGGCGCCGGCTTGATCGCGAAATCGGCGGGGCGGCCGGCGCCTGCGGCGGGGCGTTCAACGATCTATGGAGTGAATGTCTCCTGCCCGTCCGGCGCGGTGACGTTACTTCTTGAACGGCAGGGAGATTTCGAAATCGCGCGGATCTCGCAATCCCTCACCCAGTTTCTTTAGCGCTTCGGTCTCGATCTGGCGCACGCGCTCGCGAGTCAAATTCAACTTTTCGCCGATTTCCTTAAGCGTGTGCGGCTCCACCCCGTCGAGCCCAAATCGCATCCGCAAGACTGTCGTTTCCCGTTCCTCGAGCTGATGCATGGTTTCCATGATGGACGCCATGACATCGACCTCGAGCATTTCGTCCTCGGGCGAGCGCGTCCGCTCGTCCATCACCAATTCGCCCATCGACCATCCCGAATCAACTTGATCGGTCTGCGGAGCTGCGTTGTAGATTTGAATTGCCTTTTTGATGATGGTCAATTTGCGTCGCGGAACGCCCAGCACGCGGGCCACTTCCTCGGGCGTCGGACTGCGGCCCAGTTCATCGGCGAGTCGGGTCGTTGCCCGTCGCCATTTCGACAACAACTCGACCATGTAGGCCGGAATGCGAATTGTTTTGGCCGTGTTGATTAACGAACGCTTGATCGACTGTTTGATCCAATAGCTCGCGTACGTGCTGAAGCGCGTTCCCATGGAGGGGTCAAATCCCTCGACCGCCCGCAACAGTCCGAGGTTGCCTTCCTCGATCAAGTCCTGCAAACCGAGTCCTTTGCCTGTGTATCCGCGAGCGATATTCACCACCAACCGAAGATTGGCCCGTACCATTCGATCCCGAGCACGAACGTCGCCGTTGGCGATTTGGCCAGCCAAGTCCCGTTCGTCCTGAGCGGTAAGCAACTTGGTTTCGTTGATTTCGCGAAGATAGGTCTCGAGCGGATTTTGCAGGTCGGCACGCTTCCGTCCGCGACGCGACGTTGGAGTTGGCGATTCGATTGGATTTTTACATTCTTCGTTCTGCAGATCATTTTCGAATTTCATGTTCGGCCGTTTTTCGAAAGGGGAATGGACTTACGAATCGCCCGCGCCGCGCCAAGACACTTCCGGCGCGACGACGAGAAATCGTAGCGCCAAAGCGCAACCGTCAACCAAATCGCCGACCGCCGCGCGACCCTGTCCGGGGGGAGAATTCGAGTCGCGTGCCTTGGCCGGATTTCGACTTGCCGTGACACCTCTTAGCATGAAGGCTATCGTCGCGGCTCGTTAAGCCCTACAACGTAGCAAAACTTTAGCGACTTACAGCGACTGTGCCGAACGTAACGATTCGTCCGATTGCAGAAATATTCCGCGATAAGCAGTTACGTCAACGCGGATTAAAGCGACACGGATTTCTTTGACGGGCGAAAAATCCAATGTCGCCAATCGCTCCGCGAAAGGACGGTCTCACTTTCCGATCTGAGACAGGACTTTGACTTGTGTGCCACTGGCTCTGCCAGTGTGCGTATGCCATCGGATAGCCCAAAAACACTGGCAGAGTCAGTGCCACTCAAATCGAAGACTCCCCACAATTCATTTCATCCACTCGAAGACTTGGTAGTGCTCGCCGTTCATTCCCAATCTGCGATAGACGCCCTGGGCCCGCGCGTTCTGGCGATCGACGTAGAGTCGTATTCCGCGCACTCCAAGGTCTTGCTCGGCTAGGCTCCGCACGTGTTGAAATAGCCCGCGAAAAACGCCGTGGCCTCGTGCGTTGGGTCGTACGAAGACGCTTTGCAACCACCAAATCGTCCCGTTGCGCCAGTCACTCCACTCATAAGTGATCAAGAGCGATGCCAAGACTTCACCGGCCCGTGCGGCGACGAAAAAGCGGCCCAAGGAAGGGTTGGCGAAGACCGCGGAAACGCCTGCCGAGCAAATGAAATGGTCGAGGCGAAGATTTTCAGTCTCCAGCGCCATCGCCAATTGGAAGTCGACAATCGTGCGAATATCCTCTGGCAACGCTTCGCGATAAATCAGCTGAATCATTCGTCGACTCCTGAGTAAAATGAAGAGTTTATCCAAGAGCCAAAATCGTTCCCTCGCCCCCGCTTCGGGGGAGAGAGCAGGGTCAGGGGGCATCCTTTCCCGGAGCGAAACGCGACTATGTCGAAGGCCGACAATCGACTTGCCTGCGTTCGCCGAAGCGTTCAATAGCTGTTCGGATCTCGGCCCGCGGCTTCGACGATTGCGCGCGAGGCACTTGTCCCAAGGCGCGTTGCGCCAAGCTTGAGGAACCGTTCGGCTTGTTCGAACGATCGAATCCCGCCAGATGCTTTGACGCCAACCTTTGGCGAACACGCCCCGCGCATCAGTTGGACATCGTGTTCGGTGGCCCCGACGTAGTTATAATCGCCATTCTTTTGCTTGACGAAGCCGAAACCGGTCGAGGTCTTTACGAAATCTGCGCCTGCGTGTTCGCAAATTGAACAAAGGCGCTTCTTGATCGCGTCATCCGAAATGTAGTCGGTCTCAAATATGACTTTGACAATGGCGCCGCGCGACGCAGCGGCTTCAACGACCGCTCGAATGTCGCTTTCGACGTATCGCCATTCCCCGGCAAGAGCTTTGGCCACGTTGATCACCATATCGACTTCGCGCGCACCGTGTTCAACCGCCCAGCGGGTCTCGAACGCTTTGACTTCGGTTGGGTTCGCGCCATGCGGAAACCCGATGACTGTGCCCACAGCGACTTGAGTTCCGCTGAGCTCGGCAACCGCCAATGGGACGGCGTAAGGTTTTACGCACACACTTGCGACGCCCAACTCCGCTGCTTCGCGACACCCCGCGATGATTTCATCATCGGTCATGGTCGGATGCAGTAGTGCATGATCGATCGTGGAAACAATCGGCGAACTAGGTGAGCGCATCGTTCTTCTCAGGGAATCAAGGTGAGCGACGAGTCGACTCAGACCCTTTGAGCATGAGCGAATCGGTCGCAGGAGCTAAGTTTCCGCCGATTCGTTGCCGAGTCTGGCGAAAGGTTCGCGAAAGCATAAAGACCAGCAGTCCGACGACCGCGAGGATAAAGCCCAGTGTACCCAACGCCAACCACGACAATTGGCGTTCCAATGAGCGCACCGGTTCCGTCACCGCGTCGTAGTCTTGGGCGGCAATCACCGTTAACCCCGTGTCGGTGGCGGATTCAAGCGAGTCATCGCGATCCCGCGACGTCCGTTTGACGTTGGATATTCCAACAACCCATTTTTTTTGATCATCGGGTTGCAGCGGGTCGCTAAAGATCACCTCGCCTTGTTCAAGCGGATCCAGATTAACGCGATACTGATCGAGTTTAGTGCTGGGGTTTGCGATGCTGAGTGCTCGTAAATTCGGGTGCTCCAAGATGACGCCGCGGTTCCTGCCGAGACGTGAGTCGGCCATCATCGCATATTGTCGTTCGCTGCTGTCGAACTCAATGAAGCTCCCCATATTGGTTGTGAGCGCGACGATGCCAACAAAATCACCGCCGATAATGATCGGTGTCGAAAATGCGATTTTCCAAGTTGCGGTACCTTGGCTCTGAAACACGCCGGACAAATGTGATCGGGAGATGTGGGTCCGCTGATCGGGATCTTCAACCACGACGTAGCGAGGTTTGGTCTCATCAGTCACGGAATCCACTACGTCGGCGTTGAAATACGAGCGCCAAGAATAATTTCGACCGAGCGTTTGGCCAGTCGTTCTCTCAGTGATAAATACCGACGCCAACTGATTCCCCCATCGATCGCAAATGAACCAGCTCGCAGCGGACGGACTCAGGGGATCTTTGATCTTTCTCTCGAGCGGCGCTTGCAGCTCTTGCCGCAAAGGGTGGTTAATAAATGCAACTCGATCGGCGTCCAAGGCGGGATCGGTATTGCGGTTCGGATCGGAAAGCTTCCTCCGCAGTTCGGTGAACTCCTCATTTTCGAGCAGCTGCTTGAGCCCCTTTTCAATTTCCGGATCAAGCGACATTCGTTCGACGGCCCAGAAGTAGCTATCGATTTGTTCGCCGGCAGATCGGGCCGCCAACTGAGCCGCCCAGCGGTTACTCTCGGCGGCTTTGGTCATCACGGCATCGTTGGTTTGGCTGACCGCGTGTCGGTAGAACGACCAGCCAAAGATCGACATTCCCGCCAATAGCAAAAAGGGTCCGAGCAAACCGATGATCATCAATGGTCGCCGCGCGTGCGAATGTTCACGCTGCCGTAACGCGAGCAACACGCTGTGCACACTGCGAAACCGTTTTTCGGGGTCGACCGCGATACAGCGATCGACAATGTCCGCCAGCATGCGATCCACACCCGGAATGCGGCGATGCGAGGTGGGGATCGGAGCGCTGGCAACGGATTGCCGATAAGCCGCCAACCGTTCATCGATGCCGTTGGCGGATTCAAGCTTTTCGACTAATTCCGAATCTCGATAGGGAGGTGCCCCCGTAAGCATTCGAAACAACAACGCTCCGAGCGCGTAAACATCCCAGCGTGCGTCCGGCACCGCTTGCAAGTTGGCTTGTTCCGGCGCCATGTAAAAGAGCGTGCCGAGCGAAGGGGATTGTTCGTGCGAAAGCCGGGATTGGCCAAAGTCCGCCAATCGCGGCTTGTGATCTTGGTCGAGCAATATATTTCCCGGCTTGAGATCACAGTGCAAAATTCCCTTGCCGTGCAGGTGCAGCAAACCGACCGCGCACTCTTTGAAGATATCAACGGCTTTTTCCACCGAAATTTTCGGCTCGCGCGCTAACTCGTCTTCCAGTGATCCGCTGTCGATGTAATCCATCACGTAAAACGGTGGATCCGCATCCCAGCCGACGTCGAGCAATTGCACGACGTAACGATCGGCCGACAGCGCCGCAAGTTTTTCGACTTCACGCGAAAGCAAAGTCAAATCCAAACTGGAGCGACGCGTGTAAAACTTGATCGCCACGTTGCGTCCAGTCCTGCGGTCTACTCCCGCCCAGACCTCTCCAAAAGCACCAGAACCAAGGAAATTTCGAATGATGTATCCCGGAACTTGCCCCGGCGCCGTGGTTGGCTTCAAGCTCATGCGCTGAGCTTCTTGAAGCTGTTCGTTGGATTGGTGTTGCGTCTGATCTGTCATGAGGGACTTCGCAATGCGGCTCGATTTCACTCGATTTCATTTTATCACAGTGGGTGGTTTCGACCCCGTCCACGCTTTGCCACGGGTTTCGATACGGTCGTTTTGTCCGTTTTCGGCATTTTTTCGCTATGAATGAACGTTGGCGGTGGTATGAACGGCAAGAAATGCCCGCTTGAGTGGACTGCGGACCGTTAGGAATACCGGCCTCGCACTTTCGCGCTGCGAAAGTCAACTATTTGGCAATTACGCAATTACCGGTAAGCTACCCAACTTGAATTTGGAATTTCGTTGAATTAAGTTGTATGTTGGTTCACTTGGCGCCCTATATCCGCTTTCTTTGTTGGGGTTATCCCATGCGATTGCTGCAGAATTGCATCGTTGCGGCTGGTCTTTTCCTTTGTCTTCCCGCGATGGGGCTGGCCCACGACGATGACGGAAAAGGGAGTGGATATAGTCCGTCCGGGATTGGTGGCAACGGACCGTATGCCAGCTACCGAGTGAATTTGATTAAGCAAATTCCACATTTGGATATGGGTGCGGGCGCATCGATTATCGGCAATGACGTTTGGGGTTGGACGAAGAACGGACGCGAATTTGCCCTGGTCGGTCAAACCGATGCGACGGCATTCGTGGAAATCACCGACCCGTACAACCCCGTTTTCTTGGGTCGACTTCCAACCGCCGCGGGTGTCGCGGCTTGGCGCGATATGAAGGTCTACGGCGATTATATGTATGTGGTTGCAGATGGTAGCGCCAACGCCAGCCACGGCGTGCAGGTGTTTGATCTGAATCGGTTGCTGCCGGGCGGGCCGCCGCAAAACTATACCATGGACTTCCATTACACCGGGCTGGGTCGAGCACACAACATCGCAATCAACGAAACTGGCCTGGCTCGGGCCTACGTCGTCGGCTCGCCAAGCGCATCATCGGGCGGCGGACTCATCATCTTGGACATTTCCAATCCGCTAAACGTCACCCAAGCCGGCGTGTATTCGGGGGATGGATACACGCATGACACCCAAGTGGTCACGTACAACGGACCCGATGCGGGCTATCTCGGCTGGGAAGTCGCGTTTAGTTCGAACGAAGACACTCTAACCATCACCGACGTGACTAATCCCGCGGCCTCCACGTTGATTTCTCGAACGGGATATGCGGGCGCTCAGTATTCCCACCAAGGATGGCTGACCGAGGACCAAAGATATTTTGTGATGGATGATGAATTGGATGAACGCAACAATGTTTTGGCGGGAAATCCGGCGTTTCCAACTCGGACTCGGATCTGGAACGTCGAGGACCTCGATAATCCGGTCTACTTGGGGCATATCGATGGCGTCGAGTACACGATCGATCACAACCAATACATCCACAATGGATTGATCTATCAGGCCAACTACACAAGCGGTTTGAGGATACTGAGGATTAACGATATTCAATCCTTGGATATTGAGGAGATTGCGTTCTTTGACACGTATCCAACCGACAACGCGATCAACAGTTTCAACGGGGCATGGTCGGCATATCCGTTCTTTCAAAGCGGCACGATTATCGTCAATGATAGGCAAAACGGATTATTTCTTTTGCAAGTCATTCCCGAGCCGTCGACCTGGGCCTTGTTGCTGGTGGCCAGCGGCATTTTCGTGCTGGTCGTGGTGCGAAAACGGCGGGCCAAAGCGTTGGCCGCAGTGCGAGTTCGTTAGCCCGGTGCCGACCGGATGATCGCGACGCATTTCAAACGATTCCGCATGCAGATCAATCTGCGGCATCGGCTCGTTGAACCACCGCCGTTGCCGCCGGGGTTTCAACTTTTGCCATGGCGGAACAGCCTCTTGGAGCTGCACTCCGCCGCGAAATGGGCCAGCTTTGGCCACGAAATCGACGCCGTAGTATTCTCGTGCCTGGCCGACGCAACCGGATGTCGGCAGCTGATGAACGACATTGTCAACCGAAGCAATTTCGCGCCGCAGGCAACTTGGCTCATCGTCCAGCAATCGCGCCCCGAGGTCCATCCTATCCCCTGCGGCACCGTCCAGGGGGTATTCGATGCGGCCCTTGTGGGCAGCATTCAAAATGTAGGTGTCGTTCCCGAATATCGAGGCATCGGTCTCGGCTCCATACTCCTGCATCGCGCGTTGATCGGCTTCCAACACGCCGATCAGCAATTCGCCACGCTCGAAGTAACCGCGCGTAACACCGCGGCCATTCGGTTGTACCAACGAGTCGGATTTGAAATTGCCCGAACCGTGTATCGCTCAGTCGACTTCGCGTTCGATTGATTATTTGCCTATCGAAGGCGATTGGCTGCCTGAAACGAGCGCCTCCGGCCTAAGCAAATTGAAATAATGGCCGTGATCTGCCGTGACGATCAACGCGGTATCATCCCACGCGTGGTGTTTCTCTACCCAGTCCGTAATCACTTTGACCGCGTCGTCGCCGCTGAACACAGCGCCGATCGAGTCGTCAATGTTATTCTCATGGTTCGCCCAATCCACGTCCCCAGCTTCCACCATCAGCCAGAATCGATCGCCCGACGTGGAAAGCACTTGAATCGCTGCCGAAGTCATTTGCGCCAACGTGGGATTCTCCGCCAGATCCGCCTCGCTGTACCGTTCGGCTGTTTTCGCGCCTCGCGTCGGATCGAATCGTCCATCCGCAGTTTGATACGGCAAATGTCCGGTAGTAACTCCAAAAAAGCCAAACAGGCGGCGTTTGTTTGCAAGCGCGTTGTCGACCGCAATGTTCAAGACTTCGGCGCCGCTTTTCCCAACCGTTCGAATAGCGATTTCGTACTTACCGGCGTTGTGACTATCGATTGCTTTCAAGTCCGCACCGGTTACATATCGATTTCCCGCAACATAGTTTTTTCCTTGGCGATCCTCAGCATCTTTATCGTCTCCCCATCCAGCTCCGATCAATACGTCGACCCCCGGCAGCGGCTGATTGCGATGTGCCACCGATGGTTCCCCGATCAAGTCGCGAGTGAGATCTTGATAATCATCGCGTGAGACGTTATTCGCGTATGCTGCTGCCGGCGTCGCATGGCTGATCGGGACCGACGTCACGATCCCCACGGCAAAACCGGGATTCGCCTGGAGTTCTCGAGCAATCGGAAGTACTTGTTGGCCAAAAACGTCGACGTTGATCGCTGCATTGTACGTCTTGATGCCACTAGTCATTGATGTCGCCGATGACGCCGAATCCGTCACAACGTGCAAGCGCTGGCGGTAGGTCCCGAGTAAATAGTCCGCAACGACGTCCTGAGCCCAAGGCGTCGAGCCGCCCAATTGCGCGTCGAATCCACCGGTGCGATCGTCATCCTTCAGCGCCGTTTGAGAATCGACGTCAACTTTGAATCGATCCGTCGCTGGACTCGTGACCATGAATCCGTAATCCATCACGGGCGATTGATAGTCCAAGATGTGCAGTCCGTGTCCTCGGCCCGCGGTGTACGCATTGCGTCCCAATCGTACGGTGGCGGCGGCCTGTGTCGTCTGCCAATCCATTCCATCAAAAATCACGAGGAAGATGTACTTTTTTCCAGACAACGCAGCCTGTCGTTGCAACGCGTGGATTTGGCATTGGTCCATGTACTCAGCCGTTGGATTGACGCTTTCCGTTGGCAGAAAGCCGTAAACCTTCTTTAATTTTTCGGGGTCTCGATAAATGCTGCGGTCGCCATCGAATGCGTCAAGGGTCACACCGAATGTATACACTGGAATCAATCGATTCGAATGATTCGTCCAATGAGAATATTTTTTCGGCTTGCCTCCCCAATGTCCCCACGTCGCAGTCCCGCTTTCGATCGCAGAAAATTGCTGCTGGCGAACCGGGTCGGAAACGTCTTGCGCAGTGGAGCGTTTGTAAGTCCATAAGCTCACCAGCGGCAAAACAATCGCAACACCTATGAGAGACACCGCCCCGATTTGTGTGCCTCTGGCTCTGCCGGTGTCCTGCGGCATTCCGTGAGCGAGATGCGCACTGGCAGAGCCAGTGGCACACAAATCCAAATTCAAGTTATTCAAGGCATGACTCTTTCGATGCGATTTTCATCGGATTTCGGTCGTTCCAGCACCCGCGATTGCACTCCGCCATGTGTTGGCAGTACGAACAGACGTTCACAACTGTAGTGTCCCGACCCCGCACTGTAATCGTTCCAATGGACCCAACTGTCATTCCATCATTTATAATCGTCCGTTCGGTCCTTTGCACCGGGCTTTGAACGAGTGAGTACAACTCTTTTGTTACGGTTTCATTAAGGCGTCTTGCGTTCAACCTAAGGAGATGTCGTGCCAAGCGACATTTATCAAGTTGACGCGTTCACAGATCGGCCGTTCGCCGGCAATCCGGCGGGTGTAAGTATCGAGCATGACAGTGCGCGTTAAGGGGACAAACCCATTTGATACGTCGCGGTTCCGATGTCATGATGCGGTCGATGCAATCAATGAAGGTGGTGTGATCGCCACAACCGAACTGCGATGTGAACATAAACCTCGCCCTCCAGCGGTGCGGTGATCACCTTAGCCGAAGCTAAGAGCTAGATTTTTGAGCTCGTTTTCGTCTCGGCCGCAACTTCCTACTTGGACACTCGCATCATGTCGTCGACGCAGACCCGCCCCGCAAGTTCCAACATTGATGCACTGCTCGACCAGATTCGTCACATCGCCAAACAGGGCGATTCCGATTCGGGCCCGACTGCAGAAACGCCCGTGCGGCCCCCTCTCGAGGAGAGCGGCGAGTTCATTCCTGCCGCACCGAAAAACCTATATCAAGCCGGCGTCTCCGACTCATTCGTCGAAGAGTTGATTTGCAAATTCCTTTTGGCCAGAGGCGAAGCCTCGGGTCGAGAAATAAGCGAACAAGTTAAACTTCCCTTCGCCATCGTCGAAGAGGTTGTAGGCCGACTCAAAAAGGAACAGATTCTATCGTACATCGGTCAAGCCACGATGAATGATTACATCTGCAAGCTCAGTGACATAGGACGAGAACGGGCCCTGCGATTTACGCGGATTTGCACCTATTACGGTTCCGCTCCCGTCCCGCTTCGTGACTACTTGCACGCGGTCAAGCTGCAATCCTTGGAAAAACAACATCCTTGCGAAGCGGATCTGCGGCATGCGTTTTCCGATCTCTTGATCAACCAGGCCATGTTCACGCGGTTGGGGCCGGCAGTGAACTCCGGTAAAGGCATGTTCTTGTATGGGTATCCGGGGAACGGGAAAACCAGTATCGCCGAGAGAATCACCGCAGCCTTTGGAAAGTATATTTGGATTCCTCGTAGCTTGCTGATGGATAGCGACGTCGTCCGATTGTACGACCCCATGGTTCATGTGGACGCCCCTCTGGAATCCAAAAAAGGGCTTCTAGCCAGCCAAGATATTGACAATCGCTGGGTGCGCATCCAGCGTCCCACCATCGTGGTCGGTGGCGAGTTGACAATGGAGCATTTGGAAATCAATTTCAACCATATCACCGGGATCAGCGAGGCTCCCGTGCAGCTCAAAAGCAATTGCGGCACGCTCGTCATTGACGACTTTGGTCGCCAACGAATTTCCGTGACAGAACTTCTCAATCGCTGGATCGTACCGCTGGAAAAACGCTTTGATTTTCTCCGCACCAGCAACGGAAAAAAGATCCAGCTCCCTTTTGACCAATTGGTCATTTTCTCGACCAATCTCGAACCCAAGGACCTCGTCGACGACGCATTCTTACGACGCATCCCGTACAAGATCGAAGTCCCCAACCCGACGCGCGATGAATTCACCCAACTCTTCGAGATCATCGCCGGTAAAATGGGATTTGAATATCACCAAGAGATGATCGACACGTTGATCGAGCGACACTACGTGCCAAACTCTCGGCCGTTCCGCAACTGTCACCCGCGGGATCTGCTGTTGCAAATCAAGAATTATTGCATGTACATGAAGCTCCCGATGGTTCTCACCGACGAAGGATTCGATTTCGCTTGTCAGAACTATTTTTCAATCGTCTGATATCCGCCGCATCGGAGTAGCACGTCCCTGAGTCCTCGAAGGGCGTGGGAACGACGTGCAGCGCCATCGCGTCGCGTTTTTTGTTGGCGCCCCAATACTACGGTGTGACGATGCATTAGGACGTCGCCGGGGCCAACGGTTGAATCAAGGCAACTGTGGCGCCCGCGGGATCCTCGACGACGCACATCTTGCCGTAGCCGCCCATCGAGACCGACGTCCATTGCCAAACCGCGACTCGGTAATAAAAATCGCGAATCGCCGGCGCTTCGTCGACCGTTAGATCGATCCAGCCCACTTGGCCCAAAATTGTTTTTGATTCAGACAGGTCGTTTTTTTCGAGAATGAGTCAGAACATAAGTGGGTGTTATTCCGTGCTGAGTCCCGGAATCCAAGTTCCATGACGGAGGCAATTCTCCCCCACGTACTTCTGCGGCGATTGTGCCACTGGCCCTGCCCCTGCCGTTATTGTGTGCCACTGGCTATGCGCTTGCAGTTCTTGTGTCCCAAAGGCTCTGTCTGGCTATGTTCTATTGTCCGCCGCTTCGTTAATCCCTGGCAATTCCATTTGCCATCTTGAAGACGCCTCGACTTCGTTTCGATTTTCGCTACAATGGTTCACTTGGGCGATGCATTGCGACGATGACTAGTGAAGATCGAGGTCATTGTCATCGAATGCAATCCTCAACAATATCGCGGGGTGGAGCAGCCCGGTAGCTCGCGAGGCTCATAACCTCGAGGTCGTAGGTTCAAATCCTGCCCCCGCAACTTGACGAAAGTCCTTTGATCACCGTTTCTTACGGTACTTGCCGCCAGTCGGCAACGCAGCACGTTTACCCAACGCAAACCAACACATGTTGGTTTACACAATGGGAGGTCTGCGTTGCCAAGATTGAAAAACAAGACGCCGGTAATTTGCCGGCACTCAAACGGCCGAGACGCCATTCTTTACTTGTCGGGGAAAGTTCACTACCTCGGCCGATTTGGGTCTGCCGCGGCCCGGCAAGAAGGTGATCGCCTCGTTGCCCAGTGGCTCGCCAATGGACGACAGTTTCCGGAAGTTCATTCCGGAATGACGATCAACCAACTGGTGCTCGGCTTCCTTCGACACTGTGATGAATACTACCGCAAGAACGGAAAGCGAACACGCGAGTACGGCATCATCAAGGAGGCCGTCGAAGTCGTTCTGGAACTGTTTGGCGACGCTCCTGTAGTCGAATTTGGCCCACTACGTCTCAAGTGCGTCCGCGAACGAATGATCAAGCGGGCGTGGTCGCGACGGTACATCAACAAACAAATTGGACGCGTAATCCGGTGCTTCCGCTGGGGCGTTGAGAATGAGCTCGTTCCAGAGACGATCTACCGTTCGCTTCGAACGGTTCCCGGCTTGAAAAAGGGACGTACACAGGCACCAGACTATGAACCCGTCGGTCCCGTGGCCCAGGCAATCGTTTCCGCGACAATTGCAAACTCTCGGACGTGGTTGCGGACATGGTTCGATTCCAGATGTATACCGGTTGTCGCCCGGAAGAGGTCTGTGCTCTCAACCGCAACGAAATCGATACCGCAGGTGACGTGTGGGTGTTTCAACCGGGGACGCACAAGACGACGCATCTCGGAAAGCTTCGCCGGGTCATAATTGGTCCCAAGGCCCAAGACGTCATTCGGCCATACCTTCTCAAAATGCACAACGAATACTTGTTTTGCCCTCGTGACGCCGCAGAAATGATGCGGGCAAAACGAAAACGACAAAGGTCGACGCCGCTTCACCATGGAAATCGGACGGGCACCAACCGCGTTCGTAGTCCCAAGAAATCCCCTGGCGAAAGGTACACCACCGCGAGCTTTCGGCGGGCAATCACGCGTGCTTGCGATGAAGCGTTTCCATTGCCCAAAGACGCAACGGTTATTCGGGGACGTCGATCGACGGATAATCCCAATCAACCGCAAATTGGCCGTCCAGTGATTCCGGGTAGTCGGTCTCGCAGTAAAGGGATCCGAGTCGCTCTCGGGCATGTGACTTGAGTTCGGGGTATTGGTGCTCGAGTTGTCGGACTGCTGTTTCGAGCTTCGTCCGAAAATCGGAGAGCTGCTCGTTGAACGAATCGATGCGGTCTTGCCGGATCAGTCGGACCCCAGGTTCCGGGAACGCGAGCGAATTTGCCTTCACGAATTTTCGGACCTGGGTTCGGAGTGACGCCATATTTCGGTAGGTTGGATCACGTGTGTTGATCAGTTTCTTTCCAGCCGAAATGAAATCGCCCGCGGCGTCGAACGATTCGGCGGCCCGATCCTTCTGCTCGGGAGAGAGGGTCTTGGTGGTTCCAAGCCATCTGAATTTGACGCGAAAAGCCGCGAAGTTGTGCCGCAGCCGATCGGGGGCAGATTGAGTAACTCGCCTGGTCCGGTTGGACCGTCGCGATTCAAGCGTCGTGGACATATAGGCTCCTTTTGTTTGGTGGTGGTTGATTGGACAATTCTCATTCCGGAATGAGAAATGGGCTGTCGGTAAGGTGAAGGTCAAATTCGCGGGCTGCCGTGGGCCTGGCACGATGCCGGATGCGGAAAAGCCAATCCCCACCTCTGGCCAACCATGTGGCCAAAAGGCGGTTGAGCGGGAATACGGGAAATCGATTGTCAGGTCGCCGGGCCTTGCTTGACCGTTAGGACCCACGGGATTTAATTGCCGTGGTCGGCCACTTTCCACCGCGGTGAGGGGCGTACGGATGACAGCGGGCATCAAGCGAACGGATCCGCTGGGCCTATTCCCAGGTCAACGGACGCCTCGCCTCTACGACACGATGGTCGAGCTCCTGCGGGCCCGGCATTACAGTCACGCAACCGAAGACGCTTATGTCCTTTGGGTTCGCCGATTCATCGAATTCAATCACGGCACCCATCCCCGGCAACTGAACGAAAGCGACATCAATCGGTTCCTGACCCATCTGGCCGTCAACGAGCACGTGGCTTCATCCACCCAGAATCAGGCCCTCTCGGCGATCCTGTTTCTCTACGAGCATGTCTTGGGGCAGCCACTCAATCGAATTGAAGGCGTGGTTCGTGCCCGGCGACCGAAACGCCTGCCCGTAGTCCTCACGGTCGATGAAGTATCGTCCGTCATGCCGCACCTGCGGGGCGACAAGTGGCTAATCGCCATGGTGCTCTACGGTGGTGGATTGCGATTGCTCGAAGCACTACGGCTGCGCGTCAAGGACGTGGACTTCGAGCGCCGTGAAATCACCGTCCGCCAAGGGAAAGGATCAAAGGACCGCGTGACCATGTTGGCACAGGCCGTCGTGCCCCGGTTGCAAGAACATCTCCGTCACGTCCAGGCGGTACATCAATGGGACTTGGATTTGGGGTTCGGCCGAGTCGAACTGCCGGATGCCTTGGCCCGCAAGTATCCGAACGCAAATCGCGAATGGCGTTGGCAGTATGTGTTCCCCCAGGACCATCGTTGGTCAAATCCCCGGACGGGCGAACAGGGCCGACATCACGTTTACGAGACCCTCGTGCAGAAGGCGATATCGCAGGCGGTCCACAAGTCGGGTTTGGTCAAGCGAGTCACGAGCCACACGTTCCGCCATTCGTTCGCCACGCATCTCCTCGCCTCGGGCTACGATATCCGGACCGTCCAGGAGCTCCTGGGCCACAAGGACGTGAGGACCACCATGATTTACACCCATGTCCTGAATCGGGGAGGCCGCGGCGTTCGAAGTCCGGCAGACCTGCTGGTAAACCGTGTTGAGTGATAGGCAGAAACGGCCTATCGCGCCGAAAAATGCGCGGCGATCACGCAACCCTCGGCTACAATTGGATTTAGGCGAAATTGGCGGCTGCGCGTTAGGCCGCACATTTGCTGCCTATAGTTATTACGAAGAAACTATCTATCACGTAGTTAGACGAAGAACATTATGAAACCGACGGACGATTGGCATCGCATTATTGCATCGGAATCGCATTTGTCGCCCGATGCCGCTCGAACGCTACGCGACAGTGGCTTCGTCGTCGTGGCCGGTCCTGTCATCCCTGGCGGCTGCGAACAGCTCACATGTGCTTATGATCGTGCAGTGGCCACCGCTGATCCTTCTGATGTTCACACCGGCAGAACAGGGGCTTCGACACGTATTAACGACTTCGTCAATCGAGGACCGGAATTCGACAACATCTACATTTATCCGCCGCTGTTGTCGGCTTGCAGCCAAATTATCGGTGGGCCGTTCAAGCTGAGCGGCATGCGTGCACGGACGCTCCATGCCGGCGCACCCGCCGAAGGGCTTCATGTAGATGTCAAGCATCAAGCTGACGGATGGCCATTGGTTGGCTGTATCGTGATGGTTGATGCTTTTACGGCAAAGAACGGCGCTACGCGATTTGTGCCGGGATCCCATTTGTATACACGGGAACCTAGTGAGGAGGACGATCCCTCCGAGCAGGTTCTAGCGTGTGGCCCGGCGGGATCAATAATCATCTTCAATGCCTCTGTGTGGCATGGCTACAGTGCGAACCAGTCATCCAAACCTCGGCGTTCGATAGCAGCACACTTTGCTCCACGAGACGCCACAGCATCACCAGACGATCCAACGCAACGAACACGTCCGGAAACTTTGCTAAGAATTGGTGATCTGGCCAAGTATGTTTTGAATGTTGGAGCGTCTAACAAGCCCATGCACGCGACGTGCGAAGACGCACGCGCGTGATGGGCGGCGTTCGGCCTACAATGACGACACCGCGCTACCAAAGGTATGATCTCCGATGTCTTCGCGGACTAACCATTCACCGGAGCAGCAACGGTTGGGCGATTTCGAGATCGGCCGGGAGCTCGGCCGGGGCGGCATGGGCGTCGTCTACGATGCCCGGCAGGTGTCGCTCAACCGCACGGTGGCCCTGAAAGTCCTCTCGGGCGGCCTGGGGCTGACCGCCAACGCGGTGCAGCGCTTCCGCCGCGAGGCGGAAGCGGCTGCGAAGCTGCACCACACCAACATCGTGCCGGTTTACGCCACCGGGGAGGAGAACGGCGTCCACTACTACGCCATGGAACTGATCGATGGGCCGTCGCTAGACCAAGTCGTTCACCAACGGCGTCTGGCACCGACCGGCACGACAACGCAGCCCACGGGTTCCTACCATGGCAACTTTGACCCGGCTCAGTTGACCAAGACCGGCCCGTATGTCGAGAGTTCTGCGACCTCGAACACAGGCACAGCGCTGAGTACGTCCGCGGGGCTGAATTCGTCGATGCTCGACTCGGGCAGCGGCTACTTCGACACTGTGGCCCGGATGATCGCCGAGGTCGCCGATGGCCTGGAGTATGCCCACCAGCAGGGGGTGATCCACCGCGACATCAAGCCTTCGAACCTCCTCCTGGCACCAGCCGGCCGGCTGAGCATCAACGATTTCGGGTTGGCCCGGGTACTGGAGCAGCCGGGGATGACGACGACCGGCGAGTTCGTCGGCACGCCCGCCTACATGTCGCCGGAGCAGATTGCCGCCGGGCGGACGCCCCTGGACCACCGCACCGACATTTATTCGCTCGGCGCCACGCTGTACGAGCTTCTGACATTGCAACCGCCCTTCCGCGGCGAGCGGCGCGACCAGGTGCTGGCGCAGATCATCCACAAGGAACCGCAGCCGCCGCGGAAGATCAACAAGAAGGTTCCGGTCGATCTGGAAACAATCTGCCTGAAGGCGCTGGAGAAGGACCCGGACCGGCGTTACCAGACGGCGGGGCAGATGGCCGAGGACTTGCGGCGGTATGTCAACCGATTCGCGATTGCCGCGCGGCGGGCCGGGCCGATCGAGCGTCTGCGGAAGTGGGGGAAGCGACACCCGGGACTGGCCGTTGCCTTGGCGGGCATGATGGTAGCCATCGCTGTCGCCGGTCTCTTCGCGTATCAGGCCTGGAGCGACCGACAAGCACACATCGTCGCGGAAAAAGAGTCTCAACAACAGCTTCGTGCCGAGAAACAACAGAACGCATTGGAGAAGGCCCTGGCGGTGGCGATGAGCGGCGATCTGGATGCGGCCGAAAAGGCCATCGGCGAGGCCGAGCTGCTTGGCGCTTCGGCAGGCAAGGTGCGGATGTTGCGCGGCCAGGTCGCCTTCCACCGCGGCGAGGTCATGCTCGCCATTGAACACTTGCAACTCGCCGTCAAGCTGGAAAAGGAAAGCGTGGCCGCGTGGTCGATGCTGGCCCTGTTTTCGCTCCATGGCGGACCGTACGAGGAATACGAAGAGATACTGGAAAAACTCGAACGGCTTCGGCCTTCGACCCCTGAGGATTACCTGTTCAAAGGGTATGCCGAATCGGCCCTAGACCCGGTTCAGGGGTTGCGAACCATGGACCAGGCCATCAGCCGTCGCAATTCCCCTATCGCCCGGGCGATGCGGGCGGAGGTGTGGACCAGCCGCGCCGTGGATACAGCCGACCCGCGCCATGTCGCCGCCATGCTCAACGACGTTCGCGCCGCCAAGGGCCTGTTGCCGGACAATCCCTACGTCCTCTACGTGAGCGTGAACGCCCACCTCGTGGCTGCCAATGTGTTCGCGGAGACGGGCGACAAGAAGGAACAACAAAGAGCCCTCGACGAAGCAGGAAGGGACGCCCACGCGCTGGAAGGAAAGGATACGTTGTTGGGCGCAGTCATGATTCGTTACGTTTATTTCACGCACATCGGGGCGGAAGATAAGGGCTTCGACGTCTTACGCAAGGCCGCCGAACGGGTCAACAGCACCCTGATCCTCGGCGTGTTGTCGACGGACTCGTACCGGCGCGGGGAGCCCGCGAAAGCCCTGGAACTCCTGGACCGCCGCAAACAACCGGAACTGTTCGGGGACATCGTGCGTGCTTACGTTTTGGCCGAGTTGCCGAACGGCCCTGCCCGCGCGCTGGAGGCCTACCGGGAAATGGCCAAGCGCTACACGCAAGGGTCTGCGCCGCTGTACTGCCATGCCGTTCCTCTCTTTCTGCAGCGACAGGAGGAGGTCGTCGCAGCCAGTCGGGACTTGCTTAACCGCGACCACCGATTGCCACCCTTGCGGAGCAACTTCCACAAGAACTGGCTGGCTTTCAATGCTGGTCAACTCAGCGCAGCGGACTTCGAGAAGGCGGCCGGCGCCTCCCGATGGGAGCAGTGCGGGACGCATCACGCGATCGGCGTGATGCGATTGGCCGGAGGAGACCGCGCCGGCGCGAAAGCTCATTTCCGCAAGTCCGTCGCGACGCATTGCCTCAACTTCTCTTTCCACTACGACTGTAGCCGCTTTTTCCTGGAGCGGATGGAGAAGGATCCCACCTGGCCGCCTTGGATCAAGCCCGAAAAGTGAAACGGCAAGGTTGGGCCAAGGCAAATGGGCTCGGAGATTTCCCGGCCGAACCCGTATACCGCCGATCGGGTTTTGTGCGGTCCGGCCGAACCCTTCTGGGGGGCGTCGTTTGTAGCCTAAGTGTTTCCAACGCATCGGTGGGGCATCGTGCACGGTGGGGCATCGGGAAGATTCAAGGTTTCCGGGCCGAACAATCCGCCGCAGCAGACCGGGCCGGCATGACGGCTTTTCGAGCTATTACCTCAACCTCACCGGCCCGGCTGCTGAGCTTCGTCGTTAAATGCCTATCCACTGGCTGGGAGAACAACTCGGTTGACCGTCTCGCAACTTTCGTAGCGTAAGATTCACTTACAATACGGGCATTTCATCTTGTTCCTCGTGGGTCATTGTTGTCCAGACTCCACCGACACCGTGATATGTCGAGCAACCAACCCATTCGCGTTCGGCCAAACCACCGTCCAGGTCAAAATCTTTCGCGAAGGTATCGATCGCATCTTCGTCCGGAGTATCCGTGGCGTCTATGTCAGCCACCATGCAACAAAGCGCATAGTTTTCGGCCAGCGGTCGACGACGACCAACCGGCACGTTCTTAGGAACCATAACGGTCAGCAGGCCTTCAAATTTGACTTTTACCTCGACAGGAATAAATTCTGCCTCGCCGCTAGTTTGCATCTGCTCTCCTATAGTTTTTCTGTTCCGAGCCGCCCTGGTGGCCAGGTGTCTCGTCACCCCCGCGTGGCAATTGCCACACAGCAGTCGTAGTTGTTCGGTCGGCCAGTCCAAGACCATAACGCAGTTACCTACAGCCCGGAATGTTGAAGAAGAAGTCACCAAGACGAAGACGGGCCACGAGACGCGATGCCGCCAATTCGCGCTATGCCGGCCCGAGTGTGCCCGAGTGGGTGCGCGGCCGCGTCCCGGTTGGGTTTTGGGATGAGCCGGCCAATCAACGTCGGTATCTCATCTAGCTGGGCAAGAAACTCGGCGTCAAAAAACTTGACGAATGGTATCACACCACCGTGGCCGACTTCGTTGCCAATCGAGCGATCAAACTGCTCGCTAGGCATCGATCGTTTCACGGGATGTTCGAGCGGCTATTTCCCGATCACGATTGGGTTCCCTGGCGTTTCCGCAACGTCCCCCATGGGTATTGGTCGAAGCCTGAGAATCGTCAGCGCTACGTGCGATGGCTCGGAAAGCAACTCGGCTACACGAAACCCGAACACTGGTACCGGATCGCGCGAGAAGATTTTGGTCGTCACCATGGGAACGGTCTGCTCAGCGAAGCCGGTCGCACGATCCAGGGCTTAGTTGCCGAGGCAGTTTCAAATTTCGATTTCAAGCCATGGCTCTTCCGTCACGCCCCAATCGGTTTCTGGACCAAGAAGTCGAATCGAATCCGCTACCTGAAATGGCTCGGAGCACAAATAGGATACCGGCGTCCGTCGGATTGGTATCAGGTTACGGCCAAGGATTTCCCAAAGCATTCGGGCGGCGCAATTCTCTTTGCGTCCGGGATGCGGGTTCATGAACTGGTGGCCGAGCTGTATTCCAACCGGACTTGGCATCCCTGGCTGTTCGCCCAACTTGAACACAACTATTGGAAGGACCTAGCGCATCGGGTCGCGTATCTGAAATGGCTCGGCAAGCGACTCGGTTATAGGCGACCGACCGATTGGTTCGGAATCAAGCGAAGCGATTTTGCGCAGAACCACGGATACGTGATCGTGGACGAATGGAAAGGGGACTTTACCCGTGCCATCCGGGAACTTTATCCCAAGCTGGAGTGCGAGCCCTGGATGCTAAAGCGTATTCCGCACGGATCCTTCTGGGACAAGCAACCTAACCGCCGTCGTTACCTGACCTGGTTGGCCAAGCGGCTAGGCATCAAGAGACCGGCCGATTGGTACCAAGTTCGCATCGCGGACCTTCGCCGGCACTACGGCAAAGGACTGATTCACAAGTTGCAGTCCGTGGCGGCCATCGTCCCTGACGCGTTCCCCGAACATTCATGGAAGCCATGGCTGTTCGATCGGGTACCGCAGGGCTTCTGGTCGTCCAGACGGAACCGAAACGACTACTTCGATTGGTGGGCCAACCAACTCAAGATTCGAGACGCCTCCGATTGGGATAGGCTCCTAACCAAGGACCAACGCGAGTTCCGATTTGGCGGGCTGTTGAATTCTGTGTTCGGTGGGTCGGTTCGAAATTTGCAGGCGGCGGCCAAACGGCGATGGCTCACGCAGACCCGCACGGCCGCCCGTAGGGACTAACGAACCTAGTGAAAAAGTTGTGCGAGCTGGTGGAGTGTGAAAACTCGGCGGATTGTCTGGTCGAGTCAACAAGCAGAACATCGAATTGAATTTACCCAGATCGATCGCGAGAATACTGATCAGAACTCTTTCTTTGATCGTGGTTGATCCTTGTGACGCGTGTTCGCGGGTGGTGAGGCCGTTCTGCCAGTCCGCGCGGTGATGTGAAACGTTTGTCGACAAACCATTATGTGGACCTCTCGAAACGAAGAACTGTCTGGCGGTCGCGTACTCAGATTCGCCATCGACCTTAATGCGTCTCCAGTTTCCTACGCCGAGGTTCTGAATCGCTGGCAGCATGATGCCGACTTTCGTTCATTTTTCATGGCGTTGTTGGCGGACTCGCCCTTCGCGGCCTTCCGATGGGAGACGCCCCCAGTTACAAAAGCGAACGCGGACCGATCCTTCGAGTTTGTATTGCTCGATAGCCCAGGGCTAGCGCCGATTCCTGACCCGAGTGCATTCGCAGGTCATTTCCGCCGGGCAACAAATGCAGACGTGATAGAGTTTTGCAATCTTGGAAACGACGCAATCATGGTTGTTCCGTGTCCGAAGGGTCCAATGTCCGCCTACGGTCACCTTGCGGCTTTCATTCGTCAAGCACCGGAACCGCAGAAGCATGCACTTTGGGAATTGGTCGGTGATGCGATGGTCCGACGGTTGGGAAACGCGGCAGTTTGGCTGAGCACAGCAGGGGCTGGCGTCTCTTGGCTGCATGTGCGGCTCGACGATCGGCCTAAGTATTATGGTCATGCGCCTTACCGGTAGGTCACTGAAACAGTCGCTGCGTCGAAATGGGCCCGCGTAACGGTCTCGCATGAAATCTCGCCCCGGTACGTGAGCTATCTTGTTTTGCAATCAAGAGTGAAGCGATGCGCCTCGGAATAGTAACCGATATCCACAATGACCACGTGACGCTTGCCCGAGCACTGACGTTGTTCCGTACGCATGATGTGGACCAGGTAGTGACCATCGGCGACACGTGCGACGCCTTTGCTCCGCCCGACGGCGCCGATGAAGTCACGGCGTTACTTTCCAACTGCGGTGCGATGGGCGTTTGGGGAAACCACGACTTCCACCTTTGCCGCGCAATCTCGGACTTGTGCCGCGATCGTTTTGCGTCGGCCACACTCGACTTCATGCAGCAAATGAGACCGCACCTGGAACTGGACGGTTGCTACTTCAGTCACAAGGATGCCAGTATTGACCCGCACGACGTTGAACAGTTGTGGTCGTTCGATGACGATTCGTTGGATTTACGATCGCGTGCCGCTGCGGGTTTCGCGGCGGTCCCGAATCATCGGCAGTTCATTGGGCATTACCATCGCTTTTGGGCGACGTCAGAGACAGGTCCTCTAGAATGGAACGGATCCGACGCGTTGATCATGCGTCCCAGGGAACGATATTTTGTCGTCATTGCCGGTGTACTTCAGGGCAAATGCGCCGTTTTCGACACTTTCAGCGGTGTCTTGCAGCCTTTGGATTGCGGGCTGCAGCAAGTTGTCGAATAATCACAAGCACTTGAGCAGGCGGCCCCGGCAGGACTCAAAGAGAAAATCATCACTGCGGTCCAGTGATTTGTGGCGTTCGATCGGCAAAGTGCGCGGATGCGTTTACGATGCCATAAATCAACTGTTAGGGGCGAGCCCAATGCCCAGGGACCGGAGACAGAAACGCGACTTGCACGCCCTCAATGAAGACGGCATGGTTCTATGCAACCCGCGCGACAAGGAGGCCGCCCACCGGGCCCAGATGGAGGGTAGGCCAGATAGCTGTGAATGCCCAACGCCCACGTGTCGCGGAATGCCCGCACCTGTTCCGGCTGCCGCGTCGCGTCCTCGGCCTTGCCGTCCTTCACGTCCCGTTTGCGAGTGCTCACCTGCCAGTTACTGCCGAACTTAATCCCATACGGCGGATCGAAATAGATCGTCTGCACCTGACCCTTCAAACCCTCCTTCTCCGCCAGACTGGTCATCACCAGCAGGCTATCACCCAATATCATCCGGTTCGACCAATGGCCGTCGTGCTGGTAGAAGTCGACCCGTTGTTCAAACTCGTCGGGGAGGCCATTGAAGTCGGCGAAGAGATCAAGTTGCGTTTCGTACGGCCCCACTCCCGCGCCATCGCCGCGAGTGGGAGGGAAAGAATGAAGAAGGTCGTTGATGATCACCTGGGGATGAATTTTTTCTTGGATGTAGATCGGCACGGCCGGCACGGCCAAGTCGTGCTGGTCCTGCTGATCCTTCCCTTTCCAAACCAATTGCGGGTCGAGCGACGGGTCGCGGGGATACAAAACGGTTTGCGGTTTTTGCTCATCGGCTTCGACGAAATCTCGCAGCTCTTCCGTCGGAATGTTCTTCCGCGTGTCCTTGTGCCGAATCGATTCGACGGTCGTTGGATCGGCTTTTGCAGCCGTTTTCTTCTTGGCCATTGGTGGGTTTCGGTAGCTCCTGTGTCTCACGGGTTAGCGGCAAAGGATTTTGTGTCTCAGTTTGGCCCGAAAGCTAGTGGCGGGCCAATTGGACCGACACGGAAAACGTCAATTCACCTCTCGATCCTGTGGGTTTACTGTTGCCGTCGCCTTTTCGGCCATCAACAATTGGACAATTTGAGGGGCGACGTAGACTCGATTCCGCCTTCGCCGTGGGTCCAACTCTTGGAGTATGTGTTCTTCCATTAACCGATCAATAGTGTTGCCCGCCGTCTTGAATGTCACGTCGAGAATCGCGGCGACACCTGTCGCGGTGATGTACGGCGATGTGAACAATTGATCGACCAGTCGGAGCGCGTTGGCGGAATGGCCTTTTTCTTGGAGATTGTGCCGATACGTCGTCTGAAGTTGCAAGAGCTGATTAGTTCGGGCGACGACATCGCCGGCTTGCTCGCGAATGCCTTCAGCGACAAACAAAATCCAGGCGTCCCAAGCGGCATGCTGACTGACGGCCAGCAAATGGTCTCGATATTCCCGATCGTGCTCCTCGAAATAGGCGCTGAGGTAGAGCATCGGCTTGGGCAGCACGTCTCGGGCGTGAAGCATGAAGGCAATCATAAGTCGGCCAAGTCGGCCATTGCCGTCGAAAAACGGATGAATCGCTTCAAACTGATAGTGCGCAATGGCGAGTTGAGCGACGATGGAGACATCACCCGGCTGATTGAGAAAGTGCTCCAGGTTATCCAGCAATGGGCCGAGCCGGTTGGCTGGGGGCGGGACAAAACGGGCAGTTGTCTTTGTCGCGCCGGATCGTCCGATGACGACATCGCGCGTTCGGAACTCTCCCGGCCTTCGGTCGTCCCCTCGCACTCCCGCCATGAGTTTGGCATGAACCTCGCGAATCAAGCGCAGGCAAAGAGGAAGTGATTCCAGCAACTTCAGGCCGTGAAACATTGCCGACACGTAATTGCCAACTTCGCGCGCGTCGGCGGGATTGTCCGGCGGGTTGTCCTCGTCTGCCTCGAACAAAAGTAACTGATCGAGCCGTGTCACCGTTCCTTCGATTTTGCTGGATAGAACGGCTTCACGCTTGAGAAATGGCTGGATCAGCAGCTGAGCGTTTGGGGCTATTGCGGAGAGTGCTTTTAGTTCACCGAGTGCTTCTGCGGCGTCGGTGAGTCGGCGAACCAGGTTTTCGGAATAGGCCAAGCGAGGGGGCAACAGGTTAGGGACAAAGTGGAGCGCCCCCTCCCAATCAACGAGTTCCCCGGATGCCTGATCGCTGAAATCTTCGCGGCGCAAATTGTTTCCTCGTAATGAGTTGCAGCCTTGTTTTAGATGAATACAACGAGAGTTACTGTTATTGCACTTTTTGGAAAAAATTACAATAACGTTGCAATTAGGCTGATTTAACGCAAGAAACCACTGCAAAATCGGCCCGAATCAAGTTTTCCCCGTCCCATGGATCGGCGATCTCGATATAGTCCCAACGTCCAAAGCCGCCGTGATTGTTGACGGCCGGAATCCAAAGCGTCCGGGCCGTGGCCACCTTCGCGGCTTTGTCTTTCTTGCGTTCGCCGGTCACTTCAACCAGCAGATTGAGCAGGTCATCGATGCCGTGGCCATCGTCGATGCACGCGATGAAATCGGGGATATAGTTTTTCTGTTCGCCGTTGAGCGTATAAGGAATCGCGAATCCGAGATTGTGGTTCTTGACGTAACGCTTGACCTCGTCCATGTTCTCCAGAACCTGGGCCATTTTTTGTTCCCAAGTATCCGTATCGCATACGACGTGCGAAATGTGGCACTTGTCTTCGCGCGTCGTGTACACCGCGCGGGTCGTGTCGAAATCGACATAGCGGGTCGAGCCGACGCTGTCGTAGGGCCGCAAGATCGGCTTGAGCGCCGGTGTCCCCTCGGAAGATTTCACAATGGCTTTGTAGATTCGGTCGGCCGCATCGTGCGCGAACTCGATCAATAGTAGAAGTTGCGGAAACGTGTTCCCCTTCAGCGTGACGCATTCGTTCATCCAGCGTTTCGCAATTTCCAACAACTGCGGAAATAGCCAAGGCCTGTCGCTCCCCTCGTCATCGCGGAAGTATTTCTCCAGCGTCAACTTGGCCAACAAGAACGCAACCTCGGCTGGTCGTCGACGTTTCAAGTCGTCCAGCGTGTGGATGCTCGTCTGGCCCACGATTGGGGCGTTCTCCGTCTTGGTGGGGACATCGGCCGGGGAGAGGGCGAGTTGGGATTCTTCCGTAAACGTTGCGTCGAGTCGTTCGCCGGGTAAGTCGTAGCGATAACCGACCAGACGTGGAAACTCGATTTCGCACGCGATGCGGCTTTCGAGCGCGCGAACCCGCGTCGGGACCGGGCCAGGCTTGGGGTCCTTGGTCGAACCGCTGCATGGGATGAACGAAAACGGGACGCCGTAGACTTCGGCGTATTCCGGGGCAAACATTTCGTTCTCGTCGGCCGCGTAGCTCATGCGACGAAGGGCACGTCCGACGACTTGTTCGCACAAGAGCTGTGTTCCAAAGGCCCGGACACCCAGCACGTGCGTGACCGTGTTGGCGTCCCAACCTTCGGTCAACATTGAAACGCTGACCACGCACTTTACGTGTTCGCCGAGCTTGCCCGCCTTCCCGACGGTGTTCATCACTTCCCGGAGTAGATCCTCGTCCTTCAAACTTTCGGCGTCGCGGCCTGGGAACCGCTGCCGGTACTCGGCTTTGAATTCTTCGATCTCGCGTCCCGCGATCTTCTTGAAATCGTCGCTCATCGTTTCGCCCGATTCGAGCTGTTCGCTGTCGACAAGGATCGTGTTGGGGCGATGTAGCCAATTGCCGCGTCCGTCGTCATTGCGGAAGATCGGTAACTGACCGGCCTGTACAACGGTCGTGTCGCCAATCGGTTTTTCCCACCCAGAGACATAGTCGAAGACCAGCTTCGAAACGTTGGTGTTGTTGCAGACGACGATAAACACCGGTGGCGTGGTTCCTTTGGCCTTCGCGTCGTTGTTCGTCTCCCAAAGTCGGTAATACTTCTCATAGTTGCTGTAGAGACTGTGGAGCGCGCCCTGCAATTCGGCCGGGAGACTGGGCTCGCCAGTAACTGCATCGGTCTTGCGACCCTTTTTCGGTAGGCCTTCGCGAATCCGGAGCCAAAGGTCGCGGTACGTCGGCTGGTCGCCGGTCATCGAGTCGTCGGAAACGGGAACGCGCGGGACTTTGACGATGCCGGCCTCGATCGAATCGATCAGCGAGAAATCTGAAACAACCCACGGGAACAACGTCCCCTCGGAATATCCGGAGCCGCGGAGAAAGAACGGCGTGGCGGAAAGATCGTAGATGGCTTTGACGCCGATTTTGGCTTTGACGGCCTCAATGCCCGAGATCCACACGCGGGCTTCCTCCTCGCGTTTTTTGGTTTCTCGCGGTCATCGCCGGTGAGTTTTTCATCCAGGCCATCGGGTTTGCGACGATAGCAATGATGGGCTTCGTCGTTCAATACGATGATGTTCTTCTTGTTACCCAATTCCCGGCAGACTCGACGGACCATTTGATCCGGCGTTTCAACAAATGCGCTCGACTCGCCCCGTCCCAAAATCGCCTTGGTCAATTTGGCGGCCGTAACCGTTTCCCGAAGTTGAAAGCCGTGGTAGTTCGCGATGATGATTTTGGCTTGACCGAGGCGCGACATTTCCTGGGCTGGCAGAACATCTCGCTGGCGGTAATAGTTCTGCGGATCGTTAGGCAAGAGAACCCGCAATCGATCGCGAATCGTGATGCCGGGCGTGATGATTAAAAACGTGTCGGAGAATCGGGCGTCTTGCGGGATCGAGAGTTTGTTGAGGGCTTGCCAGGCGATGAGCATCGCCATGACGACCGTCTTGCCCGAGCCCGTCGCCATCTTGAACGCAACGCGGGGCAAGCCGGGATTTGACGAATTGTTGGCGTTGCGAAGATCGTTCTCGATCCATGTGTCGCCCAGTCGCTTGGCCGCCTCGGTCAAATAGATCGCCGTTTCAAGGGCCTCGATTTGGCAAAAGAACAATCGCTTTTCGCGGATCGGGTTCGTCCAATAGTCCAATAATCTAGATGTCGTCGCGGTGACGCCCTGATATCCGCCCTCGCGCCAGAGCCTCACTCGTTCGCGGATCTGGTTGACTACCTTGTTTTCCTCGATTCGGTCTTGGGTCCATTCCGTTTCAAACTTGAGTTGCTTTTGCCCCTTCTTACGGGGCTGGGCGATGGGAATGAAATACGAGCTGATGCGTCGGCCTTGCACAATCTCGTCCGAGATACCATCGTCGGTGAATCGAAAGTGCCGATCAGGCTCGCGGAACGGCGAATTGATAACCGGGTTTTCGATGACGACTTGGGCCATGTTGTTCGTTGGGTCCAGGTGGGACCGAGGCATTCCGTCTCTGTGGACTATTGTCCCGAAATGTACCAATTCAGCGATCCGACAACCACTCGGCCCAACGCCGCAAATCTCAAATAATAACGAAGCGTTCGGTTGACCGAACCACCTGTGTGTTTCGCCTAATGCTCGCCACGACCGCCGCGCCGCCTCTTCCATCTCATAGGCAATCAATATGATGCTCAACACGACGTTATGCACGTTGTCCAAAGCGCCGGAGTCGAATCGAAGACGGGAAAAGCATTGTTGTTCCCTGCGAGGCTTCGAGATGTTGAAATACACAGGCCTTATGCAAAATTGGCCGACGAACGCAATCGAATTTCCCGACAAGACAGTCCAGGTTTAAGGTTCGAATCATGCAGGTCGAAGTACAGGTTCTTTTGCTAGTCGTCGCGATTGGATTGCTAATCTTGAACGGCTTTTTTGTGCTCGCGGAATTCGCCGCCGTAAAAATCCGCCCTTCGCGGGTGAAGGAGCTGATCGACGCCGGCAACCACCGAGCGCGAGCTGTCGATCACGTTGTCCACCACTTGGATGAATATCTGTCCGTTTGCCAAGTTGGAATAACATTCGCCTCGATTGGTCTCGGCTTCTGCGCGGAACCGGCTGTCGTTCGTTTAGTCGAGCCCGTTGTCATTTGGTTTGGCTTCCCCGAGGGGAATCCAGTTGGATGGCTGACGGCACATGGAATTGCATTCACCCTTAGCTATTTGCTGGTCAGCTACTTGCACATCCTGATCGGTGAATTGATCCCGAAATCCGTAGCTATCCGGGTGACCGAACGGGCTGCATTGGCAACGGCGAGGCCCTTACGGTTTTTTCGGCTCTTGTTTTACGGTCCGCTGTGGGTCCTGAATGGTTCGGCCAACATTCTCCTTAAACTCCTTGGTTTGGGCGGTGCTGGGCATTCGCACGAATTGAGTGAGGATGAACTGCGGATTTTGCTGGAGCAATCGCAGGTTCACAATCTGATGTCGTTTCGACGTCTGCTTTTCATGGAAAACGTATTTGATCTGGGGGAGCTGAAAGTCCGCGATGCAATGCGACCGCGGGCGCAGGTCAAGTGTTTCAACGCAGCCCACTCGTGGGAGCAGAATTTAGAGATCGCGCGTTCCTTTCGCCATTCGCGATATCCGGTTCTGCAAGAGCAAACGAGTGATCCTTTGGGAATCATCCATTTGAAGGATGCCCTTTTGTCGCCGGACTCAGAACTGGACCTGAGCCGCTTGATCCGTCCCCTGCATTCGGTCAAAGAGGATTTGGCGCTCGAAGTCGTGCTGGGAGACATGCAAAGGAAATGCATCCAGGCTGCGATCGTGCGAAATGCGGCTGGTCAATGGACCGGTTTTTTGACTTTGGAAGATGTGCTCGAAGAAATTGTGGGCACGATCAAGGACGAATTCGAGGATGAAGGTCAAGTCACCCTCGCCGAACTGCTGCGGCCGGAACACGTCCATTTGGGAATCGAAGCCAATAGTACGGGCAGCGCCCTGCGACTAGCGTTGGATCGTATGCCGCGATCCGCTTTGCCCATAGCGAAAGAACTAATATTGAGGGCGATTGACGACCGCGAACGAGTGGTGGAGACCTACCTAGGTAAAAATCTCGGAATGCCCCACGCCCGATTACCGGGTCTACAAAAGCCTTTCGTTCTGATCATTCGTTCTGAAAATGGAATTCCGTATCGCGGGAATCGCGAGCTTGCACACATTCTAGTCGTCCTTTTGACACCAGCGGGACAGCCTCGCGTTCATCAGCGACTACAAACAGTAGTCGCGACGATGTTTAATGAAAGCGATTTTATCCCGGATCGACTGCGGACGGCCGAGACGCCTAAAGAGGTCATCGAAATTCTAGTTGCCGGCGAGCAAGCCGCCTTGGATTGAAATCTGCCAACGCAGAATCCGTCTTGATAATAAGGTTCGGAGAGTGCAAATAGCCGTTGATGTCGTTGCACACTTCTATTGCTTACGCGCTTCGAAATCGGCCATCGGCTTCGGCCCAGTCGATGTGGCTCATGAATTTTTCGATGTAGTCGGCCTTTCGGTTCTGGTAGTCGATGTAGAACGCGTGTTCGTAGGTGTCAATGACAATGATCGGTCGAGCCATCCATAGAATCCCCATGGCGTGTTCGTCGCTTACAACGTTGTAGAGCTTGCCGTTGACCGGGTGCTTGACCAGCAAGGCCCAGCCAGCGGCCTCCTTGGCCGAAGCGACGAAATCGGTTGACCACTTTTCGACCGATCCAAAACGCTGATCAATCGCGGCGCGCAACCCTTGTTCGGGGTCGACGGCCTTTGCCGCTAAGCCGTCGAAATAAAGTTCGTGCAGAATGACGCTGTTGCCGCGGCTGTTGATCAATCGCTTAAGATGCGCGAAAGCGGCGGGGTCAACCGGCTTACCAGCCATCGTGGCTTCCGTCAATTTGGCGTCCGCGGAGACGACGGCTTTGAGAGCCCCGCCATAATGTGACGTATGATGCGGCTCGATCTGCGCGGCGCTCAAGAAGCCAGGAATTTCCGTGTGCTTGAGCGGCTTCGGTTTTCCCGTCACCAAACCACTTTCTGAAAAATCTTGCGGGGCGTCGGCAGCGGCATCAGACAAACCGGAAACAAGCATCGAACCGGCGACGGCGCCAGTCGATGCGAACAAAAAATCGCGGCGAGGCAAGTTTGTCACTGGACGATCCTCTATTGGGGTAATCGTTGCGGGTTCCAGTCATGGCGTTCGTTTCGAACATGTCGGCGCCACGAGTAAAGCGCGTCGTAGATAACCATACCCTGCTTCAGCTGCTCATGGTCATCAGAATAATTGTGGGAAAGGCCCAAGGAGATTGCCAGAAGGCCAGCGCATTGCGGAGCCAAGTCGGGTTGCGATGTGTCCGCGCCTCGGACAATCACCGCAAGGTCGGCGAGGCAGGGATCGGTCAATTCATATTTCTTAAGGATCGCGTCGAAGCTACAAAGTGGTCCGTCATGCGTCAGCTCGACGTTTGGAACATCGTAGGGTATTGCGCCGGAGGTCGTCGCCATTGTTCGCACTTCGTCGGCCGGTACGAATAGGAAGTCGGGTGTCGGATCCACGAATCGGAAAATTAGCCAAGGGCATGCGATCCGGTCAATCTTCGGGCGTTCGCGCGTGATCCACTTCATTTCATTTTTCCTCTTCTTGGTTCAAACGGGCGTACAACGCATCGTAAACAATTCGACCTCGCTCAATCGCAACGAGGTCGTTCGGACTAGTTAACATCAATCCCTCGCAAATCAAATCGAGCCCGACCGACGTGGGCTCAACCGATACTTCTTGAATCGTGTCGGCCTCATCGATAATGCGGGCGATTCGTTGAAGAATTGGATCTTCGATTCGGTGGTGTTTTAGCAACGCATGGAATGAGCAATGGCCAGCGTGATGTGAAAAACGGACTCCGGGGATGTCGAACGGTTCTGCATCCGACGGAGGTGTTTTGCCGCGAGCGATAAACACGAATTTCGCTTGGGGATCGATCTGGCGGAGAATCAGCCACGCGCATCCGGTGCGATCTAAGCCCACATTCTCCCATGTATAAGATTTCTTCACGCATCCCGAGTGTCGCAATCGCGGAATCTATCAAAACTTGCTTAGACAGATTCTGCGAGAGCTGGGAACCACATTGACATTCACGCAAGCATTCATCGGCGTAAAATCAGCCAACACCGCGTCCCGTCGAGCGATTGAAAAGATCGGATTCACTTATCGCTTCAGCCTATTTCAGCGCTGGACGATGTTTCGTGTGCAGCGTTGGTCAGTAAAACAGCCGTCTTGCGATCAGTATCCTCGCTCCAATTCCAGTGCGCGAACCGTGGCGAGCTATGAGCTGAAGATTTGAATGGCCGGCCCATCGGACATTTCGGATGATGCGACCAGTCACGCGGCATACATCTAGTGTCAGAGATTGTTCTAGTGGAATGGATTCCCAATTCCGCGTTGGGGATAGCTAAAAAAACCGGCAGTCGCAAGGGCGGCCGGTTTTTTTTAGGCATTAGCAAATCGATCATGAAGAGTTACCAGGCGATTAGATCCGAGTTGGACATCCCGCCGGAATTTCTTAGAAATATGGTGTGACGATGTCAATCGGCGCTTTAAAACTAGCCACCGATCGGCGCATGAAAACCAGCCAGCTTGAGTAAGGACGATTTAGCCTAATGGACTTCTATGTGGCACAGCCGCGGAAGGAGGTCCAGGTGGCGAATCGACTCACGATGGCAATGATTCAATCTATTTTAACGCTCAATTCGCAGGGCTGGTCCGAGCGGCGGAGCGCCCGGGAACTTCGGGTCAACCGCGAGGCGGTCTCGCGCTATGTCCGAACGGCAGCGGCGGAAGCGCCGGGCGACAGTTCAAAACCAGCCAATGCGCCGCTTTTAGGTTCCGGCGAATCGGGGGTTGGCAACGGCACGACCGAGTCGATCGGGCGGGCGAGCCATAGCGCGTTTTCCATGAGATCAAGCCGATTCTGGCAACATCCATGTGGTTCAAATTCCGTCGCGCATTGCCGGGGTTCCTTTGGCAATCGTCCTAACCACTTTCCCCTGTGGCATTTCAGCGGTTCATTCGTTCGTTTTCGGCAGACGTACCCGAGCCGGCTTGATATGATACGTCCGAATTCATGGGAAGCGTGACGATAGCCGCTGGCACGACAAGCCACCGCACAATCAAGCTGACGGGTCGGGTGGATCCTGGGCAATCACGACAGGCGGGATGGCGTTCCCACTGGAGAGATCTGTGACAAGACGGAGCGCCGCGAGATGAAGATCCCCGAATGGCTGCCGGATACCCACCGCCCCACGGGACCGGACCAGGAACCCCGCAAGCCCTTGATCGAACCCTGGCTGCGGCCTGCAGTCCGGTTCCTGCATATCGAGGCAGCAGGCGGCTTCGTGCTGCTGGCCTGCACTGTGGTCGCACTCATCCTGGCCAACTCACCGTGGTCCGCGACGTTTGCCGAATTCTGGCAAACACGGGTCGGCTTCACCGTCGGAGGCTTCGAGCTGTACAAGCCGCTCCTGCTCTGGATCAATGACGGGCTGATGACCGTCTTCTTCTTCGTCGTCGGCCTGGAGATCAAACGCGAAATCGTCTTCGGCGAACTCCGAGACCCCCGCAAGGCCGCGCTGCCCGCCGCGGCAGCTCTCGGGGGAATGGTCGTGCCCGCTGCTATTTACCTGCTGGTACAAGGTGGGGGGCCGGGGGCGAGAGGCTGGGGAATCCCAATGGCCACCGACATTGCTTTCGTGGTCGGGTTCCTGGTGCTGCTTGGCTCTCGAGTCTCCTTGGGGTTGAAGATCCTACTCCTCACTCTGGCGATCGTGGACGACATCGGCGCCATCCTGGTCATCGCCGTGGCCTACACCTCCGATACTTCGCTCTCGTTCTTGGTCATCGGCACAGCCAGCTTCGGCATGATCTATCTGTTCCGTCGGATAGGCGTTCGGCCTGTGCCCGTTTATGTATTTCTTGGGGCAGGCATTTGGCTGGCATTCCTGAAATCCGGAGTCCACCCGACTGTAGCAGGAGTGGTTCTAGGCTTACTCACTCCCGCGAGCCCGTGGTTCGCACGGCGTAGTTTGGCGAAGGTGGCAGAGGGCGTGGCGCAGACGCTAGGCCAAGATCGCGACGCGGACGCGTTGGAGCACCATGAGGAGGCAGTCCAGCTCTTGACCGTCACCGCCCAGGAGACGATCTCCCCGCTGGACCGTTTGGAAACGGCGCTTCACCCATGGGTGGCGTTCGGGATCATGCCCTTGTTTGCCCTGGCGAATGCCGGTGTGCGGGTGGAGTTGACTGCCGTGGCGGAACCGGTCGCTCTGGCCGTCGCGGCCGGCCTGGTCTTCGGCAAGCCCCTGGGTATCGTGGCGTTTAGCTGGGCGGCCGTGACACTCGGCCTGGCGAAACTGCCTGACGGGGTAAACTGGAAAGTCCTCTTCGGTGCTAGCTGTCTCGCCGGTATCGGTTTCACCATGTCGCTGTTCATCGCCGGGCTGGCGCTGGAAGCGGAGTTGCTCTCGGCCGGGAAGATCGGCACGTTGCTAGGCTCGGTCCTAAGTGCACTTCTCGGCATGGGATTGCTGTTGTGTTTCCTCCGTCGCAACGAGTTATAATCACGCGTGCCCCTATGTGGATTGCGGCTGTTCGTTCCGGAAAATTGCGAATCAAGGATGGTGTTTATGTCACGGCGCATCCAACGAATGGGTGAAATCACAGCCGTCGCTCTGATGGCGGTCATGATCGCAGCTCTTGTGCGCGCCTTTTGTCACGCCGTGTTCAACGAAGCCATTCCCTACACGCCGTTCTATCCGGCAATAGTGGTTTCGACGATGTATGGCCGAATGATGGGTGGCGCGATTGCCACCGTCCTGGCTGCTTTCGTCGCCTCTTTTTGGCTGGAACCCTTCGGTCATCCACTGATTCAGGAGTCGACGGATTTGGTGGGACTATTTCTATTCCTGATGGTCAGCGTACTTGTGGTCCGATTGTGCGAAGCGATGCGCCGCGCCCAGGAGACTGCGGAAAATGCTACTAAGGTGGAACAAGGTGCTGTTGTTCGCGAACAAATGGCCCGGATTGATGCGGAGGATGCAAATCGCTTGAAAGACCAGTTTCTGGCCTCGGCCTCGCATGAACTTCGAACGCCTCTCCAGGCAATTCTTGGCTGGGCGCAACTCCTCATGCGGAACGATCTCGAAGAGAAAGACCGCTTCCAAGGACTCGACATCATTGAGCGGAATGCGCGAGTCCAATCGCGGCTGATCGAGGATCTGCTCGATATGAGCCGAATCGTGGCTGGGAAATTGCGCATTGCGCCCCGAGCCATCGACGCCAGGCAGATTATGGACGCCGCGATCGAGACGGTTGCAACCGCCGCTCAAGCAAACCAAATCTCGATAGTTCGCTATTATCAGGCCGATGGGGCAGCACTATGGGCAGATCCGGACCGCTTGCAGCAAATCGTATGGAACTTGCTCTCGAACGCAATCAAGTTTAGTCCGCCGAAGAGCACCGTCAGCGTGGCGCTGCGCCGGGCAGGTCATAGCGTAATAATAGAAGTGGCCGACGAAGGTGAAGGGATTGCTGCGGAATTTCTGCCACACATTTTTGAACGCTTTCGTCAGGGGGTAGGATCTGTCAATAGCCGAAATGGCGGGCTCGGATTAGGTCTATCAATCGTCAAGCAATTGGTTGAGTTACACGGTGGCAAGATTCAGGCTGCTAGCGCCGGAATTGGCCACGGGACGCGCATCATCCTTACCCTTCCTGAGCTTGAGAATTCTGCAGCATTGCGATTGCCAGACGAGCCGAAACTGCCTACCAAGAAGTTGCAGGGAATTCGCGTACTGGTAGTGGACGATGATCTCACTACTTGCGAGATGATTGCTCGGATTCTACGCGAGCAGCACTCTGAGGTGCTGGCGGTTACTAGCGTTGACCGCGCCATACAAGCGATGGATGAGTTTGAACCCAATGTAATCGTCAGTGACATCGCAATGCCGGAGCGAGACGGCTACGAGTTGCTTCGGCAGGTGCGTAGCCGGAAACCTTCAGCGATGGGTTGCGTTCCCGCAATGGCCTTGACCGCTCTATCGAGCCCGGACGATCAAAAGCGGGCCTTTGAGGCCGGCTATCGGTTGCATCTGGCCAAGCCGGTTGAGCCATCTGCATTAACCGACGCCGTAGCGGAATTGGCACAGTGTTGAGACTGCGCAAATCACCTTTTCTATCCGGCACAATCAGCGATCTTTGAGCTTCAGAACCGATAGATCGCAGCCGCACCCGTGTCGGATGGCATCCGTTGAGCCAGAACGATGACGACATCCCCCCTTATTCGCAACACTAGATCGGCCAAATCATCAAGCACATCGTCGACTTCTGGATCGGAAAGTTCGCCCGATTGTATCCGACCCGTCGTGCGTTCAATTTTCCCTGCGATCTGGCGGTCGTCCTCGACCAGCAAGGTTCCGACCCGACCAGCCGTTACGGCTTGGACAACCTGCGCCAAGTCGTCCGGTCCTAATTGCCGGGAGCGGGCGATCTGGTAGTTCTCAACCAGTTTGGCCAGGCGTGCCAAGTAGAGAGGTTCAATGTTCCGCCACGCCTCGGCACGCAACTGGTGGAGGTCCAGGCCGTCGGAGTTCTTCATGATCCCGTCCGCCATCAGGAAGGGGTTGTGGCTGTTCGAGCGTGCTGTTGCCCTACGGGATCACGGCTCACGATCCTGGAGCCACCGGGACAGGGCACGAATCTCGTCTCGCAGGCCGGTCACCTCCTCACGGAGGGCAGACAGTTGGCTCGCTCCCGCCAGCTCGGCCTCGGCGTCCTCCGCATCGCGGCCGACGAAGTAGGTCGCGAGCGCCGCCGTCACAAAGCCGAAGATTGCGAACGCATATAATGCCAGGACGACACACAGCACACGCCCTTCGACCGTCTGCGGCCAGTACTGCGAGCCCATCGTCGTCATGACCATCGCGGTCCACCACAGCGCCTCGCCGTAGCTGTTCAACCCGCCCGGGCTGTCCTTCTCGAAGGCGTACATCCCGGCGGCACCGGCGAACGTGACCAGTACCGAAAGGGCGAGTACGTAGCCGAAGCCCCGGCGGCCCAGACTCGCGCCCAGCGCCCTCATGCCGCGATTGAGCGAGGTGACGACTCGGAGCAACCGCAAGCCCCGCCCCACGCGGGCCAGCCGGAGCAACCGAAGTACCCGGACGATGCGAAAAATGCGGAGCGCGGGTATGAGCAGCGAAACGGCGGTCAGCCAATTGCGCTTGAGGTAATCCACCTTGTTTGGGGCCAGGACGTATTCCAGTGCGAAGTCAAGGATGAAGACGACCCAGATGGCCGTGCCGATGGCCTCGAACAGCGGGCTCTCGCCCCACCCCAGCTCCACGACCACGAGCGCCAGCCAGACGAACGCGAGGACCACCATGGGCGCTTCGAGCCAGCGTTGCAGTCGGTTTAGCAGCTCGCGGCGCTCCTGCGCGATCGCCTCCGCTTCAGCGGCTTTAGCGTCCGGGTTCGCTCTGGGACTCACATCGCTCATCGTGGGTGTTTCCGTTCGCCTCGTGACGTGCCCTCGGCTTCGCCGAAAGAATCCATGTAAGTCGATGGCTTGGGATTGGGGTCGTTTGGCATAGACTGCTGACCAGGCGTTCGTCAGCGGGTAAACGGTGCGAAAAGTTCCAACCCCAAACCAACGGAGATCAACATGAACATTCTCGCCATCGATCTGGGTAAATTCAATTCGATGTCTGTTCTATTCAATCGACCAGCCAATCTATCGAATTTTTACAGTCCTTCAGGGTCACACAGCTACCTTCTCAACGCCCGCAATGCTCCACCGGCGGGCGAGCGGGTCCGCTTAAGTCATCGCCGCTCGGTTGACCGACTTGTTAGCAGCCGAAGTTGTTAGGATTCAAATTGAGTCGCAAAGCGATTTGTTTCAGGTGGTGTTTCAAGTGAACCACGTAGTCTTCCATGAGAAATTGAAGCGTGATAGGGTCGTAATCTCCAATTTTGCATTCCACTGCTAAAGCGCTCGTTGGAATGTTCCTGATAACGTGTGCGAGGTGCCGATTGTAAACGGACCAGAGGTCCACGAGTTCTCGCCAGTCGGCGTCGCGGTAGTTCTGGCTGTTTACCCATTCGTTTTGCTCGTACTTGGGAAAGACCAATCGCGCGGTGAACTGGGCGCGAACGAAGCGTTGATGATTATTGGCCGCTGAGTCAATCAAGTGCCCTACGACTTCCTTGATTGTTCACCGGTCTGGCGTAGGCCGTATCGCCACGATTCCGTCGGTCAGCGCCCAAAGAGCCGGTTCTGCAGCGTGAACGGTGGCGACGAGTTCATCGCCGAGGGCGATTTGCCCATTCAAGAGTCCGGAGCCGACGAAGCCAGTCATAACGGGATGGAAGGCATGGCCAGAGTCGAGGGCCGTCGCGAAGCGCTGGGCATGCGTCCCGGTTGGTCGATGGGTGTCGAAGGTCTTTTCACCGTGTTGCGAGTTCTAC